>CAYUMH010000136.1:0-12220 GCA_964445775.1 uncultured Terrimonas sp.
TTACCCATTCCGTTTTAAAGGCAAAGCTGGCTGGGGCAATAAGGAGCAGTAACAGTAATTTCGGCTTTAGTAAAAAGCTTTGTTGCTGCCATAGGGCAATGATCAGGTAGGGCAGGGCAAAAGCAGTGAGCGAAAGCAGGTACCTGTAAAGAAAAGCTACAGGCACGGAGGACTGCCTGCTGATAAAACGGTCAACACCCGAATGGTAATTAAAAAAAACGCCAATACCCAGTAAAACGGTGCAGGTAATAAAACTGGCTATATGTAAATTCCTGGCATATTGACCAATGTATCCGAAGATCTGCTTCATGCGTTAAAAATAAACAGAAGAGAGAGAATTAGGCAATTTGGAAGGAGATAATTTGGAAATGATGTTGTGTGTTGTATCATTCGTACACCCGGATTATATCACGGATAAAGTCTTTTGCAGAACCCATACCATGATGATCGGAATCGTTGGCCAGGAATAAAAGGGATGACAGGATTTTTTTTACATCTATTTTATTTTGGAATGCTTCATTGGTACAATCTTTAAGTGCCAGTATCCAATCCCTGCTATCCATGCTGAGGTCGGTAAGTATAAAGAGAATTATTGCCCTGCTGAAGTTTAGTTCCGTGTTGCAAGGGGTATATATTGTCAGGTGGTTTTTTAAAATTGTTGTTTGGCGGATTTCCTGTAAGATATAATCCCTTGCCTGTTTGTTCCCGATGAGTGGAAATTCCTTTGCCAGTAAGTTGGCACAATCAAGTATTTGAGGTTTATTTCTTTCGCCAAAGATTTCCATTTTACGCATCGCTGTTTGTTCCCAGTCCGGGCTATTTATATCAATTTTCTCATTCAGGATCGGGGCATCTTCGTTTAACCTGGCCTCGGTTTGCTGAATAGTATTAATTAATCCCTGGTATGGTTCATGCTGAGCTGGTAACATCTTATTCGATAATTAAACGTAGGTTTCTTTTTAAAAATTCTTCTTCTAAAAACGCATAGAGTTCTTCCTCGCTGAGGCTTGGATGAACACCACTCTCTTTCCAATGCAGCGTATTTTTATAAAGTACGTATTCAGATTTTTCAGGAGCTTGTTCAGGCAACATGGCTTCTCCCTGTAAGCTTAATAAATGCCCGTTAACTTGAATGTCTACACTGCCCCTGCCTATTTTTATTATTTTCATAGAATAATAAGTTGTACAATTTTTACTGGAAGGATTAAGCCTGTTCTTTCAGCAGGTTTTTACGCTGGTTATCAAACATCTCAGCTACATCACCGGCAGCCAGTAAGTCGAAAAATTTGCTGTAGCCATTTTCAATTTTATAAGCTAATTCGTTCGGGTATAAGGGAAACAGGCTATAAATATTGATGGTTCTGTTGTCCACTGTCAGCTGCATAAAATCTTCATCAAATGTTGCAGAAGGCAGGAGAATACAACCGGTAAAAGCTGTATGCTCGTCGTATGGATCGGCAATATTGTTCCATGCCTGTAAAGTATGGCCCTCGGTTAAAAATGTATCCTGGTGATGCGGAAACCGGGCCATGTCTTTCATCATACCGATGATCCAGTCATGTTTATCCCCGCTGGGATATACTTTGCTGAATTCCATGCTTTTGGGCAGTATCAGCATGAGCTCAGCAAAAGCATAGTTGTCCCTGTTCTCAATACTTTCAGGAACCTGCATTTCCAGTAAACTCATACCCACCGTGATCAGCAGGTTAAAATCCCTGTCCTTCGGCTGGATAAAATAAACATCCAAATGAAAGTCCAGTGACAGCATCTCATGGAAAACGGTCATTTCATCACTGTCGAAATACTCATCCAGGTGCTTTTCCAGCGCCTCAATATTTTCATAATAATGTTGTCTGTCGTGTATTTTTTGAATCAATTCCTTATCCATCGTTTTTACAGGGTTTAATTATATTAATTGACAGGCGGCCTACTAATATGTTTTTATTTTAAATATTAAAAAAGAGCCGTTAAACAGGTTTCGGTAAATATGCAAGACGGCTGGATCCCGGCCTATTATCCATTATCAAAAAGATAATAGGTTTTCATATTGATACTTGATTCATTCTCTGCAATACAAACTCTTATCCTGGAAAGAACACCTTCTTT
This sequence comes from uncultured Terrimonas sp., assembly GCA_964445775.1. GTDB lineage: Bacteria > Bacteroidota > Bacteroidia > Chitinophagales > Chitinophagaceae > Terrimonas. Next base: position 2,107 of record CAYUMH010000136.1, read on the forward strand.
GTTTAATGATAATTCATAGCGCAAATCTTCATACTGAAATATTATTCGCTCCATTTGTTGCAGATTAAAAAGCGAATAATAAATTCTACAATTTTTTAAAGGCATTAAATGCGTTTCAATATCTGCTGGTTTTTTAAAAGGAGTGTTAACGGGAATTTGTTTCACCAAATAAACAATATGTTGAGGATGATTATAAACATCTACATCGATATATGCTATTTGAGCCGGTACTTTGATCGTTTCTGCAATAAAACCGATCATAATCCCCTTGTTCTCTATTTCAACAGGCCATTCATCCAGTTCATCATATGCATACCCAGACAAAAGATCTTCTATTGTAATGCCAAATATTTTTTCAAATGCCTGATTGACATCTTCGTTTCTTATGTCCTGGCGAAACAGTTTTGAAGTTATATTACCGTTTTCTCCCATTCTCATAATAAATTATTTTCTCTTAGTGTGTCATAAAAATCGCCATCACTTTCCATTTTGGCTATAATTTTTTCTGTCAGTCCTTTTTTGTCTAACTCAGGATTTTGTTGCCCCCATACCGGATGAACGGAAAACTTCATCTCCTGGTGATATTCTTTTATCCATTTTAAAAAAATCACCGTATCGGTCTTACTCAATGTTATGGGTGTTTCACAATGATTTAAATATGCTTCCATATAATACTCATCCTGCCATAATAACAAGGTATTACTGCCATCATTGCCAATAATTAGCTGGAAACTATCTTCCGAAGTAATTGCGTTAAGAAAGTTTTTTTCCCTTTTCGGATAATCTGCCTGTTGAATACTTTGTTTTTCCATCTGTTCATATTTACTGTATAACTGCATTAAGCCTTTCAAATTAAGCGTTACAGGTGCAGGCTTACCTTATCGGGATTCGCAGTAACGGGGCATTCAGCTATTTGTCTGGCCATAATGTTGTACGGTTTAATCCGAATAATGGCTCAAAGGCCGCACACCGGTGTTAGTTATTAAAGAATGAATTTTTTATATGCTGGTTATCATCATGCCCGTAAGTTTGAATATGGGCTGTCATTTTTTCAAAAATGCCTTTACTGCTATTGACTGATAGCTTTTTTTTATTACTGAATGTAAAAACCAGGCTTTCATCTTTATAGTCAAGTGTCAGCTCTCTACTATATTCCATTCCTTTAAATATAAACCTGTTGCAGGAAATATTGAAATTGATCTTTCCCGAAATAAAGTCAATCGAGCCGCATGAGGAACCGTTGTTTTCCAGGTAGAAGACAATATGCGCTTTTTCAATCGTCTCATATGATTTAATTTCAATGGTATCCGGCATACATTATTGATTAATTATTTTCACTTTGTAATATTCATACTCATTAACGCCTTCTTTGTATTGGGTAACCAGGCCGAAGTAGAGTGTGTAATCGTCTGTCCAGAATTCTTTTTCTACCACACAAAGCCATTTATTGAATTGCTTTTCAAAAGGTTTATTGAGTTCAAATATCTTTTGATATTTGTTTTGGTTTTTTTCCTGGAGGAAATGCTCAAAACATTCCTGTCCTTCAAAAACCTTGTTCAACCTGTATTTCCCGGTAGGGGAGGTTGTTACAAGATCGGGATTGCCGGTATCGTAAGTTTCTTTCCTTGTTGACAAATCAAAGCTTCTGTCGGTGGTGTGTCCGCATTCGAGCAGCAGAATATCTTCCGCAGGAAAATAGGCTACGAAAGAACATTCATCCAATTGATCTTTATCATCGGACGTGGTTCCATTGCGGAAGTTTATTTTTTTTACACCCAGGTGATCGCCCGCTTCCTGGAAATCTACAATGCCCGCCAGCCGCTTTTGCACGGCTTTAAAATCTGTGATTTTCTCAACCGGTTTATTTGCTTTCGCCTGTTGTTGAGCGGAAGCGAACTGCTGTGCATTAATTTTTTCTATTGCTACTCCCGTTTTAACAGGTGCGGGATTTGATTGAACGCCAGGCGGTTCTTCAATGGTTTTGGTGTTTATGGTATCCCCGGGTTCCGTTGCTGTATTCGTTTTTACTTCCTGTCCACAAGAAACCAGCATAATAGATAAAAGGATAACGGCAGATACTTCTTTTAATATTTTTCTTTTCATAATAATTAAGGATGCTCTTATTGTTTTTCTCAAGCATTATAAGGATGTCAATAATGGCAGCGCCTGCAAAAGTTTTTCCTGCTGCCCGTTGTCTAAATACCTCGGCAGGATATGTAGTTTTTGTAACTTTTTCAATGCTAGCAATGGTGTGATATCATAATTCTTTTTTTCAACATTTAAGATAAAAGCCAGGTATTTTAAATTGGTAAGTTTTGCTAGCGGTTCCATACTTTTTACGGCTTGTCCTGTTCCGCTCATTTTGCCATGGTCCAGGTGTAGTTCTTCCAGGTTGCTTAAAGATGACAAGGGTGTTAAATCGTACAGGTTGTTTAACTCGTAGATGTACAGGGTTTTTAAATGGGTCAGACCTTGCAGAAAGTTGATGTTTTCTACCTTTTTAATGCCTGAAAGAATTAAGACTTCCAGGTTTTTTAAGCCTGCAAGGTTGGGAATTTCATTTTGTTTGTTTACACTGATATGAAGATATTTCAGGTTGGGCAATGTTGAAAATACGGCCAGGCGCTCCTCATCCATTTCACCCAGATTGATGGCTTCAATAGCCGGATTGCCTTTTAAAGCTGCGAGATTGGTGTATGTCAACCTGAACTTTTTAAGCGGCGTAGACATTTCCAATATTTTCGTGTCTTCAGGTAGTGTCGATAAATCAAAAATTCCGCTTACAGTACCTTCCAGCACACCCAAATGTGCAAAACCGGTAACCGGGCTCTTCTCTTCTGTTAAATAGTTATTCCAGTTCATCATATTTTTTATATAAGTGTGTGCAGCTATTGAATCGGCTGCCAAATAATATTCGTTTTCTTTCTTTTGCCCCGTCTTTTGGGTACTTAACAGGGGAACCACCAGTGCATAAAATCTACTTTTCCGTTTTTGAAAAATAGTTTGATATGCCCGTCAGCAATACCTTCCCTGTCTTCCTTTAGTTGAATTACCCAGCGCTTTCCTTCTTTGTCTATTCCCAGCCTTTCGTTTACAGCGGTGGGAAATAATTCTTTTATATCATCCATCGTGGTATTGGCGTCTATCCTGGTTCCCTTATAGGTAATAAAATTCCCGTTCCTGAACCAGAATTCATCTACTGCCACCCGGTCTTTACTGGTTTCAAAGCGGGAGCCGTCTTTGTACAAATATTTATCATCCGGAGCTTCGGTATCAAAAATGGTGATGCAGGGCGTTTCAGCTGACAGCAATTGTATGCTGTCGGGTTTGCCGAAAACTTTTTCAAACTCAGCCATAGTAAAAAACCTTTTCAGCTTCCCGTTAAATCTTATATCCGCTTCCAGCATTACATCTCTTTGTTCGTAGCCGGTGCCGGGTTTGGCAATAGCCCCGGTATTTCCACATAGTTTGAAAAAATCCTGTTTTTGTAGAAGGGTAGTGTCATACTGTAAAATCAAAGGTCTATCGAGGTCATTGGTGATGTCGATAAGACGATTGGTCTGCCGGTGGAGTTCTAACCAGCCCACGGCATTTTCTGTTAATTTTTTTTGGGCCGGGTCTTCCGAAATATCACTGAGGACATACAATTTAATAGTGGCTTTGTCTGCTGTAAGGTAATCAAGGCGGGCTTGCACAAGGGTATCATTGAAATGGGTAAATGCTACGGCGTTACTTGACTTTACAATGGCGGATACAAGTTGCTCACAGGACATTTTTTCCGGTACCGGCATTGTCTTTGTTGTCGCAGCACTATCTGGCAATGATGGGGAAGTATCAGAAGCCCCCTGGCATGAAAACAGTACAATGGAAATAAAAAAGGCAAAAATTCTAAACATACAATTCAGGGTATTTTTATAAGCCGTTACATCATTTTTATCAAGCTGCTGTACCTGATAGCTATTTTAGTCAAAATGAATAACGGTCGCTGTTTTGTTTAATTATGATATCTAATCAATCTTTTATTTCCAATAGGTTGCCGAAAATATGCTTCAGATAATCCCTGAAGTTTACTGGTAATGTTAACTGGTCAATGTCTATACTTATTTCACTGTCCGCTACATGTAATAGCATTGCGGTATTGCTGACCGATATATGTGTGCAACAATTTACGCATTGGTCGCCATTACAGTCAATAAAAATATCAGCCGGTTCTTTTGGGTCATAAGACTTTTGAAAGATGATATATTTATCATAATCAAACTCATCTTCAGAAAGCCCCACGATAAAATATTTGTCTTTCTCTTCTTTTGATGCGTGGGCAAAGCCTGCCTTAAAAACTACTTTATACATATCTTGGGTTGGGTTCTTGTTATGGATCTCAATATGTTTTTCCCGGAGCTTTATTTCTTTCCGGGTTCCTTACTTCCCGATTAATGCATTTATGGCTCTTTTTAATTGCTCAAACTCCCCGGCTTTGTAGTTTACAACAAATTTTAAACCAGGAAAATTATGTTCAACGATGGGCTTTTCTACAATAACATGCAGTGCCGTTGCTGTTAACTCATACCTGAAATCGGTTTTGTCTACACTTATATAATTAGCCTGGTCGTTTAACTCAATTTCTATCTCGTTTTCATAGGTTAAAGCGTTGAGGGAAAGATATTGGTCATTGTTAACAAACGTAATGCTAACCAACTCATCCCAGTTATCCTCGGAACTGTAAACAATTTTTTTACTGTCAAATACCATGAACGTTTATTTATTATTTTTTTGATGAATAGCTTACAGATCCATCCGCATTAACATTGTTCTCAATCTTTTTTGCAACCGGGGATCATCCACACAATCAACCGGGCGCAGGTTATCCAGGGCCGGTATTTTTTTATTGATCCATTCCAGGGAAGTATTTCCTAATATGCCTGCTATTACAATAGCAATGGACCGGTCTTTAAATTTACTTTCCAGTTCGCTTACTATAGCAGTGCCCGGTATATTCCTGTACAGGTCCGCAAATATGGTCCAGTCTTCTTCCCCCGGGTAATATTGTTCTAAATGATTCATGACCTGGTATTTTATTTTACTCCTCAAATAATAAGAACTTATTGCCGGAAGGGTCTTCCAAAGCTATACTTTTACCTAAAGGGTATTCAAAAACGGCTGTGCTTAATAAACGCCCGGTTGTGGTGAATGCCTTTTGTTTTAATGTATCAAATAGCGCATCACAGTTGTCTGTCTGGAGTTCAAACAGGTATTCTTCGGTAAAAGGAACGGCGCCTGTTGTCAATAAAAGCATAAAACCTGGATTGTTTTTGGCAACTAAAGAGATTGTGTTCATACCGTAATCCTGGTAAAAATCAAAAAGTTCCAGGTCTTTACAATAAAACAATTCCGAATCTTTAATGGAATTTGTTTTTAACCGAAGTATTGCTTTCATCATCAATGATTGGTTGTATTAATAATCATCTATCAAAACCACGTTGCGGTTGTAAAACACTTTATAATATTGTTCAATCAGGCCAACCACTCTTTTTCTTTCTTTGGGACTCATCTTTTTTTCAATACTATCCCATTTTTTTACCGAGCGGGTAAATATGGCGCCATGTTCTGCATCTATCGTACAGATCAAACTCTTATCATTTTCCATAAAGAACAGGTTTTCGCCCCTGCCTAACACGCGGATACCATACAGGTTACCTGCTTCGTCGGTAACCCGGTGTATGTCTTCGCTTTTCATGAGTTCTTCCATGTAACTGTCCATGTGTTCTATTTTGACATGAGTAGTTTTTTCTGTTTGTAATAAAGCTTTGCACATCTTCCGGAAAAATCAAAATAAACTTTATCACTAAAACCAGATAAGTATATTTTGTCAAACCGCATTTTTGTTTTGATAGTCGGTATTTTTATTAGTTCCCCGTTTTCATTATTGGCCAGGTGATCGTAATAATTCCAGTCGCCGATATAATCGCCGGTCAACAGGTTGACACTTGATTCGCCGCTGCCATCATTATTGGCCGGGCCAAATTCGTAACGGCTCATGCCGATCAGGCGGATCTTTTTAGTTTGTTTATCATACCGGAACTGGATGTGATACCCGGCACGCATCCAGTGATTGTAAAATTCAAAACCGTTTTTGGTAGCACTGATACCGCTTTGCTGGTTTAAAATTTCTATTGGCTGACTTTTTACCGGCTTGTATTGCTGCATGGAAAGGCGGCAGACAATAACTGATTCGTCTATATCGACATAAACGGTATCGTTCTTCCCGTCAAAATCAATGTCTTTGACAAGTTTGTCCTGGGCATTCACCTGAATAAAAAATAGTAAAAGAAGTATGGAGACTAAAGTTTTCATAAAAGTTTAAGATTGCCGTAGCATATAAATTTAAAGTGCCGTAAAGTCAACATTGGTATACCTTTCCTGGTAAACCGAAGCGGATAATGGTTTGTTGCTTTCCACTTTACTCAATATTTCTTGCTGGAATACCAGTTCCTGTTCCAGTAAATTATTCCAGTATTTGGGTTCATCTGAAAAATTCTCATAATAATCCAGTGTGTTGATCACGCCGGTAAATAGACTTACCAGGTTTGCTGGACTGTTCGTATCCGCCACCGCATTATCCAATGCTTCCAATATAAAGATATCCATGGCTTCGGGTTCTTCATAGTCAGCTGCATATTCGTCCATGTCCGCATTGCTTTTTTCAATGGCTGTTTGATAGTTTTCCAGGTTCCCGTTAATCATATCTGCCGTTAACTTTTCTTTGGTAATACTGATCTTAATGTATTTATTGATCACGGCTTCAAAGCCGGGTAACAGGTAATAAAACCCCATAACAGCCAGTTTTACATCTTTTAGTTGTGATGCTGTTAAACGGCCACACAGGTCTTGTAAGTTTTTTGTATGTTGTTTAATATGTTTTACTATATCCATTTTTTGTATTATTCAGTTCATTTATGCTACATATCAATGCTCAGGTCCTGGATGGCTAATGAATAGTCGGTCTGAACAGTAATAGCATTTTTTAAAAAGATCTTCGGAGAAACAAAAATGATCAGGAGGTCTTCCTCAAAAAAATGAATTTCACTGATAGCCAGGTCCCCCTTTAAATCAGCATACTCCTGCATTTTTAATTCGCCTTCATAAGCACTTTCCGTTATTTCAATAGCGACCTCATTGGTGATCCTTGCCATTTCATTTGTATAAAACAAGGTCTCGAGGGTTTGTTTACTTTTCTCCAAAAGCTGCGCATAATCTTTTTTCGTATTTGCAACTTCGTCAAGCAATAATGTTGCCGGAAAGCTTTTTTTGAGTAGCTCAATATAAAAAACCATTTTCAGGCTGTCTGTTGTTATTTCTTCACTTATGATCCGGATTTTTTCCTGCATATGCTTATTTTTCAATCAAAAATTCCTGTGCCTGTTTCAATGTTTCAACATTATTGGTCATACAGGTCAGCATGCCAGTCTCATTTTGAATGTATATAACTGATTTTATTTCTTTGCCAATCCATATTTTATTTGGGTAGGAAAAAGGGTTAAAAAACTGGTCCCAGTGTTTTTTTACGGGGACATATATACCGTAACCGGTGAACGGTATAGTAAGCTTGTTGTTTGCGTGTACTGATACCCAGTCAACATATTCAGTAAGGAGCAGGGTAGTGAGGTTAAATTCGTAAGAGACCCAATCCTGCTCTTCCATGATAGATACAATTGGGTCTTCCTGCTGCATCTCACTTTTCTTCACCATAAATAAATCTGCATCGCGGCTGCTGAGATTGAACTGAATGATATCATCGTTTTCTTCCTGGAATGTAAAGAAAGGATGGTCATTAACATTTATAAATGGCAGCAGTGCATCAAAGTAAGTAGTTGCAGTATGATTACTTCCCATCAAATTTTTATCAAACAGGGTTTGATAAATAGTATTGAGCCTGTCTTGAAATTCCAGAATGGTCATTGCTGTTTTTATTTACTTTTTAAATCCCACGCTATTAATTTTAGCGGCTTCAACCTGCTGTTTAAATATATCCGAAACAATAATTTTATTATCTTCTACGGAACGGACAATGTGGTATTCATACCCGTATTCTTCCAAGGGAGTTATCTTTAAAGTGGCTTTGGAAAATTTTAAAGAACCGTCAACAGGGTGTTTGGTATATACGGAGGTATTCAAATCATAACAATCCACGGTATTAAAAATGTTGATAGCATAATAGCTGGTATTGTTCACTCCTTTATAAGTGAATGTTGCGGGGAATACCTGCACATCGTTTTTAGCAAGCACTATTATCAGATCCTTGAAGCGTTCGCTGAATAATACACCGCCGCCAACGGTTTCAATTATATCAAGGCTTAACAAATCTTCATAGGATACCTTGCTGTTGCCCGCATCTTCATATACCAGGGGTGCGGCAGGAAGTTCAGTAATAAACCTGCCCACAGCCAGCCAGGATCCGTTTGTTTTATTGGTAAGGCTAAATTTAAGCGGGTAATTTAGCTTGCTCCTAAATACAAGAAAGTGGTTCATCGTTTGCAGTGTTTTAATAAAGATCATTGACCTTTATTTTTATTTTAGTATGATTATTTACCTTTCTTTATTCTTTTAAAAGTTCTTTTTTCAATACTACCGGTTCTCCCGATATTTCCTTTTTCGTCCTGACTTACCTGCTGGGTGCTCAGATACAGATTTCCCTTTATCACTTTCATTTCTACATAATCGTTTTGGCCGGGCTGCCCGGGAATAACCAGCAGGTTACCTTTCACCGTGGTCTGGAAACTCCTGGCGGGGGCTTCACCGCTGCCAATATCTGTAAACAGGGCATAATTTTTTCCCGGTTCAAATTTTATTATCACCGTATTGCTTTGATATTTGGTTGTGTACTGCCAGGTTCCTTCAAATGCCGATTTAATACTTTCCGGGATGGTACTTGTTTGCGCGAAAGAGTAGGTAGCTGAAAGGAATAATAAAGTAAATAATAGTGTTTTCATCAGTTGCTGTTTTCGGGTCGGGTTCGATAAAACTAATAGATGCATCCGTAGGACCACCTGTTATGTTCATGTAAAATACCTGTTTAAAAATAATGTTTTTTCCTTTAACTCATGCACTGAAATTGTATAAGATCAGTGTAACACAATTAACAATGATCATAACCGATAAATATGGTGAAATTAAAATTGCGGAAATCTGCGTTCTTTTTTTAGCATCTGATTTTTCTCACTTAATATTGCCTTATGAATATTGATCTGTCAGCAGTGAAACAGCCTTTTTTTATTGGTGTGGCGGGTGCGGGAATGAGTGCAATTGCCCAGTATTTGCAGGGCATAGGTAAGCAGGTGTCCGGCAGTGATCGTTTTTTTGCGGCCGGGACAGCCAATGATGTACAGCAAAAACTGGAGCAGGAGGGTATACAATGTTTTGTACAGGACGGTTCGGGTATCACCCATGCCACTGACCTGGTAGTGGTATCCACTGCCGTAGAAGATACCGTGGCCGAAGTGCAAAAGGCCAAAGCATTGAATATCCCCATCATTAAACGTTCGGAGTTGCTGGCCCTGATCGCGGCTACTAAAAAAACAATTGCAGTGGGTGGTACCAGCGGTAAAAGCACTACCAGCGCGATGTTATTTGATATACTGGAGGCAGCCGGTCTGGGACCTGGCATTATCAGCGGTGCAGGATTAGTAAGCCTGATTAAACAGGGTAAAATTGGTAATGCCAAAGTGGGCAAAGGGGATTGGCTGGTTATTGAAGCCGACGAAAGCGACGGCTCTATTGTACAGTATAAACCGGCCATCGGGTTGTTATTAAATGTAGATAAGGATCATAAAGAGATAGATGTATTGATGGACGTGTTCAATACCTTTAAACAGAACAGTGCGGTATTTATCGTGAACCAGGGTAATGCTTATGCCAAAACCTTATCGGTGAACAGTGATAATGATTTTGTGTCTGCAGATGCAGGTAATACAACAGTTGTGGGCTATACCGCTGCTGATTATACCCAGCAGGGCTTTGTAAGCCGGTTCACAATTAACACCAGCCCCTTTGTTTTACAGATAGCCGGTAAGCACAATATGGAAAATGCGCTGGCAGCTGTTGCGGTGGCCGGTCACCT
>CAYUMH010000137.1:0-12091 GCA_964445775.1 uncultured Terrimonas sp.
TACCATTATCAACAGCATTGATACAATCAGCATAAATAATATCAGCAATGGCAGCAGGCTCGGTCCAGCCGGAAGTATCGGCATCCGGCATGGCTTTTTTATTCTCCGGTGTATTGATGATATTCGGCACTACCACTTTGGTAATAACATCTTTATTATCATTGGAAGCATTCAATACATCTGCCAGCTGAAACAATAATGATTTTGACAGGCCGTAAGCCACCATATCCTTGGCCTTATGTGTATCCTCACCCGGCAGGGAGCCAACCAAATATATCCGTCCCGTACCCCGCTGCATCATATGTTGCCATACCGGCTGTGCCATATGAAAAGCCGTATAAAAATTTAACTGCAACATTTTTTGTATGCCTGCAGCCGTTGTTTTTTCAATATTCCCCATAGCAAAACCGCCTACGGTGAGTACAGCCGCCCTGGTGTCTTTATTTTTGCGTAATACAGTATCCATAAACGCTACGGTAGCGTCACTATCTGTCAGGTCAACGGTTATATCCTCCCATATTGCACCGCCTTTGGCAACAGCAAAAACATCCCCCTTATGCACCGTACCAAATACATGGTATTTTTCGGAAAAAAATTTCTGTGCCACTGCCTTACCCAAGTTACCCGAAGTACCGGTTACAATTACTGATTGCATAAAATATGTTTAGGTATTGAAATTACGAAAAAGGCGGGAAGCAGAAAGCTGAAAGGATAAAGCTGAAAGCTTAATGCGGAAAGCAGAAGGCTGCTGCATGCGGTGCCATAAAAAAATCCCGCAACAAATATTTGCTGCGGGATTAATAAAATCTTTTTGGCTTCAGCCCGAATATCAGTTAACTGACATACTGCCGGCCCGGATAATGAGTCTTTCCCGGCAGATTAACAGGCAAAAGGTAGGATGCTGGTCCAGCGTGGTAGCAATGATGACTGTAAGGCTAAGATAAATAAAAACTTATTTACCGCCATATTTTTATCATTTTCTTACTATTAACTATACATCTCCTCTCTCAACGTTTTTACACGCTCGTCTTCCAGGTACTCATCAAAGGTCATTAAACGATCAATAATACCTTTAGGCGTTAACTCAATAATACGGTTGGCCACGGTTTGCACAAAGGTATGGTCATGGCTGGTAAACAGCACAATGCCTTTATACTCGGTACATTGTTCGTTAAAGCTCTGGATACTTTCCAGGTCAAGGTGGTCAGTAGGCTGATCCAGCATAATGCAGTTGGGGTTTTGCAACATCATACGGCTTAACATACAACGTACTTTTTCACCACCGCTTAATACATTGGTCATTTTGGTTACATCATCGCCACTGAATAACATTTTACCCAGGAAGCCTCTTAAAAACGGCTCGTCCACATCAGTAACATGTGGTGGAACAAATTGTCTTAACCAATCCATCAGGTTCAGGGGTTTTTCAAAAAACTTACTGTTCTCCTGTGGCAGGTAGGCATTGGTAACGGTGGTACCCCATTCGTAAGTGCCGGTATCGGCTGTAATCTCACCGTTTACAATATTAAAAAAGCTGGTAACCGCTAAAGGGTCACGGCTTAAAAAGGCAATTTTATCATTTTTGTTTACAGAGAAAGTAACGTCTTTAAACAGCACACGGCCTTCTACTGTTTTGCCTAATTTTTCAATGTTCAGTATCTGGTTACCTACTTCCCGTAATGGCTGGAAAATAATGCCTGGGTATTTCCGGTAGCTGGGTTCAATTTCTTCAATGGATAATTTCTCCAGGGCTTTTTTACGGCTGGTAGCCTGTTTACTCTTCGATGCATTGGCGCTAAAGCGGGCAATAAAGTCAATAAGGGCCTGGCGCTTCTCCTCGGTTTTCTTATTCTTATCATTCACCTGGCGGGCCATTAACTGGGAGGACTGGTACCAGAAACTATAGTTACCGGTAAAGATCTTGATCTTCTGGCGGTCCACATCGGCTACGTGTGTACAAACCGCATCTAAAAAGTGACGGTCGTGGCTCACTACCAGTACAATATTCTCATAATCGGCCAGGAAATTCTCCAGCCAGCCGATGGTTTCAATATCCAGACCATTGGTAGGCTCATCCAGTAATAAAATATCGGGGTTACCAAAAATTGACTGGGCCAGCAACACACGTACTTTCAGGTTGGCCGGTATATCTTTCATCAGGCTCTGGTGGTACTCCTCTTTCACACCCAATCCGCTGATAAGGGTAGCGGCATCGCTTTCCGCGGTATAACCACCCATCTCTCCGAACTCGGCTTCCATCTCACCCGCCTTCATGTAATCATCTTCGGTAGCGTCGGGGTTATTGTAAATTGCATCTTTGGCATGCATTACATCCCACATTTTTTTATGCCCCATCATCACGGTATTCAATACCGTATGCTCATCAAACTCAAACTGGTTTTGTTTTAACACGGCAATACGTTCGCCGGGAGAAACTGTAACAGTACCTTTATTAGGCTCAATATCGCCGCTCAAAATTTTTACAAAAGTACTTTTACCGGCCCCGTTGGCGCCGATAATGCCGTAACAATTTCCCTTTGTAAAATTCAGGTTTACCTCTTCAAACAATACCCTTTTACCGTAAGCCAGTTTAAGGTCTTTAACACTTAACATATTATATTCCGCTTTTTTATTTTACCGTTTTAAAAAAGCCCGCAGGCCTTATTAAGAAGGCGCAAAGGTACAACAAATTAAGGGGTAAACTATTGTTTATAACTACTAAAAACGCAAATCGGGTAAGGTTTTGGCTTGTAGGCGGTTAGGGGTGTCCCGGCGCAACATACACAATGGCTCATACTTCGCCGGGTTCCATGGTTACCCGGGCCGGGCTGTACGCTGTATCTTTTGCCCCTGTCACCTGCCCGGCGCTTCGCAAAAGGATGCCGCGTCCATCCCTCACCCGTTAACAGCTCAATAGCAACGCCGGTTTATTTAGACATGGCCACAATACCGTACTGTCCATACCGGGCATCCCATTGTGTAAAAAGTGTACACAAAGTAAACAATACAAATTTCAGGGAGCGTGTTGCGCTTAACCCTTTTAATTCATTACAGTTATACCCGGCATCATGAAACATCCGTTGCATGCTCTTTTTGGTAAAAAAGCGTAAATGTGTTTTATCCATTACTCCGTAATCCTCATACTTCCAGTCCTTTTGCAGTATTAAGGCCGACAGTACTTTAAAGTACCGCACATTGGGTATGGAGGCAATGACAATTCCGCCGGGGGCCAGCTTGCCGCGTATCTCTTCCAGCACGGTATAGGGGTCCACCAGGTGTTCCAGTACATCGTTAAAAAAAATAACATCAAAAAACTGATCGGGTAAGCTGGTAATATGTTCTTCGCAGGGGCCTGCAAATGATGTGTATTGGTTACTGTTCTATATTATTAACAGCACCGTTTTTACAGATAAAAACATGCCAGTAATTATATTGCCCCTCTTGTCTTCAGGTCAATATACTTATTCAACGTGTTTATGGTAAGGTTTTGCGGCGAGGTTAGTATAGATAAAATACCGTTTTGCTGCAACTCTTTTACCATCAGTTTTTTTTCAAACGAAAACTTTTCAGCAATGGTCTTTATATAAATATCCTCCATATTATCCGCTTTATTGTCAATAACCTTTCTCAGCTCGGTATTTTCAAAGAAAACAACCACCAGCAGGTGGTAATGCGCCATTTTTTTTAAAGCAGGCATTTCTCTTTGTAAACTTTCCAGCGATTCAAAGTTGGTAAACAATACCAGTAAACTGCGGTTGGTAATACGATGCCGGATTGTAGCATACAGTTTTTCAAAATCAGCTTCCAGGAAACGGGTCTCCTGTTTATACAGGGTTTCCAGCACCAGGTTCATCTGGGTTGTTTTTTTATCGGCCAATACAAATGCGTCCAGGGTTTCGGCAAAAGTTATCAGCCCTGCCCTGTCCTGCCTTGCTAAAGCGGTACTGCTTAACACCAGTGAGGCATTAATTGCGTAATCCAGCAAGGTTAATCCTTCAAAAGGCATTTTCATTACCCGGCCCTTGTTAATTACACAATAAACCTGCTGGCTGCGTTCATCGGTAAAATTATTCACCATTAAGTCGCCTTTACGGCCGGTAGCTTTCCAGTTAATAGTACGGTAATCATCACCCGGTACATATTCCTTTATCTGCTCAAACTCCATACTGTGTCCCAGGCGGCGCATACGGCGTACACCCGCTTCCTGTAATTTATTACTTACACCCAGCAACTGGTATTTACGCATCTGCATATAGGATGGGTATACTTTGGTCACCTGCTGTTCTTTAAAAACATAGCGGCGTTGCACCAGGCCCAATACCCCATTGGCAAACAGGTTAATATTGTTAAACACATATTCGCCCCTGCTCAGTGGTTTTAGCAGGTAGGGATGGCTTTTTTCTTCACCTGCATGCAGTTGCAGTTTTACTTTCCAGTCACGCACCTGGAACTGAACGGGTATTTCATCAATAATGGTCATGCCCGTTTTAAAACCATAATTATTTTTTATAACCAGTTCAATTTTATTATCATCGCCCATACTCAGGCGGTTTGCCACCTTGCGTTGGGCCGAGATGCCTTTTTTGCTATACAACAACAACGCATCCAGCGCAACAGCCAATAACAGCAACAGCAAAATAATATTTGCCAGCTGGTATAATACCGGCACAAAATAGCTGATAAAATATAGTGTGGCCGCAATGGCGCCCACTATAAAAAAGCTGTTACGTATGTAAAATGATTGCAGCATATTTTTGAACAACAATTAACGCGGTACGTCAAGGCCGTTGATAATCTGTTTAATTACTTCCTCTTCTGTTACGCCCTCCATTTCTTTATCCGGGGCCAGTATAATACGGTGACGCAGTACCGGTATGGCCACATGCAGTATATCGTCGGGCGTTACAAAATCACGTCCCTGCATGGCCGCAAGCGCTTTAGAGGCATTCATGATGGCCAGTGAGGCACGGGGCGAAGCACCCAGGTAAATGGATTTATGGTTACGGGTCTGGTGTACCAAGCGGGCAATAAAGGCCAGCAGCTTTTCTTCAATCAACTGTTTTTTTATCTGCTCACGCAAGCCAATGATCTGTGTACCTGATAATACCGTGTTGATCACCGTTTCGGCAAGGGTATTCCCAAACAAGTAAAATTAATACAGGATGGCCAGCTCTTCATTCTCGTTGGGGTAAGGCACCACCACTTTAAATAAAAAACGGTCCAGCTGTGCTTCCGGTAAACGATAGGTACCTTCCTGCTCCACGGGGTTCTGGGTAGCAATTACCATAAACGGCGGTGGCATGGTATAGGTCCGGCCATCAACCGTCACCTGTTTTTCTTCCATCACTTCCAGCAGGGCCGATTGTGTCTTGGCAGGTGCCCTGTTTATCTCATCTACCAACACTATATTACTGAATATAGGCCCCTGTTTAAAATCAAAACTGGACTCACGGGGGTTAAATACCGGTGTACCGATCACATCCGAGGGCATCAGGTCCGGTGTAAACTGTATACGTGAAAAACGTGCATCCACCGAACGGGCCACCAGCTTGGCACTCATGGTTTTGGCCACACCCGGAACACCCTCAATCAATACATGCCCATCGGCCAGTAAAGCAGCAATCAGCAGCTTCACCATTTCATCCTGGCCTACAATTATCTTTTTAATCTCCGCCTGGATATTTAATACGGCATTACTTAACCCTGACAGGTCAGTACGTTGTTCAAATATTTGTTCTTCCATAATATTGAGTCCTCCTAAACCTATTATACGATTCGTATGTTACGAATCATGGCTTTATTATTTTTAATACTTTATCGTTATGGTTCGTGAGACACGAACCAGGGCTACCAGGGCATTTAGCATGTGTTTCGTGAGACACGAACCAGGGCTACCAGGGCATTTAGCATGTGTTTCGTGGGACACGAACCAGGGCTGCGAACCACGACATGAATCATCAACCACTACATTCTTAATCATCAACTATCATCTCTCATTACCCAATCACCAAATTGTCAAATTACCTAATTACTTACGCTTTTTTATAAAACTCCTCCAACGCCAGGTAAAACCGTTGCAGGTCCTGCGTACTCATATGCATACCAGCTCTTAAATTATTAATGGTGGTAACAATGTTCACTATTTCCGCATGCGGCACATCTGTTTTCACCTGCACCTTCTGTACAAACTCATCACTCAGTTCGCTGGTTGCCAGTTTATAATTACTGCGCAAATGCTCTAAAAAGTAAGCGGCCATTTTATGCGCCAGGTTGGTATGATTACCTTTATCATAATACAGGCGGCCAATGGTTTTTACAAAATCCAGTGAATCATTTTTAGGACGCTCTATTACCGGAATAGCCCGTTGTTTACGCCGCATACCCAGCAACGCGTATAATAATAACAATAAACCGCCTAACAGCAGGCCGGTGGAAATACCCGGGTATTTCATAATGGCACTTAAAAAATTAGGCTTATCATCCTTATTACGTCTATTGTTATTCAGTTCATCTTTTACCAGGTAATATTCATCCCACACTACTTTTTCGGTACCCGGCGGTATTACCGATAACATGGAGGCGTAATAATCCATGTTATTATTTTGCAGCAAAAAGTAATTTGAAAAAGTTAATGGTGCACTATGCAGGTAAATAAAGCCGCTGCCATAAGCTATTCCTATAAAATTGGGCTCACCGCTTGAGCCCCGCCCAAGCACCGTTGTAAAATTGCTGTCATAAGTTGTAAAATGATTTTCAAAACGGCGGCCATTGTATTTAAACTCCCGGCTCCCGGTAAAAGGTGGTGTGGCCAAGGTAGCCTGGTTCACTTTTTTGGAGAAACTGATATTATCGGACAGGCGGTTTTTACACTTAAAAATATCTTCGGCATAATGACTGAACTCAAAGGCCGAAATAAATAGGTCATTACCTGCTTCGGCAAAACGGATAAGCTGTTTTACTTCATATTCATCGGCCATAAAATAGGGTGCAACAATAATAAGCGCCTGTTTGGCCTTACGGTCATCCAGCTCTTCCCAAAGACCCGGCTCTTCTTTATTAACACCTATTTTGGCAGCAGGAAAAATTTTGGCCAGCTGGCTATAGGCTACGTAAGTGCCATAAGGTATTTTATCGCGTTTACGTAAAGTAACCCTTTCGTTCAGGGTCTTGTTGCCATTAGCACCATCGTTGCAGCCGTCTTTAAATACCAGTACAAAAACAGCAACAATCACTATGCCCAGCAGCCAATATGGAATCATTTTTTTCAACGGTAACTGATCTTTTGGTTTAGGGCATCCACATCCTGTTTAATGGCATCAAAAGCCTGCCTGCTAACTGGAAACAGGCCATACCAGGCATACTCGTAATGCCGGGTTACTTTAAAAAATTCCGGGTAATAGCCGGTTTGGTGCAACTGCATCAGGTAATCAAAATTGGTTGCATCCTGTTTGTACTTAATAATATTACGGTGGTGCATATTAGCCAGCACCTGCAGGTACATTAACCTTACAGCCAGGCGATAATCTGCGGCGGCCATTGCTTTACTGATAGCAGCAGCGTAGTTAATGGCAAAAATATCTTCAGGAATTTCGTCTGATTCACTTTCGCGGGCAAAGGTTTTGGGATCACGGCGGAACAAACTGCCCTGCCCGTTATTTACATACCACCAGGCTATAAAAATTAAAAACCAGCCAATGATGATGATCCATAGAAAAGGACCCAGCCAGTTTATACTGCTCAGGTAGGTATTACCACCGGAGGACGAGTTTGCTTCATCTGGTTTATGGTTTACATACCAAAAATCGCTTTGCCGTAAAAAAGAATCTTTTACAGGCGCCCCTATCTGGCGTTGGGTTAGTTCTTCACCGGTGCTGTCGTTAAAATAAACCGGCCGGAAATACCCATTAATGCTATTGTATTTATCGTCTTCGTCCTCCTCTTCTTCCTCATCGGCGTTCTGTACAGGTTTAACAATGATTTCCTCATCCTTTATCACTTCCGAAATACGCACATCCGTTTTTGTAGTATCCGTTGTTTGTGCAAAACTATTACTGGCGCCACCAGTCAGTAATACCATACACAGCATTACCGGCAACAGTGGCATTGCTTTTTTACGCAGCCAGCGATTGCAGGTAACTGCCAATAGCCCCGCAGGTAAACCCCAAAATAAAAGTAGATAGTACTGCAAGGGCTAGGATATTAATGTTGTTTGAGTAGTTACGGGCCTGATAAAGCGACGGTATAATTTAACAGGGTAAATAATAAAATACCATATTACAAATACCACGGATAATGTAGTAACCAGGGTGGTTAAAATTGACAGGTCATTGTACAAACGGGTGATCAGGCCTTCAAAAAAAGCGGCCAGCATAAAAATGGGCAATAAACCTACAATAATTTTCACCCCATCTTTAGCCCCTTGACGGAAAGCAGCCATACGGCTTAAGGTACCGGGAAACAAAAAGCTTTTGCCTAGTATTAAACCCGCACCGGCCGCAATAATAATAGCCGTAATTTCTAATGTACCGTGTACAAAAACCACCAGCCAGAAATCAAGCCCCAGGCCTTTGGAGGCAAATAACTGGTCAAACACACCCACCATAAAACTATTACTGGCTAAAATGTAAATAGTAGGTATACCGCAGAACAGGCCCGAAGCATATGCAAGTAAGGACACTTTAATATTATTGATCATAATACCCAGCCAGCTTAAAAAAGGATTCCCTTTTTCGTACACGCCAAAGGGATTGCCTTTCTCAATATTATCAATGGTCATATCCACGTAGTTATCGCCCAGTACCATACGGGTAACACTTTCGTCGTTGGCAGAAATAAAGTAGCCAAGACCAAAAAATAAGAGAAAAAGAAACAGTGCCAGGAACATGGTTTTATAATGCCGCGCAATGGTAAGCGGCAGGTCGTATTTCCAGAAACGCACCAGCCGGTTCGTTTCCTCCACCCTGTTTTTGTAAATGCCTAAATAAATGGTGGAAGCCTGTTTATTTAAATAGCCGGTTACCTTACCCGACGGGTAAAAGGTTTTGGCATAAGCAAGGTCATCTACCAGTTGGGTAAAATCTTTTGCCATTTCATCCGGGTCATCGGATGGCAGGTGTTGGTTCTTTAGCCAGCGATCCCTATTTTTTTTAATAAACAGTGCCTCTCTCAAAAATGAATATTTACTGGTTGTAAAATAATACTTTTTATATATCCCTGCTAACTGTTGTTGCAAAATATAATAAAATTGTATTTTACAGGCCTAAGATACTATATGAGCGTTATTAAAATACCAACTTCGTTTAATATTGATGTTGAATTTGAATCCCCGGAGTTCCACCGCCGTTTTTTTGCGCTGGTGATTGATATGGTGATTGAAATAGTATACATTTTTGTAGCGCTTAAAATACTCAGCTCCATCTCAGGCAATATGGATTATTTTAATGAGGATGACGGGCATAATATGTGGGCTATTGAGTTATTATTATTATTACCGCTTACACTTTACCACCTGATACTGGAAATTACCACCAACGGACAAAGCATTGGCAAAAAAGTATTACACCTGAAAGTAGTGGATGAAAACGGCGGCCGGCCCGGTATCAGCCAGTTCCTGATCCGCTGGCTGTTACGCATTTCCGATATGTGGATCGTCATTATCCTTATATTGGTGGTGCTTGCCCCTTCTTTTGAAGATGCGCAAACAGCCCTGATCATTATTTTTGGCTTTGGTTTTTTAATTACCGATACCATCCTGGTGGCCGTAAGCAAAAAAGGACAACGCATAGGCGATATGCTGGCGCATACCATTGTGATCCGCACCACCAATAAATCGACTATCGAGGAAACCGTTTTTCAGGAAGTAACGGACGATTATGTACCGCAGTTCCCGATGGTGATGCAGCTGACTGACCGTGACCTGAATGTTATTAAAACTATTTTAGATACATCGACCAAAAAGCGGGATTATGAGATGGCCATGACCGCATCGGATAAGATCAAATCGCATTTAAAGATCCAGACCACCCTTACGGCTTACGAGTTTTTGGAAACCCTGCTGAAAGATTACAACTACCTGTCTACAAAATAAAAACGGGAATGTAAAACGGCATGATCATGCACGGTTACACTCCCGTTATTAAATTGCTTACCATATTATTTAAGCCAATAAACGTCCCAGGCCAAAGAAAAGAAATATTAATACCACAGCAACTAATATCAGCATAATGATAAAGCCGGTGATCTTAAAGTAAGTGGCCAGGAAATTAAAGCTGATATTCAGTTCCTCCTGGTGCAGTTTTTCAACAGCCGATTTCGATATCTGCGAGAATTTGTATAAAAAGTAAAAGTTCACCGCACTGATGAGTAAACTGATAATAGGGAAAATGATGCTGGTTTGCCCGGTAAAAAAGCTGCCATACCCTTCCACCATAACCGGTGTGGGGCGTCCCAGGTCCCTGAAATAGGATATTAAACCAATAATACCGCTTGCCAGGGTCAGGAAGCTGAATATACGGGTATAGTTAGATAGTTTAAGTATGGATGACCGCTCCTGTACTTCGAGGGCGGCATCGTCAAAAATAGACTGTTGTTGTTCCTGCTGATCGTACATAAGTTGTTGTTTTAAAATAAACCGATAAAACCGGTAAATACTGATAAGGCGGTAAACACCACGGCAATAATAAAATAGATATTCAGCGATTTTACGCCTTCGTTAAATGAATATACATTGCCGGTTGTAACGGCTTTTTTAAAATGCTGTGAAGCCCGGTATAAAAAATAAAACCACACGCCAAAAATTGCCATTACAAAGCCCACTACCAATATTACCATGGTTCCGGCTATGCCTGCAGTACCTGCATCTACCTGTCCAGATTGTTTAAAAACTTCAACAACGGCGGCCCCGCCAAATATTAAGCCCAGGAAAAAGATGAACAGGAAGCCGAATACCGTATAACTGATAAAAGCGGCCCAGGTGGCAATGGATTTTATTTCCGCCTTGGTATTTTCGTCAAACTTTAATCCAAACAAGGTTGGTTCATGTTGATTATCCATACAAAATTTAAAGGTTTAGGTTGTAAGATATTATAAATCCCACATAAATACTAATAGGCCCTGGCAAATAATACGCGTTGTGCCGAAGGCTTGCCCGACCACACACATACACCGGCTTCCTGTTTATTATCCAGGGGTATACACCTGATAGTGGCTTTGGTGGCATCTTTAATGGCTTCTTCGGTTTCACCGGTACCATCCCAATGAGCTGAGATAAAACCGCCTTTTGTATCCAGCAGCTCTATTAACTCTTCTTTACTATTGGCTTCGGTAATATGTTCCTGCTGGTATTGTTTGGCTTTGTCATACATGTTTCTTTGTATGGTGCGTAACAACCCGTCTACATATTGCGCCAGGCCATCGGTATGCACGGTTTCTTTTTCCCTGGTATCGCGGCGGGCAATTTCTACCTGGCTGTTCTCCAGGTCGCGGGCGCCTAAGGTAATACGCACGGGTACGCCTTTCTTTTCGTACTCGGCAAATTTCCAGCCCGGGCGGGTATTATCGTTATCGTCATATTTCACCCGCACACCCAGGCTTTTTAAGTTAGCCAGTATCTCCGTTGCTTTTTCGTCTACAATTTTCTTTTGCTCATCGCCTTTGTAAATAGGAACGATCACTACCTGTAAAGGTGCAATTTTAGGAGGCAGTATCAACCCTTCATCATCACTATGTGCCATTACCAGCGCACCAATCAAACGGGTACTTACCCCCCAGCTGGTAGCACATACATATTCAAGCTGGTTTTCTTTATTGGAGAATTTCACATCAAAAGCTTTGGCAAAATTCTGGCCCAGGAAATGGGAGGTACCGGCCTGTAAGGCTTTACCATCCTGCATCAGGGCTTCAATACAGTAAGTATCTACCGCACCGGCAAAACGTTCATTTTCACTTTTCACTCCTTTTATCACGGGTAAGGCCATCCAGTTCTCTACAAAGTCGGCATATACATGCAGCATTTTCACGGTTTCTTCAATCGCTTCTTCTTTGGTGGCATGTGCCGTATGCCCTTCCTGCCATAAAAACTCGGCGGTACGCA
>CAYUMH010000138.1:0-11910 GCA_964445775.1 uncultured Terrimonas sp.
GGCAGATTTTTACGGTGCACCGTTTGGATAAGGACACCAGTGGGGTGATCATTTTTGCCAAAAATGAAGAGGCGCATAAATTCTTATCGCAGCAGTTTGAGGATCGTCAAACCGAAAAGCTGTATAACGGAATAGTGATTGGCGAACCGGCACCCGAACAAGGATCGGTGGATGCACCCATTGCCCCGCACCCGGTCAAGTTGGGCATGATGACCATACACCGCAGCGGTAAAGCTGCCTTAACCGATTATAAAGTGCTGGATAGTTTTGGTACTTATTCCTGGATGGAGTTCAGGATACATACCGGCCGTACCCACCAGATACGTATTCACATGAAAGAAATTGGCTACCCGCTGGTAGCAGATGAGTTATATGGTGACGGGAAACCGATCCTGTTATCGGCTTTAAAACCAAAGTTTAAATTGTCAAAATATACCGAGGAGCAACCCATACTGGGTCGCCTGGCCTTACATGCGGCCAGCCTGGGTATTATGCTACCGGGTAATATAAAGCAAACATTTGTTGCCGAAGCCCCCAAGGATATGCGGGCTACTTTGCAGCAGCTGGAAAAAATAAAACAGAAGAAAAAACGTTAAGGAGCTGCTGTTCTTTATTTGTTATTTAATTTTTTACCTTGTATCCCTATTAAAACCGCTTACAAATATTATTGCTGTCTTTTAATCAGCTGGTTTGGCATAAGTATCAGCTATGCCCAGACCAACCTGTTATTGAACGGGGGCTTTGAGGATATTAATACCTGTACCGAATACGAATCGGAATGTGGTGTGGAAGGCTGGTTTTACCTCCGGGATGTAAAGGCCCAGATGTATTCGCAGGAAGAAGGTACGCTTAACCTGGGTAGCAATTCCTACGCTATTTTTTATGACTGGATCGATTATACCGGCTTTTCGCCAATTGTAGGCACCATGCTTCCCTGTCATTTAAAAAAAGGAAATAAATATACTTTCAGCGGTTTGCTGAGCGCCAAACTAAATCCAAAGCTGGTATTTGTGCCGGGTGTGGTAACCGGTGAGTATTATTATGTACCCAACCGGCCTTTTGCTAAAACCATGAAACCAGACTCTATTTTACAGCTTACACCGGTACCGGATTCCCGTTTTTACAAATTTGAATATAGTTTTATTGCTACCGGCAATGAAACCTATTTAACCTTTGGCGCTTTTGTACGGGAGGATGCCATAACGGGCAAACGGATGGTGAATAAGAAGGAGACAATAGAAATGGTGATGGATAATTTTGCATTGACGCCTGCTGACCCTACTGAAGGTGTTTGTACGGCTTTTACGCAACAAAAAAAAGCAATATATAATTACAATTACCGCCATAAATTACTCGATAATACTTTGTATGCAAAGGGTAAACTGCCGGTAGTATTTGGCCGCGATGCAGAAGCGTTGACGGCTACTACCATTACACCGGTAGTGGTACCGCTTACCGATACTTTACGCCTGGGTGATGTATTGTTTGACTTTAACAAGGCAGTTTTAAAGGCCGAAGCAGAAACGGTTTTATCTGATTTTTTTACCAAAACAGATATTGAAAATATTGACAGCATATTAGTACAGGGACATACCGATTCGGTAGGAACGGAGGAAAGGAATAACGAACTGAGCCTGCAGCGGAGTACGGCCGTGATCCGTTGGTTACAACAACTGAATATTGTTGGCGCCAATAGAATAAAAGCCCAGGCATTTGGCAAATCCCGCCCGGTGGCTACTAATACAACTACGGAAGGCCGGGCTGCAAACCGGCGGGTGGAAATAATAATTTTCCGCCGCGGGTTATAACAATTTGTCGTATCATGCGACAGGTTTACACATGATCTCACCAACAACAATACTACAGCAATATTGGGGCTTCAGCCGGTTCAGGCCTTTACAGCAGGATATTATTGAAGCCGTACTGGCCGGTAAAGATACCCTGGCTTTAATGCCTACAGGTGGTGGTAAATCCTTGTGTTACCAGGTGCCGGCATTGTGCAGGCCGGGCGTTTGCCTGGTTATATCGCCGTTAATTGCCCTGATGAAAGACCAGGTGGAAAACCTGCGTAAGAAAAATATTACTGCTTTTGCTATACATACGGGTATGAGCCGCCGGGAGGTAGAGAAGGTTTTACGAACGGCAGGCAACAGTAATTGTAAATTTTTATATGTATCGCCGGAAAGGCTGGAAACAAAACTATTCCTGGAATACCTGCCGGCCCTGGCCGTTAACCTAGTGGCCGTTGATGAAGCGCATTGTATATCGCAATGGGGTTATGATTTCAGGCCGCCATATTTACGTATTGCCAAACTGCGGGAAGAATTACCGGGTGTACCGGTACTGGCTTTAACGGCATCGGCCACGCCGGAAGTACAACAGGATATTTGTGACAGCTTACAAATGGCAGACGCCAAACCTGCATCATGGGCTGTGTTTAAACAATCTTTTGAAAGGGCCAACTTATCCTACAGCCTGTTTGATGAAACTGTTTTTATTCCTAAAATAGCCGATATATTAAGCAAAGTACCTGGTACGGCTATTGTGTATTGCCGTACCCGTAAACAAACCCGCGACATAAGTGAACAGTTAAACCTGCTGCAGATTGCTGCCGATTATTATCATGCCGGGTTAACGCAGGAGCAAAGGCATGCGCGGCAGGAAGCATGGATCAATAATAAGGTGAAAGTAATTGTTTGTACCAATGCCTTTGGTATGGGTATTGACAAGCCGGATGTGCGCCTGGTAATACATGCCGGTGTACCTGATTGCCTGGAAAATTATTACCAGGAAGCCGGTCGTGCAGGACGCGATGGTAAAAAATCCTATGCCGTATTACTCACCAATAATAAGGAAACGGAACAGTTGCTGGCTATGCCGGAGATCCGTTATCCATCGTGGCAGGATATTCAACAGGTATACCAGGCACTGGTGAATTACTTACAGGTGCCTTCGGGTGGCGGTAAGGACGAGAGTTATGATTTTAATATCGGGGAGTTTACCAAAAAATTCAACCTGCATCCGCACAACACTTTTTATGCTTTGCAGGCTATACAAAGCGATGGCTGGTTCATGTTAAGCGAGTCGGTTTTTAAACCTTCTAGAGTTTCCTTTAACTGTACCAAACAATACCTGTACGCATTTGAAGAGAAGCAACCCCAGCTGGAGCCGATGATCAAAGCTTTATTGCGGGCCTATGAGGGCATTTTTGATAAGCCGGTGAATATTGCTGAAAAAACAATTGCCTACCTGTTACGCAGTACGCCTGAAACGGTTAAAGAGCAACTGTTGCAATTACATGCCTATAAAATAATAGAATACCAGCCTCAGCAAGAAGAGCCACAGGTGTATTGGCTCCGCAACCGTCTTTCCGTAGCAGAGTTTAAAATGGATCTGCAGGCTTATGATAAACGTAAAAAAGTGTTTACCTCACGTATAGAACAGATGGTTGCTTTTGTACAGAACACCACTGTTTGCAGGGCAAAGATGATCGGTAATTACTTTGGTGATGATAAGATAAACGATTGCGGCATTTGTGATGTTTGCCTGGCTAAAAAACAAATACCGCTGGATGCTGTCTTATTCCAGCAGATCAAAACAGCCATTATGCAAATACTGACTACAGCAGCCATCAGCCCGGTAGTATTAACACAACAGATTAAAAATAATAAAGCGCATGTTAACGAAGTGCTGCGTTTCCTGCTTTCCGAAAACCTGGTCGGCCAGGATAAGGATGGTAACCTGTTCAGGAAATAAGGAAGAAAAAATATTAATACTGTTCTCTTATATTCTTTAAAAACGTTTCCACGCTGCGCCTTACCTGTACCGCAGATGCCTGGTGATTATTCACCAGCACCGAGAAGATCAGTTCCTTACCGCTTTGGGTATAGATAAAACCACTTAGTGCTACCACCCCCGACAAAGTACCCGTTTTAGCATATACATAAGGAGTGGCGGCATCGTTATAATAACTACTCAGAGTGCCTTTGCCACCTGCTGCAAAAATTGTTTTGATCCTTTGCATACCAAACTCCTCTTTCATCTTCGACAGGATATGAACAAAATCCTGCGGTGTAAAAAGGTTGTAACGGCTCAGGCCCGAGCCATCGGCCCAGGCTGGTTTCTGGGGCAGGTTCTTAAAATCGGTTTTTAAAATAGTATCAATTATTTTACGGGGGTCCATCTTGTCCAGTAAGGCAAAGCTGGTCATGAGCAAAGTTTGCTCGGCATAAAAATTATCGCTGCGGTACATCATGCGTTGCAGCATACTGTCGGTGGGTTGAGAGTGAATGGGGTGCCAGTTTTTAATAGTGGCAGGCCGCATTACATCTCCATCTTCATTGTCAAAATAAAAAGTGTTGTCTTTGTTTTCATGTTTAAATGCCATGTACTTAAAACGTATGCCAAGGGTATCTTCAAGCACCCTGGTAACTGTTTCGCAGTCATTAGTACTAAACGGAATTTCGGTGCCCTTAAATGGTTTTTCATCCGGCATGGTGAGGAAAATATTGTCATGAATTTTCCGGGTAAAGGAAAGTTTAGGCAAACTGTCTTTTTGCCAACCTTTAAATGGACCAGGAATCCCCTTATTTACTAATGTATTAAAGAAACTATTGCCTGTTTCAAACAAAACCAACCGTGGATTATAAGAGGCGGCCCTGTCAGTTATTAGTCTCTTGTTAACCGGCACCAGTTTTACATCCAGTACATTTCCAAATACGGGAAAAGTATTGCGTTCGGCCATGTAGTATGCCTGGTAATCGTTCCAGCTCCAGCCATTACCCCAGCGTTCTACATTTGATCCGTCAACATAAAAAGTGACCGGTATTTTTTGCTGTTCTTTAAATGTTATGCTTAAAAAGTCAAATACCGGTTGTCGCTTAAAATCAGGATGTAAAAAACTAGGATCGCCAGTGGGGCGGATCACGACAAATTGCTTCCTGTAAGCTTCTTCTTCCGGTATGCCGTATAACAAACCGGTAAGGCTGTCGCCTAAATACTTCATACCCAAATAACAGGTAGGTATCTTGGTATTACTGGCAGGTACAAAATACTTATCACCCTGGTAATTATACAGGTACTGTTTGGTGGCAGGATCATAAATGCTGATGCCGATATGTGCCGTAGCTAAAGCACTGTCCTGCAACAGTCGGTTACCTGCCCCGCGACTGATCTTTTTTTGCGTGGAGCAGGCCTGCAGTAAAAAAAGACCGAGCCCTATGGCGGTGAGTAGTATTTTGTTGCTTGCCATTCCTGTTTATTTATAATACGATCCTTTTACCTGTCCTGTCGCTCTCCAGTGCCGCATCAATAATGGTCATGCTTTTAATGGCATCGGCAGCGGGTACAGGATTAGGCGCTACACCGGTTAATGCGGCATACACGTCGTTATAGAAATTCATATAATTGCCCGATTTACTGGTAAAGCTTTGTTCACCGTTGGCGGCAGTATATAAAAAGCCATCGGGCTGTTGAGGCGATGCACACCAGTCCCCCTGCGTAGGTATCGCGCCTGCTGCTAAAGCCTCTTCCTGCATATCGGTGCGTTGCTGGTAATAGGAGCCGGTTGAACCATGTAATATATATGCAGGGGTGGCTTTATACGTGAGCATACTGGATTTTATACGAACGACAAAGCCGTCGTAATAACATAAAACCTCAAAATAATCATTGGCTACCACGCTGCTGCGGATGGTGCGTACATCTGCATAAACGGCACTGGGCATATTAAACAATTGAATAGCCTGGTCAATGAGGTGGGCGCCCAGGTCGTGTAATGTACCGGCACCTAAAAAGCCGCCTTCCTTATGTGGCTTGCCCCCTGGTTCGGGCCGGTAACGGTCAAACTTAAACTCTACTTCTTTAATATCGCCAATTACACCATTGGTTATTACTTCCTTTACTGCTGCATAATCGCCATCGTAGCGACGATTCTGGTAAACGGTCAGTAACAAACCTTTTTCTTTGGCCAGTTTGTCCAGCTCCTTTGCTTCGGCAGCGTCAATAGTAAAAGGTTTTTCCACTACTACATGTTTACCGGCCAGTAAGGCTTTTTGTGCATATTCAAAATGTGTTTGCACCGGGGTGTTTACTACTATCAGTTCCAGTTCTTTATTTGTCAGCATCTCTTCAAAAGAACGGTATAAAATACTATCGCCATACTTTTCCCGGGAGTCATTGTTATGACGCTCTACAATAGCGGTGAGCTCAAGAGAAGGGTGCTCCTGTATAAAGGGTGCATGAAAAATTTTCCCGCTCATGCCAAATGAGGCAATACCTGTTTTTATCATGATCATGTTTTAAGTAATAGTTGGTCAAAGTCCTAAAGTTATTTGAAAAAAACGGGTTATGATGAGGTAGAGGGTAAGTAAGTGATAATAGTCCTGTTTGATGATCATACCTCCTGATACGGATAGTGATTGGAATTCTTATATAAATGTTTATTTTTACAACCGGTAATGAAATGGATAGTTTTCATAGCAGCCTTTTTTATGTTATTCCTGGCCATAAAGCCCGGTATAACTGCTATGGCAGCAGCATCTGAACCAAGTTGCTGCGGTGGTGTTTGTATGCCTGGTGAAGAAGAAGAGTCACCGGGAAAAGAAAACAGGCAAAACACCTGTAATCCCTTCCAGGCATGCTGTGCTTTTGTTTCGCTCTGTGAAAACAGGCAGTTTGATCTGCCGGCAAGGCCTGAACCGGCTGCTGCAAAAACCTTCAGTACGGATCAGTCTTCTTTTATATTCAGGTATAGTTCCGATTTCTGGCAACCTCCCCGTATAGTTTAATATGCCTCCCGCATTGTTGTCAAAACTATTTTGATAACCCTTTCTATTTATTAAACTATAAAATCATTTCAAATGAAACTGGTTAAACTATTAGCCCTGGCAGTAGCCTTATTCTTTATTTCCAATACAGCATTCTCACAAACTACCGATACAAAACAACTTAAATCGGCCACCATCAAAGTAAAAGGTGTTACCTGTTCCGGCGACCTGAAAACCATTGCCGGTAACGTGGAAAAACTGGAAGGCGTGACCAGCTGTGTGGCCGAAAAGCCAGGCGCTACTACAAAATTTGAGGTAAAATTTAACCCGTTACTGGTAACCGAAAAGCAGATATATGCTGCTATTGAAGGTACAGAAGGTTGCAAAGACCCAAAAGACAGGCCTTACAAGGTTAAACCCTAAACTTTATTACAAGGGCAGGTAAATGCTGCCTGGTTACAGGATCGTATAACCGTTCCGGCTTTGCCATGAACGGGTATGACCGGCTGTGCAGACAGCAGGCACGGTTATGCGATTTATAAATTTTTTCAATGAAACGAATTGTATGCATTGCCGGTTTGTTGTTGCCTGTATTGTTACAGGCGCAAATGATATCCGGCAAAGTAACCAACGATAAACATGAACCGCTGGCCGGGGCCAATATATATTGGTTAGGTAATACCCATAACAGTGTTACCAATGAGGAAGGTGTGTTTGGCATTACATTGCCTGCCACGGGCGTCAACCATAGGCTGGTGGCCAGTTATGCAGGGTATGAGCCGGATACAATTACCATAACCGCTCAAAGCTTTGTGGTGTTTGAACTGAAAGAAAAACAAAAATTAAAGGAGGTCGTGGTAACTGCCGGTAAGGAGGGTATCGTAATGTCCAACCGCAGTGCCGTTAAAACCGAACAGATCACGCAGATGGAGCTGCGTAAATCGGCCTGCTGCGACCTGGCAGGATGTTTTGAAACCCAGTTAACGGTTCAGCCACAAACCACTAATATTATCACCAACTCCAAGGAATTAAGGATACTGGGTTTATCCGGTGTATATAACCAGGTACTGATAGATGGCCTGCCCATGATACAGGGACTATCCTATACCTATGGCATCAGCAGTGTACCCGGTACTCTGGTAGAGAATATTTATGTAGCCAAGGGTGCTAACAGCGTGATACAGGGTTATGAAAGTATTAGCGGACAGATTAATGTAGAAACAAAAAAGCCGGATCATACGGATAAGCTGTTGCTGAATGTGTATATGAACAGCTTTATGGAAAAACACCTCAATGTGAACTACATGTTCAAGGTAGGCAAATGGAGTAACCTCACAGCTTTTCAAACCGTTCAGCCGGCTAACCGTACAGATGGTGATAAGGACGGGTTCCTGGACCTGCCCCTGCTAACACGTTATATGTTATCCACTAAATGGAAGTATGGTAACGAGAAGGAATGGGGCTGGCACAGCACTATCGGCCTGCGGTATCTGCAGGAGCAGCGTATCGGCGGACAAACAAACTTTAATGCCGGTCGTGATAAAGGCAGTAACAAGGTTTACGGGCAGGCTGTACGGATCAGTCAACCGGAAATAACCTGGAAGGCCGGTTACCGGTTTGATGATAAACAACATCTTGTTTTACATGTGTCCTCTTTTCATCATGACCAGGATACTTATTTTGGCACCGTAGGGTATAAAGCACGCCAGACAAATGTATATGCCAATATACAGCATGAACTGAACTATGGTAACCACGATGTAAAATCAGGGATCAGTTACCGGCACCTTGAACTGAAAGAGGATATCCGTTTTACAGAAACGGTGCTGGGCAGAACCTATGCCGGTTTGTATAAACGGACAGAAAACATACCCGGTCTGTTCAGCGAGAATACCATGCGTTTTTTCAATAACAAGCTTACCTGGATCGCCGGTGTAAGAGGTGATTTTCATAACAGCGCGGGCTTTATGTTTACGCCCCGCACACTGGTTAAGTATGATTTTAGTCCCAACACTGTAGTGCGGGCCAATATAGGCACCGGCTGGCGCACGGTTAATCTTTTCAGCGAAAATATCAATCTCCTGGCCAGTTCAAGGGATATTGTTTTTACGGAACCGTTAAACCCCGAAAAAGCCCTGAATACGGGCATCAACTTTACACAGAAGTTTAAAACCCTGCAGGATAACTTTTCGGGTACGCTGAATATTGACTTTTATCATACCCGGTTCCAAAACCAGGTTTTTCCTGATTATGATACGGATCCCACAAAAGCCTATATCGGCAACTTTACGGGAAAAAGTATCAGTAATGGTTTCCAGGCTGAGTTGTTATTAAACATCTGGCAACGTTTTGCTTTTAAAACAGGTTATACCTACCTCGATGTATTCCAGGAGCGTAACCAGGTGAAACAGGCCCTGCCTTTTAACCCCAGGCACAAAGTGTTAAGCACCATTAGTTACAATACGCTGAACAATAAATTTCATGCCGATGTAAATGTGCACTGGTATGGCGAACAGCGTTTACCGGGTACAGAAGCCAACCCGCCACTGTACCGGCGTCCGGGTTATTCCAAACCCTATACTACCGTTAATGCCCAGATAACTTATAACTTTAAAAAAGTGGAAGTATATGCCGGTTGCGAAAACATTTTCAACTACCGGCAGCGCCAGCCCATTATCAGCTGGCAGGACCCATTTGGTCCGTATTTTGACACTTCCTCGGTATGGGGACCTACCAGGGGCAGGGAAGGGTATATCGGGGTGCGGTTTATTATTCCTAAGAAATAAATGGTAAGGCGATAAATCTGTTTATAGGAAGATTTGTATTAAAGTGATCGTTATTTCAATCAAAATGCCCTGTTTTGTCTGAAATAACGATCTTTTTATTGTTAGTGATAAATAATCTTAATAAGTGCAGGTAATAACAATGGTCGAAATGGTCGTGGATCGTAATAATTACTATCAACTTTGAACTAAAAGTAACCATCTATCTTTATCAATAAAAAACATGCAGGAAATTCTCACAATCGTACCCCAGCTCCCCTCTGTTGATTTTGAGGCCACCAAGGCTTTTTACACCCAAAACCTGGGATTTACGCTGGAAAATGAATACCCCGACCTGTTAATTTTTACCATCAACGGCCAGGAACTCCATTGCTGGAAATGTAATGAACGGCATATTGCCGAAAACAGCAGTGTATATATCCGGGTGCAGGATATTGATGCCCTGTATGAGCGGTACAAACCCTGGGTACATCCCCATGCCGGCCTGGCCGATAAACCCTGGGGTATGCGGGAGTTTTATGTGACGGACGATAGCGGCAACCTGCTGCGGTTTGGCTGCCCGATCGGCTAAAAACAGCCCTGAACCACCCCCGTAAACGACCCGTTTTACGATTTTAATATTGCCTGATAAAATTGTACCTTTGCACACCTTAAAACAAGGCTGGAAAAGGACTATGGCAAATAAATACAAAGAATATTCGGTGCTGAACTTACCTGCAATGGAGCAGGAACAGTTGGCTACATGGACGGAAGACAAAAGTTTTGAAAAAAGTGTGACTGTCAGAGACGGCGCTATTCCCTTTGTGTTTTACGAGGGACCGCCGAGTGCGAATGGTATGCCCGGTATTCACCACGTTATTTCCCGTACTGTAAAAGACCTGGTTTGCCGGTATAAAACCATGCAGGGTTTCCAGGTAAAACGTAAAGGTGGCTGGGATACCCATGGCCTGCCGATTGAATTAGGGGTGGAAAAAGAACTGGGTATAACCAAAGAGGATATCGGTAAAAAGATCACGGTAGAAGAGTATAACCAGAAATGCCGCGAAGCGGTATTACGCTATAAAGACAAATGGGATGATATTACCCGTAAAATGGGTTATTGGGTGGATCTGAACGACCCTTATATCACTTTCAAGAACGAATACATCGAAACCCTTTGGTGGTTATTGAGCGAGCTGTACAAAAAAGGCTTGTTATACGAAAGTGTAAGCATACAGCCTTATTCCCCTGCTGCCGGTACCGGCCTTAGTTCACATGAGTTAAACCAGCCCGGTACTTACAAGGATGTAAAGGATACCAGCGCCGTGGCCATGTTTAAAGCGGTACAGGATAATAAATCGCAGTTTTTATTTGATGCGGCCGGTGGTGAAGAATTGTTCTTCATGGCCTGGACCACCACACCCTGGACCTTACCGAGTAACCTGGGTTTAACGGTTGGACCTAATATTGACTATGTACTGGTTAAAACCTTTAACCCTTACCTGCACAATTCCGTGAACGTGGTATTGGCTAAGCCTTTGCTGGGCAAATTCTTTAAACCCGAAGGGGAAAATGGTGATTTTGACGGCTATACTGCCGAAACAAAGCTATTACCCTGGAAAATATTGACAGAGTTCAAAGGCAGTGCCCTGGAAGGCCTGCACTATGAGCAGTTATTACCTTACGAGGCCAACTCTTTAGAAGCGATACATGAAATTACTCCCGGAGCGGAACCATTCCGTATTATGGCGGATAGTTTTGTAACCACTGAAGATGGTACCGGCATTGTACATACCGCACCTGCTTTTGGCGCAGATGACTATAAAGTAGGTAAGAAATATAATATCGGCATTTTAACCCTGGTGGACAAACAAGGTAAGTTCCTGGAAGGCCTGGGTGAATTCAGCAGCCGTTATGTAAAAAATTATAAGGACGATGCGAACTATGTTGACGTGAACGTGGACATAGCCGTGAAGCTGAAAAAAGAGAACCGTGCCTTTAAAGTAGAAAAATACGAACACAATTACCCCCATTGCTGGCGTACGGATAAGCCCATCCTGTATTACCCGCTGGAAGCCTGGTTTATAAAAACAACCGCCATCCGTGAAAGAATGGTGGAGCTGAACAAAACCATTAACTGGAAACCCAAAAGTACCGGCGAAGGCCGCTTTGGTAACTGGCTGGAGAATATGGTGGACTGGAACCTGAGCCGCAGCCGTTTCTGGGGTACGCCTTTGCCTATCTGGAAATCGGTGGATGAGAACGGGGCCTATATTGACGAGAAAGAGGGCGGGGAACAGATATGTATTGCAACTATTGCCCAGTTGAACGAAGAGATCAAGAAAGCAAGTGATATACTGGGTGGTGATGTAAACAAAAAC
>CAYUMH010000139.1:0-11877 GCA_964445775.1 uncultured Terrimonas sp.
CCATACTGCTTACACAGTTAATCGTAAAGCCGGTTTTCAGCAATACTGCCAGCTGCATGAACGCTTTTAAAAAATATTTTTATAAATCACAACTGTTCGGCCGTTTATTCCAGTTAAATTTTTGGCTGCTGGCATTAGTGCTTTTATTACTAACAACAAGAATTACTACGGGCATCATAAGGGAAAAGCCGGTAATTGCGTTGATCGTTCCTGTAATTGCATTGACGATAATAATGATTTTTTACCTGAAACGATTAACCTCGCTGGTCTGCACCACAACTATCCCCGCTATTTATAAAACCGAGGTTTTGCCATCAAGGAGTAATGAAAATGAAACGCCGTGGCGGTATTTTTTATTAGGCAAAGCCGCCCTTGCAGCTTCCTTCATTCCCATCATCACCTATCTGGACCGTCAACAGTATTCCGGTGACAGTGGCTCCGGCTGCGGCAGTAGCTGTGGCAGCAGTTGCGGAAGTTCCTGCAGCAGTTGTGGCGGTTGTGGAGGCGGAGATTAATGCTGAAAGCTCAAAGCAAAAAGCAGAAAGTTTTCTGATGCCGGCGGCATCATATATTTTTAGATATATTCATTACCAGTTAACATTCGACCCCTTCGGGGTCGCAGATCGGTCTTCCTGTTTTTATTCCATCACTACAACCACTGCATAAAAAAAGACCGGTAGCAACACCGGTCTTTAATATTATAATTTTTTTAATAATAGTTTGGCATTATGCCATTCATCGGCAGCATCTATAAAGGCCAGTATTTTTGACCAGTTCTCGTTTTTTTCAAAGCTGGTTAAAAAATGACGTTTAATAACCAGGCTCACCTGGTTATTGCCCAGGTCCCTGGCTTCGGCACTAAAGAACCCCGTTTCGTTACTCACCGATTTGTTCAACGCGTCGATGCCCTCCGCCTTATACCCTTGCGGAATATTCAATGTAATATGGTATTCAATGCCACGGGCATAGGGCATATGAACATCCAGTTTCCGGTTACGCTGTTCCGGCTTCAGGTCAAAAGGAGCGCCGGGTATTTTACCCACTTCCACAATATAATTGTTACCCGCTTTTTTCACCAGGCCATCGAGCAGGAAGGAGGAATGAAAAACAAAATCAGGCGCATCGTGGCGTACACCCAATGTATCAATGCCAAAATCCTTCATATCGGTCACATCCTGTTCGTACCAGTCTTTGGCCTCATCAATAAAAGCCTGTTTTTGTTTTTTGCGGGCTTCGGCAAATGCGCCTTTTACTTCGTCCACATATTTTTTTCCGCGTTTGCTGTCTTCTAATCTTTCAACCAATGATAAGGGCTCTTTGAATATTTTTCTTTCATGCTCATAATAATCTTCGTACAATATCAGGAGACTTTGGGCCTTGTATTTATAATGCCCTTTGAGTACACTTTTCTTCGTCACCGCCAGCTTGTTCTCATCCTCGGGGATAGAGATCTTTAAATAATCGATACGGGCATTATCGGCCGAAGTGCTGGCCGGTACCGGTTTTGCTTTCATCATATCGGCCAGGTCTGCCGACCTGTTAATGCCTACTTTTAGTAACCCTTTCGATTTCAGCCGGATCTCTTTTGCCACTTCTGCCCCTTCAATATCCTGCGGTATAAAAAAGGGTACATCATAAATACTTTCAATAGCAAAATATTTCTTTATCGATGGCAGGTAGGTGATGCCCGTCAGGTCGCTTACACGCATCAGCTCATCCGGTTTGTACCCGTTCTTTTTATTACCAATGATGATTGCCGGTTGCAGGTCGGCGGCAATAAACGCATTATGCAAGGGTATAGCCAGGCCATCAAAAACATACTCCCCGCTGTTGATGGTGCTTTCCATGGCATTGATATCAAAATCCAGGATCTTCATATACCGGGTGGCATAATACACAAACAAAGCTTTTTCTTCTTCCGTCATATCCTTAAATGGCTTATCCGTTTTTTTAGCCATTCTTTTAATACCGTCTGCCAGTTGGTTAAACGATTTACGGCCATCCGACTCTACATAAGAGGTATAGTATTTATAAGCATATACTTCTTTGGCAGCGTCAAATACCTCGCTGCTTTTTTTGCCTTTGGTAATACCCGGCTGGTTATTGGCAATAAAGTAAATGCGGATAAAAGGCAATTGCTGCTCGGCCGATGTCCATAAGCTAGTTTCTGAAGCGGGTATATTTTTTTGTTCCAGGTTGATATCAATATCATCCCCGATATGTTTGATAGTAAGATCGGGCGAGCCGTTATAGGGGCTGTAATTGATATTAAAATGTTTGCTGAATTCCGCATGAAAGGATTGGTGTAGTACCGGTGCATCGTTAAACAGTATTACCGTATACTCCTTGGTACCTAAATTATTACGCAGGCTTACATCGGTGGCTGTGTAATAATCAATAATATCGCCCGGCTCCAGGTCGGCAATGGCCAGCTTGGCCGTTTTTTCATTACGGCTGTCTTTGGTTAATACCACTTCATCGGTATCTATTTCTTTAATGGTACCATTGGGTTTTATTACCCTGGCGCCAAGATAAGTGGTAACATTATCCTCGCCGCGATAGCCCCGGGAGTTTTCAAATTTGGTAAAGCTGAATTCGGAATATTCATCCACCGCTTTTTTATCATTCACCTTCACCATTTGTCTTACAATTTCGGTAAAGCTTAATTCCTTACGGTTATAAAACATACGGGTAAGCAGTTTGCCGCCCGATTTTTGACTGGCCACCAGTTCGGTATGGTGCGCCATGATCACTTTAGACACTTTGGCATATTCGGCATCTACTGCTCTTACGTTGAAGGCGGGCATATCCCAGGCCCATATTTCTTTACGCAGCTCTTCCGACGTTTGCTTGTACTGAACATCGAGTTTGCTTTGCGCCGGAACAATGGTGGTGATGGTGAATAGGCCAACCCATAAAAGGGCTAACCGGGTGTAAAACTGCATGGTGGTTTATTTAGATTTTAGTACGACCTGTTGATTATAGAACTTTTTAAGCTGATCGATATGCTGGTTCCATTTTTTAAAGCCATCGGGTTTTATTTCCACCTGGTTAAAAATGATCTCCTTTTTATAAAACAGTTTTTCAGCAGCTGCTTTGTAGGAAGCCTGCACCTGCAGGCCGCTTTCCTTTATTTCAAAGTCGGCAGGCAGGGTTTCTATTTTTTTGCCGGATGGCAATAGCAGCTCGGTTTCTATCACAATATGCTCTTTAAAATCGAGCCAGTAGGGTGTTTTACGCTTGTCGGCATCAATTTTAAAATCGGACAGCTCCCTGCGGTTGTCCAGCTCCAGGTAAGCCTCGCTGCCAAACTCGGTGAGGGCATTTTTCCAGAGCACATCATATTCAATGCGCAGGTCCTCATTATAGTTCTTTAAATTATGGATGGTGAGGTTGGATATTTCGAAATTACTTTTGCCTTCGGATAAGTACCTGGTCAGCACATCCTCCTGTTTATTGACTTTGATATTGTTTAAACTGTTTAATAACCAAACCTTATTTTCTCCTTTCCAGGTTTGGGATATTTTCCCTTTCAGGTTATTACCGTCCACCGTTAAAACTCTTTTTTCGTAAGCGGTATTCTGGTCAAACTTTTTCTCCGGCACTCTTTCCAGCAGGTATTTATCGCCATCCTCAATCAGTACCTGGCGTCCCTGGATACGTTCGGCCAGCTCGCCCATGCCAATGTATTTTTCTGTAGCATCGAGAAAAACCGGCTTGCCGTTTTTCATCCATACACTGATCATGTGGTTATCAATGGCCAGGTTGGGCGTGCTGTAATCGTAGGCCAGGTGTTTGGTACCTATCCAGCATTTGCGGGCATCTACCTGTACCGCCAATAATAATTCCGTTAACAGGTTGGCCATGCCTTTACAATCGCCATATTTCTTTTGCAATACGGTTTGTGCTTTCTCCGGTTTAAAGCCGGCAATACCATCTTCAAAAGCAATGTACCGGATATTATCCTGCACCCACTGGTACAAAGCCGCTACTTTCTTTTCTTCTGTTGTAATGCCTAGGGTTATTTCTTCTGCTTTCTGGCGAATAAGGTTTTTATCATTATCTACCTGTAATACCAGCTGCCGGTACCATTTATACTGGTCGGTAAGCGTTTTAAAATAAGTGTATTGCTGGCCTGCAGGCTGTGCGGTTTTATTTAATACCAGCAGGTGTGGCGACAGGTAGGTGCTGCCCGGTGCATTGGGTTCGCTTTTAAAGGCAGGCAGGTTTTTTACAATGAAAGTGTAGATATTGTCCGTGCCCTTTTGGGTAAGTTTTTTTTGAATATCGTAGCCGGCAAAATTAAACTCCTTAAAATCCACATCCACCCACTGGGGTACCGTGATATTTATTTCCTGGTATTCCACCGGGTATATCTCTGTAAAAAATATATTGGTAAAATAGTGCGGGTCCAGCACTGTTTTTTCAACCACTACTTTTGTTTCCACACCGGGTTTGGTAATGGGCATTTGTACGGCAAACACCCGGGCATCGGAGTAAAAAATACCATTGGCATCATAATACTCGTCAATAGTACTGGACGGATAACTGTTTTTACCGCCGATATAGGTTTTTACCACATCGATCTTTTCCATGTTATTGTAAAACTCGGTTACCGCCACATTGGTGCGGTAACTATTACAAAAATAGGAGCGGGTAGTTTTTTCTTTTACCTGTACGGGGTTGGCATCGTTACCTTTTACATATTCAAAATTGCGGGTGAGGGTTTTAATAAAAATATTATTGTTTTCCTCCTCGCCGGTTTGGGCAACCGACCATAAACCTGTAAGGAGTAAGAACGATAGTAAAATACTTTTTTTCATAGTGGTGAACCTGACTTGTAAACATTGATGGTTGTGCCGGGCAATATTAATTAAAATCTGTTGTCTTTTATAGTATCCGGGCCATATTTGTACGGTAGCATTTGTGTATTTTTATCAGCTGCCTGTTGGTTTTTTGACCAAGGGCTGCCCGATGGCAGTGGCACCCCGCTGAAGGCCTGTGCCTGGGTACCCCTTCGGGGGCCAGGGGGTGGCGGAGTAGAACGGACAGCGGGAACTGTAGCCGACCGGTGTTACTGCAGCCGACAGCCCCAATAAAAATAAGTGCCGGATTAAAAACAGGTTAGAACCTTGCCGTAAATAATCATAATATGACGAACGGTCGTTGTATTTTATACGGTTTTCCTTACTTTGTAACCATTCCAAACGAAAATACAACATGAAGAAAAAATTACTTCTATTGGCCGGGGCCGCAATCTTTACCGGATATGCAGGCTTTAGCCAGGCTAAACTTATTGAAAAAGTTGTCAAAAAAGGCAACGAGCTGGTGATACCATACGAGAAGTACCGGTTGCCCAACGGCCTTACCGTTATTGTACACGAAGATCACAGCGACCCGGTAGTACACCTGGATGTTACCTACCACGTAGGATCGGCCAGGGAAGAAATTGGTAAATCGGGCTTTGCACACTTTTTTGAACACATGATGTTCCAGGGAAGTGATAACGTAGCCGATGAACAGCATTTTAAAATTGTAACCGAATCGGGCGGTACACTGAACGGTACTACCAACCAGGACCGCACCAATTATTTCCAGACTGTGCCCAGCAACCAGCTGGAAAAAATGCTTTGGCTGGAAGCCGACCGTATGGGCTTTTTACTGGATGCCGTTACCCAGCAGAAGTTTGAGGTACAGCGCGGCACCGTGAAAAACGAAAGAGGCCAGCGTGTGGACAATGTGCCTTACGGACTGGTATCGGAAGTAATAGCACAGAATTTTTACCCATACGGGCACCCTTACTCCTGGTTAACCATCGGGTATGTTGAGGACCTGGACCGTGTAAATGTAAACGACCTTAAAAACTTTTTCCTGCGCTGGTACGGACCCAACAACGCCGTATTAACCATTGGTGGCGATGTTACGCAGGCAGAAGCGCTGAGACTGGTACAGAAATACTTTGGCAGCATTCCCCGTGGCCCCGAAGTAAAAAATATGGACAAGATGGTGCCCACACTAGATAAACACCGTTTTGCCAGCTATACCGATAACTATGCCCGTTTCCCGCTGTTTTTACAGGTTTACCCAACGGTACCCAATTACCACCCCGACCAGGCCGCACTGGCTTGCCTGGCGCAGGTATTGGGACAAGGCAATAACTCGGTATTATACCAGCAGCTGGTAAAAAAACAACTGGCCCTGCAGGCAGGCGCCAGCAGCGGTTTATCAGAGTTATCCGGACAGTTCATGTTCCAGGTAGTTCCTTTCCCTGGTAAATCACTGGCCGGCATGTTCCATTTACTGAACAATGCCCTGGATAGTTTTGAAGTACGCGGTGTAACCGATGAGGATATTGCCAAATTTAAAGGTGGTTACGAATCGCAGCTGATCAACGGCCTGCAAAGCGTAAGCGGTAAAGTATCGCAATTAGCCGCTTTTGAAACCTTTGCCGGCAACCCTAATATGTTAGGCGAGTTATTAAAACGTTACCAGGCTGTTACCAAGGAAGATGTGATGCGGGTGTATAACAAATACATTAAATACAAACACAGCTTAAACGTAAGTGCTTTACCTAAAGGGCAGGAGAAATTTATTGTAGGCGATAATAACTATACAGTAAATAAGGACGGCTACCGTGCTCCTGATTATGGCTACGATAATTTAAAATATGTAAAAGCCAAAGATAATTTTGACCGCAGCAAGATACCTGCCAACGGACCAAACCCCGTGGTAAAAGTGCCTGCTTACTGGAAAAAAGACTGGCCCAACGGTATTAAGATCATTGGTGCGGAAAACACCGAAATACCTACGGTAACCTTAAGCATCAGCATACCCGGTGGTAGCTTTATGGAAGCCAATGACCTGTCCAAAGCCGGCCTGGTTTCTTTAGGCACTACCATGATGAACGAGGATACCAAGAACTTTACTTCCGAGGAGATCAGCAGGCAGTTACAAACCCTGGGCAGCTCGGTATCGGTATACAACTCCAACGATAAAATAGTTTTCCAGGTACAATCGCAGGTGAAAAACCTGGATGCTACCCTGAAACTGCTGGAGGAAAGAATGTTCCGTCCGAAGTTTAACCAGGACGATTTTGACCGTAATAAAAAACAGGTACTGGAAAGCTTTAAAATGTCCAAATCGCAGCCGGCTGCTATTGCCGATGATGTATTTGCCAAGATCAATTATGGCAAAACCCATATCCTGGGCACCAGCTCATCGGGTACAGAAACATCGGTGGCTGCAATCACTTTAGCGGATATCCAGAATTTTTACGACAATGCCCTTACCTCGAAAGGGGTGGAAGTAGTGGTAGTAGGCGATATTAAAGAGGCGGATGTATTAGCCAAACTGGGCTTTTTAAATAACCTGCCGGCAAAAGATATTGTGGTACCAACCCTGGCTAAAGCGCCTGCAGTAGAAAAAACCAAGATTTACCTGGTGGACGTACCAAAATCGGCACAAACCGAATTCCGCGTAGGTTATGTTACTGATCTGAAATACGATGCCACCGGTGAATATTACAAAGCTGGTTTAATGAACTATGTATTAGGCGGCGCCTTCAACAGCCGTTTAAACCTGAACCTGCGTGAGGATAAAGCCTGGACCTATGGCGCCCGCAGCGGCTTTAGCGGCGGCAAACAAACCGGTGATTTTGAGTTCAGCGCCGGCATTAAAGCCGAAGCTACCGACAGCGCCATGATTGAGCTGATGAAAGAGATTAAAGGTTATGTAAACGGCGGTATTACCGACGAGGAACTGACCTTTATGAAAAATGCAATTGGCCAGCGTGATGCCTTACGTTATGAGACCGGCTTCCAGAAAGCAGGTTTTATCGGCAATATTTTAAACTACAACCTGCCTGGTGATTATGTTGAGCAGCAAAGCAAGATAATCAACAATATTACCAAAGCAGAGATTGATGCATTGGCCAAAAAATGGTTAACGCCTGACAAGTTTAACGTGTTACTGGTAGGTGATAAAGCTAAAATTTTACCCGGACTGCAAAAGCTGGGTTACGAGATCATAGAGCTGGACAGCGACGGCAACCCCGTACAGAAAAAAGGATTCTAATCCTCCCAACTCAAACCAAATAAAGAGCCCCTCCTAGGAGGGGCTCTTTATTTATGTGCTAAAAAAAATTAATGTTTAAACATATATCCGGGAAGGTTACGGCAAAACAGCCAGTCTTTTTAAAGACGTGCACTTATTAAAAACCTGTTGACAGCGAAAAACCGCTGGGCAGCATGTTCCAGAAACCCTGGCCGGGCAGGTCCTGTTTTTTCGATGGCTTGCTGCTCTCCTCCATCCTTTCCGCATTCGATTCCTCGGTTGCCGGATTAGCCGCATACAGCAGCATCAGGCCTGCCGTGGTAATGGAGGCGATGAAGAATAATATTTGCCATTTTCTTTTCATGAGTGGTTGGTTTAGCATTTTAGACGCCGGTTGCATTTAAAATGTTACAACAAAGGTAAAATAATTTTGTTCGTCATTCCTAAAACAAACGTTTGAAACGGGGTTAATTAATGTTAATGCGGTATTTTACCACAAAAAGTACGCTTGGCCGCCCTATCCCGCTTATCTTCGCAAACAAATATTTTAGGCAATGAATCAAACATTTACCGCCCGTATTGCCGCCGAAGTTGAAGATATTAAAACGGCAGGCTTATATAAATCTGAACGTATTATTAAAAGCCCGCAGGGGGCCGAAATTGAGGTAAACGGCAGCACCGTTTTAAACTTTTGCGCCAATAACTACCTGGGCCTGTCCTCCCACCCCAAAGTAATTGAAGCTGCCCATAAAGCCATTGAAACCCATGGTTATGGCATGAGCAGTGTACGTTTTATCTGCGGTACGCAGGATATTCATAAAGAACTGGAACAAAAGATCTCTGCCTTCCTGGGCACAGAAGATACTATTTTATACGCGGCAGCCTTTGATGCCAACGGCGGGGTATTTGAGCCTCTGTTCAGCGAGCAGGACGCTATTATTTCCGATGCGCTGAACCACGCTTCTATTATTGATGGCGTGCGCCTGTGCAAAGCTCAGCGTTTCCGTTACGAGCATAATAATATGGCCGACCTGGAAGCCAAATTAATAGAATCGGCCTCCTGCCGCAGCCGTATTATTGTAACCGACGGCTCCTTTAGCATGGATGGCACCATTGCCCAGCTGGACAAGATTGTAGCCCTGGCCGAGCAATACGATGCCGTGATCATGATCGACGAATGTCATTCCTCCGGCTTTTTGGGTAAAACCGGCCGTGGTACCCACGAATACCGCGGGGTAATGGGCAAAATTGATATCATCACCGGCACTTTGGGTAAAGCCTTAGGCGGCGCCTCCGGTGGTTTTACTTCCGGTAAAAAAGAGGTGATTGAG
The DNA here is from genome assembly GCA_964445775.1 of uncultured Terrimonas sp. Classification (GTDB taxonomy): domain Bacteria; phylum Bacteroidota; class Bacteroidia; order Chitinophagales; family Chitinophagaceae; genus Terrimonas. Next base: position 9,384 of record CAYUMH010000139.1, read on the forward strand.
ATGCTGCGCCAGAAATCACGCCCCTACCTGTTCAGCAATACCCTGGCCCCTTCTATTGCCGGCGCCTCCATTGCCGTACTGGATATGCTTACGGAAACCACCGAGCTACGTGACAAACTGGAATTCAATACCAAATACTTCCGCACCAAAATGACCGAAGCAGGCTTTGATATTAAACCCGGCGATCACCCCATTGTGCCCATCATGTTATACGATGCGGTACTGGCTGCCGACTTTGCCGCCAAACTGCTGAACGAAGGCATTTACGTGATCGGCTTCTTCTTCCCCGTTGTACCCAAGGGCCAGGCCCGTATCCGTGTACAATTAAGCGCCGCCCACGAGCAGCATCACCTGGATAAAGCCATTGCCGGCTTTACCAAAATTGGTAAGGAGTTAGGTGTGTTGAAATAAGTAGTACGTTATAAGTAATAAGTTATAAGTAAAAGCCGGCTGCGTTAGATAGCCGGCTTTTTTATGCCCGGGCTCATCCTCTACCTTATACCTTACACCTTATAGCCTGCCGTATATACTTCATCCTTTTATCCTGCTGCCACTTACAACTTAAAACTTATTACTTATAACTTCTCCGGGGGCTTTGAGCAGTAGTAACTCTTCTCAGCTGCAGTTCCCGCTGCTACCGGCTCCGCTTTGCTTCGACACTTCGTTGCACTTCGCACTAAACCCTGCGCATCAGGCAGCCTTTGGGCACCAGGAACGCTGTTGAACAGGTTCTGCTTCTTTTTTTCGCACCTTCGCTAACCCTAAAAGGTTGGGCAGCAAAATTTCAGGCGATAATTATCTCCGGAATAGTTTTTTTTGTACATTCATTTTTAGATAACATGCCATAACCATGCACACAACCAAACTAATAGCCCACAAAGGCGATAACCGTATTCCCATAATTTTTAAAAAAAGACAAGAGTTAATACTCCGTTTCAAAAATTTAGACGGGGCAAAATGGAGCACTACTTGCCACTCTCTTACGCCACACACTTTTTGGAAAGCGGAACAAACTTGCGTTTTATCCGGGAATCATTGGGACACAATAGCAGTAAAACCTCCGAAATTCACACACATGTCAGCACAAAGAGTTACAGATTATCAAAAGTCCATTTGATGATTTATAATAAGAAATCACACAAAGCCAGTTCTAATTGGAGAATGTGTGTGGTTTTATTACATCGCTAAACAAGTGGGTAGCATCTGTAAGGAACGGCAATTGATAAAACAATCACAAACATACTGCAACGTGTGAAAAATAACAACGAAAAATCAAAGTAATGGCTATAACTGGAGTTAGAGCAATAGAAAGAGGTGACTATTCGATATTTTATATTGATAGCTTTTCTGATGAACTAAAAAAAATTATCCGAGAACAATTGCAAGGCATTTGGAATGGCTTTGCGGAGGCTGATAGCTTACCTGAATTTTACTCGTACAAAAACACTCTAACATCTTTTCTTGACCGCTATAATCCTAAAACAGAAGACATTAAAAAAGGAATGATAGCAGAACTACTAGCTCACAACTTGATAAATTATCAAGTCAATAGTCTGACTTCATTGTCAATCCTTAAAAACAAAGAAGAAAGAAGCATAAAAAAAGGGTTTGACATCATTTATTGCGACATAGAAAACAAAAAACTTTGGTATTCGGAAGTAAAATCCGGAAGAAGCGAAGACGGTTCTCAAAATTCATCAGTATATAATACTGAGTTGCTTAATCGTTCAAAAACAAGCATAAGCAATATGATTCAAGAAAGAAGAAATTCTTTATGGGAAAGTGCTTTACTTGACATTTCGGCTATGATTAAAGAGAATCAAGGTAGACTAAATTTAAGACAATTGCTTTCAAATGATGCACCGAATCTCAATCTTAATCAGAAAAAAAACGTAATTCTTATTTCCACACTATATCACAATATTACAGACGAAATTGAAGAGAATAGCGTTTCCAATTTTGTGACTAGCACTGTCGCAGAAGACATTTTTGAAAGCGTTATAATTGTTTCCATCCAAAAAAAAACGTTTGAAACAATTGCTAATTTTTTAAATGATGAATTAACAGCATCTTAATAATGGCAGAAAACATACAAATATCACTTAAAGAATTCAGAAAAGTCTTACCAGATTCTTCTTTCAAAGAGGCGTATAAGAAGTTACAATTAAATCAAGAATTAGAAGACACAGAAAAAAAGACTCTATTGATGTCAGCAATTGCGTTTTCAAACTATGGCGATATAGATTTACAAAAGTTGGGATATAAAATATTTGTCTCCTACTCAAACAAGTTTTCTGACTACAAGCCGCTTTACGACTTTTCAATTAACAAAGGATATATACCCATTTCAAAATTTATTGAGCAAAAGCATCTAGCCCAGAACAAATACGATGACCATTTTTGGGGATTATTTTTTTCTTCATTTCAAGACAACTTCAAAGAGAAAAATTATTACATCTCGAATGGTCAAAAAAAACTTATTGAGTTTTCAACT
>CAYUMH010000140.1:0-3066 GCA_964445775.1 uncultured Terrimonas sp.
AGACCCTGGAACAGATCCGTAAAAGCGGGCATATCCATATACTGACAGGTGCCGGTGCTTACGAAGACCCTGATGCCAGTGGCCGCTTTGGTAAAGTACTATATGATAAAGGCATCTGGTACGAACTGGATAACTGGGGAGCTGATTATAAACATGACTGGCCTACCTGGCGTGCTATGCTGCCGCATTACCTGGGAACAAGGTTTTAAGCAATTGACAAGGGACAAGTGACAAGTGACAAGTGACAGTTGACAATGTAAAAATATACCAAGACGCTGCAGGGCGTCTTTTTTTATTTTGTTTATCACCTGGATGTTGATTAGCGAACGGAACGATGAACGGAGCGTCGCAAGCAAAACTGATCAGCATTACAACTGCTGGTAATAAAATAATATTTAACTAAAAGAAGCATATACCTGGTGAGCAATCGCTAAATCCTACATCCTAAATCTTCAAATCCTACATACTAAAATGGGATGCCCAAATTAATATAGGTTTGTACCTGCCGGGTCTGGTCGCAATACATTACACTCAGGTCCAATGGCCCCAGGGCAAAGTTGTAAGAGAAGGTGAGGGCATAACCGGAATAAAAGTCCTTATAGTTAAAGAAATAACTGCGGCTGATAAAATTGTTGAACAATACATTGGCACGACCGGTAATATAAGCGCCGGGAAAAATAGCGGTGCGTACCCCTATCTGCGAAACCAGCAGGGCAGGAGAGTAGATGCTGCCTTCCTGTAAGCCGGCAAATGTTACCTGGTTGCGGAATATTTTACTCATACCGCCCACAATAAACTCGTTCATGATATTACGGTGGTAATTAAAATTAATACCGCCTTGCGCTGATCCAAACAGTGTTACCCTGCGTGACACGGGTAAATAACCTTCGGCATTTAAAGCCGTGTGCAGGTAAGGTTTTTCATCTATCCGGGTAGAATCCGGGTCGGAGGGTTCCACGCCATTATAATATATTTTGAAGTTGGCGTTCTGCCCGCCAACCCTGCCTGCTTTCAGGTCAATCTTCAGGCCCTTGCGGGGAAAATTAACCCTGTCTAAATTATTATAACGCAGGTAAACAAAGTAAGTAGAAAAGGGTATTACCACCTTTCAAATCCACATTAGATGTGATTCTTGGGGCGTAGCGTAACCACTCCCAGCGATGCCCGGCTCCAAAAGTGAGGTTTGTACTGGGAGCATAGTGCAGTTTTTCCGATACTTCAAAGATGTTTTGTTTAAAGATACCTGTCTGTTTGTTTTTCACCTGTTCGTAAGTCACTATATCTAACCTGTCCAATTGGGTTTTTACAGTAAAACCAAATTTTTTAGAGCGGCCAACATATTGCAGGTGTTCCCCTTTAATGCGGAAGGTTTCGCCCAGGTTAATACTGGCCATACTGCGGGAGTTGGAAAATATTTTATTGCGGGTAGTAATATTGGCAATAAGCCCGATACCTGTGAAACGGTTATAGTGTATACTGGCTTTTAAAAATGTAAGCGGCTGCTCCGTTACATCGAAACTGATTTTATAAGTGCCGTCTTCCAGGGGGTGCAGGCGGTAGTTAATACGGCTGTAATAACGGCTGCCATAAGCTTTACGTACCATTTTTGCCAGGTCGTGATAGCTGTAGGTATGATGCAGCTTCAGGTTCATGGTATTAAGAAAGTAGCCGGTGGTGGTATTGCTGAACCCATGCAGTTCTACACCGGAAATCGTAATATTCATTGGTTTGGGCAAACGGATTGGTGTTTTTTCGGGCACACCATAGATGGCATTCAGCGAGTCGGCCAGCGCTTTGAATTGCGGGTATAACTCCCGGCCTTTTTTTATCCCTTCTTCCAGGATACTCTGGGCACTGCCAAAACTACCCATGGTATAATTTTCCAGGTTAAAGGGAATATAGATATCGCATAGCGGTACTTCTTTTTTATTGTCCTCGGCCTCCCTGAAGAATGCGATCTGCATCAGCAATTGCAGGGCATTGGTAATTTTTTTGGGTGGTAATAAACCGCCTGCTACCGTACTGCCAATGATGTAGTCAGCGCCCATATCTTTCAGGTCACTGGCCGGGAAGTTACGGCTGATGCCGCCATCCACTAATCTTTTGTTATCGTAATCAACGGCCGTAAATACGGAGGGGATAGCCATACTGGCCCTTACGGCATTAACGATATCGCCTTCCTTTAGTACAACCGCCGCACCATTACCTACATCGGTAGCAATACAACGAAAGGGGATGCTGAATTTAGAAAAATCACTAATACCGGTAACGGGGTGGTATAACTCTGCCAGTTTTAACCATAGTTCCTGCGCTTCTAAAAAGCCGGTAGATATTTTGAAACTGTTATTTACCCAGGGAATTTCGATATCGTATTTGTTGTACTCATCTTTTTCTTCCATGTACAGGTTACGTAAGGCCGCCTGGTTGCTTAACAGCAGGTCCCAGTCCACTTTCTCACATATCTTCTGGATACTGTCGCCGCTATAACCCACTGCATACAAACTACCCAGTACCGCACCCATGCTGGTGCCGGTGAGGTAATCAATTTTTAACCCTGCAGAATCAATGGCTTTAAGGATGCCGATATGCGCCAGGCCTTTTGCGCCGCCACCGCTGAGGGTGAGGCCAATGGTGGGCCGTTTTTGCGACCAAGCCATCTGCGAGAGCAAACAGAAAAAGAGGAACACCCAGGTACGACGCATAGATAATTTTTAAACCTTTCCTTGGTAACAGACAACCCTGATCTTATTACACTAAGATAAAGCTATTCATTTACACGGTTATTTACAACTATCGGGATGGTAAAAGGTTCATAAAAAGGGTAAATAAAAAAGGCTGCCAATATAAAACTGACAGCCTTTTTACAATATAATACCGTAAGCTTATTGTACGGGTTCTAAATACTGGGCATAAGAATAACCTTCTTCGCCATCATCAGTACGTACCAGCCACCATTGGTCATTGCTTTTGTTTACCAGCGTAATGATCTCACCATGCGCCGCTTTGCCTACAATAGGCTGATCGGTGCCGGGACCTTTACGGATATTCAGGTTGCTGGATTCGGTC
>CAYUMH010000140.1:3076-11632 GCA_964445775.1 uncultured Terrimonas sp.
GTCACTACTTTTACTTTAGTGCCTTCTACCGCTACTGCATTCACGTTCAGGATAAGGTCGTTGCTGCTGTAATTAGGATCAATTTTTTCGTATACACTCCATAACTGGTCTTTAACAGCTCCTGTAGGAGCGTCGCCGTCCACATACAGAACGCCGTCCTGTTCTCTTACCTGTAAATTGGTAACGCCGGCTGCATTGGCGGTATCTACCAGTTCTTTGTATTTATCTTGTAATGCCATCTTATATAGGTTTTTGGTGTTTATTTAATGGTTACATTGTTTGCAATGCTCTTTGGTTTAAGGGCACTGATCTTTTGTTGTACTGTTCTTTTTTCATCCTGGTTTTTTACGGTACCGGTTAAGGTTACCACACCATCAGCAACAGTTGCCATAACATTTGCGTGATCTTTCAACGCATCTTTTACGGCTGAGGTCAGGGTATCGTCAGGGCTGGTTACCACTGGTGGCGGTGGCGGAGGGGTAACGGTAGCACTATTTACTACTTCTTTTACACCTTTTACCTCTTTTAAAGAGGTGTTAATGCCGGCACGGGTAGTTTCATCTTTTACTTCGCCGGTAATAGTGGCTACACCATCTTTTACATCAACAGCCAGCATATTGTAATCGGGGTTGGCTGTAAGTACAGTTTGTACGGCAGCTTTAACATCTTCATCTTTTACTTTGCTTTTGCAGGACGTGAAGGAAATGGCAAAAACAGCAATGGCTACTATGGCCAATAGTTTTTTCATCTTTTAAAATTTAGGTTAACGAAAATAAATTTAGATGGCTAAGTTAAGTTCATTATATGATAAATAACAAATAATAATTATGAACAAATTGTCAACTGTGGCGGGATTTTTGCCTGCAGGTAAAGTTTGGTCAATAAGGAAGTAAAAGCGTTTGCGGAACCGGACAGGCACCGGAACGGCAGGGGTATTACGTTGATGGAAGATGGTTCTTTACTCTTCTTTTTGCCTGCGTTTATTGTTCTCATCCATCATACGCATTTCTTTGGCATCTTTTAAAAACTCCGACGCAAAGATGAAGTCGTTCAGTAGTTTATTATCGCTGAAGATGATCTCTTTATTACTGCCCGTCCATTCTTTAAAACCTTTGTGCATATAAAGAATATTATCGCCTATCTCCATTACACTGTTCATGTCGTGGGTATTGATAACGGTGGTAATATTATATTCTTTGGTTATTTCCTGTATCAGTTTATCAATTACCAGGGAGGTCAGCGGATCAAGACCTGAGTTAGGCTCGTCACAAAAAAGGTATTTGGGGTTCAGTACAATGGCACGTGCCAGGGCCACCCTTTTTTTCATACCACCGCTTAACTCGGAAGGGAATTTTTTATTGGCATCCACCAGGTTCACCCTGGCTAATACTTCGTTTACACGGGTAATTTTTTTAGCATATTTGTCCTTGGTAAACATATCCAGGGGAAACATAACATTCTGTTCCACGGTCTGGCTGTCAAACAAAGCCGAGCCCTGGAATAACATGCCGATCTCTTTACGGATCTCAGTTTTTTGTTCCAGGTTCATGGTCGTAAAGTTTTCACCGGAGTATAGTATATCCCCGCTGTCAGGTTCAAACAAACCTACCATACATTTCATCAACACCGTTTTACCACTGCCGCTGGCACCAATGATCAGGTTGCATTGTCCCGCATTCATGGTGGCAGTAACTCCCTGGATAACGGGTTTTTCGCCAAAGTTTTTCTTTATGTCAATCAGTTCAATCATGTAGTTTATGCCATTCGTTATAATAACAGGGCCGATAAAACATAGTCGGCAAATAATAATAATATACAACTAACCACTACGGCCTTGGTACTGGCCTGTCCTATTTCAAGGGCGCCACCTTTTACATAATAACCAAAGTAGGCAGGTACACTGCAGCTGATAAAGGCAAATACAAAACTTTTAAATAAGGCAAAGAAAACATTGTAGGGGTTGAAGCCGTCCAGTAATCCCATATCATATACTTCACCGGACAGGATATTAGCGGCAATGCCGGCAACACGTCCGCCCCAGATGCCCAGGGTCATGGCTATCACAATTAATAAAGGGATCATTAACACACCGGCCACGATCTTTGGGGCAATTAAATAAGCCTTGGTATTAATACCCATAATTTCCAGTGCATCTATCTGTTCGCTTACCCGCATATTACCCAGCTCACTGGCAATTTTACTGCCTATCACACCGGCTAATACAATACAGGTAAGGGTAGGAGCAAACTCCAGGATAACCGTATCACGTACAATCTGGGCAATGATGGTTTTAGGTAATAAAGGACTTACCAGCTGGTAGGCGGTTTGTATGGTTGATACCGCCCCGATAAAGGTGGAAATAATAGCCACAATGCCCAATGAACCAATGCCGATATCCGAACATTGCTTCATAAACTCCTTCCAATACATTTTGCCATTCTCCGGTTTGGAAAACATGCCTTTCAGCATCAGGAAAAAGCGGCCTATATGAGTTATTAAATTCAAAAAAATGATTTATTGGTAAAAATAAGGATTAAGTAACAAGCGAACAATGTCATTTTAAAATTAAAGCCCTATGGATATTAGGGCTTTAATTTATGTGTTATGTATCGTAAAGAGTCTTATCGCACTTTATCGGTCGTTACAGGTCTTTACTTACTTTTTTAAACTTCTTCCACCATTTGGATTTTTTAACATCCTCCTGCGTGGTGCTCGATTTACATTTTATCTGCGCATCGGTAACGGCAATCAGGGCCATGTTCACGATATTATGTACCGAACTTCCCAGCTGTAATACATGTACCGGTTTCTTTAATCCTAACAAAATCGGGCCAATCGCGTCAGAATCGCCTATTTCCTTTAAAATATTGTAGGCAATATTGCCGGATGCCAGGTTAGGGAAGATAAGGGTATTCACATCCTTATCCACCAGCTCGCTGAAAGGATAGTTCTCTTTTAACAGGTCGTTGTTAAACGCCACATTTGCCTGCATTTCACCATCCACAATAAGGGAAGGCATTTTTTCTTTTACAATTTTGCGGGCTTTTGCAACCAGGGCTGCTTCGGGTGAATTGCTGCTGCCAAAGTTAGAATAGCTTAACATGGCGATACGCGGAACAATATTAAAGAGTTTTACTTCTTTGGCTGCCAGTAATACAATTTCGGCCAGCTCTTCGGCAGTAGGGTTAAAGTTAACAGTGGTATCTGCTAAAAATAAGGGGCCTTTTTTGGTCATCATCAGGTACATGCCGGCAATACGGTTAACGCCGTCTTCGGTACCAATGGTTTGCAGGGCAGGCCTGATAGTATCAGGATAGTTTTTGGTTAAACCCGATATCATACAATCGGCATCGCCAAATTCCACCATCATACAACCAAAATAGTTACGGTCCTTCATGATCTTTTTAGACTCGTAAGCATTGAAACCCCTGCGGCTGCGTTTTTTAAAAAACAGTTCACCGTATTGGTTTCTTTTTTCTTCCATCTCATCGCTGCGCGGATCAAAGATGGGCATGTCCGAAACATCAATTTTATTAGCTTCAGCGATCTTCCTGATTTTTGTTTCCTCACCTAATAAAATGGGGTAACCAATACCTTCATCAAAAACGATCTGAGCTGCTTTTAATATCTTGATATTATCGGCTTCTGCAAATACTATACGTTTGGGGTCTTTACGGGCCCTGTTACCTAATACACGCAATACCTGGTTGTCAATACCCAGGCGCTGGTTAAGGCTGTTGGCATAACTTTCCCAGTCGGTAATATGATGCTGGGCCACTCCTGAATCGATAGCGGCTCTTGCCACAGCAGGGGCAACTGTTGCCAATAAACGGGGGTCAAGGGGTTTGGGAATAATATAATCCGGACCAAACGTAATGGTCTTTTCGTTGTAGGCCAGGTTCACCATATCGGGAACCGGTGTTTTGGTCAGATCGGCCAAGGCTCTAACGGCAGCCAGTTTCATTTCTTCGTTGATCTGTTTGGCCCTTACGTCCAATGCACCTCTGAAGATATAAGGGAAACCTAATACGTTATTTACCTGGTTGGGATAATCGCTGCGGCCGGTTGCCATGATCACATCTTTACGAACTGATGTGGCGTCCTCCCAGCTGATCTCGGGATCTGGGTTGGCCATGGCAAATACAATGGGATTCTTGGCCATCGATTTCACCATTGCTTTTGTTACCGTATTACCGGCGCTTAAACCAATGAACACATCAGCGTTCTTCATGGCCTCTTCCAGTGTGGTCTCACCTTTTGCCGTGGCAAATGGTTTTTTAAAATCATCCAGGTCTGTACGTCCCTGGTGCAGGGCACCGGTCCGGTCAAACATGGTAAAGTTTTCCGGTTTGGCTCCCAGCGATACATATAATAATACACAGGCCATGGCAGCGGCTCCGGCGCCATTTACCACGATCTTTACCTTTTCAATTTTTTTCTTTTGTAATTCCAGCGCATTTAACAAAGCTGCTGCACTGATAATAGCCGTTCCATGCTGGTCGTCGTGCATTACCGGTATATCCATTCTTTTGCGCAGTCCCTGTTCAATATAAAAACACTCAGGTGCTTTAATATCTTCCAGGTTAATACCACCGAAAGTGGGTTCTAATGCTTTAACGATCTGTACAAATTTCTCGGGATCGGTTTCGGCTATCTCAATATCAAATACATCAATGTCTGCAAAAATTTTAAATAATACACCCTTACCTTCCATTACGGGTTTACCGGCTTCGGGACCAATATTACCCAGGCCTAAAACGGCTGTACCATTACTGATCACCGCTACCAGGTTGCCCTTGGCAGTGTATTTATAAACATCTTCTTTATTTGCTGCTATTTCTTTACAAGGTTCTGCAACGCCGGGTGAGTAGGCCAGTGATAGATCGCGTTGTGTTTTTGCTTCTTTGGTGGGTATTACTTCAATTTTTCCCGGGCGGCCCTTTGCATGATATTCCAGGGCCTGTTGTTTACGTAATTCCTGTTTTGTCATAAATATTTTTTAAATAAAAACCCGATTCAACCGAGGTACAAAAAAAGCGGGTTTATAAAACAGTTCCTATGTTTTTTTTAACGGATCTGTATCCGTTTTTAACTGGAAATGGGGTGCAAGGTAAAGAAGAAATTTAATATGGGTACAAATAAGCAAGTGGAAAAGGATTATCAGGCCGTTATCCCCATTTTGCCTCTTATATGCTGAATACCAATTATTCATGCATTGATAACAAAAAGTATTTGTATATTTTCAGTAAGTTTACATACAATTTTACTTTTCTGGGTGGAATTCAACGGATTTAAGACCCCCAATGTCTTAAAAAAGATGGCTGAGCTGAAAGCAGGTATCTAATTTCCGTTTGTTAAATTTTGGATATAATCTATGATTAAAAAAGACAAAAAAAATCTTCAGGCCGAGCTGGGCGCTCAGGCCCTGGTGGATTTTATGCGCTCACTTTATCCTATCAGCCAGGAACTGCAGGACTATTTAAGAGAGAACTCACAATTTTTAAAAGTTAAGAAAAACAAGATCATTCTCAAAAGCGGTGACATTTGCAGTAATTATTATTTCCTGCTCAAAGGCATTATGCGGGCTTTTATTGTTTACGATGGTAAGGAAGTGACCATCTGGATCAATCCCGAGAACGAGATCATCACTTCTGTAAAAAGTATGAAATCGCAGGTGCCGGTAGTAGAAAGTATCCAGGCCCTGGAAGATTGTGAAGTGATGGTGATGACCTACGACACCGTACGCTACATGTACGAAAATTTCCTGGAGATGAATGTGGTGGGACGCATTATTCTGGAAGACTATTATTCCGATTCGGAAGAACGGTCCATCATTTCCCGTATTCCAAGTGCTGAAAAAAAATACGAGCATTTTTTAAATACCCGACCCGAGTTATTAAACCGGCTGCCCTTAAAATATGTGGCTTCTTACCTGGGTATTACCGAGGAAACATTAAGCAGGTTAAGGCGGAAGAAGTTGAAAGGAGAGGGATAGGGGATAGTTCATAGTTAATGGATCATAGAGGAGAGGTTCAAAAAGTTCAAGGTTCAAAAGTTCAAGAGGTTAGTGAAAGGAAAATAGTTCATAGTAAGTACGCTGCTTTCAGCCTTTAGCTTTTGGCATTCAGCATTGCGCTTTCCGCTTTCTGCCCCAAAATAACAATGCCCGCCTTTTACAGACGGGCATTGTTGGTTTTACAACATCCTTATCGGGAATACGCATAAGTTCTGCGATAGAATAACCAATAGATGATCGGGAATACCAATAAGGTGAGTATGGTGGCGGTGATTAATCCGCCGATGATCACAATGGCCAGTGGTTTCTGGGCTTCGGAGCCGATGCCGCTGGAAAGGGCCGCCGGTAACAGGCCTAAAGCCGCCATTAAGGCAGTCATCACCACCGGCCGCGTACGCACTTTAATGCCTTCCAGTATGGCTTTATCCAGGCTCATTTTCTGGGCCAGTTTTTTATTGAACTCCGATATCAGTATCACTCCATTTTGTACACAGATGCCGAACAGGGCAATCATGCCCACACCGGCCGAGATACCAAAGTTGATACCGGTAATATGTAAGGCAAGTATGCTGCCTATTAAAGCAAAAGGTACATTGATCAGTACAATGCCCGCATCTTTTACATTGCCAAACATAATGAACAGCAGGATAAAGATGGCTACGAGGCTGATGGGTACGGCCATACTTAATCGTTTGGTGGCCCGCACCTGGTTTTCAAATTCACCTGTCCAGCTAATACTGTAACCGGCGGGCAGGCTGATCTTTTCGGTCACTACTTTCTGAGCATCGGCAATGGTGCTGCCAAGGTCTCGTTCCCGTACCGAAAACTTTACGCCGATAAAACGCTGCATATTTTCGCGGTACACAAAAGCAGGGCCGGTAACGGTTTTAATATTGGCGATCTCCTTGATCGGTATCTTTTCTTCACGGATGGTTGGCACCATGATATTACCGATCTCGTCCTCCGTTTTACGGTATTCCTCCTGGTAGCGGATACGGATATCAAATTTTCTTTCACCTTCATATTTAGAAGTGGCAGTTTTACCGCCGATGGCCATTTCAATAACGGCTTGTGCATCGGCTTTATTCACACCATAGATAGCCATCTTTTCTTCATCCAGTTCAATACTGATCTCGGGCTGCCCGATATTACGGATGAGGCCCAGGTCTTTTACACCCGGTACATCTTTAATGCTCTCAATCACTTCCTCGGCGATCTTCTCCAGTGTTGCCAGGTCGTTACCAATTACTTTAATACCATTGGATGCTTTAAAGCCGGCCACCGCCTCACTTACATTATCAGATATCGGTTGTGAATAGTTGTACACGATGCCCTGGTAATGCGATAGTTTTTTATCCATCTCTTCCACCAGCCTTTCCTGTGATATTTTCCGTTTCCATTGTTTGGCCGGTTTCAGGTCCACCTGGAACTGAACAAAATAAAAACCATTAGGGTCGGTGCCGTCATTGGACCTGCCTGCCTGCGATAATACCTGCGATACCTCATCGAAAGAACGCAGCTCTTTCTTCAGCTCGTTGGTAATTTTATTACTTTCTGTAAGCGAGAGGGTCATGGGCATCTCGGCCGTTATCCATAAAGCCCCTTCATTCAGCTGCGGTAAAAACTCGGTACCCACCCAACGCATAGAGAAAAAAGATGCCAGCATAATGGCCAGGCCGGTACCAAGTGTCAGCCACTTGCGTTTAAAGGTCCAGCGGAAGGATTTTTCTACACCCCGGTTGATCTGGTTAACAAACCAGTTGTTTTTTTCCCGTACATTTTTGCGCAGCAGGATGGAACATAATACGGGTACCAGGGTAAGGGTGAAGATCAGGGCGCCTAACAAAGCAAACCCTAATGTCCAGGCCAGGGGCGAGAACATTTTACCTTCCACTTTTTCAAAAGAGAAAATAGGGATTAGGGCGGTAATGATGATGAGTTTGGAAAAGAAAACAGCTTTACCCATTTCTGTTCCCGATTTTTTAATTAAGCCCAGTTTGGATAGTTTGTTATAGGCCGGCATCCCCACCTTAACCGCCTTATGATCGAGTGCCACAAACAAACCTTCCACCATCACCACGGCCCCGTCAATGATGATACCAAAGTCAATAGCGCCAAGTGAAATAAGATTAGCGCTCATGCCTTTTAACTTTAAACATAAAAAAGCAAAGAGCAGGGAAAGCGGAATGATAATGGACACGATCACCGTCGTACGCCAATCGGCCATAAACAGGAACACGATGGCCGTTACCAGTATAATACCTTCCAGCAGGTTATTCATTACCGTATCGGTACAATATTGCATCAGGTTATCCCGGTCGTAAAAGGTGACCATCTTTACATCCTTTGGAAGCACTTCGGTATTAAGCTGGTTTATCTTTTCTTTCAGGGCTTTTAATACATTGGTAGGGTTTTCATCTTTACGCATTACCACAATACCTTCCACCACATCGTCATTATCATTTAAACCTACCTGGCCTACACGGGGGGCACTGGCTTCGTTAACGGTGGCAACATTTTTTACCAGCACAGGGCTGCCG
>CAYUMH010000141.1:0-11579 GCA_964445775.1 uncultured Terrimonas sp.
CACAAGGCCGAAAATTTTCATGATAAATTACAGGTACAGGTATCTACCGATAGCGTTACCTGGGTTCCTATCTCCGGTAAATACACTATCCAGGAGCCGGGAACGGTTGATGGAAGTACTATTGACGGACAGCCGGCACTCACGGGTATCCGGGAAGACTGGACAAAAGAAATGTTCGATCTTACAGCCTACCTTGGCCAATCACAGTTAAGGGTTCGCCTGGTATTTACCTCCGATAATACCCCTTCCGATACCTTCTCCTTTAAAGAGGATGATGGGTTTTATATCGACAACTTTGTAATCCTTAAATCTACCGTTCCGTTAAGAACATTACCGGTGGAGTTTTTAAGTGTTGCAGCCAACTTATTACCTAACCAGACAGTGGAAGTGAAATGGGAGGCAATCGTGGATAACAAACACAATTATTTCGAAGTTGAAAAATCCATCGATGGTTTAACGTATACGCCGATCGGTGTGGTAAAAAATAATCCTTTTCTGTTTATCGATCCTTCACCTGTAACGGGTATCAATATCTACCGTATTAAACAATACGATATTGACGGCAAATTCAGTTACAGTAAAAACGTATCCGTAAACAAAGCACCCACCACCTTTAAGATCAGTACATTCCCTAACCCTGTTACCGATATGCTGCATATAAGGGTAGTTACACCGGCGCCGGAAAAACTACTCTTGCAGGTAACCGATATCAGCGGTAAAATGGTGTATGTAAAAACCGATGTGGCAGCTAACAATGGTACTATCTCCTTCAATATAAAAGAACTACCGGCTAATATATACATCTTACGCCTGGTAAATAAGGACAACAAAATTGTAGCTACCGAAAAATTTGTGAAACAATAAAAGAGCAGCTGCCCGGTAATTGCATTGTTGCCTTCATTATTTTAACCGTACCTGTTTAAATTGCAAAAAAGGTCGCTCAGTTGGGCGACCTTTTTCGTATTATCTTTGTCCCATGTACACACTCAAAAAGTCTTTGGGCCAGCACTTTTTAAAGGACGAAAATATTTGTCGTAAGATCATTGATGCTTTACAGCAAAAAACTTTTACACAACTATTGGAAGTAGGTCCCGGCGGTGGCGCTATTACCAAATACTTAATTCAGCTGCCGGGTATTGATTTTAAGGCGGTAGAGCTGGACGAAGAAAAAGTGACCTATTTACAGGCTACTTATCCGGTACTCAAAGACAGGATCATTAACCAGAGCTTCCTGGATATTGATGCGCCGTTCACCGGCAGTTTTGCAGTGATCGGGAACTTTCCTTACAATATCAGCACACAGATACTCTTTAAAGTACTGGACTGGCGGCAGCAGGTTCCCTGGATAGTAGGCATGTTCCAGAAAGAGGTGGCGCAAAGGGTAGCAGCTAAAGAAGGGTCAAAAATATATGGCGTCATCAGTGTATTGATACAGGCTTTTTATAAAGTGGATTATCTGTTCGATGTAAGTGAAAATAGTTTTAACCCGCCACCCAAAGTAAAAAGCGGGGTTATCAGTCTTACACTGCGTAATGATGTACCGGCCATGTTGAGCGAAAAACACTTTTTTACATTGGTAAAAGCGGCATTTAACCAGCGCCGTAAAACCTTACGTAATGCTACACGTTCCTTATTTACCGATACAGCTTTACAGGATGATATTTTTAATAAACGGGCCGAACAATTAAGTATTGATGATTTTGCCCGTCTTACCTTTAACATGAAAACCAACTAACTTGAAACATAAGGTGATTATTACGGGCAATGCGCACGAATACTTGTCCCGGGCTTTAACAAATGAAGGATATGAAGTGGCTTACCAGCCACAGATCACATACGATGAACTCTATGCACAGATCGATACACTGACGGGCCTGGTACTTACCACCCGTATTTTAGTTGATAAACATTTGCTGGATGCGGCTAACAACTTAAAGTGGATAGGCCGGTTGGGCAGTGGCATGGAGAATATTGATGTGGCTTATGCAGCTACTAAAAAAATTATTTGTGTCAACAGTCCTGAAGGTAACCGCACGGCAGTGGCCGAGCAGGGGCTTGGTATGTTATTACAGCTCATCAACAACCTGTCAAGGGCTACTGCTGAAGTGAAACAGGGCATCTGGCTAAGGGATGAAAACCGTGGTATTGAACTCACCGGTAAAACAGTTGGCATTATTGGCTTCGGTAATACGGGGGAAGCCTTAGCTAAACTCCTGCAGCCCTTTGATGTAACTGTTCTTGCTTACGATAAATACCGTGCTGGCTTTGGTGGCGGATATATCAAAGAAGCTAACCTGGAGCAGATAGCAAGGTATGCACAGGTCATCAGCTTTCATTTACCATTGACTGTTGAGACCAAACATATGGCCGATACAAAATTCTTTAATGCATTGGAGCAAAAACCATACATCCTCAATACCTCCCGCGGTAAGGTAATTGATACAGCTGCTTTACTGCAGGCCCTGGAGTATGAACAAGTAGCCGGCGCGGCATTGGATGTGCTGGAAAACGAGAACTTAAAAACCTATACACCTGCAGAGAATAAACAACTACAACAATTGCTGAGCTATCATAATGTACTGGTAACACCGCATATAGCAGGGTATACGCATGAAGCTCATTATAAAATGAGTGAAATCCTGTATAAAAAGATCAGGGCCATCCAATAACAGTTTTTTGCAATGGTTTTGTCATTAATTGGCAAGCTTATGTTAAAAACCAAGATTATTTGGAAAACCCGATTACTTTAGTAACTTTGTACAAATACAACCCAATAGTGCAACGCTTCGGTGAAACACCGAGGCGTTGTTATTTTTTTATTTTTTATTAAAGGAGGTTTTTTATGAGTGGCATACAATATGTTACCAAAGAGACGCTAGAGGTAATGAAAGAGGAGTTACACAAGCTCCGCACTGTAGACAGGCCTGCGGCCAGCCGTGCTATTGCTGAAGCCAGGGAAAAAGGGGATTTAAAGGAAAATGCAGAGTACGATGCGGCCAAAGAGGCCCAGGGTTTGCTGGAAGCTAAAATTGCACAACTGGAAGGTGCACTTGCCAACGTACGTATCATTGACGAAACGTCAATTGATACCAGTAAAGTATCTATTCTTACCAAGGTTACCATGACCAACCTGAAAACCAAAAAACAGGTGACATACCAGTTGGTAAGCGAAAACGAAGCCGACCTGAAATTAGGTAAAATATCTGTTAGCTCCCCGATAGGTAGAGGCGTACTGGGTAAACAAGTGGGAGAAACCGCCGAGGTAAATGCACCGGCCGGAGTAATCAAATTCAAGATTGAAGATATTACGATATAATAAACCGCAACAAAAGATCAAAGGCCGGTTAATACCGGCCTTTTTTTATATGCGTCATATCGTAGCTGCATCGTTATTGCATGGTCAGTAACGGTGAAACTGTTGTGTCCGTACAACAAAGCTATCCTGCAACGGCTAAATATTTTGCCCTAACTTTACCGGCATTAAATATTTTGTATGAGCGTGTTTACTAAAATTATTACCGGCGAAATTCCGTCCTATAAAATAACGGAGAACGATAAATTCATTGCGTTCCTGGATGTATTTCCTTTGCGTGCAGGCCATGTGCTGGTAGTACCTAAAATTGAAGTGGATAAACTCTTCGATCTGCCGGCAGATTATCTGGCGGAGATACTGCAGTTTGCCCAACCCGTTGCCAGGGCTATTGAAAAATCATTTGATTGCAAACGGTGTGGCATCAGTGTGGTAGGCATTGAAGTACCCCATGCGCATGTACACCTTATACCTATTAATAATGCCAACGACCTGAACTTTACCCAGGCTAAAATGAGCTTCAGCGAAACAGAAATGAAAGCGTTTCAGGAAAAGATCATTGGCAATTTATAAAGAAATGATCCTTTGAGGTAAAACATAAAAAAGGCGGTTCACATGAACCGCCTTTACTTTTTTATAGTCATGGTTTATATCACCACATTGATCATCTTGCCTTTTACAAATATTATTTTCTTCGGTGCTTTTCCTTCCAGCCATTTTTGTACAACCTCATTCCCCAGTACCAGGGCTTCCACCTCTGCCTGTGCGGCATCCAGGGCAATCACCATGGTAGTGCGTAACTTACCGTTAATGGAAATAGGGTACTCCTTCGAGCTTTCGGTAACATACTTTTGCTCAAATACGGGGTAGGGGGCATCTAATACCGAACTGGTATTGCCTAACAAGCTCCACAACTCCGCTGCAATATGCGGCGCATAAGGTGCAAGTAAAACAAGTACAGGCTCCAGTATCTCACGCTTATGACATTTCAGCTCCGATAACTCATTTACCGCGATCATAAAACCACTCACACCGGTATTAAAGCTAAAACGTTCGGTAACGTCCTCAATCTGTTTAATCGCTTTGTGTAATACTTTTAATTCTGCTTCTGTTGCTTTCTCTTCGTTCCACTGTTTGCCTTTTAATTCATCAAAGAATAAACGCCACAGTTTTTTCAAAAAGCGGTGCACACCTTCAATGCCCTTGGTATCCCAGGGTTTGCTCATCTCAACCGGGCCAAGGAACATTTCGTACATACGGAATGTATCAGCGCCGTACTTATGTACCAGGTCATCGGGGTTAACGGTATTATACAGGCGTTTACTCATCTTCTCGGTAAGCGTACCACATATATATTTACCATCTTCCAGTATAAACTCGGCATTACTGTACTCTTCCCTCCAGCTTCTGAAAGCATCTAGGTCAAGCTCTACACCATCCACAAAATTTACATCCACATGTATCTCGTCGGTTTCGTACTTATCTTTTAAACCATGCGATACAAACTTATTGGTAGCACGCACCCTGTACACAAAGCGGCTGCTGCCCTGTATCATACCCTGGTTTACCAGCCGTTTAAACGGCTCATCAAAACCTATATAACCTAAATCATACAAGGCCTTCGTCCACATACGGCTGTACAACAAATGGCCCACCGCATGTTCCGTTCCGCCAATATACAGGTCAACCTGGCCCCAGTAATCCGATATGCTGCGGTCACAAAAAGCATTTTCGTTATGCGGGTCCATATAACGTAAAAAATACCAGGACGATCCGGCATAACCGGGCATGGTATTGGTTTCCAGCTCACGGCTTACCCATTCAGGAATATTGGCCAGCGGGCCTTCTCCTTCCGGACCGGGTTTATAGGTTTCTACCTGCGGCAGTTCTAATGGTAATTCACTTTCAGGCAATGCACGGGCCACACCATTACTCCAGGTAATAGGGAAGGGCTCACCCCAGTAACGCTGGCGGCTGAATGCCGCATCACGCATCTTATAATTTCTTTTACGGGTACCAATACCATCTGCTTCAATGCGGGTAATGGCGGCTTCCATTGCTTCACGCATCACCATGCCGGTTAAAAATCCGGAGTTTTCTAACACCGCATCTTTTGTGGCATTCGCTTCCTCGCCATTAAAATGGCTGCCGATAATATTGGTCACCGGTATATGAAAATGTTGTGCAAATTTAAAATCGCGTTCATCACCGCAGGGTACGGCCATAATAGCACCGGTACCATAACCGGCCAGTACATACTCACTGATCCAAACCGGTATCTGGCGGCCGTCAAAAGGGTTCAGGGCATAAGCGCCGGTAAACACACCGCTGATCTTCTTCTCGGCCATCCGCTCTCTTTCACTGCGGCTGTTTACATAATCCAGGTATATCTCAACCGCAGATTGCTGTTCAACTGTAACGATCTTACTTACTATATCATGCTCGGGTGCTATTACCATAAAATCCACCCCAAAAATGGTATCCGGGCGGGTGGTATACACTTTTAATTTTTCTGCACTGTCCTTAACGGCAAACTCAATCTCTGCACCGGACGATTTACCGATCCAGTTGCTCTGCATCTCCTTCATGGCATCGCTGAAATCAACGGTTTGTAAACCTTCCAGTAAACGGTCGGCATACTCCGTTATACGCAGGTACCACTGGCGTAATTTCTTTTTTACTACCGGGTAACCGCCACGCTCACTTACACCGTTAATTACCTCGTCGTTTGCCAATACAGTACCCAGTGCTTCGCACCAGTTTACTTCGCCATAACCACAAAAGGCCAGGCGGTACTGCATTAAAATATCCTGCTGTGTTTTGGCATCAAAACCTTTCCACTCTTCAGCGGTAAAACTGTTGGGCGCAAAGGCGCTGCCGGGCATTACATGGCTGGCATTGCCCTCAGCTTCAAAAGCTTTAACCAGGCTGTCAATGCTTTCAGCTTTATTGGTAAGCCGGTTAAAAAAACTGTTGAACAATTGTAAAAAAATCCACTGTGTCCATTTATAATACTGCGGATCGCTGGTACGTACTTCACGGTCCCAGTCAAAACAAAAACCTATATTATCCAGCTGCGAACGGAAATTAATAATATTGGCATGGGTAGATACGGCCGGGTGCACACCATGATCAATGGCATACTGTTCGGCAGGCAGGCCAAAAGCATCATACCCCATCGGGTGTAATACATTAAAACCTTTCAGTCTTTTATAACGGGCATAAATATCCGAGGCAATATATCCCAGCGGGTGTCCCACATGTAATCCTGCACCACTCGGGTAAGGGAACATGTCCAGCACATAATACTTGGGTTTATCACTTTCATTCGGCACACGGTAGGCGTGTGTTTCACGCCAGTCCTGCTGCCATTTCTTCTCAATGTCTCTAAAATTATATTCCATAAAAGCCTCCGGTACCCCTTGCTAAAGGGTTTAACTGCTGTCCGGGTATGAACCCTGACCTGTTTTATTTTTATTTTTTTGTTGTCATCGTTCCCGCCCTGATCAGGCTGCTGTTGCGTCGCACTCTTGTACTGCATCAATGCTATTGGCCAAAAATGCAGTACTCCGTATTTTAATCGGAGTGCATCAATGCTATTGGCCAATCTTCATTACCAAATTTTCAAATTACCTAATTGTCAAATTGTCCTCACTAGCACATCAGCACATTATCAAATCAGCTAATTAACCTCCATCCTTAAACTTCTTTTAACAGTTTACACGCAGCATTTTACAATAAGCCGCCCGTATGGGCGTTAAAATGGCAGCAAAAATACTGATTGTAGCGCTTTATCCGCTAAATTTGCGACAACCCATTCATTTTAAAAGATTATTCACTTATGTCAAGCCCTAACAAAGCTTCCATTAAGCGTGGCAAACCTTCTTACTTTATGTCCATATTAGGGGTAACCCTGGTACTGTTTGTACTGGGCCTGGTAGGTTGGCTGGTAATTAATGCAAACAAACTAGGTAATTACTTTAAGGAAAGTGTGGAAGTGCGTACCTACCTGCGCGGCGATCTGAACCCTAAAGACAGTGTGGCGCTCATGGAATATATTTCTGCCAAACCCTATGTAAAAACGATCAAATATGTAAACAAGGAAGAGGGAAAGAAAATATTTATTGCAGACGGTAATACCAGCTGGGATAAAATTTTAGACTATAACCCGCTGCCCAATGCTATATTCTTCAAGGTTAAGAACAGTTATTTACAAACCGACTCACTGGCTGCTATCAAGGCCGATTTAAAGGAGCAGACCTATGTAAGTGATGTGGAATATCCGGAAATACTGGTGGGTAAAATGAACTATAATATCCGGGTGATCAGTATCTGGATGATCGTTTTTGCTATTATCCTGGCTGTTGTGGTGATCATCCTGATCGATAATACCATTAAACTGGCCATGTTCAGTAACCGTTTTCTTATTAAAACCATGCAAATGGTGGGCGCAACCCGCAGTTTTATTGCCCGCCCTATGAATATCAGGGCCATCATCAATGGAGCCATTGGCGGGGTAATTGCCTCGGTGGCTGTTTATTTGCTGGTAATTTTAGCCGAAAGCCAGATCCCCGATTTTAAAACCATCCGCGATAATGGTATGCTGGTCATGTTATTTGGCATCCTCATCCTGCTGGGCATCCTTATTAGCCTGTTCAGCACCAATCGAAGCGTTACTAAATACCTGAAAATGAAGCTGGACGACTTATATTAGTCCTTACTGAATTATAAATCACGACGGGGCAAAGGATTCATCTCTTTTAGCCCCGTTTTTATTATATTGCAACCCTAAAAACAAACAAATATGTCAGAAGCTAATGCTAAGGAAGCCATGTTTACCAAGGATAACTATATCTGGATGCTGATTGGCATTGTGGTGATCGCCATTGGTATGTTTTTAATGAGTGGTGGCGCCAGCGCCGATCCTGCTGTATTTAATAAGGAGGAAGTGTACAGCAAAACCCGTATCACGGTAGCGCCTATCGTTATCTTACTGGGCCTGGCTATTGAGGTGTTCGCTATTTTTAAAACAGCAAAAAAATAAGCGAGCCCCCTTTTATTACCCACTATGAGCATTATCGATGCTATTATTATAGCTATAATTGAAGGGTTAACAGAATTTCTGCCGGTATCTTCTACCGGGCATATGATCATTGCCAGCTCTTTTTTAGGTATTCATAAGGAAGAATTCACCAAACTGTTCGAAGTGGCCATACAACTGGGGGCCATACTCGCGGTAGTATTGGTGTACTGGCGTAAATTTTTCAAATTCAACGAATGGCAGTTCTATGCCAAACTGGTAGTGGGTGTATTGCCCGCATTACTATTAGGTTATTTTTTCTCCGATCAAATTGATGCTTTACTGGAAAGTCCTGTTGTAGTAGCCGTGTCTTTACTCCTGGGCGGTATCATTTTACTATTTGTAGACAGGGCATTCAATAATCCGCGGATACACCGTGATGAGCAGATATCTTATGGTAATGCATTTATGACCGGCTTATGGCAATGCCTGGCCATGATACCGGGTGTAAGCCGCAGTGCTTCTTCTATCATTGGCGGTATGCAGCAAAAAATGACCCGTAATGTGGCGGCCGAATTTTCTTTCTTCCTGGCGGTGCCTACCATGTGTGCCGCATCCGGCTACTCACTGTTCCTTAAAAACTGGGGAACTGATGCTGCGCCGGTAAAGGGATTTGATATCATCCTGTCCTCGCAGGAAAATATCACCGCTTTTATTACCGGCAATATAGTGGCTTTTGTGGTAGCTATCCTGGCTATTAAATTCTTTATCAGCTTCCTGAAAAAATATGGCTTTAAAGTATTCGGCTGGTACCGTATCATTGCCGGCATCATCCTGTTAGCGCTGTTTGCATTCAATATCATTGAACACTAATGCATTTCACATTCATCATTCATAACTCATCATTCCACATTCATAATTCATCATTCCTAATTCCTAATTCATAACTCCAACTCCCGCTTGATCATCCATTCAACAACAACTGATCAGCACATAGAGACAGTTTCTCATTAATTCCCTATTTTTACCTAAAGCATACACCATGCAAACAGCTTCAAAAAAAGTTGTGAACGGTTGGGCCATGTACGATTGGGCAAACTCTGTTTACAACCTGGTTATTACCACCACCTTTTTTCCCTTATACTTTTTAGCCGTTACCAAGGGTTCAACGGATGAGCATAAGGTGCAGTTCCTGGGCCGGAGTTTTGTGAACTCTTCTTTATACGACTACACCCTGGCAGCCTCTTATTTATTTGTTGCCTTATTATACCCCATCCTCACCTCCATTGCCGATACACGGGGCAGTAAGAAAAATTTCATGAAGTTCTTCTGTTATATGGGCGCATTGGGCTGTTCCATGTTATTCTTTTTTAAAGAAGATACATTGGGGTTAGGCATTATTGCTTTTATGATGGCGGCCATGGGGTATGTAGGCAGCCTGGTATTTTATAATGCTTATTTACCGGAAATAGCTGCTCCTGCAGACAGGGACAGGATCAGTGCCCGTGGTTTTTCCTTTGGGTATGTGGGTAGTGTGCTGATGCAGCTCATCGGTTTTGGCCTGGTACTTACTTTAGCTGATGCTGGTATGGCCAGCCGGATCACTTTTTTACTGGTAGGCTTTTGGTGGGTGGGTTTTGCGCAGATAACTTTTGCCCGGTTACCGCAAACAACTATTAAACCGGCTAAAAAGGGTAATGTATTAAAAGATGGTTTTATAGAGATAAAAAAGGTGTATCACCAGGTAGTAAAATTGCCGGTGCTGAAACGTTTTTTACGCGGCTTTTTCTTTTACAGCATGGGTGTACAAACCGTTATGCTGGCAGCTACCATCTTTGGCAGTAAAGTGCTCAACCTTCCTTCCACTAAATTAATATTAACCGTTGTACTGATACAACTGGTAGCGGTGCTGGGTGCCTGGGGTATGTCAAAATTATCAGCCGTATACGGTAATTTAAAAGTGTTAATGGGGGTAGTTGCTTTTTGGGTGATCATTTGCCTGGCGGCTTTCTATACCGCTAATATGGCAGCTCCTTTAAATCCCTATCATGATAAAGTGCGTGAGATGGTAAAAGAAAGAGATCTGTTAATGGAAAAATCAGCTGCCTTTACTGCCAAACAACAGGAAATTGATACCTATACTGCCAGCTTCCAGCATATGCAGGCGCCGGTTGAATATTGTTTCTATGCACTGGCTATCGGCGTAGGCCTGGTAATGGGGGGCATACAATCCCTGAGCCGCTCTACCTATGCCAAGCTCATGCCCGAAACAAAAGATACGGCCTCTTTCTTCAGCTACTACGATGTAACGGAAAAAATTGCCATTGTTATCGGTATATTCAGTTTTGGTTATATTGATGAGCTGACGGGCAATATGAAATACTCGGTATTATCATTGATCGTGTTCTTCGCTATTGGTTTTTTCTGGCTCTACCTGGCCTGGATCAAACAGAAAAAAGAATCGTTACTGGGAGCGTTGAACCCGGGGCAGGAATGAAAATAAAATGTTTAACCCGGCACAGCCGGAAAATATTCGTCATATGAAACTTACGGTTATTAATGCAGGTTACTTTAAACTGGATGGTGGTGCGATGTTTGGCGTGGTACCCAAAAGTATCTGGAGCAAATTAAACCCGCCCGATGAAAACAATATGTGCAGCTGGGCCCTGCGTTGTTTATTAATTGAAGAAGGCGACCGGAAAATATTAATTGATACGGGCATGGGGGATAAGCAGGATGCAAAATTCTTCGGCCACTACTATATGCACGGCGATGACAGCCTGGAAAAATCTTTACAACAGGCCGGACTGACTACAGATGATATTACTGATGTTTTTTTAACCCACCTGCATTTTGACCACTGCGGCGGCGCCATTAAAAAGGATGGTGACAACCTGGTACCTGCTTTTAAAAATGCCGTTTACTGGAGCAATGAACTGCACTGGCAATGGGCGGTAGAACCCAATGCAAGAGAGAAAGCTTCTTTCCTGCGGGAAAATATTATACCCATCCAGGCTTCAGGCAAGTTAAAATTTGTGGCTACGCCTACGGAACTAACGGAAGGCTTGGGTGAAATAACCTTCTCCGAAAACATCAGTATCCGTTTTGCCAACGGACATACCAGCGCCATGATGTTACCGCAAATTAAATATAAAGGTAAAACGCTGGTCTATATGGCCGATCTGTTACCTTCTACAGGACATATACCCCTGCCATATGTAATGGCAGGGGTATATGTACCCGCTGACC
>CAYUMH010000142.1:0-11476 GCA_964445775.1 uncultured Terrimonas sp.
CCCAGGGCGATGTATATATCAGCGTGGAAAGGGTAAAGGACAATGCCCGGCAATCAGGCATTTCCTTTTATAAAGAACTGCACCGGGTCATGTTTCACGGCGCTTTACACCTTTGTGGCTATGGCGATAAAACGGCAAAGGAGGAAAAGAAAATGCGGGAAATGGAGAATAAGTACCTTGATCTGTACTTTACCAAATAATATCCAGGGGTATATAATATTATACCCTTCTTTTTTTACTCCTCTTTTATCCATTTATATATTACTACTCTCTTTATCCTGTCTATTATCCATATACTCTGTACTTAATACTATATTCTTTCCCTTTTCCGGGGCTCTCAACTTCACTTCTTCCCTCAGCTTCAGTCCCCGCTTTCCGTTACAAGTCCGGCACTAACCCATACCTCAAACCTTCACCGGGCTTTACACTGCAATCGGGCAGCCTTTCAGCTATATAAAAACATAAGGCTTTTTAAAAATAGTTCTTTTGTATCCTGACGTACTAAATATAATCCTCCTCTAAACAGTAAAATATTATACAATCAACTCCGTGGAGCATATTCATTGTTTCACATGACACTGTTTCAAGTTGAAACAGTGTCATGTGAAACACGTATCTTTACACAAACAACGTTATGAAGCCAAGAAAGAAATACCAGAAACAGGAAGACACCCCTGAACAACTTCACGTAAGGGAGAAAAGGAAATGGCAAATCAACCTGCGGCGGTATGTTTTAGAACAGAATCCATGTATTGAGTATGCCCCTTACTTTGGTTTAGATAGTAATAATATGCGTTCCTGGTTTCAATACCAGTTTTCTGAAGAACAAAACTGGGACAATTTTGGCCAGGCCTGGCAATTCGATCACCTTATTCCTGTTGCATACTTCGATTATTATAATGAAAACGATATGAAACTCTGCTGGAATTTTACAAATCTCCGTGTAGAATCTATCTTATTAAATAAAAACAGGGGGCATCGCTTGGATGTATTAGCCGCTAAAGCTTACTTTCAAAAGCTATATGATACTACCGGGTACTTTATGTGCCGGGAATTATTGGAAAAGATTGATACAATCCAGTTGTCTGAATTTGTTAGTACCCAGGCCCAGCAGGAATTTATTAATACCCATAAAGATTACCTGGAAATGATACAGGACTATTCTTCCTTCGAATTTGAATTATTAAACAGTGGCAGAACAGTAGAACAGGTAAACCAGGAAGTTAACTTCCTTAAAAACTTTAAGCCCTGATTGCTTGTTTAGATAACCGAACTGTCAATTAACCCTATACCTATAATATAACAGGTATTACTACCTTTGCAGCTATGTTTCCAGAATATGATATAATTGTTGTTGGTGCAGGACATGCAGGCTGTGAAGCTGCTGCCGCTGCTGCCAATATGGGTTCAAAAGTTTTATTGGTAACCATGAATATGCAGACCATTGCTCAAATGAGCTGCAACCCGGCCATGGGTGGTATTGCCAAAGGACAAATTGTGAGAGAGATTGATGCCATGGGTGGTTACTCCGGTATTGTTACCGATAAAAGTATGATCCAGTTCAGGATGCTGAACCGTTCCAAAGGACCAGCCATGTGGAGTCCCCGTACCCAAAACGACCGCATGTTATTTGCCACCACCTGGCGGGAAATGCTGGAACAAACACCGAATGTAGATTTTTACCAGGATATGGTAAAAGGACTGGTAATAAAAGATGGCCGTGCCTGTGGTGTTATCACCGGCCTGGGACATGAAATAAAATCCAAAGCCGTAGTGCTTACCAATGGTACCTTTTTAAATGGTATCATTCATATAGGCGATAAAAACTTTGGTGGTGGTCGTGCTGCAGAAAAAGCAGCAACCGGCATTACCGAACAACTGGTTTCCCTGGGCTTTGAAAGCGACCGGCTAAAAACCGGCACCCCTCCCCGTATTGATGGCCGCAGTCTGGACTATACCAAAATGGAAGAACAACCCGGTGATGAAGAAATAACCGGCTTCTCTTTTTTAGATATTCCAAAGCCAAAAAAACAGGTTAGCTGCTGGATCAGTTATACCAACCAAAATGTTCATGATATTCTGAAAACCGGTTTCGATCGCAGCCCCATGTTCACCGGTAAAATTGATGGCGTTGGTCCAAGGTACTGCCCCAGTATTGAAGACAAAATAAACCGCTTTGCAGAAAGGGAACGTCACCAATTATTCATTGAACCCGAAGGATGGAATACCGTTGAAATATATGTGAATGGCTTTTCTACTTCCTTACCCGAAGAAGTACAATATAAAGCCTTACAGATCATTCCCGGTTTTGAGAATGTAAGAATATTCCGCCCCGGTTACGCTATTGAGTATGATTACTTCCCACCAACCCAGTTAAAAAACACATTAGAAACAAAATTAATATATAACTTATTCTTTGCCGGCCAGATAAATGGTACAACTGGTTATGAAGAAGCTGCTTGCCAAGGTTTAATGGCGGGTATCAATGCCCACCAGCGTGTACATGAACTGGATGAAGTTATTCTAAAAAGAAGTGAAGCCTATATTGGTGTGCTCATCGATGACCTGATTACAAAAGGCACCGAAGAGCCTTACCGCATGTTTACTTCCCGGGCTGAATACCGTACTTTATTAAGACAGGATAATGCTGATCTACGATTGACTGAACTGAGTTATAAACTTGGTCTGGCCAAACAGGACCGGATGGATAAAGTGATCCAAAAACAAAATGATATTGACGCCATCAAAAAACAATTACATGATATTGCTTTGGAACCTGGCCAGGTAAATCCTTACCTGCAATCACTGGACTCTGCCCCTATTCCCGAAAAACAAAAAGCGGATAAAATATTATTACGTCCCTCAGTAGATATTCATAGTTATGTAGCAGCTGTAGATAATTTGCAGGACCTTAAAAAATATCCGGCAGAAAATATGGAACAGGCAGCTATTCAAATTAAGTACGAAACTTATTTACAAAAAGAAAGAGAACTGGTAACCCGGATGAGCCAGCTGGAAGACCTGGAGATCCCTGATGTTTTTGATTATAAAAAAATCACTTCCTTAGGTAATGAAGCCCGGGAAAAATTAACAAGGGTAAAACCAAGAACACTAGGACAGGCCAGCAGGATATCTGGTATTAATCCCAGTGATATACAAATACTCATGGTATTCATGGGCCGTTAATATTTCAGGCAATTAATAAATAACGATCAATGTCCAAACTTCCGGCAACCGGTACCAATATATTCACCATCATGAGTGCCCTGGCCACAACACACCAGGCTATAAACCTGGGCCAGGGATTTCCCGATTACCAGATGGATGGTAAACTGGTAGATCTTGTACATGCAGCTATGCAGGAGGGTTTCAACCAATATGTTCCCATGTCGGGGTATACACCATTGCTGCAAACACTGGCCGGTAAAATTGAAACACTATACCATCACCAGGTAAACCCGGCAACAGATATTACCATCACACCCGGTGGTACTTATGCTATTTATACGGCGCTAACCAGTATACTCCACCCGGGCGATGAGGTCATTGTTTTTCAACCATGTTACGATAGTTATATTCCCAACATCATTATTAACGGGGCTATACCCGTTTTAGTTGATCTGGAATTTCCCGGCTTTACCATTGACTGGGAAAAAGTAAAATCAAAAATCACTTCCAGTACCAGGGCCATTATCATCAACTCACCACATAATCCAACAGGCACTATTTTATATGAAAAAGATATGCTGGCACTGCAGGAAATAACCCGCAATACCAATATTGTAGTTATCAGTGATGAAGTATATGAACATATCGTTTTTGATAATGAAAAACATGAATCAGTTTTAAAATACCCTGAACTGGCAAACCGAAGTTTTGCCTGCTTTTCATTTGGTAAAGTTTTCAATGCAACCGGTTGGAAACTGGGTTATGCCATAGCACCCCAGCATTTAATGAACGAGTTTAAAAAAGTACACCAGTATAATGCCTTCTCCTGTAATTCTCCAATGCAGGTAGCTATTCATCATTATTTGCAACAGCCAGGTAGTTACCAACAATTATCTATTATTCAACAGCAAAAGAGAGATTACTTTACTGATCTTATCAAAACATCAAAATTTAAACTCTTACCCAGTAAAGGCAGCTTTTTTATTTGTGCAGACTATAGTTCCATATCAACCGAAGCCGATACAAGTTTTGCTATACGTTTAACCGAGCAGTATAAAATAGCCACCATTCCTCTCTCCGTTTTTTATGAGAACAAAACCGATAATAAGATCATCCGTTTTTGTTTTGCGAAAAAAGAATCAACCCTGGAACAGGCCGCTGAAAAAATATTAAGTATATAAAACAAACATTTATTTTTACTAACAAATCTTACGCATGCAACATCACAAAATGTCCTTATTGGAAAAAGCAGTTTTAGTATTTAATCTATTATTATTAATTACCGGGATTGTTTTATATAAAACCAACGCAGATGCATTTGAAATATTTATTGAAGAAGATGGTTTTGTAGAATGGATCACCGTACTTGGATTATTAGGTGTTGTGTTTGTATCCATCAACCGCTTGTTTACTTTGCGTAAAGAAAAAAGTGCTTTCTTTCTTTTTGTAACCGCTATGACAGCCATCCTTTTTTTCTTTGCCGCCGGCGAAGAAATTTCATGGGGCCAGCGAATATTTGGTATTGAAAGTTCAGATTTTTTTAAACAGAATAATGCACAACAGGAAACCAATTTACACAACCTGGTTGTGGGTGGTCAGAAAATAAATAAAATAATATTCTCCACCGTACTCAGTATTTTCCTGGGTATATACTTTTTACTTTTCCCGGTATTATATGTAAAATGGAATAAGTTTAAACAATTTGTAAATTACAGCGGTATTCCTGTTCCACGTGTTTACCATGCGGCTGCCATATTAGTAACCTTTCTTTTATCTGAAATAATCAGGAATGGTAAACGTGCTGAACTCTTAGAATCCGGTGCAGCACTTGTATTCTTCTTATTGGTACTTTACCCGATGAACGGAGAAATATTTAAAAAGAAAGGAATAAAATAATTATAATCCTGCAGCAGCACTAATAGCTAACATTTTATCGATTGGTTTTTTGGCTGCCAGTCGTAATGATTCTTCCATGTGAATGGCCGGCCGCTCATATTTCATACACAGGTAAATTTTTTCCAGTGTATTTAATTTCATGTGCGGACAATCATTACAGGCACAGCCATTGTCCGGTGGTGCAGGAATAAAAGTCTTGTGCGGGCTGTTTTTCATCATCTGGTGCAAAATACCCGTCTCTGTAGCCACTATATATTCCTGTGCATCATCCGTTTCAGAAAACTTAAGAATGCCGGTAGTAGATCCTACATAGTCAGCTATTTTTAAAATGGGTTCCTCACATTCCGGGTGGGCCAGTAGCTTGGCATTGGGATACTGCATCTTCAACTTTGTAATATGCTCCAGGCTGAAAATTTCGTGCACCATACAGGCGCCGTTCCACAGCAGCATATCCCTTCCGGTTACTTTGTTAATATAAGCACCCAGGTTTTTATCCGGGGCAAAAATAATTTTCTGATCCTGTGGAAAACTATCCACAATTACCTTGGCATTACTGCTGGTCACAATTACATCGCTCAATGCTTTAATGCCGGCACTGCAGTTGATATAGCTGATCACAATATGATCGGGATGTTGCTCTTTAAATTGTTTGAACAATGGCGGAGGACAACTATCGCTTAACGAACAACCGGCCTGAAAATCGGGGATAACTACTTTTTTGGAGGGATTTAAAATTTTCGCAGTTTCGGCCATAAAATGCACACCTGCAAAAACAATCATATCAGCTGTAGTTTTTTCTGCCTGCTGGGCCAGACCTAAACTATCCCCGATATAATCCGCAATATCCTGGATATCTGCATCCTGGTAGTAGTGTGCCAGAATAACCGCATTTTTCTCTTTTTTTAATTTTTCAATTTCCGCAAACAAATCCAGTGTCGGATCTATCTGCACATCTAAAAAGCCTTTGCTTTCAACTTGTTCGTCCGATATCGCAGCAGTATTTTGTGTTTCCATTTCTTTTGCTTTAGCCGTTTAAATGTTTTGCAATGTTACACCCTAACTCGATGCAAAAACAAAAAAAAATTTTCAAGTCCCCCTAATACAATAATAATATTATTATAATTTTTATATAAATAAAACCTATTATTATTATGGCTGTGGATTAGTGGAAAACTAATTTTTTGGACCCTTCTAAAAATTTGTTTTTCTCGTAATTCACATTTTTTTTACTGTTATTAACATACAAAAAGGTTGATTGGTTTAGATTACGGCTCATTATTAACATTACTGTGAATTAAGACAAAGGATAAGTTTTTTGGAAGTGAGTCCGGTTTTTTGTGTTAATAGTATATGAACAAAATGGTGATGACCAACAGACGGCCCCAAAAATGTGGACGAACCTAAAGTTGTAACCTATTCATTCGGTTTCATACTAACGTTTCACACAGGGTTATTCACGTTAATTACACATAATCCACATACCCTTGTGAAGAAATACTTGCTTTTCACCGCTAAAACTGTTTCACACTGAACGTTTCATGATAGCTAAATAGACCTTTATTCATAATTCCTTCATATCTACACTTATCCCTTCCTTTGTTCTTTATAGCTTAATGCAGTAAATATTATACTATTTCCGGGCCTATCATCAATCAGGAACAGGCTAATTCAAAAAAATCCGTTTTCACCAAAAATGTAAAAATTTATTCAGTTATAGTGAGCAGAACAGCTAATTCCCGGTTTTTTAGCTGTTTAACCCACAAAGAAGCAACAAAAACACATAATATATATGTATATAACTTAAAGCAGGGAAACTTACATTTGCAATATTTGAACGATTGTTAGTTTTTTTGATAAACCTGCATTTTAAATCTGAATAGTATGAAGTGGTTAAAGCTTAAATTATTTTCTGCTTTTTTATTTGTTGCTGTTATTGCCCGGGCCGATGAAGGCATGTGGCTGCCCCTGCTCCTGGAAAAAATGAACGAAAGCCAGATGAAAAGTCTGGGCATGAAAATCAATGCCAGTGATATTTATAGTATTAATAAGGGAAGTCTGAAAGACGCCATTGTAAGTTTTGGTGGTTTTTGTACCGGTGAAGTTATTTCTTCAAAAGGACTGGTATTAACCAATCACCACTGTGGTTTCAGGTCGGTACAAAGTCATTCCACCCTCGATAATAACTATATCCGGGATGGTTTTTGGGCAAAAGATCATAACAGCGAATTACCCAACCAGGGATTATATGTAACATTTATCGTGCGTATTGAAGATGTAACCAAACAGGTATTGGCGGGAATTGCAAAAAATGCGACGGAAGACCAGCGCCGCGCAGCCATTAATGCAAATATGGAAAAAATAAATAATGCTGCGCCCAGGGAAAAATTCCAGAAAACGATGATCCGCTCTTTTTTTGAAGGGAACCAGTATTACATGTTTGTAACAGAAACCTATAATGATGTTCGCCTGGTAGGCGCCCCACCCCAATCAATAGGAAATTTTGGCCAGGACACCGATAACTGGATGTGGCCACGTCATACCGGGGATTTTGCTTTGTTCCGGATTTATGCGGGGAAGGACAATAAACCGGCCGATTACTCACCCGACAATGTGCCCTATGTGCCTAAAAAAGCATTATCTATTTCCCTGGACGGTGTAGAAAAGAATGATTTTACGATGGTTTTTGGTTTTCCCGGGAAAACCACGCAATACCTGCCTTCAGCTGCGGTACAACAAATTGTTGATGTAAGTGATCCTGCAAAAATCCAGATCCGCGATAAAGCGCTGGAAGTACTGAATAAATTTATGCGTGCCGATGAAGGTATTAAAATTAAATATGCCGCCAAATACGCCAGTGTAAGTAATGCCTGGAAAAAATGGCGCGGTGAAGTACTGGGTTTAACCCGCACCGGCGGCGTTGCCAAAAAACAAAAACAGGAAGCCGAGTTTGAAAAAAGGGTAAACAATAATGTACAGCTTAAAAATAACTATGGTACCCTGTTAGGAGATCTGCAGGCAACTTACCGCCTGATAGAACCTTTATCACTGGCCAGGGATTATTATAACGAGATAACACCGAGGATTGAAATTTTTAGTATTGTGGGCCAGTTCAATAAACTATCCAATGTTGCGGATAAGGACGAAACCACTTTTACAAAAGCAGTAGAATCGGCAAAAGCAGAGCTGTTAAAAATTTATAAGGATTATGATGTAAATGTGGATAAAGGATTGTTTGCAGCCCTAATGGAATTATATGTAAACAAACAGCCGGCACAATATATATCACCTGTTGCGGTACAACAGGCAAAAGGCGCCAATAATAATTTTGTGGGCCTGGCTGATCAATTATATGCCGCCAGTATTTTGCATGATAAAGAAAAAGTAAATGCTAAATTAAACAGCAATGCCAAAGCTTTTTTATCGGAACTAATGAAAGACCCGCTGGTATTGCTGTTTAACGATATGATCATTTCTTATAACGAAAAAGTAAATACACCCATTACTCCGCTGCAGGCAAAACTGGATGCATTGCAACGCAGCTATATGCAGGCTCAAATGGATGTTTTTAATGAAAAGAAATTTTATCCTGATGCCAATAGTACTTTAAGAGTTACTTATGGTAAAGTGGATAGTTATATACCAAAGGACGGCGTACAATATAATATACAAACCTACCTGGATGGAGTGATGGAAAAATATGTACCCGGAGATTATGAGTTTGATGTACCGGAGAAATTACGCACCCTGTACGCCAATAAAGATTTTGGCCAGTACGGCGTAAAAGGAAAAATGCCGGTTTGTTTTATTGCCAGTAACCATACTACGGGTGGTAATAGCGGAAGCCCGGCCATAGATGCGTATGGTAATTTAATAGGCTTAAACTTTGACCGGGTATGGGAAGGTACCATGAGTGATATTAACTACGATCCTTCTATTTGCCGGAATATTATGGTGGATATCCGGTATGTATTATTTATAATAGACAAATTTGCCGACGCCGGGCACCTGGTGAAAGAGATGAAACTGATACACCCGAAGAAGAAAAAATAAAAGCAAACTAAAAAAGCGTTTCAATATTGAAACGCTTTTTTATTAACGGTGAATTAGTATTTTATGAAGAATAAAATAGAATAAACTGATAATTAAAATGCTGATACCAATAATACGTAAGGAAACAACAGTGTAATCTTTTTTTTCATCAACGACCAGGCTTGTATAAGGAACAGTAAATTTTTTTAAGGGAATATTTTTTACAATATTCGTATCAATTGAATAAACAGAAACCCTGGTATCAAAATCTTTTAAATAAGTATAAGCTTCCATATTCCACTGAATACTGATTTTTTTCTGATTGTTTTTTATATAATTAAAACTATCAATGGCATATTGTGCTACGCTATATATTCTTTCAAAGGATTCTTGTAAAACCGTTTCAACTTCTTGTCTATTTTTTTCACAATAACCGGTATTAAAGAAAATGAAAATAGCCGGACTTGTCTTATTATTATAATAGCTGGATTTTATATCAAGAGGACCTTCCTGTAATCTTTTCAATTTTTTGAGCCGATATCTGCTAAAATACCGGACATGAAAATCAAGAAAAAAATCTTTCGATTTCTCGCTCGTATTGAACATAAAATAATCATCAATAAACCTGTCATCAATTGTTTTCATCCTATCATAGGAGAGAACAACATTTGTTTCGCAGGAATAAAAATCAAATGGTGCAATTGGAATTTCATCCCAATAAATTTTAATAGGTATGTTGTTTCCTTTCCTGTCAATTGTAGCGGATAGAGCGGATAAAAACGTATCCATTGTTTTAGTACTCCTACTCGCTTCATCGTCATAAATGGTGTTGTTATAAATGGTTATTTTATTTTTTGTTTTGGCAAAGGGTTGAGAATATAAGTTGAATAAACCAACACCCATGAAAAGAAATAATAACAACATAAAATGTTTCATGGTAAACCTGTTTAAGATGACCAGTCAGCACAAAACACAACAACCGAAAACAAAAAGATTAATTTTTATGCAGGAATATTTGCAATCCCACACTGATCTGTAAACCATGCCGGTTACTTTTTTGTGTGGTTAAATTTTTCAGGGTTTCGTCAATACTGCCATCCATACCTGCATCACGCTGTGTGGTTTTTCTTACTTCATTTTTAAAACGGCTGTATTTATACCCAGCTGCTATATCAAGGCCTACCTGGTCACCGAGCATCCTGGTAATACCAACCAGTAAGCCGGCATTCATGGCAAAATCACCTGAGGACTTTGTATCGCTTACATCCTTGTATTCCGATCCTTTGTAAAAAAATCCATCGCCTTTGGAGGAGCCAAAACCCACCCCGGCTGTAGCTTCGGCAAAAGGTAGCCAGGTTTTTTCTGTACTAAAGTAATAACGGGAAAAAGCGTTCAGGTCAACAAAAAAACTATTGCTGTTATCTTTACTGTATATGTTACCACTGTTTTGGTCTTTATCATTTCTTTTTGCCGACAGGTAATTTAATCCTACACGTCCGCCCACGGCCACCTGCGGTGAAATAAACCAGCCGATACCCGGAGCCAGTTTAATATCAAAATTTTTGATAGTAGCCTGCGTATAAAGTATGCCGCCGATATCTACTGTCTGGCCATAATCGATAGTACTTGAATTGAACAGGGCGCTGCCGATATTGGCACTCACCAGTTTGGTACCTTTTTTAAACTGGGCATTTAGCATTATGCTAAAACAGCAGGCTAAAAGCAGGAAACAGGGTTTATATATTTTCATCGTGCAGCTAATTTATAAGCCAAACATAATGATAAAATGGAGGAAATACTATAAAAATCAGCCTGATATAGAGGGTAACGATATAATATAAATATTTTATATGCTTTGATGTAAAAAAGGTTTTTTGCATTATCTTTAGGAAACCGGTACCACAATGTATAGGTAAACCAAAATTAACTTTTGCAAAAAAACTGTATTATGAGAAAGAACTACACTTCTTTATTAGCACTATTATTTTCAGCAATTACATTATTTTCTATAGGTTGTACCAAAGAAGGTCCTGAAGGCCCTGTGGGTGCACAAGGTCCGCAAGGCCCTCCCGGTTCAAACGGCGCCAACGGAGCAACCGGCGCTACCGGCCCGACAGGTACTGCGAATGTTATTTATTCATCCTGGTATACAACCGTTACAGCCGACTGGGTAGCCGGTTTCCAGGCACCGAATAACTATAATGTGGAACTGGTCTATAACCGCACCGCACCGGGTGTTACCCAGGCCGTTTTAGATAATGGCGTTGTACTGGCCTATGGTAAAAACTTTACGATCGGTCAATCAACCCTTACTACCCATATTTCCCCGCTTCCTTACCAGGAAGCATTCAACGGCCAGTTTTATGGTTATGTGACAAGCCTG
>CAYUMH010000143.1:0-11399 GCA_964445775.1 uncultured Terrimonas sp.
GTAAACCATAATATTTCATCAAAGCAAAAAGCTTATCCCTGCCATATTTTACCCCCTGGTGCTGCAAATCGTTTTTTATTATATGAAAAATTATAGGTGAACTCCATGAACGAAGCAGTGGCAAAAGCTATTAAACAGAATATTGTTTAATGCACCATAATCATACTATTGTAAAATAAAAAAGACAAACACATTACTGTATTTGTCTTTTTCAATTTTATACTTTTCAGTTTTACATCTTTATCTGCTCACCATTCTGGTCATAAAACTTATACTCAGTCAGGTGGTAATTATTATCCTTTTCAAGTTTTGTTTTCTGGCCAAACTGTTTATTCCATTTGGCCATTTTAGTTTGCCAGAACCAGCCTTTAGACAAATAGGCATGCATGATAGGATGTACTACCAGTTTCAGGCCTTTGTGCTGATGGGTAATTAAATAATTCAGGTTCTTTTCTATTTCATCCTCCAGTAATAAGGTAGAAGTTATTTTACCCGTACCATTACAACTGGGGCAGGTTTCCTGGGTATTAATGTTTACCTCAGGCTTCATACGCTGCCTGGTAATTTGCATTAACCCGAATTTAGAAATAGGCAGTACCGCATGTTTGGCACGATCCGGTTGCATGAACTCTTCCATCTTCTCTACCAGCTTACGCTTGTTGTCAGGAAGTTTCATATCAATAAAATCCACCACAATAATGCCACCCAGGTCGCGCAACCTTAACTGGCGGGCAATTTCTTCCGCAGCCTCAAGATTGGTCTCCAGTGCATTCTGTTCCTGGTTATTGCCAACACTTTTGTAACCACTGTTTACGTCCACCACATGCAGGGCTTCGGTATGTTCAATGATCAGGTAAGCGCCGCTGTTCAGGTTAACGGTTTTACCAAAAGAGCCTTTCACCTGTTTGGTAATGCCAAAAGAGTCAAAAATGGGCGAGTTACTGTTATAATAACTAACGATCTCCGCTTTCTCAGGGGCAATACGCTGGATATAACTTTTGGTATCCTGGAAAATATTACGGTCGTTCACCACAATCTTGTTAAAATCGGCATTTAACAGGTCGCGGAGAATACTGTTTGTTTTGGTTTGTTCGCTTAAAATTTTGGCAGGTGGGGTAGCCCCTTTCAGGTTTTTCTGAATGGTTTTCCAGGTTGCCACCAGTTCAGAAAGGTCCTCGTGTAATTCGGCCGTATTCTTGCCTTCGGCAGCCGTACGTACAATTACACCAAAATTCTTTGGTTTAATAGCTTCAACAATTTTTTGCAGGCGTTTTCTTTCTTCGGAAGAATGGATCTTCCGGGAAACCGCTACAATATTGTTGAAGGGAGTAATAACGATAAAACGGCCGGGAAGCGAAATTTCGCAGCTAAGCCTGGGGCCTTTGGCGGCAATAGGTTCCTTTAAAATCTGTACCAGGATATTGGGTTTACCCCCTAATACCTCGTTTATTTTACCGGTTTTAACTATTTCAGCCTCTACTTCAAACTTTTCAAAGTCTAAGCCGTTCTCTGATTTATCGTTGGTAGAAAGTTGTGTGAATTTCAGCAGCGATTTTGCGTAGGGGCTCAGATCGGTATAATGCAAAAATGCATCCTTTTCAAAGCCAACATCAACAAAAGCAGCGTTGAGGCCGGGGATCAGTTTTTTTACTTTGCCCAGGTACAGGTCGCCCACAGCAAAGCGGGCATCGCTTTTTTCGTTGTGTAATTCCACAAGTTTCCTGTCTTCCAGCAAGGCAATCTCTACGCCCTGCGGAGCCGCATTAATAATAAGTTCTTTGTTCATTACAGCATGTGTAATTATATCACCTTGGTATATACGCTGTAAACTGGATAAGATAATTCATACATTGTAAGCGGTGGGAATAGTTGCAGCTACCACAGGAGGGCCAAACTTGTATGATTAACAGCCAGCAGACAATTTAGAGCACAGGCACAGCAAATGAAGTTTACAAATACAGTATTTGTAAAACAAGTTGGGTAAAACAATTCTGTTATTGAATTACCCAACTCATTTCATCTGAAAAATTTATTGCCAGACAAAACCGGTTATCGTCAAACTTCTTTATAAAAATTCAACCCTCACCGTTTCATGCCATGCTTTATGATAACAAGTGTTTTTCGTAACCATGCACGAAAAACAGCTTCGTTATTTTCTTTTCTTATGACGATTTTTTCTTAGTCTTTTTTTACGTTTGTGCGTCGCAATCTTATGACGTTTTCTTTTTTTACCGCAAGGCATACAACAATGTTTTTTAAAAATGAATAAAATGTAATATCGTCAGGCCGATATAATGCCGTTTATCTTCAAGGCCCGATGCCTGTTAAAGCAGGTCCTTTATTTTTGTAATTCTTTGATCCTCTTTTCTATCTCCCCCTTTATTTCGCCTGTTTCTGTGTGCTGCAAGCCTTTTTTGTACCATTCCACTGCGCTCTTTTTATCACCGGTACGGTCATACACATCGGCCAGTTGTAAGATATAACCGGCGTTTTGCGGATGAAGGTTTACCAGGGTTTTTAAACGTTTGATGGCATTGTCATACTGACCGGAGATCATACTGCCGGTAACCAGCATATTCAAGGCAAATTCGTTGGTACTATCTTTCTCATGTACTTTCTTAACATGCGATAACCACTCCATCGGTTTATCGGGGCTCAGGTTGCCATATAAATGGGCAGCGCCTAAACCTACGATCGAGGAATCGTTACCAGGGTTCAATTTCAAAGAGCGTTCAAAAAGGTCCTTTGCCTGTAATCCTTCCCAGGTTCTTAACTCCGGGTTTTTCTCCCGCGGAAGAAAGGTTAACAGCAAATGGGCTGCAAAGGTGAGGGATTTTTCTGAATTTTCCAATCTTGCGGCCTCAGAAGTGTACCAGGCATAAGGGATAAATATCCCCACCGAGTCGCGCCAGAAGTTCGCTAACTGGTGATATACATGGAGTTGCTGCTCTTTTACATCACCCCGGGTAATGCCTTTTTCCAATGTGGTAAGGCGTAATTGTTGTTCCGGATTCAGTTGTTTTTTGGCCAGGTTTAACAATGTATCGGTAGCAATAACGTGCAAACCGCCTTCATGGTCATGTCCTTCGTGGTTACCGCCCTGTTCGTCATGGCCGGTTACAGCAGCCGGTTTGGGCTTGCCTTTTGGCGGCTTTACAGATGTAAAGGCATAAATAGATGCCACACAGGCAAGTGCCACACCAATTGTGATCCACTGAGGTTTGTTCATGTAACTGTTTTTTATCCCGGTTAAGCCAGGTTTTCCGGATGGCAAAGGTACACCATTAGCGGCTACCTAATGGCAATATCAGCAAGTAAAACTGATTGTACACAAAACAAAAGGAGCCGGAATATGTTTGACCGGAATTAAAAAAATGATACCTGCGGGAAAGCAGGTGATTTGAGAAGGGCTTGTTATTTTTTTATCCAAAGTGTATCAGTAAAGGCAAACGAAAAATTATCCTGTTGCCATTTGAAAATGTAATACTTATTAGTGGAAGTCAGAACCTGCACCCTGGTTACTAAATGTTTTGCCAGCTGCTTTTGCAGATTTATGGAATCGTTCGAGTTTTTTTGGAAGTATAGGTCGTATGAACACATCCCGGTCCATTTTATCAAATAGACTGAGGTATCATTTGTTTTTTGATTTATCTCCCACTGTATACCTCCCTTCCGGATAACTAACCGGGCTATACCTGGATTACCCGGTTCTGAACGATATAAAAAAGTTCCGTTTTTGAGGTTGAAACAATTCAGCTCTTCCTGCCTGTAACCGGCAAAAAGAAACAGGATCGCAAACATCACTGTAAATCTCTTTATACCATTCAATTTTATTATGCTAATACCGGAGATGATTTTCAGTCGCTCAAATATATTGGCTAACATTAATGGGCTGTTTAAAAATGTACAGACTGGTTTTAACAAATAAACTTTGTTAAATACCAAGGTACAGGTAAACGAAACCCTTACCGGTAAAGGGTTTTATTTACACTTAAATCAATAATGACCATTAATTATTAATCATCACTATCCTCACCGGGGCCGGCATCGGGCTTAGGCTCTTTCAGCTTTTTCACATCAGCTACAAATTCTTTTGCAGGCTTAAAGGCCGGGATATAATGCTCCGGGATATGAACGGCTACATTCTTTTTAATGTTACGTCCAATCTTTGCGGCTCTTTTTTTCGTAATAAAGCTGCCAAAACCTCTTATGTAAATATTCTCCCCGGAAGCAAGTGTATCCTTTACTTCCTTGAACATTCTTTCCAAGGTTACTAATACATCCACTTTAGGGATGCCGGTCTTATCCGAAATTTTGTTTACAAGGTCTGCTTTTCTCATTATTTGCAGGATTTAAGCGGTTTGAGAATGCCAATTTATGATAAAATTCTATGATTGTCAACAGGATAGCAATTTTTTTGTAACAATTTCCAGGCCGGTTTTAAAAAAAGCGGATATTTAGCCGCTGCATAATAGTATGATTCTGAAAATTAAACATATAAATAATAGTTCTGCGTTCGCCAAAACCCTGCTCCGGTGGAACAAACTGGATAATACCCGGCAAATGCCCTGGAAAGGCGAAAAAGACCCTTATAAAGTATGGTTAAGCGAAATTATTTTACAACAAACCCGGGTTGAACAGGGTTTGGCTTATTATAACGCTTTTATTAAAAAATTCTCTAATATAAAAAAATTAGCTGCTGCTCCCGATGATTCGGTGTTTAAACTATGGGAAGGACTGGGTTATTACAGCCGTTGCCGCAATTTATTGGCCACAGCACGCTATATCAGTACAGAAAAAGACGGTGTGTTTCCCAACACTTATGAAGAAATAGTACAGTTGAAGGGTGTTGGCCCTTACACAGCCGCAGCCATCGCCTCTTTTGTGTACAACCTGCCCCATGCCGTTGTGGACGGGAATGTATTCCGGGTTTTATCCCGGGTATTTGGTATTGATACACCTATTGATACTACTGCCGGTAAAAAATATTTCACGCAGCTGGCCAATGAATTATTGCCGGTTAAACAGGCCGGTATATATAACCAGGCCCTGATGGATTTTGGGGCCGTAGTGTGTAAGCCGGCAGCGCCTTTATGCGAAACCTGCCCTTTTAATACCAGCTGTATTGCGCTGAAAAACAAAGCGGTTAACCTGCTACCGGTAAAAGAAAAAAAGCTGCTGCAAAAAAAACGTTTTTTTTATTTTATGGCCCTGCAACAGGAGGGCAAAACTTATATTGAACAACGTACAGGCAAGGATATATGGAAAGACCTGTACCAATACCCGCTGGTGGAAATGCCGGAGCTACAGCCCGTTGCCGCAGTTATAAAAGCGGCAAAGGCAGCGGGTATCATACCGGCGGGTGCACAGCTCATACACGCATCCAAACCGGTAAAGCAACAACTCACCCACCAGCAGGTGCAGGGCATACTGGTACGGGTAAAAGTTCCGGCCGGTTACAAAGCCCCGGCAACCTATATTGCCGTTACGCCCCAAACAGTACAACAATATGCTTTCCCCAAACTGATCCACCTTTTATGGCAGCAGGAGGATAATTAGTTTGTATATGTACTCCGCTTTATTTCAACCGGCCCAAAAACCCGTTAGCTAATTTGGGTGTAATTATGTATTTTTGAAAGATTGGATATGTCAGAACCCAGGTTTTGACATGGGGAAAAGGGACAAATTGGTAAACAAAACCGGTTGGTGATTAGTTAACAATGACATTTATTTTTAGCATATATATCAAAGATCTACTTACACAGGCAAGCCCCAAAACGGCTTGTAATGCTTAAAAATCAAGGCTTTTACCTGTATGCCTGCGTAATACGCCGTTTTTCATTGTTACCTATTCAGTAAATAAAGTATGATATTCCATGAACTGGCCAATCCTGTTGGTACAGTGCGATCCGCAACAATGCTGTTGGGACTGTACAAGGAACGATCATCAGGATTACTGCAGCCGGTTACCAAAAAATCCCGCATTAATTTAATTGTCTGAAAAAACAATATAAGTATGGGCTGTAGTAGTTGTGGCACATCGAAAGGAAGTAAACCGGGAGGTTGTAAAAGTAACGGCGGGTGCAGTACCGGCGGGTGTAACCGTATGAACACATACGACTGGTTACGTAACCTGCCCATGGCTGATATAGAAAGTTACTGCCACGTAGTGGAGGTAAGCTTTAATAAAGGTACCCGTAAAGATTTTTTCAGAAATACCACCTTACAACAATTTGAAAAAGGCGACCTCATCAGCGTAGAAGGCGTAAGCGGCTTTGATGTGGGCGAAATATCGTTAACCGGTGAAATTGTACGCCTGCAAATGAAAAAACGCGGCGTAAAGGAAGATAACCCGGAAATGAAAAAAGTACTGCGTTTTGCTACCGACCGCGACCTGGACCTGCGCCAGCAGAATAAGGCCCGTGAGCCGGAGGCGGTGATCCGCAGCCGGGCCATTGCCCGTCAGTTAAACCTGGATATGAAGATAAGCCAGGTGGAAATGCAGGCCGATGGCCGTAAAGCCACTTTCTTTTATATTGCTGACGGCCGGGTGGATTTCA
This sequence comes from uncultured Terrimonas sp., assembly GCA_964445775.1. Taxonomy (GTDB): domain Bacteria; phylum Bacteroidota; class Bacteroidia; order Chitinophagales; family Chitinophagaceae; genus Terrimonas. Next base: position 6,561 of record CAYUMH010000143.1, read on the forward strand.
GGGAACTGATCAAGGTATATGCATCGGAGTTTAAAGTAAAGGTAGAAATGCGCCAGATAGGCGCCCGCCAAGAAGCCGGTAAAGTAGGTGGTATTGGCAGCTGCGGCCGTGAATTATGCTGCAGTACCTGGTTAACCGATTTTAAATCGGTAAATACCACCATGGCCCGGTACCAGAACCTGTCCATCAACCAGGCCAAATTAAGCGGGCAATGCGGCCGTTTAAAATGTTGCCTGAACTATGAGCTGGATACTTACCTGGACGCCTTACAGCACTTTCCCAATAACTGCGATACCATACAGGTAGCCAAGGGTACGGCTTACCTGATTAAGAAAGATATTTTCAAGGACCTGATGTGGTATACCCTGCCGGGCAGTACCAAGCAGTATCCTGTAACGATTGATGCGGTTAAAAAAATAAAATCGCAGAACCAGCAGGGCATTGTTCCGGAAGAACTGGAAACCGTGGAAGTAACCAGCAATAAACCTAAAGAGGTAGAACCGGAGTTTGTGGATGTAGTGGGCCAGATAAGTTTACGCAGCCTTGAAAAAGCCGATAAGAAACGCAGGCAGCAGCAACACCAGCAAAAAAGGGAACAGCGCCCGCAACAACAGGGACAGGCCGGTAATCAGCAAGGTGGCAACCAGCAAAGAAGGCCTCAGCAAAATACCGGAGGTGCCAACCAGGCGAATAAACCCCAGCAGCAGCAAAGAAGAGAACAGCGTCCGCAACAACAGGGACAGCAAGGCGGTAATCAACAAGGCGGCAACCAGCAGGGTAACAATCAACAACGACCACAACAAAGAAGTGGTAACCGCCCCAATCCTAACCGTAACCGGCAAAGGGATAACAGGAACGATAAAGGCAATCCGAAAGAGCCACAATAATATTTTGTACAGAGAAAACGGGAGCATGAAGCTCCCGTTTTATTTTACCGGATCAGTGATAATACTTTTTTTACGAAGCTCGGTATAAATCAGTTTAGCGGCTTCCTTATACTGCGTCTTTCTTGTCAAATCTACATCTACTTTCAAATTACCCTCCCATACCAACTCTAACCATTCATCTTTTTGATACAATGTTGTTTGAAAAGTCTGGACAAAACGACTGCCATAGCTGTCAGCCGCATCAACAAAAACCAGTGAAAATTTTAACCTGGTCATATCTACTTTTGCCTTAGTGGTGGAATTAAACACAAGGAATGCATCAAACCGGTCGTAGTTAATACTATCCTCTTTCGAATAGCTGTCTATAATTAAGGTCTCTGTTTGTATATCACTGGTTTGAAACAGTTTTTTTAGTTCATTGGAAAGCTCTTCCAGGAAAATACGGCTAGGCATACTTCCTCCGCCCATTATCAACACCCGTTGTATTTTTTGACCCGAAACATGCTGGCCGGTTGTTTTTAACGAACTGCCTTTAGTATGCCGGACACATCCGGATAAAAGCATAATAGTAAGAAGGATCAATAGTATAGTCCGCATAATGCAGGTCAATAGTTAAGTATTGGTTGGGTAAAAAAGAGTAGTTCCTGAAATATTATCGGCCCAGCACTGTAGCAACATAGTCCGCTTTATTCATAAATCCCATATATCGCGAATCCTGCGAATAAGACCGGTTATCACCTAATAAAAAATATTTGCCCGGGGGTACGATAACAGGTCCGAACTGATCCCGGTTCCAGGGTTTTGAAAACTGGTTATAGATATACTCATCTTTTTCCTCAACAGGCAAGATAACCCTGCGGGCGCTGAAAGCAAGTTTTTCCACCGTTTTTACCGGCAGGTATGACTCCATGGAGTCGGGTGAAATATATTTTGTAAAAAACTCATCAAGCGTCTCTGCTTCACTTATTTTTTCATATTCGTTGACCGGGAAAATATACCTGTGCGACACAGGTAGGTCTTTATCAACATATTTATCATTGACAAAAAGATCGCCGTTTTTAATTTCAACTTTATCCCCTTCCAGGCCGCATAGCCTATGTGCCCACACCTGCTTGCCAAACTCCGGGGTTGTAGCATAATAGGAAATAATACTAAATCGTTCCGGTTTTACGAGATTAGAAGTAAAAATCCAATCTCCCGGTTTTATGGCAGGATAATTTGTGGTGGCAGATGCCGAGTAACATTGTAACATACGGGTTACACTTCCTATTATCAAAATGCCTGCTAACACACCTAAACTAAGAAGCGCTATTTTTATTATTCTTTTCTTCATACAGCAGCTAAAAAAAAGTAAAAATTATTGTACACCCATAAATATACACGAGTTTCACTGATACAATCAGCTTTCTGCCTTCCGCTTTTAGCTTTCAGCCTTTAGCCCTACTGCAGCACTTCCGTATCCACCGCTTCCGCCTGGTATTTCTTAGGTACCGGCTGCAATAAAACTTTATACAACTCATCCTGGATATTGCCGCGTACACTTAAGCGTGATAACTGCGGGCTGTCGCGGGTAGGATAAACCCTGTTGGATAAAAAGATATAGAGAATATTATACCGCGGATCTACCCATACACAGGTGCCGGTATAACCGGTATGGCCATAGGTTTGCAGGGACACCTTTTTAGCAGGATACGGATCTTTACGCTTGGCATTATCCTTCTCAGGTTTATCAAAGCCAAGTCCCCGGCGGCTGATGGCGCTTTTGTAAGCGGTAAATTCATGAATGGTCTCCCATTTTAAAAACCGGTGACCGTTTAATTCACCTCCATTCAATAACATCTGGTATAGTTTACCCAGGTCGTAGGCATTGGAAAATAGCCCTGCATGGCCGGCCACATTGCCAAACATGGAAGCGCCTTCATCATGTACATCGCCCCATAATAGTTGCTGGCGGAAAAAACTATCGTTTTCAGTAGGTACAATGTCAGCTTTCGTAAACCTGTCCAAAGGTTTATAACCGGTAGTCACCATATTCATGGGTATATAAAAACTATCTCTTACATACTCATCCAGTGTTTTACCGGTAAGCTCCTCCACAATATTGCCAAGGAATATAAAATCGTTATCGCTGTAAACGTATTTGTTCTTAGGACCTAATTTACTGTTTAGAATGCGGTTGCGTAAGGTATCACGCCAGTCGTTACGGATATACATATTCTCCGCTACCCTTTGTGTAAAGTTTTCGGATGGCAACGGTGCATAGATGGCGCTGCTGGGCTTACCATCGGCGCCCAGGGTTTCTTTGTAAAACTGGATAAAGGAAATCAGCCCTCCCTGGTGTAATAACAGGTCCTGAATTTTAATATTGGCCTTATCCGTTTTTTTTACCCAGGGCAGGTAGTCAGATAGTTTTTTTTTTAGATCGAGTTTTTTTTCTTCGTACAACTTCATCACGGCAACCGTGGTGGCCGATATTTTTGTTACCGAAGCCAGGTCAAATATACTTTCTAACTGCACGGGCAGGGAACCACTTTCGTATTGGTAATTACCAAAAGCTTTGTAATAAGCAATCTGCCCGTCTTTGGCAGCCAGTACCACACAACCGGGGAAAGCCCGTTTAGCAATTGCGTCATTGGCGATGGAATCAACTGCTGCAAACCTTTCATCGCCGATCGGAAAAAGTGTGACATCCCCCGATGCAGGCAGGCTGATGCCATGCCCCTCCTTATAATTACATACCCCTACCGGTAATTTGCCGGTAGCCGTAAATTTACCCTGCAGCCAGTCAGCAGCCGTATTTTGAAAAACAGCATCATCCTCGTTACAGCCAATTAATGTTTTAGCCGTACAAAAGTTGGCGGCTGATAAAACATTACCAAATACCATGGTAATAGCGCGGCGGTTGTTTAACTGCTGCCAGAATTTTACCGCATTCTTACTAATGCCATAGTTGTTGGCACGGCCCGTTCTTATATCATGTACACCCACTATCACCGCATCATATTTACCATTGGTAATAGCTTTTAAAATAGAACCCCCTTTACTTACTTCATCTTTATAGGAAAAGAAGAACACATCCGCATTAAGATCGGTCTTTAATCTTTGTGTAATGGTATTCTCCGCATTGTTGCCAATAACCACATAAGCTACTTTATTTCCCTGCTTTAAAGGAAATTTAAAATAGTCGTTCCTGAAATTATCTTTTACTACATATTTCAGTACGGTTAACGATTTTTCAGCCACCGCTTTGCGGATATTGCTGGTTGCCACATTAATATCTTCTACCAGGTTGGTGGTATTCACCGGCTGCATATTCTGCATGCCCAGTTTATATTTTTCGGCCAGTACTTTTTTACATTTGGCATTAATATCGTCCCAGCTAAGCTTACCTTCTGTAATTGCTTTTTTAATAGCGGCTATTGATTGCTGCACACTTTCCGGTAAACATAACATATCGTTACCGGCTACTAATGCTTCCACCGAAATTGTTCCACCCGGAAAAAATTTGGCTACGCCTTTCATCTCCAGCGCATCGGTAAAGGTTAAGCCGTCATAGCCCATCTCCTCTCTCAAAATGCCTGTAATATTTTTCTTGGATAAAGAGGTTGCCCTGTTAGCTGTATTATCAATGGCCGGTATATACAGGTGCGCCACCATCATACTGCCTACACCCGCATTGGCAATAGCCCTGAAGGGGTACAGCTCCATGGAGTCTAACTGGCTGCGTACTTTTTTTATCACCGGCAGGTCGTAATGCGAATCCACATCCACATCACCATGACCGGGAAAGTGTTTGGCACAGGCCATAATACCTGCATCCTGCATACCTTTCATATAGGCTATGCCCATACTGGTAACCTTGTATTTATTTTCGCCAAACGAACGAAAGCCGATAACAGGGTTGTTGGGGTTATTATTAATATCCACCACCGGTGCATAGTTCACATGCACA
>CAYUMH010000144.1:0-11084 GCA_964445775.1 uncultured Terrimonas sp.
GGAGCTTGTCAGAACACCATTAACTATTAACAATGAACCATTAACTATAAACTATTAACTACTACAAATCGCAAATATTAAATCCAAAATCTTAAATCGTTACAGTATCGCCGTTACCGTTGCCCTGCCTGAATGAATGGTTCTGCTGTCGGCAGATTTACGGCCATCGTATTGAAAGTTAAGTTCCAGGTTGTTCAACAACCTTTTCGTGATGGTAATATTCCAGATATAATTTTTACCGGGTAAAAGGCCTTCCAGTATCATATAACTTACCGGCGATAAAAGGTTATTGGTCCCCTGCTTGTAATCGATATTCTGGAAAGTGAACTTGCCTAATACCGCTGTATTTTGTAAGAGGTTGTATTTTGATTCGGCGGTTAAAGAATGCGATAAAGAACTTTCATTGCCAAATACCGGCTTATTCTTTTTTGATTCCAATTTATACAAACCCGCTACCCGGAAAGTAGTACCGTTGATAAAAGACAGGCCCGGCTCGGCACTGTAAATATGCAGGTCATAATTACGGTTATCAAACTGCGCATTGGCCGTGTACAATTCATTCCTGGCCGTTCTTACATTCAGGTTAAATAAAAACAATTTGGACATATTCCACCTGAATTTGCTGGTCCAGTCGTTGGTTTTGCGGCTTTCATAACCATAGGTCAGTAAGGCCTTGCCGCTGTTGTTAATATTACTCAGGTCAAGCCCCCATACATGGCTGAAACGGTTAAAGGACAGCGTGTTTACAATCGCCGTATTTAGGGTTATCAGCCCAGTATCATTTACATTCAGCTTAAAAGGGTTGGCCTGGAACGTTCCCTTAGCCACTGTTTTATTGGTGATCTGCAGCGAGCTGTTTAAATTAAACTTAGCCAATACTTTTTTAAATCCTTTGATATCATTGCCGCCCCATAATGACCTTGGATTGATGGCAATATTATAATTGAAAGTGGTATAATTGGCTTTAATAAAATCGTTGGTGGGAGTGAACAGGCGGATAAACTTGGCCTGGTCCGGGTACATGGCCAGCTCAAACTCGTTCAGTTCCTGCTGACCGTTCTCATTATAATCTATCCAGGCATATTGTCCCTGGCCGGCCGGCACTTCCAGGTATGCAAAATCGCGGCGCTGCTCCTGCCCTGCCCCTACCTCGTATAAAGCGTTACCGGTTACAAAACCCTTCCACTCATTCATCATATACTCTACCCGGCCCAGTATGCTTTCATCGGCTGTTTGCCGGCTAAGCGTTTGCTCATAAACTTTCAACTTCCGGTAGGTTGCATTTACATACAGCTGCCTTTTTTCATTGGCCAGCAGGTCGGTCTGTACATTCACATTATAACTCCTGTCGCCGCGTACCAGGTCCTGTATACCCGGCATTTTGTATTTATCCGAACGGGTAAAAAAGTTAATGCCATAACGGTTCTTCTTTTTTTCATCCGATTTTACATACACGGTATAAGTATCAAAGGAGAAAGCATTGGCCGACAAAGTATCCGTTTCCTTTGACCGGGTTATATTTTGCTCCAGTGTATAGCGACCACCCACACGCCAGTCCTTCAGTTTTTTAAATTGTTTACTTACATCCAGTACCGGCCTTAAAAAATGGCCTTTATCCGTAGCGCTTGAAAAATTGGTGATGGTAAAATCATTATTAAATACCCAGCCGCCATAATTGGCTTTGTGTAAAAGGCTGTTCTGGTAACCGTTATAACTGTCGGACCGGTTGTAATTGGTAAATTTATAAGTGATGCCTTCATTATTTTTATTGAGCAGGCCGCCGGAGAAACGGATTATATTTTCAGTGGCAACAGTAGTTACAATAGGCAGGCCCCAATCGCGGGTAAACTCAACCGACCTTAACCTTTCCAAAGGCTTAAACCTGTCCTGCACATATTCATAATCAATATTGGTTTGCAAAAATGTACCGCGTTTGGCAGATAGTTTGGCTTTATTGGCAAACTGTACCTTACCCGCAAAACCATTATTATTGCCCTTATCCAGCTTGGAAAAAGTATTGATATCATAATTACTCATCGCCCCTTCCACCTTCAGTATCGTATTCTCGTTAAAACTATAATCCACTCCAAGGTCAAACACCTGTTGTTTCTTAGGCGTGATCAATAATACAGCCGGCTCGTAATTGCCCTGATTTACACCGCCTACCGGTTCTACATACACATATACCTTACCGTTGGCCCCATTATAATCCGGCACATAATTACCGTTACCAAAACCTACTTCAATAAAACCCAGGCTATATTTGGCCAGGTTGGGATCGGTGGAATACCGGTAAAAGGAATCGGTACCCACATATATTTTTTCGTATAATATTTTGCCTGCCGAAAAAGTATCCAGGGCTGCAGATGAGTAAAAAGCCTTTTGTATGCTATCACCCAGTTGCGATAAAAAATGTTTCTGTGGTGCATCCAGTACCTGGTTGATGGAAGAGTTTTTTGCATCGTTATTATTAAAAAAGCCGAAACGGACTTTCGCTTTTTTATTCAGGTCAAACTCCTGCGTTAAAAATACATTCGCATTTAAAAAATTCCGGTCGGCATACTCAAACTCTATCTGTATACGGCTGTCCTTGGTGATCATCCGTTTGGGGGTGAATGTAACTTCCGCCGTATTGTAATTGATCACATAATCCTGGTCCTCGCCCCTTTGCAATAATTCACCATCCAGGTACACCCTTTCGGTATTACCCAGTACAATAAAAAATATCTCGTTATTGGCACCCTGTAAACGGTAAGGCCCCTGGTTGCCTTCCAGTCCGTCAAAAACATTCCGGGTAAACTTTCCTTTAGCAATAGAAGCGCTGGCCAGTGTGGAGGATTGTATTTTATCTGTTACCCTGTTGGTCGTGTTAAAAGATACGCCCTGTAAACGTTTATAAAAATTCAGGAAATAGGCCTGGTTCTGGCGGATATCAATATCACCGATATTCAGTTGCCAGTTCTTTTTCTTAAACCGGATATACACTTCATCAAACTCATTTAACTGCTGTGTATTACCATCGGGCTGAATGGGAATATTATTATCGGTAATGGCCGCCTGCAACTCAATACTATCGCCCAGCATACCGCTTAGCTGCACATTCAGGGTGGAGTTCAGTACCGCATCCTGGTTATTACCAAAGCCTATCTGGCGGCCAAAACTTCCCGATGCCTGTATATTACCAAAGTTAAAAATGCCCCTTTGGGCATCGGTCATGTCATCGTTGATATTATAGACAAAGGGCGTACCGCTAAACCTCACCAGGCTGTCATAATTCATCCTTTGTGCCACCGGGTTTAATTTATAAGGGAATACCCGGTACTCTATGGTCACCATTTCATTAACCGGGCGTTGTTTCCAGTACAGGATAGCATTGACATAATCTACCCGGTAAGAAGCTGTATCATGCTGGGCTATGCGTAAAGAGTTGGGAATTATGCTTAAGGTATCTAAAACAATACTGTCGGCTTGTACAGGCAATAATTTTTGACGCAGGTTGGAAGACGCAGGCGCCTGTGCATTAACTTTAGCAAAAAAGATAAGCAGGATGAACAAACCAACACATATACGCCACAACTGACCCAATAGCAGTACGTTTTTTTGTAAGCGTAAAATTCGGTGTTTTATTGCGTTTTTATTGGCTAAAGTGAACAAAATTAATTCATTGGCCATCAGTCACTGCACAGCCCGGCTCATCTTTATGGGGTTTATTTACTGTTTAATTTGCTGTATCTTGCCTTTGTGATGCTTTTACCTACCCGGATATATATACCTGTTTTGTTGTTATTGGCCGTTTCGTCCCTAAAGGCGCAAAAACCCGTTTCAGGCTCCAGGCAGGAACTGAGTGCCGGTTTACAGCTACCGGTCAGTAATTTCAGCGAAACGCATCTTGTGGCTGCAGGTGTTCAATATGCCATTACCAATCATCGTTTCGGCATTACCCAACCTAAACCCGTTATTGGCTGGATCGGCAGTGTTGGCGTGGATTATTATATCGGCAAAAAAGATAAGGAGGCCGGACATTCTTTTAAAAATGGCAATTACCTGCATTCCCGTTTATCAGGTGGTATTATAGTTAATCCTTCTGCACCAACCCAGGTTAGTTTACAGGCTGGCCCCGGCTGGGGTATTTACCAGGGCACTCATGCCATTACCCTTTGTTCTGTATTAAACGGCACTTACTATATTAATGATCAATGGGGCATTGCTGCCAGGCTGATGATGATAAAAGAAAAAGGCGCCCAAATATTATGGACGCCCGGTATAAGTTTGTGCAGGGTTTTATAAAATGTACAAGTTATAAAACAGGCTAAGATGATTGTTTCGTTTTTACTTATCAGTTCCCATTTACCTGCTGTTTTTCCCTATCCACCAAACGAGCATAGTTGGTATCCAGAAAAGAAATAAACACACGATCCATACCATTTTAGAATCTGAGTTCCTGAAAGGAAAATTTATAATAGAGACCAGGGTGCGGAAAAATAAAAAAGCAAAACCAAGGACGATCAGCAAAACAATGATCTCCATATTTGCCAACATCCCTAATAAAGATAAAACCTGGTAACTCATAAAACAGTTTTACATTGATTAATACCGGAGTTGTAGTTATTCACTCAAAAAAAGCAATACCTGTCTCCTCTGTCAATATATAACAAATTACCAAAATCAAAGCAAAATCTACCCTTAATTAATATTTTCCTTTACCCTTCATCACCGCCACCACCGTTACGGCGGTTATTGGTGAATGAAAAATTGCTGTCGCCAAATTTGTAGCTAAAGGTTAAACGGAAACTGCGCACATTCCAGCGACGGTAAGCATCCTGGTAAAAATTCTCCGTATCGTAAATGGTTCCCCAGCGATAAGAGTTCAATACATCGTTTACCGCAAAGGTTACGGTAGCCCTGTTATTCTTCAGGAAATCTTTTTTCATGGCAAAGTCAAAGCCATATTGCGCTTTCTCCCTGCCCTGTGCAATTACCTGCGCCGATTCAAACTCACCGGTTAACTGGAAGCCCAGGTTATTAAACACTTTATTGCGCGGTGTTACCAGCTTATAATTGGCTATCAGCTTGGCTTCCCAGTTAAATCCTTCATTACTCAGGTCCTGTTCATTTACATTGGCCTTTACCGTACGGTATTGCAGGTTCACGGTGGGGGTAATATCAAAATTCTCGGTAAACTTATGCTGTACGGTAAACTCAGCACCATAACGGTTGGTTACACCGGCGTTGATATAGGTATTTAAAATAGCGTTTGGATCCACACCGGCATTTTTCAACTGGTCATATTGCTGGGCACTGATGGTATCGCTGTACTGCATAATATCATCAGGATTATTTCTCATGTACAATACCGCCAAAAAGTTACCGCCTTTATAGTTCTGGCTATAATTCACTTCAAATGAATTGATGAACTCAGGACGCAGTGCCGGGTTACCCTGGCGTAAATTAACCGGGTCTGAAATATCCACGAAAGGATTAATGTTCCAGAAATTCGGGCGACGGATACGCCTGGAGTAGTTAGCCTGGATCTGCGCTTTTTCGTTCAGCTCTTTGGTTAAGAATAAGCTGGGGAATAAGGCATTCCAGATATTTTTAAACTTGGAAGGATATTCATAACCGAATTTCTGCGCACTGTCTACCAGTAAACCATTGAACTTAGAATACTCGGCACGTAAGCCTGCCTGGTAAGAGAATGTTTTAATTTTTTGCGAGTAGGTCAGGTAACCGGCATATACATTTTCGGTATACTCGTAATTATTACTCAGTGGTAATTTGGTTTCCGTGTTACCATTTACACCAAAGGCATCGTACTTACTTTTAAACCAATTGGTAAAACTGCGCAGGCCACCTTCCAGTTTTATATCTTCGGTAATAGGGTTTACAAAATCGGTCTGCACCGTTAACTGGCGGTTACTGCCCCTGTTATCATTACGCACCAGGCTGGATGGCTGGTAAGTTGTACCGTCAGGGTTGTAGTAATTATTTAAAATATTGGAACCGCCACGGTTATTACCATAGTTATAACTTACATCCGCCGTCAGTTCACGTCCTTCTTTAGGGAAAGTATGTTTAAAGTTCAGGGCTGTACCATTACGATTCATGCGGTTACGGTAATCGGATAAACGTTCACCGTAATAGATCATAGCCTTACTGTTATCCAGGTTTTCCTGGTACTGGTTCTCATCGCTGCGCATATTACCGCCGCCAATCTGTTGTGATAAAGAAATGGTGCTGCGGTTGGTCATAAAATAATCAATCCCAAAACGGCCATTACCAAAACGGCGGGTACGGTCGTTCACACTTGTCTGGTTAAAATAATTCTGTATTACACCGGCCGATTTATTCTGTCTTTCGGTCTCGCCTTTTGCTTCCCCACCCGATTGGTTAAAGCCCCCGTTTAAAAAGAAATTAAACTTGCCTTCGCGCAGGTTCAGGCTCAGGTTACCGTTTAAAATTTTAGGCCAGCCAATACCTGCACTGGCTATGCCGTTCAACCCCATTCTTTTGTTCTTCTTTAAAACAATATTGATAATACCACCCGAGCTGGCCGCATCAAATTTGGCGGAAGGATTGGTGATCAGTTCAATTTTATCAATATTTTCAGCGGGTATCTGGTCAAGGGTTAAAATAGTCGGGCGGCCATCTACAAATATCTGTGGCGAACTGTTACGCAATTGTACATTACCTTCCAGGTCAACCGATACCGAGGGAATATTCTTCATCAGGTCAATCGCTGTACCACCACTGGCTACTAAACTTTTGGAAGCATTAAATACTTTACGGTCAATACCCATTTCCAACGCAGGACGATTGGCGGTAACCGTTACTCCGCCCAATTGCTGTACTTCCTGTATCAGGGCAATATTGCCCAGGTCGCTCAGGAAAAAACGTTGATTTCCTTTGGGGCTCACCGTAATCGTCTGTTCATAAGGTTCATAACCTATAGCTGAAATAAGTATACGAAAAACAGAATCCTGCTGCAGGTTGTCAAATTTAAAATCACCGTTATTCTGGGTTAACATACCGGCTACCAGTGTATCGGTACCGTTCGCTTTTTTTACAAACAATTGTACAGAGGCGGCGGGGATTCCTTTTTTGCTGTTATCCTCTACAATTTTACCGTAAATGGTGTTTGATTTTACATCAATTTTAGCGCCGGCAGGCATTTCAGGCTCCTGGTCTACCTGGGCAAAGCCAAAAACGCTTATCAATAAACAACATAGGGTAAATAAAGTAGTCTTCATTATTCGCTTCAAATTATGGTGGAATGAAAAATATGGTAGATGATCAAGGTGAGCTTTCGTGAACCGCGTGAGCATACATGTGTGCTGCTCTTTCTCACCGGTATCTATTGTACGGGGCATAGTGCAAGCTACAAACAGTGTAAGCCAAACCGCTCATTTAAAGGCTTTTTAAATGAGTGGCAAAGTTAACCATTATACGCTAAGCAATGTTATAGAATCGTTAAGTAAACCTTAAAGGTTAAAGCATGTATAAGCCTAAACTTTTATTAAAAAGAGGATAACATATTGTTGATAAGCGAATAGAACGATGAACGGAGCGTCGCAACAATGCCCGGTTCATGTACAAAAGCCCGTAACATAAAAAATAAGCAATCAGTGGCTTGTAGTATTACAACAGCACAATATCATCCACATGCGCGGCGATCACATTTTTTTCGCCGGTTTTTTGCTGCAGGTCGGCAGCAGAAAATCTTGCTTTGGCCACACCGATCACTTCATCTTCCGTTGTTTTAATTTGTATGGCTTCGCCCTTTAAAAATTTACCGTTGATCTGTGTAATACCTACCGTTAGTAAACTCTTTTTATGCTGCAAAGCTTTTACCGCACCGTTATCGATGGTTACGCTACCGGGTGTGATCGATCCGCTGGCCAGCCATTTTTGCCTGGCTTTTAAATTAGAAGGTTTAGCTAAAAACTGGGTTCCGTTTTTACCTTTCAACGCATGGGCAATGGCATTGGCGCCACCCAAACCACAAATAATTACGGGTATGCCCAGTGAAATAGCCAGCCTGGCCGATGCCAGCTTGGACACCATACCTCCTAAGCCAACACTGCTTTTATCAGTGGTTACATAACCCAGTATACCTGCATCAATTTTTTCTACAACGGGTATCACTTCTTTGCGGTCATTTAAAAAACCTCCCGCTGTGGTTACCAGTAATAAAGTGGCAGCATTAAAACCCACAGCCAGTAAGGTTGCCAGCTCATCATTGTCCGAAAATTTTAACTCCAGGTTACTCACCAGGTCATTCTCATTCACTACCGGTAAAATATCATGTCGCCAGAATGCTTCAAAAGTTTCTTTTAATTGTAAAAACTGTTTACGGTTGGCAAAGTGATGGCGTTCGCAAAGCGCCTGTGCCACTGTAATACCATAAGGATGCAGGTGTTTATGGTATAAACGTATTAAGATAGGATTACCAATGGCAGCGGCGGCCTTACGTTCGGTAATAGTGCCCTGGTAATTATGAATAAAATTTTTACCGCTGCCTACCGCACCGCTCGATACCAGCACAATATTGTATTGTTTACGCAGCTCCGCTATTTCGGCCGCCAGTTTTTTTACAATGGCCGTACTGATAGCGCCGTTTTTACCGGTAATAGCCGCAGTACCCAGTTTTATTACAAGTACATTTTTTGACATAACAAAAAAAGCTTCCATTTTTGGAAGCTTTTGTACCGGAGAGCAGACTTGAACTGCCGACCTTCGGGTTATGAATCCGATGCTCTAACCAGCTGAGCTACCCCGGCATCCACATTTCATAAGGGTGACAACGATTAAAAACTAAAAGCAATTAGTTTGTAGTTGCCATTTGGCTAATGGGCGGCAAAAATACAACAAAAATGTTCTGATAAATAAAAAAACTAAAAAAAATTACAACGAAATTTAAAGTACCTGCCTTCCTTACAGCTTCATTTCCAATATGGGGTAAGGTTTACCCATACCATCCAGCGGTTTTCTGTTATAAACCGTAAAGCCCATTTTTTGATAAAAGCCGGTCGCCTGCTTGTTTTGCTCATTTACATCTACTGCATTTACCTGTAATTGACCGATACAATACAATAACAATGTTTTGCCGATACCCTTTCCCATATGTGCGGGTAAAATGAACAGCATTTCCAGTTTCTGAGCTGCCACACCGGCAAATCCAACTACTTTATCATCCTCGCGGTACACTACAAGGTTTACCTGTGGCAATATACCAGGCAACAGACCTTTAATTTCCTGTAAATAATCTTCCGTAATAAAATCATGGGTGGCCCTTACAGATGATTCCCATATTGTGATCAATTCATCGTACATAGCGGGACTTGCTGCAACTATCATCCGGCAAAATTACAGCAAAACAATGGCCGGTGTATTTACTGCCGTTTCATCCGGGAGAACGGGTAACCGTTACAACCTTTTTTCGGATTGCTGCGGTCTGCTTCGGGGTAGTTTAATGCCTCCGCTTCATTTTTAGCCGTGTAGGTAGTAAAACAATAACCCCATAACCAGGGCTGCATATTACTGAAACGCATATAATCCACACGGGTGTACACCAGGCTATCCGGCGTTTTTTTAGGTACCTGGTAAGCAATAAAAAACTGTTTTGCCGTATCCCAGCGGATAATATGGTAACGGATACCGGGCGCCTGTATAAAGAGGGAATCGGTAACGGTATAAGTAATGCCGTAATCATCTATAAAACTGCCGGTAAGGCCCGGCGGAGCTTTCAATGTTAATGCCTGGTAACTCGTACTTTTTGTTTTACCGGCCATACAGGCCAGCAGCAACAGGCTAAAGCCTAACAGCATTACAAATATTTGCCGGGGTTGTATGATCGTTCTGCGCATTACTATTATTTTTTACAGGTTACAGGCCGGTTTCTTTCCTAAATTGCAGGTTTATTTAACGGCAAGCTTTAATTAACTACATGCATCCCTATATTCAAACATTACTTACCTGTATTGACCTCGAAGAGAAAGAACAAGTAAACAAATATAAGTTAGATCAGACACATTCATTAAAGCAACTGAAAGCGGAAGGGCTGGCCCTGCATCCCATTACCATTACCCGTAAAAACTTTGGTTATGCCGACTATCCTGAAATAAGTTTCAGGATAAATTTCCCGCCCGAGGCCAGTATGTTCAGGGATGGCGCAGCCATTGAATGTTTTATTACCGGCGAAGAACCTATTAAAGGCGTATTGCTGCAACTGGATGGCAAAGCCGGGGAGTGCCGTTTATTTGCCCCTGATTTTCCTGATTGGATCGAAGATCATGGTGTGGGCATCAAACTATCGCCTGATACCCGCACCACCGGTGTGATGAAAAAATGTTTGAATGAGTTAGCACAAAACAAAGCGGTTTACCAGCTTTTTGAAACACTGCACAGCAACACGGCTGTAACACCGGCAACAATACTTAACCATACAACCGTAACGCAATACTATAACAATAACCTGAATGCAAGCCAGCAGCAGGCCGTAGAAGCCATTGTACAAAACGAAAACGTTACTATCGTACACGGGCCTCCCGGTACTGGTAAAACTACCACGCTTATTGAAGCGATTAAACAACTTACACAACAGGGAAAAAAAATAGCCGTAGCAGCGCCCAGTAATACCGCAGTGGATAATATTGTTGCGGGCCTATTGCAACAAAACATCAATGTATTGCGGGTTGGCAATACCAGTAAGGTAAGCGATAATATTTTCCCGCATACACCCGAAGGCAAACTGCACAACAGCAAACAGCTAAAAGAAATTAAAGAGCTGAAAAAACGTGCGGAAGAATTCAGGCGCATGGCATTAAAATATAAACGCAGCTTTGGTAAAGCCGAAAGAGAGCAACGTAACCTGTTGTTTAAAGAAGTAAAAAGCATCCGCACCACCATTAAACAATTACAGGCCTATAACGAAGAAAAACTATTTAACGAAGCAGCCGTTATTGCGGGCACGCCTATCGGTTTATATGATAGTCAACTACAAAAACTAAACTTCGATACGCTAATTATTGACGAAGCAGGTCAATGCATCGAGCCGCTGGCCTGGTGTATTATTCCCCTGGCCCCTA
>CAYUMH010000145.1:0-10972 GCA_964445775.1 uncultured Terrimonas sp.
TTGAAATTGTAGACAGCGTATTGAAGGACTGGGAAAAACCGGATGTGGATTCCATCGGCTTTGTATCGGTAACCAATGACTCTTCTTATGTTTTCCCTTTGACCAACTATCAAAGCAGTTTACTGGAAACACGCACTGCAGGTGATAACCAGCAGGTGAGCGAGGTAATAAAAATGGGCGACCTGAAAATGCTGTACCGTTTGCGTATTGACGAGAACGCATTAAAACGCCGGAATGTGAATGCCAAACCTACCGAATATATCCGCCAGCTGATAGATGAAGAGCGAAGAGCTTCGGGACGAAAGGCCACACCGGCAGCTCCCGCACCGGGTGGAAAAGACTCCACGGGTGTAAAACCGGGCAATTATTTCCAGAATGAGTTTGGTAATGAAAGGCCCCCTGCCACCACGCCTGCAACGGGTAATGGTATAACTATTAAAAGTATTATTGAAGAGCAGGAGCCTGCCCGTGAACCTATATTGCGTACGGCTAAATTGTACGAATACCGCCCGCTTAAGTTTTTTGCTGATTATGCTGTTACCGGTATTACCAGTACCGTATATGGTGTTACCAAATACCAGCCTTATGGTGGTGGCGCCGGACCTATCTTTTTATCCAATGGTAGTGGTATCAACGGTTTGATCCGTATGGGAACTTCGGACCTGATGGAAGATATTAAGATCACCGGTGGTGTGCGGATTGCCCCTAACCTGAAGGATAATGACCTGTTGCTGGAATTTATGAACCTGCGTCGCCGGATTGACTGGGGTGCCAACTTCTTCAGAAGTTCCAATACCGTATCCTTATCTGACGGATCCGGTAACCCATCTATTTATAATGGCAGGGCTATTTCGACCTATTACCTGGCCAAATTCAAATTACCGTTTGACAGGGTAAGAAGCCTGCGTGCCACTATTGGTCCACGTATTGACCGTCTGGTAATTTTAGCCAGGGATCTTCCTTCGCTGGGAGCCAAAGATGTAAGTACTACTTACGGTCAGGTCAACATGGAATATGTTCATGATAACACGGTATTAAAATCGAATAATATTTTAAACGGCTTACGGTATAAAGCATTCTTTGACTTTTTTACCCAGCTGAATAAGGGTGATAATGTAACCAAACGCCAGAATGTATTTAATGCCGGCTTTGATGCCAGGTATTACTATCCTATTTACAGGAACCTGATCTGGGCTGTACGTGGCTCGGGTGATTTTTCCTGGGGTGACCAGAAGGTTATTTATTATATGGGTGGTGCTGACAACTGGTTATGGCCTAAGTTTTATAAAGACAACAAAACCGATCGCAGCGGTACGCAGAATTACCTGTACCAGAGTTTAACCAACCCTGTACGTGGTTTTAACCAGAATATAGCTAATGGTAATAATGCCGTGGTGATCAACAGTGAGATCAGGTTACCGATTTTCTCCACCCTGTTTAACAGGCCCATCAATAATGCCATGCTGCGTAATTTTCAGCTGGTACAATTTATTGATCTGGGTACAGCCTGGGAAGGCGGTTTAAAAAATATTGAACGCCCTGTTACCACAATTGATCCGCAGCCTACAGACCCTAACGATCCTTTATTGATCCGTTATAAGGCCGGTGGTCTTGGACCATTTGCCGGTGGCTATGGCTTTGGCGCCCGTACTACCTTGTTAGGTTATTTCCTGCGGGTGGATGCAGCCTGGGAAATGAACGGCTTTTTCCATACCAAGCCGAAATGGTATTTTGGTATCGGGTTTGACTTTTAATGATTAAATAATTTATAAAAAAGCCTCCGGATCCGGAGGCTTTTTTTTTGCTTTAGATTTAATCATCAGGGATTAACAGCCCTGATACAGCTGTTCAATATTTTAGTTTTTAGAACAGTTGTTATAAGTGTATTTAGTTCTTCTTTGCTGGTGGCACTGATATTTACAATCGCAAATTTCTGCTCACCGTTTAACATTCTCCAACGCCAGTCCAACTGGCCAATAGTCTGGTATCCGCCATTATCAAACCACCAGGCGGTATATAATTGCTGATCGCCCTGTTGCAGTTCTCCGGCATAGGTTTCAATACCGCCAATGTATTCTTTTTTTATATTTTTAAAAATATATCCACTCCCCTGCCAGCATATATAAGGACTGTGTTCTGAATTATAAAAGTTAGCAATGCCTTTTATGTATATTAATGAACCATGAGCATGCAACTGCAGAATATCCTTACTAACCCAGCTAACATTGTAACCTGTTAATTCAGGTATGTTTCCGGGAATTATTTTATCACTTGCCGTTTTACTATTTACATTGTTAATAGCTATACAAAAACACAGGAGCAGCATACCGTATACAACCCATTGATATTTCACTGTTCTCCTGTTAGTTTTTCCCGTAACATGACTTTTGTCTTTTTCCCGTCCAACATCCGGGTTAAGGCTGGTAAGTTGTGGCTTTTTTAACGTCCATTTTACCAGGGCCAATGCCGGTAACAAAAAGTAAACGATAAAACAAATGATACCTGTTACTTCATGCATCACTGTTCCGGGTAAAAACCGGAATTGCGTTAATAATACAATCCGGAGAATATTAGTTACCAGGAGGCAGAGCAATAAGAAAACAGTAAATAAGACAGTACGAACTATCGATATTTTGGTTTTGGTAAGCTGTTTATAATAGAACAATAGGCTAACACCAATCAATGCGCCTATCCCGGTCATACTCATACCCATACAGGCATCATCCACACTAAAGTCGGTATCACTGATACGGATAATATTCCCTACCGCCTGTACATCCCTGTTAACAAAAGATAATAAAAAAGCAGCGGCCTGTGATAGCTGCAGTTTAATAGGAAAGGTAAATACGGTAAATATATAGTTGAACAAGGGGGAAATTACCGCCATAATTAACAAAGGCAGTGCTCCGCATTTACCAATAAACCTTTCAATGCAAAACAGTAACCCGCAGGACAGGGAAAAATACAGGAATGTACGCGCCGGTACCAGCAATGTCAATATTAACAATGCTAAAGTTGGCCAGATAAACCGGTTACTTTTGTTGTTTCTGTCAATACCGGTATATAGTATGTATACCAGTAATACCAGTCCTGTTATAGACTGCGTATCATTCCAAACGAAATAATTTTGCCAGCCAATGATCATTATTGTTATGTATAACATTAACATAAGGATGACCTGCCATTGGCCGGTAACGGCATATTTCCATTGTGTAAAAGTAATTTTTGCCTGCCCGATCATATTGCTTTTTTAAGTCTCCTGTTTTTGTGTAAATACCATAGGGATACCAGGCCTGTTATAATTAAAGCCCATTCGTGCGGCTCGGGTACGGCTCCCGATTTATTATGGGAGGCATTTTGTAAATTATCCTTGCTGTCTTTTATATTGAAACGCTCATAATCGGCCTGCGACTCCAATACGATGAGGCTGGAAACAGGAGTAACAATATATGCCTGTTCCGCTTCGGCTACCAGGTTCACCGGGTCCTGTAGTGTATCATTACGATATTTACCAAACTGGCGCATAATATTGTTATAAGCAAACAGCCTGTATAGATGATCCGGCGCATTACCGGCATCGCTGCTATCAGTTCTTTTAATGACTAACCCGGCATCTTTTAATACTACCTGGTCTTCCGTTTCCTGGCTTACCGGGAATGCATGATCAGCTGCTATTTGTTTCAGTAATGACCAATCAGCTTTTTCATAATTCAATGCCCTTTGTTCAATAAGGGTTTTTAAATAAGGTGAAACAGATTTTCCCAGGTCAAGTACTTTTAACTGTTCATCCGTTTTAAAATACTTCCTTGTTTTAGCATCAAAAGGTGTGTCTTTTAAATCTTTTAAATTGGGAGCGGCTGTATTTCCTTTTGTAATAACCAGTGCTTTAGCTGCATTTTTGATGGCATATAACGGAAACAGGGAAAAATGCTGTTTACTTAATTGTTTAAATAACTCCTCCGCATTTTGTTCCGTTGTTTTTACCCAGCCGTTTTGGTATACCAATATATCTTTATGCCTGAATAATTGCAGGATATCATCAAGTTCCTTTTTCTCCCATTCACTATTAATATCCACATATACCTGTTCGATAGCATAGGGCATTAATTGCTGATTATACCTGGCGATTGTATAAGCCTTTCCTTTGTAAACAAAACCATGCTGGTTTATATCCTGAGCCTTAAAGCTGAATTGCCAGTCAGGTTTATACTTGCCGTCATATGCAAATACTCGCTGATCGGTTGATCGCAGGAAGGATGGCTTATTGATTATTTCAGGCTTGCCGCTTATCTCCAGCTTAATTGTTTCGGTTGCTTTAGTTCCGGAGGGACCGGTGAAGAAAATATTATCATACACAATTTCATTTTCGTATTTGCGTAAAGGCGTGGTTACGCCAATTTTAAACAGGCGCTGATCATCGGGCATTACCGGGAAAACACGTACGCTTACCTGGTTACCTTCCTGCCAATGAATGACTGAAGGATCACGTTTTTCCACTCCGACAATGCTATTGTAAGCTGTAGTAGCTTTTTCTTTGGTGGTTAATATCCCCTTCTCTTCAACACCGTTTACCCATAGTGATAAAGAACTCACAACCGAGCCTTCGGGTAAAGTAAAAAGGTAGATCGCCTCTTCCTGGCCCCTGAACCTGTTGGCTCCCCCATTGTGTACGGCGATTG
This sequence comes from uncultured Terrimonas sp., assembly GCA_964445775.1. Taxonomy (GTDB): domain Bacteria; phylum Bacteroidota; class Bacteroidia; order Chitinophagales; family Chitinophagaceae; genus Terrimonas. Next base: position 4,680 of record CAYUMH010000145.1, read on the forward strand.
TTTTTTCGGTATAAGCTATTTGCCACTCGGGCCATATGCGGATATGTGTACTGATATTTTCTGTTGTTAAATTATCACCGGCCCAGAGACGTTCCTCCGTTGCATAACGATTATTATAAGTGGACTCCAGTATCCGGATCTTTTCATCACTCCCAATAGCAGGCTTACGGAACAGGGATGCCAGCCCAATTAAGGGATCATGTTTTTTAGGTTCGTTATAATTGAGAGAAGGCATGCTGAAGCCCCATTCATCCCAGTTACCTCCCGGTTCGGTATAAACCAACCCAAGCTTTAATGCTTTTTCTGTGATGGCATCCGGTGATACCTGTTGTGCAATTTGCACCCAGGCAGGTATATCAGGGTTGTCGTTTATCCTGCTTTGACGATAGGCTTTGTTAAGTTCTTTAACGGCTGATGCCCATTGTATACAAAACAAAACAGTGGCGATGAGTGCAAGCGACAATCCTGCAAAAAATGAATACCGGTATGTTTTCCGGTAACTGCACATTTTTGCAACTAAAACTATTGTGGTAATAGTTAAGAATAATGGGGCGAAACTGTGGAGTGAAATACCCAGGGCCGGAGCAAGGATAATACCGAAGATATATAAAGGAAAAAGATAGACGGACATATACAGGAATAGCAAGAAGCCGATACCCAGTATGCCGATACCGATATGGTTGACAACAGGAGGTAAATACCGGAAGAAACACAGGGTGATCAATGCCACCACAACCACTACCTGTACCACTGACATCCACAGTACCGGGGATTGAAAGATGGACATGGAATGGTTAAGTGCCCAGGCACTTACCAATAACAGGGCATATAATAAAATGCGGTGAGCCTGTTTTTCTACCGGGTGAATGTTTTTCCTTCCAAACAATAAGGCCAGGGCATAAACAGCGGTAATACAAAAGTTAACAATAAAGTAGTCACCGGAGGAGTTTCCGGCCTGGCTGTGTACTGCTGATAATATTACATGTAACAGAAATGAAAACAGCAATAGCACAAAGCCCAGCCACCATAGCTGGTTTTGTAGTTTAATGATTCTTGTAAACATATTCACTTATTTTAAAAGTACTTTGAATTACAAAGTAAATGAAAAATATTCCACTTTTTAAAATCCTGGCCAATGTTTTTATCGATCCGCTTGTTTTTGTCTGGTTACTGACGGGCTGCCGGATTGCAGTGGAAAGCCCGCTGAGGAATGCAGCGCGGGGCCTGTGGCGGACTTGTAACGGAAAGCCGGAACTGCTGCCGATACGCATTACCGCAGCCGATAGCCCATAATAATTTGATAACTAAATATTTAGATATTTGAAAAAGAAGTAACTTTACCAACCCCGCCTGAACAGGGCATCCGGACAAAAACTGTTTCCACAAATGGTGGAAAACTCCTATCTTTGCCGCCCCAAATCTGTGTTCGCAGATTCTTTTTCGTGGTAACACATGAAATTGTCCAATGGGTAAATCGAATTTTTAATCAAAAAAAACAGGTAATGAACAATTACGAATTGATGGTGATTTTTACCCCTGTTCTTAGCGATGACGATTTTAAAGCCGCACAAAAAAAGTTTGCCGCATTGGTAACTGAAGCGGGTGGTTCAATCGTTCATGAAAACGCCTGGGGACTGAAATCTTTAGCCTACCCTATCCAGAAAAAAACAACTGGTTTGTATTGGGTATTAGAGTACACTGCAGCTTCTGACTTTAACGAGAAGCTGAAAATTCAATTATTGCGTGACGAGAGTGTATTACGTCACCTTTGCACTAAACTTGATAAATACGCCGTCGAGTATAATGCTAAAAAGAACAGTGGTGTTAAAACAGGAACAGAAAAACCAGTGGGGGCTTAAGTCATGGCAAAAAATGAAATTAAATATCTTACCGCTATTAAAACTGACAAACACGTTAAGAAGTTCTGTCGTTTTAAAAAATACGGTATCCGTTATATTGACTACAAAGACATTGAGTTTTTGAAAAAATTCCTGAACGAGCAAGGTAAATTATTACCCCGCCGTTTAAGCGGAAACAGCCTGAAATACCAGCGCAAAGTTTCTGACGCGGTGAAAAAAGCCCGTCAAATGGCATTATTGCCTTATGTAACAGATCTTTTAAAATAACCTCACCCTAACTTCCCGGTACAAGCGGGAAAGACAGTTGATAATTGATTAATTCAACTGGGCTGGTGAACAAAAAGAAAAAAATGGAAATCATTTTAATACAAGACGTTGATAATTTAGGTGGTAAAAACGAGGTGGTAAACGTGAAAAGCGGTTATGCCCGTAACTTTTTATTACCCCGTAAATTAGCGGTTGAAAGCAGCCCTTCTAACAAAAAACAATTAGAAGAAAGGCTTAAGCAGGTAGCTAAAAAAGAAGCTAAAATGTTAGCTGAAATTAAGAGTGTAATTGCCAAATTACAGGAATCTCCGCTTAACCTGGGCGCTAAAACCGGTACTTCCGGTAAAATTTTCGGTAGCATTACTTCTTTACAGCTCAGCCGCGCTATCCGTGAGCAAAAAGGCTACGAAATTGACCGTCGCAAGATCACTATTACTGAAGAAGTAAAAGAGTTAGGTACGCACAAAGCATCTATCGACTTTGGTGGTGGCCACTCTACAGAGATTGATTTTGAAGTAGTTGCGGAATAATTGTGACCTAATCTACCTGTTTTACACCCTTACAGGTATAAAACTAATATATTCAAAAGCCTCCTTTCCGGAGGCTTTTGCTTTTCCCGGAAACCCGGGGTTTATTTGCATTTTTACGCCCAAAAGCCCATACTCACTAAATAAAATTTTACAGATAAAAAAGTTTTTTGGGGCAATGTCAAAAAAAAAACGTTTATTTTGTATTGATTTGGTGATCTGTACAGTCGAACAAGTCCTGAACGTTAGTGTTAAAATCGTTAAATGTTCATCGGTAACTGGTAACTGTTAGCACTTTTATTTTTTAAAATTTCACAAAATGAACATTTACGTAGGAAACCTTAGTTGGAACCTGAAAGACCAGGACCTTCAAGATTTATTCGCTTCTCATGGCGAAGTATCTTCAGCAAAAATTGTGTTGGACAAATTCACCAACCGCAGCAAAGGCTTTGGCTTTGTTGAAATGACTAACGACGATGAAGCGCAAGCTGCTATCTCTGCCTTAAACGGTACAGAAGTTGACGGCCGTAACATTGTTGTAAACGAAAGTCGTCCTAAACCCGAAGGAAGCGGTGGCGGAGGATTTAAGAAAAGAAGCTTTGGTGGCGGCGGTGGCGGCTACAAAGGCGGCAGCGGCGGCGGTGGCGGCTTTAAAAAAGGCGGCAACGGCGGCGGCGGTTATCGTGACCGTGGTGGCTATAGCAATGATTATTAATAAAAATGCTATTTATACCAGAGGGGCTCAGTATTGAGCCCCTTTTTTATTTTACTTTTTTTGATGACATATTATCCCGCTTACCGATGTATATAAAAGTGAAGCCGGTTAGTATAAATGAGCTTGGTTATTATTTGCCGGGAACAGGCAGTTTTATAAAAAAGAAGTATCTTTTGGTATCTTTAAATCACCATGCCTGCAGCAACTCCTAACCACCATAGCACACAACATGAACTGGTAGCCGCTTTTAAGAAAAATGACCCGTTGGTACTGGAGCGTTTTTATGCCGACAATTACAGTAAAGTAGAATCGTATATTATCCAGAACAACGGCGATACTGAAAAAGCAAAAGATATTTTCCAGGAAGCTTTTATAGCCGTTTGGCAGAATATTAAATTAGACAGGTTTGTTCCTGCTAATACCACGGCACTATCCGGTTATATTTACCAGATAGCCAAAAACAAGTGGATAGATTATTTACGCTCGGCTTATAAAAAGAATACTTTACATACAGAGCGTATGCCACTGGTGAAAGAGCCTGTACCGGAAGCAACCGAAGAACAGGAAGAACAATTACAACTGATGAAAACGCATTTTACCAAACTGGGCAGTACCTGTAAAGATGTTTTGTTACGGTTTTATTATAAAAAAGAATCGCTGAGAAATATTGCAACATCCCTTGGATGGACAGAAGCAACAGCCCGGAATAATAAGTACAGGTGTTTACAACAATTAAAAGGATTAATGAAGATACCAAATGAATAACCAGCCTATCCATATTACCCTGGAAGAGTGGGAAGAAATTGAAGCTTTCTTAAATGGCTCGCTTACTGCTGAAGTAGAACAGGCTTTCCGGTTGCAAGTGGAAAAGGATACTGTATTGGCAGCAAAAGTGGAGCAGGTAAAGCTGAGTTTATTAACCGTAGAGGAAGCCGGGTTGAGGGCAGATATGGAAAGCTTTCATTCCCGTTTACAACAACGGCCTGTTGTTTCCATTAACGCACACCGGAAAATGAATGCAAGAAAATGGCTGGCTATTGCTGCGGTGTTTATAGCCGTATGTGTAGCAGCCCTGCTATATTTACAACAACCATCAAAAAATGAACGCTTATTTAGTACGTTTTATAAAGCTGACCCGGGGTTAAGCACCACCATGTCGCAAACAGATGATTACACTTTTGAAAAAGCGATGGTAGAGTATAAAACAAAAAATTATACCAAAGCCATTGACAGCTGGCAATTACTGCTGAAGGATAACCCTAATAGCGATACACTTAATTATTTTATTGGCAGCGCATACCTGGCATTGAATGAAACAGCAACAGCCATACCCTATTTTGAAAATATTACCCTTAAACCCGGAAGTGAGTTTGTAAGTGACGCCTGCTGGTACCTGGGCCTGGCTTTGATTAAAGCTGGTCGTGTGGAAGAAGGAAAAAAGCAGGTTGAAAAATCGGAAAGACCGGAAAAAAAAGAGCTTCTTCAGCAAATTCATTAATATGATCTTTTGTCGTTTTTTACTGACAAGCTTCCTGTCCGGTTGCCTGTTTACTATAAGCTATGCCCAGCAGGTACCGGGACTGGTTGCGGATCTTGATAGTTTGCTTATAGCTAAAAAATATGCACAGGCCGATGTTGTGCTGAAACAACGGATCCCTTTATTATTAAACCACCAGCCACCCGATACACTTTCAGACTATGTAGAGTATATTGGGAAAACAGCCCTGGCATTAAGGGGAAAGAGCAGGGCCATTGCCGAAGTAAAACAGTATATACAAACTGTTAAAACAAAACATCCTTATAAAGAAGTAGTACTGATCAGTTATTTCGGTGCAGCCAATTTTATCAGTAAACAGGATGATCATTTAATGGCCTACGACCTGTTGCAGGAAGCCGATATTTATTTTAAACAAAACCCTTCACTGGTTTCGCATAAACTATTCCGGCTTTACCTGAATACCGGTACCTATGCCATGCGTTTAGGCAAATATGCACTGGCCACCACCTTTTACCGGCAAGCTATTACTAACCTGGATCTGGCAGGAAATATGGAACCTGAAGATCATTTTATAGTGAATAACTCCATGGGCATTGCCATGTGGTATGGATCCAAGCTGGATAGTTGTTTGTATTATTTTAAGAAAGCCGAAAAAGTTTTACAGGAATCCCCTGACGGTACTCTGAATAAATATTACCGGATGGGCATGATACAAAATAATATGGCGAATGTATATGCCGAACAGGGGCAGACATCTGCGTCCATTTCCGCATTAGAAGCGGCTATATTGAATTATAAAAAATTTATCAATACACCGGAAGCCAGTTCCAAAAAAGAAGATGCCTTAATAGAACAGTTCCACTCTATGGATAATTTAGCCAAGAGTTACCTGGACATCGGGGATATTTCCAAAGGGCAACATTTACTGCAATATGCTTACCAGCAAAAAGTAAATGCTTTTAGTGAAAATAATTCGGAAGTATATAAATCGCTTATCTACCTCGGCGCACTTTATTATCGCCAGAAAGATTATTTAAAAGCGATCAATACTTTAACCAGGGGATTGGCCATAATATATGCAAATGCTTCAGATAACAATAGTATCTGGGAGGCGGAAGCCTATGCTTATTTAGGTTATTGTTATTATGAGACCTTACAAACTACTACGGCCTTGAATTATTTACAAAAAGCCGATGGTATTTATAAAAAAATAGTACAGGAAGATTACAGTACTGAATACCTGTATTTTTTGGGTAACGCTGCCAATATTTATGCGCAAACGGGGCAACACGCCTATGCATTAAAGCTTGCAGACAATGGCTTATCCTATGTAAAAGAAACAAAAGGAGAAAACAGTCTACTGGGTGTAGCCCAGCTGATAAGCCTGGCGCAAATAAATTTTACTATTAAAGATTATAAACAATCGC
>CAYUMH010000146.1:0-10940 GCA_964445775.1 uncultured Terrimonas sp.
CATCGGACGGGTTGGCGCTTACCCGGTTCTGGCGGCCAAGGCCTATCAGTTCAATAAACAGTATTTTATTGGCCTGGTTAAGGCCTACTACCCAAAAATGCTCCTGGCTGCGGCCCAGGCGGTTCTCCCGCTTTAGTATTTGCTGCATAATGGCGGCAATACTGTCGGCATTCCTGGCTTCCGTTTTCTTTTGTGCTTCGGTTAGTTTAACGTTCATAGGTTAAAATTAAGGAGTAAAACCAAATAGTATATAGTATTACGTTATTCTGCAATGTTTGCACCGCTTGTTATATTATTTCTGCCTCACCCACCAGTTTACCCCCATCATACAACCACCATTTACGGCCCTTGTCCAGGTATTTTTCAACAGGCTGGTTCAGCAAAAACCGTACGGTTACTTCACGGCTTTCACCGGGCTCCATACGTTTATCACCGGTAAACTGTATATCGCCAATAAAAGTATCGGTTATATTGCCTTTTGCATCATATTCAAATACATGGTTGGGGCGGTAGCCACTTACAATACCGGTTTGCCGCCCGCCATCACTGGTATTTTTTAAGGTAAGCTTTGCCTGCAGGGTTATCAGGTCAATATCGGGGTTGTCGTATGCCAGGTCGCGAAAGCTGGTAAGGGTGTATTTGTCATAAGCCATTATATCAAACACTTTGGAATAGCCCTGTTTTAACCAGCGCTTAAAAATAAGCTTGCCGTTCATGTACAGGTATAGTTGGTCATCCTCTATTTTTTTGTAAATGGCCATACAGGTAACATTAATTTAATATTGCGTAAAGTTAACCCCAAACAACCCTAAGGCATCATTAACCTATATACAAAAAAAGCCCCCCGATTAGACAAACGGGGGGGTAAATCACACATGAGAAAATATATAAAACACTAAAATTTCTAAGTTTCTTGGAGGCAAATATTATGCCTTAACTTTTTTACTGTGTTTGGTCCAGTCTTTACCATTGTCCGATTTTAAAACAATTTTGCTGTCCGCATCTTCAATAGTAATATAATAAGCCAGTCCGTCAGCGTTGTTTACTTCAAACAGGTTGCTTACCCAGTAGCTGCCATAATCGTTACGCAGGCTGCTTTGTAATTTAATAGGCAGGTTTAATAAGGTTACATAACGGGTAGTACCCATCAGCTCGCCATTGGTATTGTAAAAAGCGAAATAAGAAATATCGTTGTAGGTAAAAGATGCCTTGCTGATATCGTTGGTAATGGTCCACTGTACATTGGTTGCGTGGTTAAAATCGGCTTTAAAAGCTTCCAGTACACGGCTGTTTACATTGGTTTCGCCGGCTTTGGCGCCAAAAGAAATAATGGTCAGGGCTAATACATAAATAATTTTTTTCATGATCGGTAAGTTTTATAATTAATAATTTGTTTGCGTTTGTGAATGTTTAACGATGCAAAACTATTAAAGGTTACAGCCCAAGTCAAGTAAATTTTGACCAACGGACATCCATGTTAAACAACCTTAACATAGGCTAATAAAGGCTTTCCACTCATCCTGCATAAAGGCCTTTTATACCACCCCAAACTAAAAACGGACAGTTTTATTAGGAAAAACGGACACTTATTTAGATATTTATCTAAATAACTAATTATAAATTTTTTTCATGAACAGTGTTTTTAAAGCGCTGAACGATGCTACCCGGAGAGAAATCCTGGAGTTATTGCAAAAGCAGGACCTCTCCGCCGGCGAAATAGTGGAACAGTTTAATTTATCCTGGCCCAGTGTATCGCATCACCTCGATATTTTAAAGCAGGCCGGCCTGGTAACATCAAAAAAAGAAGGACAATACGTGTATTATTCTTTAAACACCACCGTGGTGGATGAAATATTGAAGTGGTTGTTACAATTTAAAACCAAAAAGAAGTAATATGAACAAACTGGTAAAACTACTTATCTGGCCGGTGTTTATAGCACCCCTGGTTTACCTGGCCTTTGTATGGAGCAAACTGCCGGCTACCGTTCCCCTGCATTTTGGTCTTAACGGCCAGCCCGACCGCTATGGCAGCAAATACGAATTGTTTTTACCCGTAGGCATTATGGTGGCGGTAAGCATTGGCGTATATTTTTTATTAAACAACCTGCACCGTATTGATCCTAAAAAAAGCTATACCGGGGAGAACCGCGGCCGTATGCAAAGGTTTGCTATTGGTTTAACGCTTTTTATGTCGGCCCTGGGCTGTTTTATTGTACAGTCAGCGGTGGATGGTAAAATCAATATGTCCGGTAATTATATATTCGTCCTGGTAGGTTTATTATTTGCCTTCCTGGGGAACTATATGTACACCATCAAACCTAACTATTTTGCCGGTTTTCGCCTGCCATGGACCCTCCACGATAATGAAAACTGGCGGCTCACGCATAAACTGGCAGGTGTGCTATGGTTTGCCGGTGGTTTATTAATCGCCCTGCTGGCCCTGGTACTACCTACCCAATTTGCCATGGGCGCTTTTGTAACCGTCACGCTGATCATTACGTTAATACCGGCTGTTTACTCCTACCGCCTTTACGCCAACAAAAAGAAACAGGCCTCATAGCCCAACCATATTGTAAACGATTTAAACCTGGTGACACATGAAAAAATTATTATTAACCACTTTCATCACCCTAACCACCCTTACCGCCGCCCTGGCGCAAAGCGCTTTTACCGGCAGCTGGGCAGGCAAACTGGAAGTGGGTGTATCGCTTCGGCTGGTATTTCATGTAAAAGCAGTAGGTGATGGTACTTATACCGGGACTATGGATAGTCCGGACCAGTCGGCCTTTGGCATACCCTGCGATAAAGTAACCGTATCCGGTAATACCATTACCGCCACTCTGGCCAATGGCGCTATTAATTATACCGGCACCCTGGAGAATGATACTACCATTAAAGGTACTTTTACCCAGGGTCAGTCTGTGCCCCTAACCCTGGTAAAACAAACCAACCCTGGTGCGGTAAAAAAATTAAACCGACCGCAAATACCACAACCACCCTTTACCTATACCAGCGAGGATGTCAGTTATACCAATAAAGATAAAAGCATCAGTTACGGCGCTACTATTACCATCCCAACGGGTAAAGGCCCTTTCCCGGCCGCCCTTATTATTTCCGGCAGCGGCGCCCAAACCCGTGATTTTGATTTTGCCGAACATAAGTTTTATGCGGTACTGGCCGATGCGCTCACCAACGCCGGTTATATCGTATTAAGGGTAGATGATCGCGGCACCGGCAAAACCACCGGCAGTTTTGCCAATGCTACCACCAAAGATTTTGCGGATGATGCCACAGCCGGCATTGATTATTTATTAAGCCGCCCCGAAGTAAATAAAAAGAAACTGGGCCTGATTGGCCATAGCGAAGGTGGCATTATTGCCCCCATGATAGCTGCCAACCGTAAGGATATTGATTTTGTAGTATTGCTGGCCACCCCCGGTGTACCCATACCCGACCTGATGGTACAACAAAACCGGGCTATACTAAGCCAGCAGGGTATGAATGAGCAAAACCTGGAAGCCTACCTGCAATTATACAAGGCGCTCTTGCTGGATGGCGTAAATAATGAGAACTTAGAAGATGCGCTTACCGCCGGTAAGAAAAGCATGCAGCAATGGCTGACCAAAACCGATCCTGCTATTGTAAGTAGTATGGGCTATAACCAGGCCGAAGCACAGGATAAAATTGTGAGCAGCCTGGTACAAAGTTTTGCCACCCCCTGGAGTAAATATTTTTTCGGTTATAATCCCGCACCCAATCTGGAAAAGCTGAGTAGTAAAGTACTGGCTTTAAACGGCAGTGCCGATATACAGGTAGATGCCGCCGCCAACCTGGCCGCCATACAAAAAGCATTAGCCAAAAGCAAGGCAAAAAATGTATCGGTAAAAACCATCCCGGGCGTAAACCACCTGTTCCAAACCTGTAAAACCTGTACGCTGAACGAATATGGTGAACTGGAAGAAACCTTTTCACCAGTGGCGTTAAAGGAAATAATTGACTGGCTTAATAAATCGGTGAAATAATTAATCGCAATAAAATTTTATTCAATGGCACGTTTTACGCGGGCCATTTTTTATAGGGTATGTATTGTATGCAATCCCGTAAAAATTTAACCTTATTACAGCTCCGTGACCTCGACCGCAGGGAGAGGTCTCCTGCTTCATAGGGCTTTCATACTCTTTTATAAACCATTTTGTTCTGCCAACAAAACAAACATGCGACCCCTCTGGGGTCGGAAAATGTATTCTCTGGATATGTCTATAAATATTTGATGCCGCTGGCATCCACTTATGCCCGGTTAGCCATGGTTCCTGTCTCATGAACCACATTGTTACGGACATTTTATTTCAATAAATGTTTTATGATCATCACAGACTCGTCACCTCGACCAACGGGAGAGGTCTCCTACCTTATAGGGCTTTCATACTGTTTCCTGAATCATTGTTCTGCCAACAAAACAAACATGCGACCCCGCTGGGGTCGGAAACTGCTTTTCATGGATGAATCTATGAATATGGGATGCCGCTGGCATCCACTTATGTCCGGTTAGCCATGGTTCCTGTCTCACGAACCACATTGTTATGGATATTTAATTTCAATGAATGTTTTATGATCATCATAGACTCGTCACCCCGACCAACGGGAGAGGTCTCCAGCATCAATACGGTTCTCATACCCTGTCTCTGAATCAATAGAATAAAATCTACCAGGTGTTATCTAAACAACACACTAATCAAAAAAATACATAACACACAAAGCCAACTTCCATTATCCCGTAGGGATAACACATTAATAGCATTCAACAGGAAAAGAGGATTTACGACCCCAGCGGGGTCGCATATTTATCTATATCCATAAATAAACCAGGGTTGTTTACAGCATTAAAAACATCATCTGAATACAATACCAACCATTTCGTAAAACCGTATTCATAATATCAAATCAAACTATGAACCATTAACTCACATAAAAAACAACAGGTATGACCGACACGATGCTGCAATCAATCATACCTGTTATGTGCTAAAAAAAATTAACGCTCCCAGAATGGTGGTGGTTCAATGCCTAAGCTGCGCAGGTATACATAACCCTGGCCACGGTGGTGTATTTCGTTGTCAATATTGTAGAATAATAACCAGTAAACGGGGCCTTCCCACATACCAAACGCCACTTCAATATCCTGGAAACGGCTGGCTTCAATTTTGGGCCACAGGTTATTGATATCCTCGGTGTTTTTATCCCATATTTCCAGCAATGCCTCTTTGGTGGTAGGCTGGTTTTCTTTTTTATAAATGGCTATCTCTTCCATCTTTTCCCATTTACGGTTAATAATACCGTTTAAAGAAGGAACGCCCATGCCTAACAGTTCAATGGCCATTTGTGCAAAAGGGCGCATGCCGCCAATGCTGTAGGTAAATAACTTATCGTCGGGAATAGCTTCAATTACACGACGGGTAAGCGAACGGTGGCCTTGCCAGTGTTTTAACAGGTCCTCGGGGCTGATTACAAATGATGTAGTACTCATAAAAATTGTTTTTGTTTTATCTGATACATCAAAGTAAAAACCGGTTAGTGACCACCCTGTGTCAGGGGTGTCAAAACTTTTTTAAATTAATCCGTTTTGCTGGTACCATCGGATGGTATCCTGTAATATCTGGCGGGTAGGGGTGTATTGAATACCCAGTTGACGTTCACTTTTTTTACCGGAGTAATAATTATCCAGCTTCATTAAAAAGGTCATGGTACGGTTAAAGGTCATGGGCCTGCGGAAGATGGTTTGTATGAGCGAGCCAATATTACCGGCAAAACTTAAAGCAAAGCCCGGCACAGGCAATAATAATTTTTTATGACCTGCGGTATCGGTTAACAGGCGGAAAAACTCTTTATAGCTCAGGTTCTCACCCGCCAGTAAATAACAGCCGCCATGTTGTGGTAAGGTAAGGCTATTGATAACAGCCCGGCATACATCCTGTACATGCACAAAACTTTTACCTCCGGGCGGGTACAATAATAATTTTTTACGCAGGCCATATAATACCAGTTGTCCCGAGCTGGGTTGCCAGTCATCCGGACCTAAAATAAACGCCGGGTTAATAATAACGGCAGGCAGTTTATTTCTTTCTACCTGTTCCAGTATATACTGTTGTGCCAGGTACTTGGTAATAATATAACCCGATCCGGACTGGAACATGGTAAAACCATTCAGCTCGGTGCCGGGGTTGGTTTTTTTACCGGGATTAAATGCCCCGGCCGTGCTGATGAATACCAGTTTTTGAATACCATACTCCAGGCAGGCTTCGGCCACATAACGGGTGGCCGTGATATTGATCTGTTCGTACTGTTCGTAAGTAATGCCAAACTGCGATGTAATACTGGCCGCATGCACCACATAAGTACAACCGTCCACCGCCTTTTTTACATCATCGGGTTTATCTATTTGTCCGTAAAAAAAATCAACCGCCAGCCCGGCCAGGTTTTTAATATTGGCATTGGGCCTTACCAGCGCCCGCACGGTATAACCCTGCTGCAACAGGCTGCGCACGATATGCGAGCCTAAAAAACCATTGGCCCCGGTTACCAATACCTTGTTATTATTACTCATGCCTGTTATAAATGCTGAATTTCTTTTTTAACGGTTTTAGATATGATGCCGATCTTGGTTTTAGTAGGTAAAAATTTGGTAAGATAATAGTTTAACCGGTTAAACTTACCCGGTACAATAATGCTTTTACCCGCCAGGGTTTTATTGATGGCTATATTGGCAATATAATCGGTAGATTTTAAACCCAGCGTGGCCTTCAGCCCTTGTTTAATCAAACGGCCCGAAGTGTCTGAGTTGGTCATAATAGGACCAGGGTAGACCACGCTTACCCGCACACCCAGTTCGGCCAGCTCGTATTGCAGGCCCAGCGAAAAGGAAGCAATAAAGGCCTTGGATGCCGGGTACACCGTTTTATAGGCAATAGGCGTAAAAGCGGCAATGCTGGCTATGTTTATGATATAACTTTTACTGTTGGCCGTTAAAGAGGGCAACAGTAATTTGGTCATTAAAGTAGTGCAGCGCACATTCAGCAACAATATCCTGTCAATAGCTTCCAATGAGGAAGTAACAAAGGAAGCCGTGCCGCCAATGCCCACATTATTAATTAAAAAATCAACAGCATAATTGGCGGCAATATCTTTTACCTGGGTTTTTAAGGCGGTTTCGTCGGTAAGGTCAAATAAATATACCTGTACATCCACCGGGTAAATAGCCATTACATCATCGGCTATGGCTTGAGCAGGAGATCCCGGCAAGGCAATCATGATCACGTTATGACCCCGTTGCGCACAAGCCAGTACAAAGGCCTTGCCCAGACCCGAGCTGGCGCCGGTAACAACGGTATATTTTTTTTCATTGTGCATAAAGCTAAACTGCTGTAAATATCCTACTTATTATTTACAGTTTAAGGAGCAGGCTGTTAAATATGCCTGGGGGTTTAAATCCAAACAGGGCCTTAAAACGGGTTGCTATCACGGTTCTGATTATCTTTGTCTTTAATTATTTAAAACCACATGACACCCCAGCAAATTACCTATCTCGTTTTTGGTATAATACTCGTTTTGGCACTGGTACTGGATCTTGGCCTCTTAAGCAAAAAAAACCAGAAGGTAACCATCAAGCAGGCTCTGTATCAAACCATCTTTTGGGTGAGCCTGGCGCTGGCTTTTTGCGTGTTCCTGTGGTTTGAGGATGGTCGTAAACCCGCATTGGAATACCTCAGCGCCTACCTGATGGAATGGAGCCTGAGCGTGGACAATATCTTTGTCTTCATCCTTATTTTTTCTGCCTTTGGTGTAAAGGAACAAAACTATGGACGGGTACTGCTCATTGGTATCTTAATGGCCATTGTATTTCGTATCATCTTTATTACGGTGGGTGTAGCCCTGGTCGAAAAGTTCCATTGGTTATTATATGTGTTCGGGGTGTTCCTGGTATATACGGGTTATAAAATGTTCCAGTCAAAAGAAGAAGACGAATTTGATCCCCAGCAAAGTCCGGTATATAAATTCATTAAACGTATACTGCCGCTGGTACCGCATGATGGTAATGGCAAATTCAGCGTAATAGAAAACGGCAAAAAACACTTTACCACTTTATTTGTGGTAGTGATCATGCTGGCGGCTATTGACCTGGTTTTTGCCCTGGACTCCATTCCTGCGGTAATGGGTATTGTTGATACCAAGACCGAAGGCTACCAGGAAACAGCCCGTTTGGTAATTTATACCTCTAATATTTTTGCAGTACTGGGTTTGCGTTCCCTGTTCTTCCTGTTACGCGGCGCTGTAAACAAATTTGAGTACCTGCCCAAGGGCATTGCCATTGTACTGGTATTTATTGGTATAAAAATGCTGGCCGAACATTGGTTGAGCATGGTGATGAGTAAAAACCAGCAGGTATTTTTATCACTGGGTGTAATACTGGCCTGTATTGCCGGCTCTATATTTTACTCTATGAGTAAATCAAAAGCGGCTGAAAACGCGGAAAGCACTAATAAATCTTAGATCTCAGATCTGAGATCTAAGATTGGGCATTGCCAAATCATCTCATTATCTAATTAATCCCATGTCAACTTTAACTATCACCACCATACAAACCGGTTTACACTGGGAAAACAAAGCGGCCAACCTGCAGATGCTGACCGAAAAAATCAGCAGCATCAGCAATTACACTGAGGTGGTGGTATTACCCGAAATGTTCAATACAGGGTTTAGCATGCAGCCCGAAAAACTGGCCGAAACCATGGATGGTCCGGCGGTTGAATGGATGAAAACCACGGCAGCGGCTAAAAAAGTGATACTGACAGGTAGTTTAATGATTAAAGAAGAAGGACATTATTATAACCGCCTCATCTGGATGTTGCCCAATGGTCAGTATGGTTTTTACAACAAACGCCACCTGTTTGCTTTTGGCCAGGAAGACCAGCATTTCAGTGCCGGCGACAAGCGCCTGATCACCTCGGTAAAAGGCTGGCGTATCAATGTACAGGTTTGTTATGACCTCCGTTTCCCCGTTTGGGCCCGTCAGCATATTTCGCATGACAATAACAACCAGCCTAATCCTGAATACGATCTTTTATTATACGTGGCCAACTGGCCCGAACGCCGCAATCATGCCTGGAAAACCCTTTTACAGGCGCGGGCCATCGAAAACCAGTGTTTTGTGGTGGGCGTCAACCGTGTAGGCAATGATGGCAATAATATTTATCACAGCGGCGACAGCATGATCATTGATCCCATGGGCGGTGTATTATACCACAAGGAACATACCGAAGATATCTTCACCATCACACTCAATAAAGACAACCTTACCGAAGCCCGTACCAAATTCCCTTTCTGGAAAGACGCGGATGAGTTTATGTTACTGAAAGATCATTAAGGTTACGTCATGCCGACCTGGGAGGCATCTCCTGCCTGTTAGATCATACTATGCTTGGATAGTGACCTCTCCTGCTGGTCTAAGTGACGGTTCGTACAAAAGCCATGGTCCCTGTCTCACGAACCATCTGTAAAGTTGTTCAACGTTATTTATCATTTAATATGCGACCCCGCTGGGGTCGAAACCTTTACGTTGGCTAAGTTTGTTATTAATCTTAGATGCCCCTGGCATCTGTTTTATTTATTGGGCGAATTCCGGCCAAGGTTCGCGTATAACAAAATATGAATAAGTTACGTCATGCCGACATTAGGAGGCTTTCCCAGCGAAATAGATATAACCATGTTTTGACGAGACCTCTCCGGATAGTCGAGGTGACGGACTCCTGCAAGGCCATGGTTCGTGTCTCACGAACTATAAATACGTTAGTCATGCCGATGTTAGGAGGCATCTCCTTCTAAATTTACAAATAACAATGTTTTGAAAAGGCCTTTCCCAATTAGTGGAATTAATAGTGATGATAATAGTGATATACCAGGTAAACAATGTACCCTAACCTTTGAACTGCTGGAACATTGAACTTTTTGAACCTCCATGATCTATGAACAAAGCCATGGTTCCTGTCTCACGAACCATCTGTAAAGAAGTTGTTCAACGATATTTATCATTTAATATGCGACCCCGCTGGGGTCGGAACCTTTACATTGGTTAAGTCTATTATTAATCTTAGATGCCTCTGGCATCTGTTTTATTTGTTGGGCGAATTCCGGCCAAGGTTCGCGTATAACAAAATATGAATACGTTACTTCATGCCGACATTAGGAGGCATCTTCTGCCTGTAAGATAATATTATACTTTGAAGAGACGCTCCCTTTGGTCGAGGTGACAGACCCATACAAAGGCAGTAATTACTGTCTAACGAAATTAATCTTTCATTCCACGTTTCTAGTGTTTGTCAACTTGAGTTAGTGTCATCCATTTGTTCTAATGACTATTCTAACTCCATGTATCATAACCATTGATGCGTTTCCCGTTTCAATAAAGTACTTTAATTCATCTCCGTTTGGTAGTTGAACTAGTCCGAACGTAAAATCTTTGTCTTTATACCCTTTAAAATCTCCATACAGTTTGTCTGTAGCACCTTGAATATTCCCGGAAAATAATTGACCTTCCAGTTGAGTTAATAGCCGCCTTGTTGTCAGTATACTAAAATTATACTTGTCAATAAAAGTTGAACAAATGAATAGTTCATTATCTGCCAATTCAATTTGAAGTTCAATATAAGGGAAGTCAGTATTAGCTTCGTAAAACTTCGTCCATTTAAAGTCATAAGGCTTCATTGTGCTTCTCTTTATCGAAGCAATGCAAATATTATGTATAGATTTATCGGATTTCGTCATTTTGAATTACCGTTAACTTACAAGTATATGTAACCATGTTTTGACAAGACCTCTCCCCTCGGTCGAGGTGACGGACTCTACAAAGGCAAGGCCATGGTTCGTGTCTCACGAACCATGAATATGTT
>CAYUMH010000147.1:0-10799 GCA_964445775.1 uncultured Terrimonas sp.
GTACCGTTGCTTATTGTCCAGGCAAACACATAAGAGCCTGTAACCGTCATACCAATGTAACGGGCATTTGGGTTGTTAATATTTGAAAAATTTCCATTAGGCGCTCCGGCAGGTTTTGAAACCAGTTGCCATGTACCGGTAAAGCCGGCAGGCGCCGCTGTTGCATTCAATTGTGTAACATTCGTACCACCACTACAGGAAGGAGCATCTGTGCCGGCATTTGCTGTAGCTGTCATAGATGAAATAACAATATTAACATCATCTGATGAAGAACAGCCACCGGCTGCTGTTACTGCCCAGCGGAAAGTATAAGTACCAGCAGTTAACCCCGATACCACAGTTTGCCGGCTATTCACATCATTGATAGTTGCCGCAGCTCCCGCTATTTGCGACCATACACCCGTTGCAGGAGCAGTACTTAATGCATTCAGGTTAATTGATGTGGCAGAACAAATTGTCTGGTCATTACCTGCCTGTGCAGGAGCAATATAGGTAACAGTTACAAGATCAGAACTTGAAGGCCCGCACTCTGCAATTGCTCCATAACTACTCCAACGCAACACCGCCGAACCCGATCCAGTGAAATTAACAGCGGATGTAGGACTGGATGGAGTAGTAATGGTTGGTGTAATACCCGATAACACCTGATATACTTCCCACCTACCTGTACCAATAGTTACAGGTGAAGCAGCCAGGTTGGTGGTGCCGGTACTGTTACAAAAATTAATATCATCCCCGGCCATAGCCATGGTTGCGGCCTGCGATGCGGTAATCTGTACAATATCCGAAAATAAAGGGTTAGGGCATCGGGACGATAACGGTAACATTTCAAACTGGAACCTGTAAATACCATCCGTAGGTATTGTTACGGTTGTAGTGGATGAACCGGGATTAGTAATAGTTACCGTTTGTCCATTGGAACTATATATCTGTCTCCATAAAACAGGGAAACCATAATCTGTTCCGCTTAATGTTACGGTAAGCGGGTAACCGGATGTGGCACAAAAATCCTGGTTAGGTCCGGCAGTAAATGCAGGTGTGGTAGTTGTTTTTACAAATGTAGTCAGGGTATCTGCCTGTGCTTCAAGCGGGCAGCCCTGGTTGTTTAATGTATAAATAGCCGTAATACTTGTAGGCTGAGTAATATTTACACCCAATCTTTTTTGCGTACTGCTCAATGCCTGCCTGGCGGTAATTGTTGCCCCGGGCCCTAAAATAAACTGCCATGTTGAATCAATACCGGCACCCGCAGTATATGCCGGGTGGGTAATAGTGAACAGGCTTGTTGCCGGTATGGTAAGATTTGTAAAACCACAATCACTCAGCCCGGTAATAACTGGTTTATCCGGACTTATGGAGCTGTTTGTTGTTACCGTTACTTCGTCAAAACTGCTGCCACAGCCATTGGTTAATGTATACCTGAAAACATAGGTAGTGTTTGGCAACAGGCCAATAGCAGTAGTAGCGGCTCCTGTAGGGTTAGAAAAAGTAACACCAGCGCCAACAGGCGTAACTACCGTCCAGGCCCCACCTGCATCGGGCGGAGTTGCAGAAGCAGACAAGTTAATAGTACCCGCACAGGTAGTTTTATCAGACCCTGCATTTGGAGTGGCAGGTACTACAGATGAAACAATAACTCTTACTTCATCAGTTTGGTTATTTGTACATCCCGGACCATAGTTAGATGAATACCGAAAAATATAAGTGCCGGGGATCAGGCCGGTCAGTGAGGGGTTTCTTAACGTCTGGTTACCTGCATTTATAGGATCAGTTGCTCCCACAGGTATCTGTACCGTACGCCACAAACCTATTCCGTCATTAAAATTGCCGGCCAGTGAGGCGGTGGTAGCCGTACAAGGCAGCAGTGCATCTGTACCTGCATTAATACTGGGAATATCGTTGCCTTTGGTAAATGTCACCTCCTTTTCCTGTGTTCCACATTTGGTTGTAAAACTGAACCTGAATTTATAAGTGCCGGTTTCGGTAGGGAGCGTTGTTTGTGAAAAAGCCAGGTAATAGGATTGCAGATTGGGAGTAGCGCTGGCCTGGTAAAGACTGCTCCCGAATAGTTTGACGGTTTTACTCTGGCCAACAACAAATGAATTATTCCAACTATTAACACCACCCCCTGATCCGGGTTCGATCAACTGCCACAAAGTTAAGCTGGTATTAGCCACAGGACCCGATATATAAGTAGCACTCACCCATACGGTATCAAGCTGGTTGTATAAAAAGTTGCCAAACCTTACCCCGCTTACAGGCGAACTTGCATTGCTTACAGAATTGGCTCCACAAATATTTATATTCGGAGCGGTAAGTGTTAACTCGGGAAGCAGGATAAGACGAACTGTATCTTTTGACACACATACACCATTACTGATGCTATAGGCAAATGTATAATCGGCACCTGCATTGTTCAGGCCCGTGATATTTGTATTGGCAGCATTAGGATTGTCAATTGTGGCGGTACCACCTGATACCAGGCTCCAGGTCCCCGTTTCGCCAACTGCAGGTGCATTGCCTGATAGTGCCGCCAGGGAAGGGATAGTGCAAAAATATTGGTCCTTACCCGCATTGGCCTGGGTAGGCGCAACACCTCCGGCCACGGTAACTGTTACATCAGCGGTTCCGGGATTACAGCCCCCGGTTACAGTATACCTGAAAGTATAAGTACCTCCTGTAAGTCCTGTGGCAGCCGTATTCCTGGCTCCCGGCGTTGCCAGGTTAGCAGTATTAGGTCCAGATAGCTGCGTCCAGGAAGCTGTGCCCGCACCCGGACAACTGCCCTGAAGCGTAGTAGTTGTACCACATACCTGGGCAGGGAAGGCAGTAGCTGTAAGTGCATAAGGTTTTTGTACCGTATAGGTTCTTGTAACAGAGGTGCGGCATCCCGAGGCATTGGTAAGCGTGTACCTTAATATGAAGCTTGTACCGGTTCCGGTATTACATTCTTCGGGAACAAACGTAGGTGTAAATGTTGTAGTAGCATTACCGGCATTGGCAAAGGTGCCTGAATTTCCGCTAATAACACTCCAGGAAGCTGTTTCTCCCGGGCCGGGTGCTGTGCCGGTCACCGATATCGGGGTACCATTCCAGCAGGGAAAATTAGCCGTACCAGTAATAGTGGGCGTGGCAGGTACCGGGTTTACCGTAACTATAATATCATCTGATGCAGGAATACCATTACCACAGGTAGCTGTGAAACGGAAAGTATAATTACCAGTTAGGGTAGCACCACTTACTGTTGTCATCAGGCTGTTGGTATTGGCAATAACAGCAGCCGCCCCGGAGGGTTGTGACACAATGCTCCATTGTATAGTTGAGGGGTTGGTAACGGGGCCGCCAACACTGCCATCAAGTGTTACCGCAGACCCGCTGCAAACACTATAATTAACTCCTGCATTAATAGTGCAGTTTTGGCTATAAGAATTGAAAGAGTAAAAAAGTAAACCCAATAAGATCATGTACCTGAATGCAGGTACCCGAAAAAAAATGATATTCTTCATAATAGTAGGTTTTGCATGGAATAAATTGAATAAAGCAGTTCAACTTTTCCGTTTCACAGAGGTTTGTTTGTTTTAAAGATGTTATATACCAGATGGGTATAAAACAATTTTTCCAACTAATTATCAATAATATTACTTTTTTTTAAATTATTATAAATAAAAATATGTCACCGGTATTTTAAGTGATGATCAAGCCTGCATCTTCTTACATTAATTACGACAGCATTTTACATGCCTTTAAAATAACATATATTAAAATAATTTAACTTAAAAAACTGCCTTCCTAAACTTTCTTACGCTTATGAACCAAACACGATTACACAGCATGGCCTGGTAAAAGACAACCATTTTAAACCCAATACCCGACCTTAATCGGGCGACAAGTAATATAAGACCTCGAAGTAATTCGGGGCCCGGGGCAGTCAAAAAGCAATCAAGCAATCAGTGATCTTTTTGTTTTTATTCGGTAAAATGTCACCTTTTTATATTGGGTATACTGCAGATATCGCCACAGGTTTAGCAGAACATGATAAAGAAATGGCAACTATTGCAAAAAATGTATTCCTGATCAATTGAATACTTTTAAAGCTATCAAAACGGCTGTCGATGCTTAACGAGCAGAATGTATGACAAAAGAAGAAAGCCGTTAAAATTCAACGATAACTAGCAGCAAACACTCAATACAATTATTACTTTTTTATTGATAAAATCCGCAACTTTACCATTATTGCCGGAATAATCAATACGATTGCCTGATCGTTTTTTAAAAAAGATTAATGAAAAATAAAACAGTACTATTAACAGTTCTCTCTGTATTGCTGTCATTCACAACTGTTACAGCCCAGCCTAAAAAAATCCATAATCTTCAGTTTGAGAACCTGGCCAAACGCTGGGATGAAGCTATTCCTCTTGGCAATGGAATGTTAGGTGCCTTAGTATGGCAGAAAAATAACAGGCTGCGCCTGTCATTGGACAGGGCCGACCTATGGGATGAAAGAATGGCCATGAATATTTCGGGCTTTAATTTTAAGTGGGTAGAGGAACAGGTATTAAAAAAGGATTATGCTCCTGTTCAGAAAGTAGGAGATCATCCCTACGACAGGCTGCCCTACCCTACCAAACTTCCTGCAGCAGCAATTGAGTTTAATATTCATAGCCTGGGTAAAGTTGTTTCAAACACCCTGGATATAAAAACTGCATTAAATACAATCAACTTTGAAAATGGTGTTGTATTCAACTGTTATATCCACGCCACTCAAAATACAGGCTATTTTGCATTCGAAAACCTTGACACCCTGGCCAACCTGCCTGATATACTGACACCGGAATTAATTGTCCATAATTATGCAAACAGCAATATTGCTGAAAACGATAATAGCCATGCAGGCAGCGGTTTACAAAAACTTGGCTACAACAAAGGCACCGTAAATAAAACGGCAAACACGATCACGTATCGGCAGCCAACCTATGACAATAATTTTTTTGAGGTAAAAATTTATTGGAAAAAAATGCCGGGTAACAAATTGACCGGCGCCTGGGTAATTGAAAAAAATACACCGGCTGTTATTGCACCTTTTAACACAAAAGCGAAAGAGCCTACAGGATGGGATACACATTCAAAATGGTGGACAAACTATTGGTCTAAATCTTCACTGTCTTTACCCGAAGCATTGATAGAAAAACAATATTATCTTGAAATGTACAAATTGGGCGCTGTTGCCCGCAAAGGAGCCCCGGCTATAACACTCCAGGCCGTGTGGACTGCCGATAATGGCAACCTGCCACCCTGGAAAGGCGATTTTCATAATGACCTGAACACCCAGCTGAGTTACTGGCCAGCATACACCGGTAACCGCATTGCTGAAAGCGCCACATTTACCGATTGGCTTTGGAAAATACGTGCTAAAAACCTGCAGTATACAAAACAGTATTTTGGCGTAAACGGGCTTAATGTACCCGGTGTTGTCACCCTAAGCGGCGATCCGATGGGTGGCTGGATACAGTACTCCCTGTCACCAACTGTTGTAGCCTGGTGTGCCCAGCATTTTTATTGGCAGTGGAAATACTCTATGGACGAACAGTTCCTAAAGACAAGGGCGTATATCTATGTACATGAAGGGGCAACATACCTGGAAAATATTACACGCTTAAAAAACGGGGTAAGGGTATTACCATTAAGCTCCAGCCCCGAATATAACGATAATGATATCAGTGCCTGGTTTTTACAATGGAGCAACTTTGACCTTTCCCTTGCAAAATACTTATTTACTATAGCCGGCGAAATGGCTGCTGCCATGAATAAAAAAGAGGAAGCCCGGCATTGGGAAACCATTCTTAATCAATTACCGGAATATGAAGTAAACGAAACCGGATTTACCATTGCGCCCGGGCAAAACCTTAACGAATCGCACAGGCATATGTCGCAGTATATGGCGATCTATCCACTGGCATTGCTTGATTATAATAAGCCGGCAGATAAAACGATCATTGAAAATTCTTTGAAGCGTATTGCTGAAAAAGGTACACGGGCCTGGTGCGGATACTCTTTCAGCTGGATGGCATCTTTGTATGCAAGAGCCTATCAGGCTGACAGCGCTTTAAAGCAATTACAAATATTTGCTTCCAACTTTTGCTCACCCAATAGTTTTCATTTAAATGGTGACCAGAAAGGGGGAGAATACTCCGCCTTTACCTATCGCCCGTTTACACTGGAAGGGAACTTTGCTTTTGCCCAGGGGGTGCATGAATTATTACTACAAAGCAGAAACGGCTATCTGCAGGTTTTTCCGGCAGTTCCGGACAACTGGAAAAATGTCTCTTTTACCAATCTGAGAACGGAAGGAGCTTTCCTTGTTTCAGCCGAAAAAGAAAATGGCGTACCGAAAACAGTAACGATAACGGCCACAAGAGAAGGCCGGCTTAACATCAAACTGCCTTTTAAAACATGGATAAACAAAAAACTGCCCCCATCAGCATTTTCAACAAATACAAAAGGCATTATTTCTGTAGATATGAAGAAGGGACAAGTCCTCATTTTTGAGAACGGATACGAATAAAAAATGCAACCATACACCACAGGTCAGTTTGATGATTTTTAATAACTATTTTTAGCTTTTACTTATTTATACTTTGCATTGTATAAACAGCTATGGTTAACAAAAATGCAGGTACACTAAGTAATGTAATTAACTATTGCATATATGAAATTATCAAGCCTGCTGACAACTGCATTTTTATGCATCTATCTTTCTGCAATTGCCCGCGAAAATATTGCTGACAGCTTCCCCGATGGCAGTCCCATACCGGCCTGGTTCAGGGATACCACCAAAGTAAATTATCGTAAACTGGGCAAACAGTTTGTCATCACACAGCATGGCGCCGTAAAAGACAGTCATAAACTACAAACCGCCGTTTTACAACGTATTATTGATAAAGCTTCCAAACAGGGCGGTGGCGTTATCATCATCCCCAAAGGAACTTTTTTAACCGGGGCTTTATTCTTTAAACCCAATACGCATTTATATGTTTCAGAGGGAGCCGTTTTAAAAGGTTCGGATAATATTGCCCACTACCCCATCATGCCCTCGCGGATGGAAGGCCAGAACCTGGATTATTTTCCCGCACTGGTGAATGCGTATGGTGTTGACGGCTTTACTATTTCCGGGAAAGGCATTATTGATGGTAATGGTAAAAAATACTGGGAAGCATTCTGGCAACGCCGGAAAGAGAACCCGCAATGCACCAACCTTGAAGTATCCCGCCCCCGCCTGGTGTTCATCTGGAACAGCAACAATATCCAGTTACAGGACGTGACCTTACAGAATGCCGGTTTCTGGTCAAGCCATTATTACCAATGTAACAATGTTAAAATACTGAATGTACGCATCACTTCGCCCTACGAACCTATTAAAGCACCCAGTACCGATGCCATTGACCTGGATGTATGTAATAATGTGTTGATAAAAGGCTGTTATTTATCTGTAAACGATGATGCTATTGCATTAAAAGGAGGCAAAGGTCCCTGGGCTGATACAACGGCAGGTAACGGTGCCAATACCAATATCATTATTGAAGATACTGAGTTCGGCTTTTGTCACGCTGCCCTCACCTGTGGCAGCGAAGCCATACACAATAAAAACATCATCATGCGCAATTGCAAAATTGATGAGGCCAAAAGAGTATTATGGTTAAAAATGCGCCCGGATACCCCTCAAAAATATGAATACATCAGTGTGGAAAATATTACGGGCAATGCCTATAGCTTAATCTTTGTAAAGCCCTGGAAACAGTTCTTTGATCTTAAAGGAAGGAAAGATACACCCCTCTCATACTCCGATCATATTACCCTGAAAAACATTGACCTGAAATGCACTGTGTTTTTTGATGTAGCCCCCGGCGAACATGATAAGCTCAGCAATTTTACTTTTGAGAACCTGGATATCAAGGCGGAAAAATCAAACCTGAATAAAGATCATGTGCAGAACTTTACCCTGAAAAATGTTCAGGTAAACGGGCAAACCCTTCATTAACAAGCAGGTAGCGGTCTTGCAACTTCATATTTAAAGGTTGTTGTACCTTTGTAATATGGCAGCAACATTTAATACCCTGATCAATGGTGATAAGCCGGTACTGGTAGATTTTTTTGCCACCTGGTGCGGCCCCTGTAAAACCATGGCCCCTATTTTGTCCGGTTTAAAAGAACAGATCGGCGATAAGGCGATGATCATTAAAGTAGATATTGACCAGAGCCCCGCAGCAGCACAAGCTTACCAGGTACAGGCCGTGCCTACCCTTATTTTATTTAAGCAGGGAAAAATTGTCTGGAGAAAATCCGGTGTGGTGCCTGCGGCCGAATTACAGCAGCTCATTCAAACACATGCCAGTTAATGAAAATATTTTTTCGCTTTTTATCCGTCCTTGTTTTCCTTTCTGTACACCAGTCTGTTTCCGCACAGCAGAACAAAGCCATACAGTTAACAGCTGTTGATTTTAAACAACACCTGGACACGGCCGTTAAGAAAAACATTCTGGATGTTCGTACACCTGAAGAGTTTTCGACGGGTTATATTACAGGCGCCAGCAATATAAATGTAAATGCAAAAACCTTTAAGGACCAGGTATCATTGCTGGACAAAACGGTTCCCGTATACGTATACTGCAAAGGTGGATTAAGAAGTGCCGCTGCGGCCACTACATTAGAGGAACTGGGGTTTACACAGGTATATGATCTCAAAGGTGGCATCATGGCCTGGACCAACCAGGAATTACCGCTAACAGCTACCACAGTAACAGTAGCAGAAACTTATACCATCCAGCAATTTGATGCGCTGCTGGCCGGTAACACAAAAGTACTGGTTGATTTTTATGCAGACTGGTGCCTGCCCTGTAAAAAAATGGAGCCTGGCCTGCGCAAACTGCAACAGGCATATGCAGGCAAAGTAACCGTTATCCGTATTAATGTAGATGAAGCAAAGACATTGACTAAAAAACTTAAGCTGGAAGAATTGCCGGTACTTATTACCTATACAAATGGTAAAGAAGTAAAAAGGCTGACCGGATACCAGACAGATGCGGCCATGAAAAAGATGATCAGGGCTTTATAAAAACTGCTTCACTCTACCAGGATTATATTTCGCTCACATATCCTTCATCAACCAGGTGTGGTCCTTTATCGGCGGCTGTTGTAGCCAATACATCACAACGGTTATTCAAAGGGTTGTCGGCATGGCCTTTTACCCATTGAAATTGTATGCGGTATTTTTTAGCCAATTCATAATAACGCAGCCACAGGTCTTTATTCTTTTTTCCGCCTTTGAAATTAGTACGCACCCAGTTATTCAGCCACCCTTTTTCAACTGCATCCACGACATACTTACTATCAGAAAAAACCTTAACGGGAATATCATCGCGTTTTAATGTTTCCAGGGCAACAATCACCGCCAGTAATTCCATACGGTTATTGGTAGTTAATTTATACCCCTGCGAAAGTTCTTTACGAAAAGTACCAAATAAAAGGATGGCGCCATATCCGCCCGGCCCGGGATTACCCCTTGCCGCACCATCGGTGTAAATTGTAATAATTGAATTCGTCATGAAATTGATTATACCTGGAATACGCCGGTCTTTAAATCCGGAACCACGGGGTTATTATTGGCGGCTGCAATGCCTTGTGAAATCACATTCCTTGTTTCAAGGGGATCAATGATCGCATCTACCCATAAACGGGCGGCCGCATAATAAGGCGTGGTTTGTTTATCGTACTTGCTTTTTATTTCGTTGAATATTTTTTGTTCCTCTGCCTCACTCACTACCGTACCTTTTGCTTTTTGCGACGCTACTTCTATCTGTAATAAAGTTTTAGCTGCCGACTCACCGCTCATTACAGCAATTTTAGCGGTTGGCCAGGCATAAATAAAACGGGGATCATAGGCTTTGCCACACATAGCATAGTTACCGGCACCATAGGAGTTACCTATCACAATAGTTATTTTAGGCACCACCGAATTGGCTACCGCGTTTACCAGTTTGGCTCCGTCTTTAATAATACCTGCATGTTCACTTCTGCTACCTACCATAAAGCCCGTAACATCCTGTAAAAACACCAATGGTATTTTCTTCTGGTTACAATTTAAAATAAAACGGGCTGCTTTATCAGCGCTGTCATTATAAATAACACCGCCCATCTGCATCTCTCCTTTTTTTGTTTTGATCATCTTACGCTGGTTAGCCACTATGCCTATAGCCCAGCCATCAATACGGGCATAACCGCATACAATGGTTTTGCCATACGCTTCTTTGAACTGTTCAAACTTCGATCCGTCCACCATACGTTCTATAATATCCACCATATCATAGGGCTTGCCGTCACTGGGAAACAGGCCATATAACTCACCGGCATCTTTAGCTGGCAATACCGGTGTTACACGGTTAAAGCCGGCAACGGGCTTATCCCCCAGCAGGGACATCATATGTTTTACATGGTCCAGGCATTCCTGTTCGGTCTTAAACTTATAATCAGCTATACCCGAAATGGAAGTATGGGTATCAGCGCCACCGAGGGTTTCCGCATCAATATCTTCCCCCACGGCAGCTTTTACCAGGTAAGGGCCGGCTAAAAAGATAGAGCCGTTTCCTTCCACCATCAGTGTTTCATCACTCATAATAGGCAAATAAGCACCACCTGCTACACAGGCGCCCATCACTGCAGCAATCTGGGTAATACCCATCGCACTCATCTTGGCATTGTTCCTGAATATCCGGCCAAAATGTTCTTTATCCGGGAATATCTCATCC
>CAYUMH010000148.1:0-10751 GCA_964445775.1 uncultured Terrimonas sp.
AAAGATAGGGGAACCCGGCTAAATATTTAAACGATTGATAAAGAAAGTTGTAAGAATTGTATCATGTTTTACACAAAAAATAAGGTATACTTAGTTTTTCCTGCGTTTGGGTTTGAGTACTTCATCCGTGGTGGGTAATACCTCCGGATTAGGAATGGTTTTGATCCAGATAGTACGCTCCAGTGTTAAGTTATTGTTTGATTTAAGCACCGCTTTTACCGTTACTTTTTTAACAGTAGGGTTTTCGGGTAATACAAGATCGTTACCCGAAAAATGCCCGTAATCGGTAGTAAATGTCAGGTCCTTATCAGTTAAGGGCTGCCACCTGCCGTTAGACAGTTTAGCATCAACATTAATATAATTGTAGGTGCCTTTTTTCAGGCTGTCGGTGTACAGGTGAAAATAGATGCTGTCAATTTTTTGACTAAAAGCCGATTGACCGATTGCTGAAACCAAAAGAATAAGTAAAATTTTTTGCATTATACGTACCGGTTTAAGTTTCAGACGGGAAAAGGGATGAAATGGTTTGCCGTTTATTGCCTTTGGCAACAGGGTTAACAAGGTTTTAGTATTTGGGAGCCGGTACCAGTAATCGTTTGTATAACTGTACCGTGTTTTGGAGGCCATAATAGAGCGCATCGGTGATGAGTGCATGACCAATGCTCACTTCGTCCAGCCAGGGAATGTTTTGTGCAAAATAAGCCAGGTTGTGCAGGTCGAGATCGTGGCCGGCGTTGAGGCCTATTCC
Organism: uncultured Terrimonas sp.; assembly: GCA_964445775.1. Lineage (GTDB taxonomy): Bacteria > Bacteroidota > Bacteroidia > Chitinophagales > Chitinophagaceae > Terrimonas. The sequence continues at coordinate 749 of CAYUMH010000148.1, forward strand.
CAGTTCCCTTGCTTTTTCGGCTGCGGCCACATAAGGCGCAATGGCCTGTTTTTGCTGACCATCGGCAAATTGCCTTGCATATTGTTCGGTGTATAGTTCTATCCTGTCGGTACCGGTGGCTGCTGCCCCAATGACCATTTCCGGATCGGGATCAACAAAAATACTTACCCGGATACCGGCGTTTTTAAATACCTGTATCATTTCGGTCAGGTAATCTTTATGTGTAATGGTATTCCAGCCATGATCGGAGGTAAGCTGGCCCAGTACATCGGGCACAAGGGTAACTTGGTGGGGACGGGTTTCGAGCACCAGGTCAACAAATTTTTGTTCGGAGCAATTGCCTTCAATATTGAATTCGGTGGTGATAATTTTTTTTATTTCCCTTACATCGTTATAACGGATATGACGTTCATCGGGACGGGGATGTACTGTTACACCATCGGCGCCAAAATGTTGTACATCTACGGCTGCTTTTACCACATCGGGATTATTACCGCCACGTGAGTTACGCAGGGTAGCTATTTTATTGATATTAACGGATAGTTTAGTACTCATTTTTGACAGTTAATTGTTAAATGTTAATGGTTAATTGGCTGGCATTTATAACTCATCATTCATAATTCATCACTCCTTATTGTTAGCTGACAGGCTGCCGGATTGCAGCGGCATACCGACCGGCGGGAGGTATACAGCGGAAAGCCGGGACTGCAGCTGACCAGGGTTACTACGGCTGAGAGCCCCTGTTAATACCCGCTAAGATTGGCTTTAATAGCTGAATCTTTTTGTGCGGGCGTCAGGTTGTGCGAGTTGCCATAGATGGCATCTTCCCAGCCGCCATAGTTGGCATTGGGTAATACGATGAATTTTTTACCAAATTCGTTTTTCAGCTGTTGCACATTTGCGGCCCTTTGTGCTGTAGTTTGTTTATCAAACAACATGCTAAAATCGGACAGGTTATCGCCCATGAGCAAAATAATTTCGTGGGTGTTTGCTACCTGCTGGCGGCGGCTTTCTTTACTGCTGGCGCCCTGGCGCAGTATCAGGTGTTGATTATCGGCATTGGGAAAGCCAAAACGCTGCAGGTTGGCCAGCGTGCCGGCACGTTCCTGTTCGTCGCGGTTGGTGATATAAAAGATAGTGATATTTTTAGCGGCAGCATATTTAAAGAAGGCTAAGCCCCCGGTAAGGGTATCGGCAATGCCTTTGGCGGTCCACTGGTTCCAGGTTTCGGGCGAATAGTCCTTACCCTGCAAGGCGCGGTGTACAGCATAGGGGCTGTTATCTAAAAAGGTTTCATCAATATCGGTAACAATGGCCAGGGGCTTATTGTGCGGTTGCTGAACGGCCTGATCGACCCTTAATTGCGCAATATTAAAAGCCTGTAAACAGAGCGCCTGGTATTCGGCTGATTTTTGCTGGAAGAGCGATGACCATAGTTTACCATCGGCTACCATATTGGAAGCAGGAGGTGTACCCGTTTTTTGTACTTTAGGGCTACATGCCATAACCAGTAAGCAGGTAATAGCAGAGAGTATGAGCAGATTTTTTTTCATGGTATAAACCGCAATGAGCGAACTGCAAATTTATACCGATTGAACAAATAATACTGACCAATTTTGACCGCTGGGCGTATCGCTACCGGTCAGTATTATTTTTTACTACTATATAATATTTTGGAAAAATAAGTACAGCTGCGGCTTGCTTAGTTTTCTTCGATACCTATTTCAATTTCGGAGTTGAATTTATCCTCGTTCTCAGTGATCCATTGAGGAAGGATCTGTAAGGGTGATAATATCCATTTGCCATCTTTTTTCTGCATACGGAATAAGATCCTGTTACCGCGGTCGTCCACGGTATCAGCGTTAAAAATCTCCTCACCTTCCACGGTCACTTTACGGAAATTAAACTCACGAAGTCTGCCACCTGCTTTTATTAAACGAGTGAAATGAACAATTTTTGAAAAATTTATGTGCATAAGCGTTTTACATGAAGTTGAAAGCAATGTTACATCAATTTCTATGCTAAAAAAGCTATGAAAACCTTAATTTTTTATGCACATGACGTTTAGGCTTAAAAGAAACTGTAAATGGCATATAAAACTGCCGAAACTGCCATAACTCCGTCTAATACAAAATAATAAAGCGGGTCGGAAGGTTGCCGGATGGAACGGTTTTTTAAGGCGGCGGTAATAAAAACGGGCACAATGAGTATGAGAAAGGACATAAACGAAAGCCCATAAAAGAACATAAAGCCGGTGAATAGTAAACAAAGGGCCAGCGATAACCAGAATAGCTGAAATACTTTTTGTGGCGATAACCAGGTAATAAGGCTGCGGATACCGTTTTCAATATCATAATTCCTGTCGCGGTAGTCGAATAAGATACAAATGGCGTAGAGTACACAAAACCTGCTGAGGATAAAAAACCATATGGTGGCGGTAAAAGGCTGCTGTGCAACCACCAGGGGAAGGGCGGTGGTAGCATAGGTCCATATAAAAGCCAGGAAGGCCGTTTTACCAATGGCAATTTTACGCAGTTCCTTAAAAGCGGGTAAGGGAATTTTAGGGGCCGAGTATAAAAAGGTCATGATGGCGGCCGGAATAAGCCAGAACCAGCTGGCTAAAAGGAAAGTAAAGCAGTAAATAGTGGCAACCAGGCTGATACAAAATAGTGCCAGGTGAACCTTGTGGTGCTGCCGCAACCACAACATACGGCCGGTAAAAGGCGCTTCAGGGGTGGTAAAATACCAGTGAAAACTATAACTGGTAAGAGTTGAAAAGAAAAGGAAGGCATAAAAAGAGTAATGCAGGGGTGTGGCTGCCAGGAGGGCAATACTATGCCAGGCCATGATTACCGCACAGCAACAGATAAAAATATTGCTGTAGACAAAAAAAGAGAATATTTTTTTTATGGCAACAGGAATTACATTTCAATAACGATCATATCGGTTACCAGGGTGTCGCTGGAGTTTTGTGCCCTGTCGAGCAGCCAGATATTGAATTTAAGCGAATCGTTCTCTGTTCTGCTGTCTTTCAGGAAATTATGGGAAAGCCTGAACAAGAGTTCACCGTTGGTGCGTTTATCCTGTATATTATCGATGGCAAAGGAGCCGATGATGGAATCCCTGTTTACATCGCCTGTACCCAGTGGTCGTTGGTTTAACCTGGTTTGGGTAACGTTCAGGCTGCCGCCCACAAGATCGCCCTCTTTATCGGTGTATTTTAAGGTTACCTGCCAGTAGGATTCGCCTTCGGCGGCCGGTTTCAGGTTTTTAGTATTATATTCCTTGACTTCTAACGTGGGCCTGGTTTCAAACTTATCTTTGCTGCAAGCTGTTATTAAAAATACCAGCAGGAATGTATATAGATAATAATTTGCCTTCATATTGTAACTGTATATAACAAATATAACCCATAATTTGATATTGATAGAAGATGAGTAGCCAATGGAATGATAAAATTTTTGGCCTGACCGAAGCCGGTTTTGAGGCGCTGAGCCTTGAAATTTTCCGTTTTCAGTACCAGCATAACCCGGTTTACGGGCAGTATGTGGATGCATTACAGGTTAAACCCGGAGAAGTGCAAAAGCTCGCGGACATTCCTTTTTTACCCATCCGGTTCTTTAAAAGCCATGCGGTGACCACTACCGGTTTTACCCCTGAACTGGTATTTGAAAGCAGCGGCACTACCGGTAGTATTAACAGTAAACACCTGGTAAAGGATGCGTTGGTATATGAAGAGAGTTTTACCAGGGCCTTCCGGCAGTTTTATGGTGAAATAAATGACTGGTGTGTGATTGGCCTGTTACCGGCTTACCTGGAAAGGCAGGGCTCATCGCTGGTTTACATGGTGGATAAGCTGGTAAAGAACAGCCGTCACCCGCAAAGCGGCTTTTATTTGTACGATTTTGAAAAATTACAGCAGGTGTTGCTGCAGCTGGAGAGCCAGGGACAGCAGGTATTGCTGATAGGCGTAACTTTTGCCCTGCTGGATTTTGCGCAGCAATATCCCACACCCCTGCAACATACGGTGATGATGGAAACAGGCGGCATGAAGGGACGCCGGGAGGAGCTGATCCGTCCGCAGGTACACGAAATATTGCAACAGGCTTTTGGTTTGCCGGCCATACATGCAGAGTACGGCATGACGGAATTATTATCGCAGGCTTACAGCAAAGGCAATGGCCTGTTTAGCTGCCCGCCCTGGATGAAAGTACTGATAAGGGAAGAGGAAGACCCGCTGGCCATACGTTCTGTAAAAGAGATAAAACAAAAACCGGTCAGCGGCGCCATTAATATTATTGACCTGGCCAATATTTATTCCTGTAGTTTTATTGCTACCGATGACGCGGGACAACTGGAAGCGGATGGCAGTTTTAGGGTAATGGGCAGGCTGGATAACAGTGATATACGGGGGTGTAGTTTGATGGTGGTGTAGGGAGAGGTGAGAGGTGAGAAGTGAGAGGTCAGAAGTGAGAAGTCAGAAGGCAGAAGTCAGAAGTGAGAAGTCAGATATTAGATGTGAGATCTCAATTCTCAAATCTCAATTCTCAATTCTGAAACCTGAAATCTCAGAAAGAGGGTGTGAAAATATGTGAACGGCCTGTCTATATACTCCATACTATTTTCTATATACTATTAACATTATACTATGCTTGCTGAATGGATGGGTTATGCCGCCTCTTTATTCTTAATATTATCCTTATCGGTTACCAATAGCCTTAGGTTCCGGTGGTTAAATGCTGCCGGTTGTGCTTTCTTTGTTGTGTACGGGGCATTATTAGGCGCGATACCGGTATTGCTGACCAATGGTATTTTACTGGGCATTAATATATATTACCTGGTGAGTATTTACCGTTACAGCGAAAAGTTTGACCTGTTGTTATTTAAGGCGGAAGACCAGATGGCCCATAAGTTTATTGATTATTATGAGAAAGGGATAAAAGATTATTTTCCGCATTTTAAACAGGGACAAATTACAGATGAGAACTGCATTAATTTTTTTGTACTGCGTGATATGGCCATTGCCAATATGTTCAGCGCTACGGTAACACCGGCGGGAGAAGCCCTGGTGCATATTAATTTTACCGTGGAAAAGTTCCGCGATTACAAAGTAGGACGGTTTTTATTTAAACAGGAAAAACAATACCTGCGAGACAAAGGCATTCAAAAAATAGTGTATCGGCAAATGCCCAACCAGAAACATATTGGTTTTTTAAAAGTGATGGGCTTTGTGCAGGAGGGTGATTGCTGGGTAAAACTTATTTAATTTTGCATTTATGAAACATCGTTTGAAGCCTGAAGTAGATATTGTATTGGATGTATTGGTTGCCGTACAGGCAGCAAGGCCCAATGATGCTTTTGTGCAAAGTATTTTGCAACAGTACCGCGAAAGAGGGGGATTGAGTAAAAAACAACTGGAGGGTTTGTATGGTAAAGCCAGCCGTATTGAAACAATACCCCAAAACAAGCTGAGCACCCTGGAAGCCATCATCATGCGTAAGCATACCAAAGAAAAATCGGTATTACCCCCTGTTACACCCCTGTATACAAAGGATGAAGCGGCTGATGCCGTAATCAATAATATCCTTGAAAAATTTCCCCAGCATAAAAGAGTACTTTTTTTTAAGGCTAAAGTGGATAATAATGAGCCACTATCTGCCGCTGAATTAACTGAATTACAAAAGTTTGAGAAGTTACTGAGTAAGTAAACTACTGCAATCATAGCGTTACAGAAAAAACATGCACATAAAATATTAGTCTATAAATTTGGTAGACTAATAAAACACAGTTAATTTTGTATGGTCAACTCATCTGTTATTTGCTTATTACCTGTTTTGTAAACCAAGCGTTATGCGTGTAAAATTTATTGGCTGTGTGGCCGCCCTATTGATCATGACATTTTTTTTAACAGCATATAGCCCAGGAGCATCCAGGGTAACCATCAGCGGTAAGGTGCTGGATCACCAGACCGGGGAACCGATTGTAAATGTATTGGTGTACACCCGTGCCGGTGAAATAGAAGCGGTAACGGATAAAAAAGGGTTTTTTAAAATAGAGACCTGGCAGGAGCTGCCGGTTGAGTTACAGGCTTTTCACCCAAAGTTTAATTCCTATAAAGTGCAGTTGAAACAGGCAGGGCAGGAGCTTAAAATAAAATTATTGGCTAAGTAAAACGTATTGAAATGTTAAGGATCATCACCGGTTTACTCCTGATCGTAGGAGTAACAGGAACTATAAAGGCACAAAATAATGACCGCACATTGACCGGCATTGTAACCAACAGCGAGGATGCTGCCCCGCTGGAAGGGGTGAGTGTATTTATTAAGGGAACCAATGCCAGTTCGGGTACACAGGCCGATGGTATTTATTATATTAAAGTAAAACCCTCCGATTCGGTGGTTGTTTTTAAGCTGGATGGCTACGAAAAACAGGAAGTGAAAATAACCGGAAATACGGAGATCAACATTGGCTTAAAACGCCTGCCGGAACTGGCGTTTTATGATGAGCAGAAGTATAAATACAAGCCGGCTGTTTTCACAGGTGCAATCTTTCTCAGATAGTTTACAAATAATAAACCCCTCAATTGAGGGGTTTATTATTTATTTCATTTACCTGCCGCCGCCGGGGCAATGGGTCTTTAAAAAGTTAGTAAACAGTTTGGATAAGTGGGCTGAAGTGCCTGGTCCTTCATTAATGCTGTGAGAACGGTTGGGGTAGCTCATCATCTGGAATTGTTTACCCTGTTTGATTAATTCATTGATCAGTCTTTCTGCACCCTGGTAGTGTACATTATCATCACCGGTACCATGTACCAGTAATAAATTACCTTTTAAGTTCTTGGCATGGGTAATAGGGGAGCCTTGTATAAATGGTTCCCGGTTTTCCTGTGGCAGTCCCATATACCTTTCCTGGTAAATATTATCGTACAATAACTGGTCGGGTACTGAGGCAATGGCAATACCAGTTTTATAAATATCGGGGTATTGGAACAACAGGTTTAACGTAGTGGAGCCACCACCGCTCCAGCCATGCACTGCTATACGTTCGCTATCAACAAAGGGCCATTCCAGTATTTTTTTAGCTGCCATGGCCTGGTCGCGGATATTGATAATACCGATATTCTGGTAAATAGCTTTACGCCAGGCAGCTCCTTTGGGTGAAGGTGTACCACGGCCGTCCAGGCTTATCTGTATATAACCGTCAGCAGCCATATCACCGGCATATAAATGTGTGCCAGCGCTGCCTGCCGCATCATTAACCGTAGTGGAGGCGGGCTCTGCATATACATAAAATACAACAGGATATTTTTTGGTGTTGTCAAAATTCTTGGGTTTGATCATCCAGCCATCCAGGGTTACATTATCCGCAGTGGTTACCTGTATCATTTCTACATTGCCGCTGGGGGTCATATTCCTTGTAGTTTCCTTGATGGTCTTGTGCCCCGGGAATGATACCCATTCGCTGACACGCTGGTTTTTATGGTTGGAGAAATTATGCGTGGAGAATTTACCGTTGGGCGATAAGCTATAGCTATGCGTACCTTCCTGGTCGGCAGGTGATAACAACTCCAGTTTGCCTTTACCATTTAAAGCCGTACGGTACAGGTATTCCTGTGTGGCATTTTTAGGCGAGGCCATAAAGTATACATAACCTTCTTTTTCATTCACGGCTTTCAGGCTGATGATATCGTAATCGCCATTGGTGATAAGGGTTTCTTTCTTACCATCGCTTTGTATGCGGTACAGGTGACGCCAGCCGTCTTTCTCTGATAATAGTAAAAACTCCTTACCACTGTTGATCCATTTCCAGCCATTACCATCTGTAGGTATCACATCGATCCATGAATTGTTTTTTTCGTTGTAAATGCTGGTAACAGCACCGGTTGCAGCATTGCCCAGGAAGAGGTTGCTTTCATTCTGCTTACGGGTCAGTTGCTGTAGTATCACATTGTTACCATCATTCATCCATTCCATAGCCGGTACATAATGCTGACGCGGATCGCCGGGAATATTTAACCAGGTAGTATTATTTGGTTGTGCAATATTTACAATACCAACTTTATAGGGTGAAGGCGCTTCACCTACTTTGGGATATTCTACCGGTATGGTAAAAGAGTAAATGGAATCGGTATTATTGATCATTAAAAAATTCCTGATCTGTCGGGCATCGATCTGCCAGTAGGCAATTTTTTTACTGTCAGGGCTCCAGCGGAAACCATCACGGCAGCTGAATTCCTCTTCGTATACCCAGTCAAAAGTACCGTTGATCAGGCGGTCCGTACCATCCGTAGTTAAAGGGGTAATAACGCCGCTGGCAATATCTTCCACGTAAATATTGTGTTTGCTTACATAGGCCACCTTAGTATTGTCAGGCGAAATTTTCGCAAACATTAAAGAAGATGCGGGCTTGTCTTTTCCTAACTGGCGCAGGCTCTTGGTCTGCAGGTTTAATATCCAGTAATCGCCGCGGGTATCCATACGCCATACGCGTTTGGTATTGGTATAAATTAGTACCAGGTTGCCATCGTTGCTGAAACTAAAGTCTCTTACGGGCAGCGGACTCGTTGCACCCTGCGGGGTGAGTAGTTCCGGTTTAATCAGCTCGGTTTTGGTAAAAGCAGGCAGGGTATAACTGACAATGGTGCCTCTCTCATTGGTGAAATAGGCGGTACCGTCTGCATTCCACTTCATGCCGCGCTGGGCAAGCAGCATACCGGGAATGCTGATAAAGAATAATACAAAGAAATAAACTAGCTGTCGCATGATCGTTATATGGGTTGTTTAATATTTTATTTGGCAGGTTTTTCCGTTAACAATACAGGCTTAACGTAATACATAAAATCGATGGTCTCGGTTTTTACCAGGGCGGCCTGTGCCGCAGACAGGGAAGTTGTTTTCCAGCTATCTGTCGGTAATAGTTTCAGTGTACTGGTTTTATCGGTAAGCGTAATGGGCAGGTTAAAACCTTTTACACAGTTGGTATAACGATAGGTAACCGATTTTTTATCAGGCGAAATATAAAACTCGAAACCAGGTACCTGTATGGTACGCAGGTACTGGTCAAATACTTTATCGTAGTTGAATTTTGTTTTTTGGTTAATGTAGTTCTCCACTTGTTTGGTGGTAACGGTCTGGTGATAAAAATCCTTATTCAATCCCCTCAGTATATTACGGAACAATACATCATCATTTAACCCGTGACGGATACTGTGTAACATATTGCTGGGCTTGGGGTACATATCGCCACTGCCCTGGGCATTTACATTATAAACGGGGATAACAGGTTTATCATTACGGATGCCGTTTCTTACACCACGGTTGTAAGCATCACCGGCATCTTTGCCAAAATGATAATCAACAAACAGGGTTTCGCTGTAATTGGTAAAGCCTTCGTGTACCCACATATCTGCCAGGTCTTTCGTGGTAATATTATTGCCAAACCATTCATGGCCACTTTCGTGTATCACGATAAAATCCCATTTCATACCCCAGCCGGTGCCACTGCCATCGCGGCCACGGTAGCCCGGTTTAAACCAGTTACCGTAAGAAACAGCGCTCTGGTGTTCCATACCGGTGTGTGAAGTTTCTATCAGCTGGTAGCCATCTTCATAAAAAGGGTAGGGGCCAAACCAGTATTCAAATGCTTTCATAGTATTATGCACTTCGGTAGGTAAATAAGCTTTGCCTTTGCCTAGGTTATAATCCAGCACCCAATAGGTCAGGTCCAGTATACCTTTCTCACCTTTATATTGCTCTTTAAAGCTTTCGTATTTGCCTATATAAGGTATGATGCAATAGTTGTTGATAGGGTTGGTAACTGCCCAGGTATAAGTAGCGGTACCATCTTTATTATCCTTATGCGATTGTAACCTGCCATTACCAATAGCTACCAGGGTATCAGGTACAATCATGGTTAACCGGGCGCCTTTGTCGGGTTCATCGCTTTGGTGGTCCTTACAGGGAAACCAGATAGAAGCGCCTAAGCCCTGGCAGGCTACAGTCAT
>CAYUMH010000149.1:0-10445 GCA_964445775.1 uncultured Terrimonas sp.
GCCAGGGATCTATAATAAAGTCTTTCCGCAAAATGGGCGTATCCGTTATAATTTTTGTCTGGATAAGATCATCCAGGTCACCGCCAAAAAATTCCGTATCGGTCAATACCGATATACCGGCTGCTCCCAGTTTATCGTATGGTACTACCACTACTTCGGCTTCCAGTTCCTGGTTTTTAAACCATCCCTTACTGGGACTTTTTCTTTTGAACTCGGCAATGATACCTGTACTGCCTTCTTTCAACAGGCTTTGCTTTAATGAGCGTACCGTGAAATTCCAGAAAAACCCTTCTTTCTCAAACCGCTCCACACTGCTCAGTGGTTTGAATTTTTCTACTTCCTTACGTTTATGTGCTATAATTGTGTCCAGTATTGTACTCATTGTAATGCTATTAATTTTTGTAAACAGGCATAGGCTTTACCGCTTTCCAGGCTTTCAACCGCCGCAAGATAAGCATCTTCATAGGTTTTATAGGCGCCTGTACAATGCAATGCCATGGCCGCATTGGCCATTACCACCGCATTTTGTGCCCAGGTACCGTTACCCGAAATAATGGTTTTAAAAATTTCAGCGGCTTCATCCACTGTATTACCGCCGTAAATATCAATCGGGTTCACCATGCGTTTACCCAACTGCCATGGGGTCATAATTTTTTCACCATCCTGTGTGATCACTTTTGTATCACCGGTCAGGGATATTTCGTCATACCCGTCCAGGCTATGAATAATGGAGAAAGGCTTGCCGGATAACTGTAACAGGTAGTTATAAATACGTGCCATTTCCAGGCTATAAACCCCTACCAGCTGAAAGGCAGGATTAGCAGGATTTACCATTGGCCCCAGCATATTGAAAAAGGTACGCATGGCCAGGTTTTTACGAATAGCCCCCACTACCTTTAACGCCGGGTGAAACATGGGTGCATGTAAGAAACAAATATTGGCTTCTTCCACCTCTTTACGTAAGTGATCGTTGTTGTTCTTGAACCGGTACCCTAATTGTTCCATTACATTGGACGCACCACTCACCGATGAAGCCCCGTAGTTACCATGCTTCACTACTTTTTGTCCCGCCCCGGCCACAATAAAACAACTAAGGGTAGATATATTAAAGGTGTTTTTGCCGTCACCACCGGTTCCTACAATATCCACCACGTTAAAACCATCCATATTCACCGGCACACATAATTCCAGCAACGCATCCTGGAAACCCTGGAGTTCTTCGATAGTGATACTGCGCATGAGATAAACCGTCATAAAGGCGGTTACTTCATGTTCGTTATATATCCCTTTACCAATATTCATCAACGCCTGCTTGGCGCCCTCCCGGTCAAGGGTTTTATGTTCAAATAATAATTGTAATAACTTTTTCATTTTTTTGTTTTTTTGGGGGTGGTGTTGCCGGCCGTAGAGATGCAAGCATTGCATCTCTACGGTCACTATGTACAGGGTTGTGACTTACCAATTGCTATTGTCCCTTTATCCAATTGCGTAGAATTGTTTCTCCCAAAGGTGTTAACACACTTTCCGGGTGAAACTGCACCCCTTGTACATCGAAGTTTTTATGTTGCAGGGCCATGATATAATTATGTTCATCCACTGCGGTAATCTCTAACTCCTCCGGGAAGTTTTCATCACTTACTACCCAACTGTGATAACGGCCTACATCAATGGTTTGAGGCAGTCCTTTAAACAAAGGCGTATCTTTTATAAACCTGCAGGGCATGGCCACTCCATGGTACACCGTAGAAAGGTTAACCAGCTTACCGCCAAATGATTCGCCAATTGCCTGGTGGCCCAAACACACACCCAGAATGGATTTACTGGCCGCATATTCTTTTATCAAAGGCAATAAAAGCCCCGCTTCTTCCGGTATGCCCGGGCCCGGTGATAAAATAATTTTATCATAGTCCTTCACCTTTTCCAGTGGTATTTCATCGTTACGAAAAACATCTACCTTACCATGGGTTATTTTCTCCACCAGGTGAACCAGGTTGTAGGTAAAGGAGTCGTAGTTATCAAAGACTAATATTTTCATTTGTGTCAAAAGTTATTTGTTAATAGTATGGCTTAACCATCATTCATCATTCATAATTTCACATGATCTGTTCGGCCAGCTGGATCGCTTTTTTTAATGCTCCCAGTTTATTGTTTACTTCCTGTAACTCATTTTCGGGTTTGCTGGCCACCACCACTCCGGCGCCTGCCTGGTAAAACAAAGTATTATTTTTACTAAGCAGGGAACGGATCATAATAGCATGATTACAGCTGCCGTTGAAGCCGATAAAACCAATAGCACCGCCATAGTAACCACGACTGGTAGGCTCCATGTTATCGATCAATTGCATAGCTTTGAATTTAGGCGCCCCGCTTAAAGTACCGGCAGGAAATGTTTTTGCCATCAACAGGTAGGGATTATGATTTTCGCGTACTGTCGCCACTACTTCACTCACCAGGTGTATCACATGCGAGTACTGATGCACTTCGCGGTAATGTGCCACCTGCACATTATCGCAAACACGGCTCAGGTCGTTACGTGCCAGGTCAACCAGCATTACATGTTCGGCATTTTCTTTGGCATCCTGTAATAGTTGTTCTATCGCAGCTTTATCTGTATCCACATCGCCTGTACGTTTAGCGGTGCCGGCAATTGGATGTACAACGGCTTTATTTTGCTGGATGATTAATTGCGATTCCGGCGAAGAGCCCATAAGTTTGTAATCGCCATAATCGAAAAAGAATAAATAAGGTGAAGGATTGATACTACGCAAGGCACGGTACACATTAAACTCATCACCTTTAAAACCCTGCTGAAACCGGCGGCTTAATACAATCTGGAAGACATCGCCCCGCTGGCAGGCCTGTATACCTTTACTTACCATATCACGGTAGGTATCATCAGTAATATTGGAGGTTTCGGTACCGGAAACCGTAAAGGGATATACGGGTACATCTTTACCCCTGATCAGGTTTTCGATAAGCGCCAACTCACTTTTAATGCCATTTACCTGGTTTTCCAATATGAATAACTCATCCTTGAAATGGTTAAAAGCGATAACATATTGGTATAGGCGATAACGCATCAGGGGTACCTGGTTGCTTTTATCTTCTTTTTTAAGAAAGGAGATGGTATCGAAAAACTGTACCGCATCATAAGTACTATATCCGTATAAACCTTGCGCAAACACTGCTTCTTTGGCATCAGTCTGTACAATATCAAAGCGGTTCATAAAATCCCAGATAAGCTGCGGCACTACCCCTGTTTGCTGCAGGGTAACCTGTTCGGGATTTTGCCCCGGCAGTTTAAATTCGGCCTGTTGCGTATTGCTGATCTCAATGCCTCCAATAGCGTTAACCCCAATAAAAGAGTAACTGTTTTCAGCAGCATGGCTGTCGGTACTCTCCAGTAAGATGGTATCCCTGAAACGGTCGCGCAGGCGCAGGTAGATGCCAACCGGTGTATACACATCGGCCAGTAATCGTTTAACCGTAGTATTGATAATTATTTTTTTCATGATCGTTTGTTGAACTAAGACAATAAAAAAGCCCCGAACTGATCGGGGCCCATGAAATGACTTATAGTTAAAGCAATGACATTACAGCACCCCTGAAGAGTTGTACTGCCACCACCAAAAAAATGTATTTGTTTGTTTCATACCGGAAGCAAATATGGAGCAGAATTTCTGAACGAACAAATTTTTATGAAGAATGTTATAAATTACCGGAAAAGCAAACCAATTATGGATATACAACACATACACAGTGGCAGTAAAGGAGCTTTTATTGTAAAAGTAGATGGCGAACGCCTGGCAGAAATGACCTATACCATGCCTGCCGAAAACAAGATGATCATTGATCATACAGAAGTAGATGACCAGCTAAGAGGTAAAAACGTGGGGCAGCAACTGGTGCATGCCGCGGTGGAATATGCGCGGGAGAAAAACATTAAGATCATCCCCTTATGTCCCTTTGCCAATGCCGTTTTAAAGAAAAAGACCGAATGGCATGATGTGTTGAATTAAGGTAAAAATTAAAAAGGTAAAAGTAAAAAAGGGCTGCCATCCACCGATGACCGCCCTTTTGACTTTTTAGTTTTTACTTTTAATTTTTTAATACTGCCACCTTACAAAAGCCTCCATGGCCGCGTAGTGCGTAAGGCCCAGATCGGCATATATTTTAGCCGTAGCCGCGTTTCTTTCTTCGGCACGCTGCCAGAACTCACGGTTATCACTACCCTGGAAAGGAACAGCATCTTTTTGTGACTGGTGAATGAAAATACCAAAACGTTTTTTCATTACCTGGTCGGGGCTCATAGGAATCGCCATTTCAATCTCTTCAATTTTCCACTCCTGCCATGCGCCTTTGTATAACCATAACCAGCAATCATTGATCCATTCATCACCATCGGCTTTAATTTGTTTCAGCGCTTCCAATACCACGTTAAAACAAACCAGGTGCGTACCATGCGGATCGGCAAAATCACCTGCACAATATACCTGCTGGGGTTTTACTTCCCTTAACAGCTTTTTGGTGATGTCCACATCTTTTTGCGACATCGGATTTTTTTCAATGGTTCCCGTTTCGTAGAAAGGCAGGTTCATGAAATGAATATTACTGTCGGGTATACCTACATAACGACAGGTAGCACTGGCTTCACCCCTCCTGATCAAACCTTTGATAGCCCTGATCTTTGGTGTATCGATATCATGCGTGGTTTTCTTGGCAGCTACAAATTTGCGGGCATCTTTTAATATTTTTTCCGACTTAGCCGTATCAATACCTGCAATTTTTTCAAACCCTACCGCAAAGTCAATAAACCGGGTTACAAACTCATCATTCACAGCTATATTACCCGAGGTCTGGTAACCCACATGCACATCATGGCCCTGGTCGTGCAGGCGCTGGAAAGTACCGCCCATGCTTATGATATCATCATCAGGGTGCGGAGAGAAGATAATTACTCTCTTCTTGGCAGGCTCACTACGTTCGGGGTGTGTGCTCAACGTAAAATTAGGTTTACCGCCAGGCCAGCCGGTGATAGAGTCACGCAGCATATAGTACACCTGCAGGTTAATATCGTGGGCATCACCTTTTTCAATCAACAGATCGCTAAGGCCATATTGTAAATAGTCGGAATTGGTAAGGCTCAACAATGTTTTTTTGGAATCCAGGGCCATATGAATAACCGCCTTTTTAATCATGTATGGAGTCCATTCACACTCCCCGGTTAACCAGGGCGATTTATTACGGGTCAGTTCCACACCGGCCGATTCATCAATTACAAAAGTAACATCGTCATGGTTCTGCAATAAAGAAGCCGGTATACGTTCGGTAACATCTTCCTCAACAGATTGCTGGATCACTTTGGCTTTGGAGCCGCCCCAGGCCAGCAGCACTATTTTTTTAGCCTGCAGAATATTGCTGATACCCATAGTAATGGCCAGGCGTGGCACTTCGGCCATACTGCTGAACTCGTAGGCATTGGCAATACGGGTAGAGTTATCCAATGCGATCAAACGCATTTTTGAAAGTACGCTCGATCCCGGCTCGTTAAAACCGATATGCCCGTTTTTACCAATTCCCAGTATCTGCAGATCAATACCTCCTACCGCAGCGATCTTTTTTTCATAAGCTGCTGCCTGGGCTTTGATATCATCTTTAGCTACTTCTCCATCCGGGATATGAATGTTTTTCGGATCAATATCCACATGATCGAAAAGATGGTATTTCATAAAACGGTTATAACTCTGACGCTCGTTTTTACTAATGGGATAGTACTCATCGAGGTTAAAGCTGATCACGTTTTTAAAACTCAGTTTTTCCTCCCTGTGCATGCGCACCAGTTCGGCATATAACGCTTTAGGTGTAGATCCTGTGGCCAGGCCTAATACGCACTTTTGTTTTTTCTTTTGTTTATCACGAATAAGTGCAGCTATTTCCTGCGCAACGGCCTGTGATCCCTGGTACAGATCAGGGTAAATACGCACCGGAATCTTTTCAAAGCTATCCAGTAAATCCAAAGCTGTGTTTTGCTTGCTCATGGCTTTTATATGAAGTTTAATTATACGATCTGATTGAAAATCCGGCTATTCTTTACCGGCTAAATTAAAGTCTGCCTACCTTACACCTTACACCCTACACCTTATACCCTACTCCTTATATCCTATACCTTACACCATCTCCCTATTCCACCACTATTTCATCTAAAAACAGCCAGGCTTTATGACCTGCACCTTCACGTCCCTGCGGAATAACACCATAATTGCCTACAATTACCTTGATATACCGGGCGGTCACTGCTTTTTGATTCACAGTCATGGTCAGGTCACCTTTTTTAGCCAGGGTATTGGCTACATCGGTGATACCCATCTGGGTAAAGGTCTGACCATCCGCTGATATCAGCACTTTACAATATTTAGGTGCATAGATCCAGCTGCCATTGCTTTCAAAAGTATGTAAAGTAACCGTACTGATCTGCTGTGCAGTACCCAGGTCAATCAATGCTTCAGCATCCTCCCCGTTATAAGCAATAAACTCCCTGGATAAGGACATGCCTTTGTTATTCTGCACCCCATCCACCAGGGTGAAAGCACCGCTACCCGGGTAAGATTTTGATGGCTCTTTTGCCAGTGTTACTCTTTTACCGGTGGCTTTATTGAAATAAAACTGTTGTGACACCTTACTCTTCTCATTATTATTGATCCATAAAGAAGCGGTGTACAAACCATTCTCGTTTACCGATAAAGGTCGTGTATAGGTTTGCGGGCCACCGGCTGCATTTCCTTTGGTAAAAGTAATTTTTGCATTATCAAACTTTGTGTTCAGGACCCATAATACACCGTCGCCGTCGCTGCCGGGGATCACCGAAGCCTGCAGATCATAAAAAGCCTCACTGTAATTTGCCTTCCACAGGCTATAACGTTTAAATTGTGTCAGCAGTTTTTGCTCAAAGTTCTTCAGGTCTTTCTTCTCCCTGGGTGTCCACAACACTTCGCTTAAGGCGCTCATACGGGGAAAAACCATGTATTCCACTTTACGCGGGTTGGAAATATATTCTGTCCACAGGTTGGCCTGGGCCCCTAAAATATATTTTGCCTGTTCAGCATTTAATTCCGCCGGGATAGGCTCGTAAGCATATACTTTTTCAATGGGGTTATAACCGCCTATTGTTACCGAATCTTCACGGGTACTTTGCGAATGATCAAAGTAAACAGGATTACCGGGTGTCATAATTACATAGTGCTGTTGTTTGGCCGCTTCAATACCACCTTTCTCACCCTGCCAGCTCATGACAATAGCATTGGGAGCCAGGCCGCCTTCCAGTATTTCATCCCACCCGATAATGGTACGTCCCTTTTTGTTGATGTATTGTTCCATCCGCTGGATAAAATAACTCTGTAATTCATGTTCATCTTTTAATCCCTTTTCTTTCATCAGTTGCTGGCAAAAAGCCGAACGTTTCCAGTTGGTTTTGGGACATTCATCACCACCGATATGAATATATTTGGAAGGGAATAAAGCGATCACTTCGTCCATTACATTTTCCAGGAACTTAAAGGTGTTTTCTGTGGGTACAAAAACATCATCATATACACCCCAGCTCTGGATCACCTGTTTACCGGTGCTATCGCCACCCCAGGCAGATTCTTTGGGATAGTATTTTATAGTGGGCTCAGCAGGAAAAGCACTCAGTTCGGGATAGGCCGCAATGGCCGCCGCCGCATGACCCGGCATTTCAATTTCGGGTACTACCGTTATAAATCTTTCGGCTGCATATTTAACCACTTCCTTTACCTGCTCCTGCGTATAAAAACCACCTATGCGGGTATTGGTATTTCCTGTACCGGGATAACGGCCAATAATGGTACCATTACGCCAGGCACCCACTTCTGTTAATTTAGGATATTTTTTTATCTGGATGCGCCAGCCTTGGTCATCGGTTAAATGCCAGTGAAAATAATTCATCTTATGCAGGGCCAGGTAATCAATATAACGTTTTACAAAATCCACCGGGAAGAAATGACGGGCCACATCCAGGTGCATGCCGCGATAACCAAAACGGGGATAATCCTGTATCGTTAATGCCGGGATACTAAAAGTAAGCTTATCTTTTTCTACCGGGAATAACTGCAATAAGGTTACAACCCCGTAAAACAGTCCTTCGTTTTCACCACTGATCTTTACACCATCCGGTGTTACCAGTAATTCGTATCCTTTCTTCAGATCGCCGGCATGTTTTTCCGTAACCAGTTTTATACCTGCATCGGACAATTTATTACTCACCTGCAGTTTATAACCATAGTTATGCATCAGGTAATCATTGATGAATGCCGCATGTTTATTATTGGCTGCAGCAGTTACCAGTTTCGTTTTGGGCGTAACGGTAAAAGCCCCTGTTTCCATAACCATATTTACCGGCTCAGGAATAATAACAGGCTTTTGTGCCACTGCACTCAGCACCATAATAATGGCAAAAGATAAAAACAAGGATTTCAGCATAGCATCATAGATTAAATAAGATGGCAAATTAATAATTTGTTGGCTGCTTTACTCAGTTTTATTGACAAATAACCTAATTGTTTCATATGTTGCAGCATTTTGCAAGCAACCCGTTTTTTTAAAAACTTTTTAAACCATAAACACGCAATAAAATACAACAACCCGTTAAAAAGCTTTACCAATAAGCATTTCAGCAAACAGGACTTTTGCAAATAATTCTATATCATTCATCACACAATCGGTTGATAAGTGTACCCAACGTACAGGGGTTTACCAACCGCAAACCATTGCACTATTTTAAAAGAATGCCTGTCATTGCCGCTGTTACCGGTATAAAAGGGTACCAAGGTATAACGTATAAGCACCGGTATCGGGGGGATAGCCTGGTTTGCAGCAGCTTCTTTCCTGCAACATCAGGAATATTGTTCCTCCTTTTTGTTCAACATATAGAGTATGTATACCATAAAAAGCGGGTAAAAAAAGAGCGCATACCGGGGTAAAGGCGCCACACTGTAAAAGAACAGGAAAAATAAAAAGCTGGTCAATGAAAAAACGCTTAAAAAGTTTTTTTCTTTTTTGCCAGAGAAAAAGATATGCCGGATACTCCATACCAATACCACTAAAAACAATAGGGTAAAGAATATACTGTACAACACTGCAAACAGCGGCCTGGTGAACAGGTGATAATCGGGAAAGTACTGTAAAAAATTGATCCCCGTTTTTTTAATACTCTGGGAAAGAAAATGCCCCGGATGATGATCCAGGTAATAACGGTTTACGGCCTTCAAATAATTATCTTTTGCTTTTTCAGATGTAAATTTAACTTCCACCACTTCATCTTCCAGTCGCAGGTCCTGCTGCTCATCATAAGGCATGTTATGCGTGGAAAAAAGATCATATTGAATATTATTACCCTTTGAAAAATTATACTGAAATGAGGTTGAATAAGTGAACATACCCATTTTAACATGATTGCGCAAGATCCAGGGAGTATAGATCATGAAAAAAAGCCCCGCCGCAATAAGTATGTTCCAATGTCTTTTTTTACTAAAAAAAGGTAAAAAGCAGCTGAGTAGTATAAAATACAAACCAAATTCAAAACGGATATACATGGCCAGGGCCAGTACCAAAATAAACGGCCATAACATCTTCTTTTGCTTTAACACCACCAGCCGGTAGGCCAATGCTAAAAAAAATAAGGCAAAACTTAAAGACAACGCAAAAGAACTCACTTTGGTAACTGACAATAACACCGGGGGGAAAAAGACGATCGCTGCAAAAAAAAGTAAGAGTCGCGGGCTTAGCTTTCCATAAAAAAACTACGGAACGTGAAGTAAACTGCACTGATAAAAATAACCGCCTGTAAAAAATTGGCAATCCCCAACCAGGTAGTGCCCGTTGTAAACGAAGCCGTTAACCAATGAACACCCGCCAGGTACCAGGGATATAAAGGCGGCATAAAGGCAGAATAATTACCCATGTACTTATATTCACCTGTCTCCATTAAATGATCCACAATCCCGGCCCATTCATAAACCAGCTCGGTATTTTTAAACGCAGTATAAAACGAAATACCCAGGAACAGGATCACCATTCCTATCATACTGAATCTTAATGTAGAAGTAGTTAGTTTGGGTAACATAATTAATCTTCCTGCTGGCAGCCCGGTTTTTGTAAGCTATTCCGCAAAACTACGGACAGTATTCAAAAGCGCGGCAAAAGTTTACAGGCATCAGCCGCCCGGATCTTTGAGAATTAAGTTTGTTATACTATTAACTAATTGTACTTTGCCGCTTTAATACAGGAAGTATGGAAGCCAATAAGGAAATAATCGCAAAGTTTTATACCGCTTTTCAGCAAAAAGATGCCGCTGCCATGAACAGTTGCTACAGCGAAGACATCGTTTTCAGTGACCCGGTTTTTATGCTGCTGGAAGGCGACCAGGTAAG
>CAYUMH010000150.1:0-10322 GCA_964445775.1 uncultured Terrimonas sp.
AGGCAGCAGGTAAAAAATAAAGTGAGTAATGAGTACGAGTTAAACAGCCTGGGGCAACTGCTTATAAAACAAGGTAAGCCTGCCGACGGTTTAAAGATACTGGAGATGAATACCTGGTTATACCCTGAAGACTTTATGCCCAATTACGCTTTAGGAAATAACTACCTGTTGCAAAAAAACTATCCACAGGCCCTGGTGTACCTGGAAAAATCGCTGGAAATAAATAAAGAAACGCAGTATATCAGGCATATTCTTGGCTTATTATACGAAGCAAAAGAAAAGTCAAAATAACTGTAAAAAATACACCCAGATCAGCCGGCCGGCAAAATTGCCGGCCGGCTGATTTTATACCTTATTAGTTTGGCTGATAATGAATTATATTCCGTAATTTGTTTGATAAACCCGCTTTAAATCATTCCTGTAAAATTCCACATGCCAAAACCGATACGTTATATCGCTATTGATGATAACCCTGTAGATACCCTCTTGCTGCAACACTATGCAGCTGAATATCCTTTTTTACAAACTATTGGCAGTTTTGATACCCCTATGGCCGGTATGAAAGCCATTGAAGCAGAGCAACCCGACCTGGTATTCCTGGATGTAGAAATGCCGGGGGCAAGCGGTATAGAAGTACTTCGTTTTTTGCAGGAAAAAATTCCGCTGGCCGTGTTTATTACTTCGCATGCCGAGTTTGCCGTAGAAGGTTTTGAACTATCGGCATTTGATTATATTGTAAAGCCCTTAACCCCTGAACGTTTTGCCAAAACTGCTGCCCGGTTAAAGGATTATTGGGAAATGAAAGACCAGGCCCAATCCTATAAATTACTTTTCGAAAACGACAGTATCATTTTTTCCGAAGGTTATAATAAAATAAAACTGGCCCTGCACGATATTGTATATTTAGAAGCTATGCAGGATTATACCAAGATAGTAACACCAACACGCAGTTACCTTACACTTACCACACTGACCGCCATGCTGGAAAAACTACCTGCCGACCTGTTTACCCGTATTCACCGGAGTTATGCAGTAGCCATTTCAAAAATCAAAGCATTAAAAAGCAACGAGCTGGTATGTATGAATACCGTTTTACCCATTGGTAAAACATACCGTTCGGCCATAGCACAACTTAAATGGTGATCTTTTATGAAACTACTGTTATGGTTTTCCTGCCTGTTCCTGTTCATACTCCCGGTAAAAGGACAGGAGGCTCCTGACCTTTCCACTTATAAAACATTGAATGAAAAGGTAGATGCCTGGCGCACCTATTGTAATAAACTGCTCACTGAAACATTCGAGTACCGTAAACTAATCGGCGAAGCCAAAAAAGGTTTATTGCTTGTACCGGATGACAGCACTGCTAAAAAAGCCATGTTTAACCTGTTTGCCGGTTGTGCGTATGAAAACACCAACCAGTTTGACAGTGCCGCTTTTTTCCTGAAACGGGCGGCCGAGTTATCAAAAAAAATAAATAAAACTTCTTATGAAATAACCGCATTAAGCCGGCTAAACTATGTATATGGTTATTTAAGAAATACGGAAATGATAAACCATACTGTTAAACGAATGACAGAGATAGGGAATAAAGCAACCGATGTTACAACAAAGCAGCTGGCCATGGATGCAGTGGCAAAATATTATACAGATATTAATGACTATCAAAAAGCTATTGAATATAGCATTATTGCAACCGACCTGTATAAAGAAGCCCTGAGAACCGATACTCTTGTTACTTCCACCATTAATTTAGGCTATGACTACAGCAACCTGGCCAACCTGTTTAACCAGATAGGCCAACATGCTAAAGCAATTGATTATTTAGAACAGGCAAGAGCTATTATTGGAGACAGGGCATTGACCGGTAATGAAGAAACCTTGTATTTATATTTCCTTCAAAGTTACTTAGGGCTAAACCGGCCGGATAGTGCACAATATTATTACCGCCTCATGTATAACGGCATGACAGGCCGGGATACCTTGTTTTATATGCTCAGCACCGCCAATTATTTATATGGTCAATATTATTTAGATAAAAACAAGGTTGACAGTGCTTATTATTACGGTAAAAAAAGTAAGGCGCTGGCATTAAAGGCTGAGGAGGTGAGCACAACCACCCAATCCGGAGAACTGATGGGTACCATCTATTATCACCAGGGTAAATACGATGAAGCCTTACAAGAATTAAAAACTATACTTAACTACTCCTTTGATTTTCATAAAGAAAGTTATGCTGACATTCATAAAATAATAGCCGATTGTTATGCCAAACAAATGCGATGGGACAGTGCCTATGTACATTATAAAATGTATAGTGAAATGTCGGATACCCTGATGCATGCTGCCGCCAACAAAAACTTTGCAGAGGCCGAAGCCCGGTACCAGAATAAGGAAAAACAACAGGAGATCATCAGTAAAAACCTGGAATTATCTGTTGCACAAAAAGAAAGAGTATGGCTAATTTCGGGCATTGGCTTGTTAACATTAAGTGGTCTGTTATTATTTATAAATTTCAGAAACAAGAAAAAACTGGCGGGTTTGTTATTGGAAAAAAATAATTCGCTGGAACAACTCAATACACGTTTAAATGAAGCCAATCAAACCAAGGCAAAACTATTCAGTATTATCAGCCATGATCTGCGTTCCCCTATCAGCCAGGTGTACCAGTTTTTAAAATTACAACAGCTAAACCCCGATGCATTATCTGCTGACCAAAAAACCGTACTCAGCGAAAAAATACAGACAGCTACCGGCTCCCTGTTAGAAACAATGGAAGACCTGCTTAACTGGAGTAAAACCCAGATGAACACGTTTAATATTGACATACAGGAAATTGAAATAGCACCCGTTATTCATGCCTGTCAAAACCTGTTACAATTAAACAGTGAAGCCAAACATATCATTTATCAAAATGAGTTACCGGAAGACCTGGTAGCAAAAACGGATAGTTATTATTTACAAACTATTATCCGCAACCTGCTGCAAAATGCCATAAAAGCATCCCCTCAAAACGGGATTATAAAAATCAATGCCCACCGGCAGGAAGAAAAGGTGGTCATCAATATACAGAACCAGGGCGGCGCTTATACCCAAAAAGAATACGAAGCTTTTATCAGTGATTCGGAGACTGCCAAAAGTGTTAACGGGCTTGGGCTCCGGCTGGTACATGAACTTTCTCAGAAGACAGGTATGGCTATCCATTTTTCAACGCCTGCAGCCGATACCACACAGGTTTCTATCAGTCTTCAAACGCCTTAGCATCAGCTTTTCCTGACGTTAATCGATTTCTGCCTATCGTTCATCGGTTAACTTTGTAACCTGTATTCCGGTAGAATAATTTTATGCTTTATTCAACCAGAGTTGATAATATTTAAAGCATAAACAATGAAAACATTATTTTATTCCGGCCTGTTACTCCTTTCCATTGCCTTTCTACCCTCCTGTAAAAAGAATAAAGATACACCCATAACAAAAAAGGTACTGATGACAAAAACCATCACGACAACACCCGGGCAAGCGCCTTTTTCTATTATTTATAATTACGACGCTGCCGGTCAGCTTGTATCTTATAATTATGACAAATTCACGCTCACTACCATTACGAGAAATGCAAACGGACAGGTAACAAAAACCACCGATGCCAATGCGTCTACCGGTGTTGTCACCGGGGGTGTAAATTTTTACTACGATGCAGCCGGTAAATGTATTAAAAGAGAATCTTTGTCACCTACTGGTAGCGTAACAACGTACTTCACTTTTACCTATCTGAGTAATATGCTCGTTTCAAAACAGTATAACCCGGCTGGTAGTCCCGGCGACTATTTTGAAAGTTATTATACAGCCGATGGGAAAAATATACAATCAAAAAAAACATACAATAATAACGGCACTTTAAAATCAATGAATACCTATCAATATGATACTAAATACGGGTATGAACTAACCATGCCATTCTCCGACATTTCTCCCATTTTTCCAACTGCCAATAATGTAATTGCTTCTACCAACTCATTAGTGCCCGGGCCAACCACCAACTCCGCTTATACCTACTCCTATAACAGCGATGGCTACCCTGTTAAAAGAGTAAGTAATGACGGTACGGAAATAATTATTGAATATGTTACCTGGTAAACACTTCGTTTGACCATTCAAAAAATAAATTGTACAAAAACACTTCTTCTTATACAGACAAACATTTTATCCGTTTATCGATTTTCGGTTACCGTTAATCGGTTGGTTTTTATCAGAGTAAACGGATTAGTTAGGTTTGTCTTCTTCTTAAAACCTTATATTATGCAACACATAAAACTATTTTCCGCACTTGCATTTGCCCTGAGCCTGGTACTTTTTTCCTGTAAAAAAGATGCGGCTCCAAAGAACAGAACTACCCTGCTGCAAAAAAGATCGTATACGCAGGGAACTTCCAGCTGGGCCGAAGAGCTGCAGTACGATGACAGAGGAAGGGTAACCGGCTTTATTGCCACTAACTCCGAACCAACCTTCAATTATTCTGCTACTATTATGCGCAACAGCGAAGGGAAGATAGCCCGTCTTACATTAAGTGATAACCGGGGCTATTATGTGTATGAACACAATGCACAGGGCAAGCTGATAAAAACCAGTAGTTTCCAAACCTCCGGTGCAGCCAGTTCTTACGAAACCCATACTTACTATGACGACAGGTATGAAACCTTCGCGTATAACAGCGCTGGTTTATTTACAGGAAAAAACATTTATTATTATACGGCCGATAAAAAGAATATTGCTATCCGAAAACAATATAACAGCAGCCTGGTTCAAACGCAGGAAGTTACCTTTACTTATGCCGAAAGCAAAAACAATTATACTGCTTTTGTGGAATCATCTCCTTTTATATCCGCGAATATGATCGCTTCCGAAGTAACAAAAACCATCTCCCCTGCTTCCACCAATACAGCAACTTCTTCCTATACCTATAACGCGGATGGATCTCCTGCTACCATGAACAAAATTTATACCAGTGGCATGAATCCGCTAAACGGGAAATATGAATATATTACCCATTAACGCTACTTTTATACTATTATATATTAAAAACTATACAACATGAAAACGCTTAACCTGCTACTGGCCTTTATCATTGCCGCTGTTCTCACCTCCTGTGGTAATGCTGCCTCTGAAAAAACAGCAACCAATGAACCGGAAAAAAACACTTCGCAAACAGATGATTATTATTTCGACTTTACCGTAGACGGCAAACCCGTACATGTGGGTGAAGACAATATTTTAACCAGCTATAACAACTTCAGCGGTAAAATAGAGTTTAAAATATTCGCGGGCAATGAAGGCGGTCCACAATTAATATTGACCATTCCCAATGATATGTCAAAGCCTTCTACTACCCCTTCCGGATCTTCCGAAGCAGGTTATAGTATTTCACAAGGAAGTGTTTCCTTGCAGGACTATCCTGAAAAGGGTGATACCTTCAACAGTTTTGATTTTACTGCTAATCCGCCACTGACACCGGCACCCGATGCCATCATTGTTACATCCAGTGAAAAATTAGGGGAAGAAGGCCGCGCCATCACGGGTACTGTCAACGTGGTAACGATACCGGGCAATAATCCCAAAAACGACCCCAGCGTTAAACCTTATACCATCACCGGAAAGTTTAGAGTGAAACACCTGTTTAAAGGCGATAAGTTTTAATGTCCTGTTGCTTTTAAATGGCCGTATTCTTTTTTAAGCTTCCTTATTTTTTTTCATCCTTAATTTTCATTCTCACAACAACGGGGTTTGACTTACGGCTGCCCTGCTTAAAAAAGTTTTGCATGATAGCGTTATACACCGGTTTTTTATCGGCGGTAGCTTCTTTCACGGTAAATAAACGTAATGCGGAAACACTGCTATAGAAAAAGCCATCCTGGTACCCAAGGCCATCTATCGAAGCCCTGAAGCCATCCATAATGGGTAAAAAAGCATTGGCGCTATCCGGTAACATTCGTTCAATAGAACTCAGTCTTCCGGATGCCAGGTTATAAATAAAATTATACTGCTTGCTGTTTTCCGAACCATAGTTCCAGGTATAAGTAGCGGCGTCAATTTTAAATATAAAATAATTGTTCCTGATCAGGATATTACTGATCCCGGTGATGATATGTTCTTTCCGCCACCGGTAGTCCTTGCGCAGGCTGTCTATCATGGCTATATTCTTCGTTTCCCTTATATCCTTATCCATTGTCCGGCTCAGGGGAAATACAACCTGGTAAATTTTCTCTGCCGTATCGGTTGTTATTCTATACACATTAAAATCAAAAGGGGTAGCTACATAAGTCTGCCCCTGTTCCGGTAAATAACGGGGCCATACACCTCCTACCAGGCCACACATGGCCGGGTTATCTTTTTGATTATACGGCAAAAAAGCTTTGTATACCGAATCACCTTTGTATACTTTCAATAAGTTAAATACACTATCCTTTGGTTTATCGTCTGTACCATAATGACAACCTTCTGCCGCCAGGAAAAAGTTATTGCCGAACGGCATCCTTCCTTCTTTGGAACTATTTTTAAATATGGTTTTATCGCCAAACTTATTACCCGTTAAATCATAGTGCGTAGAGACTGTTTTCTCTGTATTAAAATGATATACATTGATCGTTATGGTATGAGCCATCCTGTCATAATGTATCCGGGGATAGGATTGCTCGCCCGTTTTAACCTTCCGTATGAATTTACCGTCCGGGGTAAAAAACAAAACTGCTTTGGTATCATCGTCTGTTATCACCATACTACTATCTGTAATAATGAGTTGTGATATTTGTCCAAACAAACTTTCTTTTGTCGTTTCCAATGGGATATAATCTACCTGGTCGAAATAATCGGAGATCGTTCCGCCGTATGCATTGGCGGGATCAATGCGTAATTTGGGCACCGCCTGTGCAAACAAGCAACCCGCAGACAACAGGCATATCCATAAAATGTAAAACTGTTTAAGCATGCGCATAAGTTATTATTTACAACATCTTATTTCCCGAATTTTCGGGGAAAATAAGACAGGGTGATCATATAATATTGTTGCAGGGTATTCTGGTACCCGAAAGTCTGGCTATTGGGGCTGGCAAGGTTAATAATATTTTTATTCTGGCGCAGCAGGTCCAAAGCCGAGAACTTCACTTCACCACGGTTGGCTTTCAGGAACCGGTAGGTCAGGCTAGCATTCCATATGGTAAAATTAACCGGCACCTGGTTATTACTGCTGTTTCTGAAATAGGTAACATTACTGCTCCAGGTGAGGTTTTTGGGCAATTGTAAACTGCCGCTTAATTGTGTATTATAATTCCGGGCAATAAATACATTGTTATTTATGCCTGTTTGCCTGGACTCATTATAGCCTATTCCCTGTTCTGCCTGTATGGTCACCACATCCTTAAAACTATAATCGATAGTAATTGCACCGTTACCGTTCAGGTTTTTGGCAATACGGTATACATCTTCAATATACTGTGGTGTTCTGCTGATAAAACCGCCCAGTCTCAATCCTACCTGGTAAGCATGTTGTTTTACCTTAATAGATTTTCTTACGTTAGTATTTAGGTTGGCATTTCGGAAGCCATTAATATTGGTATAATAATTTGTCCTCACACCCGCTGCGTCATAAAAACTACTATCCGTTATATAATCACTGGCATTTCCCACACCGGCATTAATATTAAAACTAAAGGGATTTTTTGCTTTCCGGGAACTGTATTGAAAGTTTAAACCCAGGTTGCGGTTCTCCTGCGGCTTTATAGCCGGGTTACCTTTGGGTATAAACCAGATATTGGAACTATCTACCAGTGGTGCTACGTGAAACAGATCAGGGTATTTAAACGAGCTGTTATAGCTTAAGGAATAGTTGATAGCATAAGCACCGTGCTGTTCATTCATTCTTGATACTGAAATAGCCGGTATCATATTCCAGTACTTATAATTAAAGTTCTGGTTTACGTTGGTAGCCTGGTGTTTATAGCTATAATATTGTGCCTCTACGGTGGCCGAAATAAATACCGCCTTTGAATACCGGTTACTCAACTGTTTGAAAAAAGTTTTTGAAATCCCCAGGTTAGGTTTAAAGTTAAAAATATCCTCATCTCTTTTATTGGTTAAATAGGTATTCAGTATATGTTTATTCAACCCGGCATCAAAATCCAATACCCGGTCATCATACTTGTTATTGGTTAATACAGCTGCGGCCCTGAGTGAAATATTAATATCCCATAATCTCATTTTGCCAAAGATCAATTTCTTTATCTCCGGGTATTCCAGTGTTATATCATTGGTAACAGCTAATTTATCCTGTTTATCATATAACCGGCTATAAGTCCTGTTATCCTGCCCCGGTACATAAGAAGTGAATGTTGAATTGTTGGTACTCCGGCCGTTATCATCAACTACATTCAGTTTATACCCCAGGTTCACCCGTTTGGAAAAACGATTGAATTTCCGGTAATTATTATCCATCCTGTTCAGGCTTAAGCCCAGGTTAAACTGCCTGGTATCGTTTTCATTTGTCCGGACAGCATTATTAGTACTCACCAACCCGGTGGCATTCCTTTGCGTTTCATTAGATTCACTCCTGCCATTGGTTTGGCCCAGGTTTACACCGGCATTGAGCGTTGTATTCAGCTTTTCATTTCTTTTAGCAAAACTTGTCTGTAAAGAATGATTGCTACTGATATTACTGTTCACCGCAACAGCCTCCTGGATGAGTAAGTTATTTTCACCGGTAAAAATATTGGTGGTGGTATTGCGCTCTGTAAGGGTATTATTGCGCCTGAAAAAATAATCGCCGGTCAGTCTGCTGGATTTATAATAAGTCGGATCGACAATAAAATCATACTGAAAGTTGGCACCTGCTGCAATGGGTTTATTTAAGCCGGCCATCCTGAAATCCGTCTGGTAATCAATATTGGCGCCAATGCCTTTATAACTTGCCTGCTGGATAAGCTGACTCAGGCTTCTTGCTGTTTTATTAATATTATTGGTAGCCGCCACTACGCTCAACTGCATTTTGGGATTGAACATGCCAAACATGCCATCCAGTGCATAACGTTTATCCGATCCGTAACCCACCGATGCTTTACCGAAGTGGCCTGTATTTTTTTCTTCTTTTGTTTTGATATTGGCATGCATTACAGAATCCAGGGGGTTGTTCTCATTTTTTTGCTGGTACACCTGTATTTTCTGTATCGCATCTTTGGCAATATTTTGTGTAGCCACGCTGGCGTCGCCCCCCATAAAAGGTTTACCGTTTACCAAAACCGAACTGATGGTTTTACCGTTAAATGTCATCTCTCCATCACCCCAGATGGTGAACCCTGGTAAACGTCTCATCAGGTCTTCGGCTGTTGCATTCTTATCCATCTTAAAAGCGGCTGCATTAAACTCCAGTGTATCGCCGTTCATACGCATAGGTATTACACCGGTAACTACTACTTCATTCTCCACGGTACTGCTATCGTCATCACCTTTCCGGTCTAGATAAAGTTTACCAAGGTCGAGTTCAGGTTTTGCCGCTGTAATAGTAATTGGTTTTACCAGTGTTTTATATCCTACATGTGTAACAACCAGCTGCACAGGCGTGTTAAACGGAATAGGTTTTAATAAAAACTCACCGTAATTATTAGGCAAGGTATAGTTGAGTAAACTGGAATCAGCGAGTTTATAAAGGGCGATGCTGGAGCTGCTTAAGGCAAAATTATAAGCAGAGTCAAATACTATTCCCTTAATTGCACCATGGGATGCGGTGCTGTCAGCACGTTGTGTCTGAGCGCTGGTGTTTATGCAAAAAAATAACAGCAATAACGCTGTTGTAATAAAGTTAATCAGGCTATACCTTTTAACTGTTGGTGGTTGTAAAAGCATTAGTATGGCTGGCTTAAATAGTTCACCAAATATAATCATCAACTAGTTAAAAGCTTGTTATTGTTAGTTAGGAGTTTTGCCGGCAGTGGTACTCCTTATGATCGTCCCTTGCGCAGTGCCCCAACAAGATTGTTGTGGGCCGCACACTTGTACGTCTTCAACTCTATGCAGCAGTCGGGAATAATTTGATTTGGATATCCATAGCCGGGTGCAAGTTACCGGAGTAAGGGGGTAGACTGGTTGTTGTTGTTATCTCCCGCAGATATACGCCGATGGGTACAGCGCAGATGATCGTTGATGGGGTTGGGAGTTGGGGTTTGGCTTTCCGCATTCGGCTTTCAGCTTTCCGCTTTGTGGTATAGACAAAAAAAAGTCCCGACTAAAATAGTCAGGACTCTTTCAATAATCATGGCAGCTACCTACTCTCCCGCATTTCTGTG
>CAYUMH010000151.1:0-10286 GCA_964445775.1 uncultured Terrimonas sp.
CGGGGCAGGCAATTGATAAGCGGAGTATTGGCCATGACTGAAAAAAAACGGCAGGAAGTTTATAATACGGTACTGCGTGATTTTTCAAAAAGACACCGGAGTATTACCCGGATATTTGAGAAACATTTTAATCGGTTATCAGCTTTATTAAAAGAGCTTAAAATTGAGCCAACCTCACTTAGTGCTATGCAAAAGGCATTGATAGGTGCCTATTTTACAATGGAATATTCGATAGAAGCTGCTGCTTTTTTTAATCCTTCGATGATCGAAGATCCGGACCAGTCTGAATTGGGGGCAGGTGAAAAAAGGATTATTATCAGTTTCCGGGCTACGGGCGAAGGTCATATATCTTCTGTCGTTTTCCGTTCCGGCATCATTAACGGGCATAATGATATCACTATTACGCCACCAGGTAAAATGTTGGAATCTCCGGAGCATATCAGGAACCATATTTACAAAAAAAATAGTTTCCGGAAAAAGCTGAATGAAATGCAGCGTATGAGTTGTATGGCTTATCCTTTATTGATGGAAAAACTAACGGATACCTTTACTTATGAGGAACTGAAGCGATATGTGAAAGAAACCAAGGAACTTGTTAAGCACGATATGAACAGCCTTGTTCTTTTGAATGAAATTATGTGGCTGGCATCATCACATTATGAAATGGATTTTTCGGCAGATACGGATATTGCGGAAAGGGTAATATTCCCTATTGCTGATACAGAGATTAAGGGAATAGAAGATGCCCGGTTTGTAAAGTTTACTACAGAAGAAGGGGAAACTCTTTACTATGCTACTTATACCGCTTATGATGGCGTGACCATTTTGCCCAAACTGTTATGTACTACTGATTTTTATCATTTTAAAGTAATACCGTTGCATGGCGAAGTGGCTCAGAATAAAGGAATGGCATTATTCCCCAGGAAAATCAATGGCATGTATGCCATGTTATGCAGGTTGGACGGGGTTAATAATTACATCGCTTTTTCAAAAAATATTACGGTATGGAATGAGGCCAGTTTGTTACAAACTCCAAAGTTCTATTGGGAATTGGTACAAATGGGTAATTGTGGCTCACCAATTGAAACCGATGCCGGATGGCTGGTGATTACACACGGTGTAGGTCCGGTGCGGGAATATGTATTGGGGGTTTCTTTACTTGACCTGGATGATCCTACCAAAGTTATTGGCCGGTTAACTTATCCGTTGATCGTTCCCAATGAAAAGGAAAGAGAAGGTTATGTTCCTAATGTAGTGTATTCCTGCGGATCGATGATTCACCAGGGTGATGTAATTATTCCCTATGCGATGTCAGATTACGCATCTACCTATGCTACCGTTAATCTGGCGGAGCTGCTGGCCGCTTTAAAAGAAGCCGGTTCAGCCGCTTAATAACCCAGTATGCGATGATATACATTGATATAATCGTCGGTCATTTTTTCTTTGGAAAACTTTTCGATAACAGTTGCCCGGCAGCTCTTCCTGTTAATGTTAGTGATACCTGCGATGGCCGCTACTGCTCCTGCTATATCCTGTACTAAAATGCCATTGATATTGGGCTGTATTAACTCAGGCATCGCTCCCCTGTTAAAAGCAATAACAGGTGTACCACAACACATGGCTTCAACTACACTTAAACCAAATGGCTCGTCGAATGAAATAGGGTGTAACAGTGCGATGGCTTTTCCTAACAATGCATCACGTTGGTGAGGATTGCAGTTGCCGGCGTATATTACGTTATGATCATTAATAAAGGGTTGAATATACCGGCTAAAATAATTTTGATCTTGTATAAGCCCTGCCAGGATAATTTTTTTTCCAGCTTGTCTGGCAATCTCAATAGCCTCTTTAGTTCCTTTATCCGGGTGTATCCTGCCAAAGAATAACAGGTAGTCATCCGGGTGAGCACAAAATGAAAAGGCGGCTGTATCAATACCATTGTACACTGTGGCCAGGTAGTCTAATTCCGGGTGCCTGTTGGCATTACTGATGGAAATATAATGTGTGCTGTCGTTATACTTTTTAAAAACGGGTATAATCAATGGCGAAGAGAATCCATGAATAGTGGTGAGCAGGGGTGTATTGACAAAACCGGAAAAGGTGAGAGGCAAAAAATCATAATGATTATGGATCAGGTCATACCGGTGGGCATTTTGAAACAGGTGACTGATATGAAGACATTCATTCACTTTAGCATCAATTGCGGGGTTATCAGCATAAGGTTTTTCACAAATCCATGCTAATTGTGCCGATGTAAGAGAATCTCCCGTTGCAAAAAGTGTAACATCTATATTCCTCTCGGCCAACCCTTCTGTAATATTACTGGCTACCTGTTCCCAGGGGCCATAATGTTGTGGCGGAGTACGCCAGGCGACAGGGGACAGAATAGCTATTTTCATGGGTGATAAGGCTTTTGCAATAATTTTGTTCTTACTGGTATGTTGAAACCTGAAATATTCTGAACATACTAATCCTGCGGCTGAGAAAAAGTATCAAATACCTCCAGCACAGTCAAATGGGCAATTAAATAGGCTAATGTACTTTCGGCTCCCTGGTTCCGGTTAATACCACCTCGTTCTATACCGTCACAACACCCTTTGGTTTCAAAATCATATAAGTTCATACGCAAATCGTTTTCACCTAAAAACCACATGAAGGAGAGGTATAGTTTTTCCAGGTAAACTTTCTCTTTGGTGAGCTGAAAAGCTTGTTGAAATAATAATACCATTGCCATGGCATCCAGGGGTTGTTGGGCAAACTTAGAGGCGTTCCCATCCTTAACATACCACTCTTCGTTGCCCACCACAGAAAGGTAGCCGTCTTTTAAGGTATGGTCAACTAAGAACTGCATGCTTTCCATTCCTGTTAACTTTACTTTTTCATCATGTAAAATAACCGATGCATGCAGCATGGCTAATGGAAGAATAGCATTGTCGTAAGCTAATAAGTTTTCAAACCAATGCCACTCAGCCGTGCTGCATTGTTGGTATTCGTGCATAAGAATATATACCATCTTACGCATTCTTTCAATCATTTCCTCGTCCTGCGGGTTACTTTTTAAATAATAACAGATCCCGATGATGGTATTGGCGATGCTGCGGATGGACCGGAGTTGTTCGAAATTTGGGGCAGCATCAAAAAACAGTTCTTTGCCGGATTGGTAGTAGGCATCATTAGGTGCATTACCCAAAAGGTAACCTAATGACCAGATAGCTCTTCCAAATGAATCTTCAGAGCCTGTTTCGTCTAAGAAGCTGCGGTTAAAACTCAAAAAGTTCCTGAACAGACCATCCGGCCGTTGCATATAATGAATATAACTCAGGTAAACAGGTAACAGGTCCAGGGCGAGCGGGTGTTTTTTTTGTTTATAAGCCATCAACGTCATCAGCAATGCCCTTGCATTGTCATCAAGGCAATAACCTTCTTTTAAATTGGGAATGCCAAACTTGGCATGTTGTATGATGCCGGTATCGTCCGTCATTCGTTTAATATGATCCAGTGAAAATGAAGGCAATATCAAAGGGTCAAAATAAAAATCTGCTTGCGGCGGGATAGCGTTTACCACTTGCTGCTCCACCGTGCTGCATAAACTATTATACTTATCACCGATGATTGGCCAGGTGATCTGCCTGCCATATACATAGGCTTTATTGCGTAAACCTGCAAGGGTGGCCGGGTTATTTAAAAGATCAAGCAACAGCACAGAAAGACCAGCCGAATCATTAAAATCAAATAACAAACCCCGACCCTCACTTAATAATTCCTGGGCGTGCCAGTAAGGAGTGGAAATAACAGCTGACCCCGCCCCAATGGCGTAAGTAAGTGTTCCGCTGGTTATTTGGGCTTCATGCAGGTAAGGGGTTATATAAATATCAGATGCATACAAATACTGGAATAGTTCAGTTGGCGCAATAAAGTCGTTCAGAAAAAAAACATTTTTTTCTAACTGTAATTTTTTTACAAGCTGTAATAAAAAGATACGATACTCCTCACCGGCGTGTCTCAGCACTGCGGGATGTGTTTTCCCCAGTATGATATAAACGGTGTCGGGGTGTTGTTTTACCACTTCCGGCAAAGCTTTGATAACGGTTTCTATACCTTTATTACGGCTTATAAAGCCGAACGTAAGCAGTACGTTTTTTGATGCTAATTTCAGATCCTGTTTGGCACTGGTATGTTCAAATTGTATATCGGGTACACCATGTTCAATCAGGTTTATTTTGTCTGCCGGAACATCGTAAACCGAGGTTAAAAAATCAATGGCCTTATTGGTCATTACCACGATTGCACTTGCCATCTTGGCGATCTGTTTAAGTATTGCTTTTTGTTGATAAGAAGGTATTTTTAAAACAGTATGAAATGTAACA
The DNA here is from genome assembly GCA_964445775.1 of uncultured Terrimonas sp. Classification (GTDB taxonomy): domain Bacteria; phylum Bacteroidota; class Bacteroidia; order Chitinophagales; family Chitinophagaceae; genus Terrimonas. The sequence continues at coordinate 4,368 of CAYUMH010000151.1, forward strand.
ATGAACGGTATTTCGAGACGATGTAATAAAGGGAGGATATAAACGCCGCTTTGACCGCCAAAAATTCCGAACTCATGTTCAAGTATACAGATATCAGCACCGCTCAGGTTAATAAACTTAGCCGCTTCAATATAATCTTCCTGTTGTTCCTGTTGAATCGTCAGCTTAACTTCCTCCGGATAAGCATAAGAGGATTGTCTGTCATCAATAGCAATAACGAAAGAGCTTTGCGGGCCAAGGGCAGCGGGGGTATCTTCTTTCATTGCCTCAAAAAGATCTTTTGTAAAGCTACCTATTCCGCATTCTCTGGGCGGGTAGGTGCCGATATATATAATTTTCATAATTGTATTTGTGCAGCGAAGGAGGAAGAAAGGAAGGCGGTGCTTAGTAAAGATAGGGTATTCAATTGGCTACTGCGTAATTATAATGAATGAAGAAAATATTAATCTGTACGGTGGAAAGAGGCCTCGTATTTAATCACGGTTTGCAGTACTTTTATTCTATTGGCGATTTTAGATTTAAGTGTAGCCTGGAATCTGAAATGATCTGTTTGAAGCAGGGCCTTTTTATAAGCAGTTACGGCTTGTTTCAGGTGCCCGAGATTTTCTTCCCGCACACCTTCCATATACAAGAGATCTGATGCATTTTTTCTTTTAGAAAAATAAAAAAGCACCACCATAAAAATGAGAAGGATAAATAAAATCAGCATTGCGTAATAATAAAGGGGCATATATTTATAAGTGTTATAGAAATAAAACAGCTACCGGGATACTACCCGGCCAGCAGGAAAAACAGGACTCAGATTGCTTCCAATATGTTACGCTTGTTGCCTTTTAGTGCTTTATAAAACGAAGGGGTAAAGCCGGTTACTTTTTTAAACTGATGCGAAAGATGTGCAACACTACTATAGTGCATCAGGTAAGCGATATCAGTAAGATTATGTTCATTATAAACCAATAATTCTTTTACTTTTTCAATTTTATGGAAAATAATGAATTTTTCTATGGTTATACCCTGTACTGATGAGAATAAATTGGCTAAATAGGTATAATCATATTTAAGTTTTTGATGCAGGAAATCTGAGAAGTTAACGATTAAAGGTTCATCGGAATGGTGAACCTGCTCTATGATAATATTTTTGATTCTTTCTATTAAAGCTTTTTTCCTGTCTTCTATTAATTCAAGACCATATTGTAGCAAAGTTGATTGGAGTAGGATCTTTTGAACTTGTGTAAGAGGCGTTTTATGGGTTACCTCACCCAATTCAATAGTTAGATAAGGAATGTCGAGTTTTGAGAGTATGCCTGCTACAACCATTTTACAACGGAGACAGACCATATGTTTTATAAAGAATTTCAAAACGTTTATTTTAAAGAACCTGGGCGAATAACGAATTATTATTCTGCCGGATAAGACCCGGTATTACTAAAGATAAGAATAAATATTGACGCTGTAAAATTTATGTGGGTGATAGGTAAAGCGTTATTTAGCCCTCTTTTTTTGATAGAAGGTATATAGATTTTATTGGATCATTCAGGAGTAGTTGTAAAATAAACGGGTGGCGAATTGTTTTAACTGAAAGCAGATTGCCCCCCGGAAGTGAACGATTAGATTATTGCCTGAAGACCGGTGTTATGGTACAAGAATGATAAAAATATATAAAAGAAAGATGGCTAACAGTACAATGCCTTGCAAAATATTCGTACGGCCTGTGGCCAGGGAAATGACAATGGTAAACTGAGCTAATAATAATAATACCATTGCCTTCATGTCTATTCCGAGGGTGATAGGCATGCCGGTTATGATGGATACCAGTGCTACGGCGGGAATGGTGAGGCCGATACTGGCCAGCGCAGAACCTAATGCCAGGTTGAGGCTGGTTTGTAGCCTGTTTTTTAGTGCAGCACGATAGGCGGCCAGTCCTTCAGGCAGTAAGACAATGGCCGCAATAATGACTCCTACAAGAGATTTTGGGGCGCCAATTTTTATTACTGTTTGTTCGATTTGAGGAGCAAGTGATTTTGCCAGTAATACGACAACAGTTAAACACAATATTAATAACAATATGCTAATAACGGTTACCCTGGTGGTGGGTTTTGCCGGAAGGATATCCTCCGTTGCTGTAGTTTCCGGGGCTAAAAAAAAGGGACGATGCCGGATTGCTTGTACCAGGATAAAAGTGACATATAATATCAGACATAAGGTAGCAATGAAGCCTAATTGCAGGGTATTGTATCCGGGGCCTTTCATGCTGGTAGTATAATTCGGCAAAATCAATGAAAATACCAAAATAGCAGTCAGTGTTACTAATGCAACACTAACGCCCTGCAGTTCGAAAACCTGTTCTTTATATTTTGAAGCGCCGACTAAAATACACACTCCGATAATACCTGTGAGGATAATCATTACTGCCGCTAATACGGTATCCCTGGCGAGGGTCATAGTCTCAAGCTGACCTCCGGTTAGCATAAGCGAAACGATTAACGCAACTTCTATAATGGTAATAGCTAAAGCAAGTATTAATGTGCCAAAGGGCTCTCCTACACGAAACGCGATAACTTCTGCATGATGTACAGCCGCTAATACGCAACAAATGAGTATGGCAGATAAGAAGAGGGAATAGAGATGGTGATCAAAAAATGAAAGACATAAATAGCCGGCCCATGCAATAAGTGGTGTAATAATAGTCCATAAATGCAAATAAGATTTCTTTTTCATGGGAGTCCATGGTGATTGAAGCTGATACCGGACTGTATCAACACGTGGTTGACTTTATTAGAATTTTAATTTATCGAACTGGTTAGATGGTATACCTGTTGTTTTGTTTGTAAGGAGAACGGGATGATGTACTAATTCAAACCGAAAGGGATAGGCGTTAACAGGTTAACAACGGCTACTCTTTTTTGGTAAAAAACCGGTTTTGGCAGGTTAATAGCGTTAGTCTTGCAATGACTTGTGTTTGATCCTGAACGTTTTTTGCCCCTGTAGATAGATTTATATCCTTTACATGTAAAATTAGCCATACTTGTTTTCCGATCACGTATCATGATTTATCTTGTTGTTTTAAAAGCTTTGATACAAAGGTGTTTCAATTAAGTCGTTTATTATTACATTATTTTTATAGTTTGTTATATAAATCACACATTTTAAATAATAAATCTGCGTATTATGCGAATAAGTAGTTTACGAAAATGACAAGGGTTTCCGGATTTCATGTGTATAATGAAAGTGTTACATCAATTTGTTTAACAGGATTTACTATTTTAATGACCGGATTGCCATACTGGTGAACCAAGGGCGGGCACTAAAATTCAGGATATGGAAATTCAACGCTCATTCTATCCGGTTTCGGGTGATCTTTTATTAGATCTTGCAAATCGTTGATTTGAAAGATTTTTTTTATTTTGGAAGCGCACAACCTGTTATGTTTAATAAAACAAAACACTGCTTATATGATCCGTGAGAGCCTGGTATTTAAAATGTTAGCAAACAATTATGCAATACCTGCGTTTTTATTCAGGATATTTATAAAACATTTAGTCAGTAATTATGAAAGAAGAATTTTCAGCTATCCCGGTAACAAAGAACGAAGCTAACCACCGGTTTGAATTAACAATAGACGGGTATACAGCATTTATCGATTACCGGGAGAAAGACAGCAATATAACACTTATACATACCGAAAGCCCGGAAGAACTAGCCGGTCGTGGTGTAGCCACCGCTTTAATTGAAAAAGCTTTGCAGTACATTGAAGAAAATAAGTATGTACTTACACCGCTGTGCCCCCTGGTTTTTGCCTATATCAAAAGGCATCCGGAATGGAAACGTATAGTGAGCCCGGATTTCAAAGGATTTAAATAAGAAGGGTTTTATTTTATCTACTACGCAAAAAATAAATAACATGTCTAATATTAATATGGTAATAGAAGAACGTGCCGCAAGCATTGGTCCTTTTATGGTAGGACGTTTATTACCCTTCAGGCAAAAAAGAGCAGTTGGTCCCTTTGTTTTTATTGACCATATGGGGCCTGTGGCTATTAAAGAGCACGAAAAGCTGGATATAGAACCACATCCTCATATCGGGCTTTCTACACTCACCTATCTTTTTGAAGGAGCCATCATGCACCGGGATAGTATCGGATCGCTGGCAGAAATTACACCCGGGGCCGTAAACTGGATGACGGCAGGTAAAGGGGTGGTACATTCCGAAAGAATGCCTGAGCATATTCGTGAGACCAACCCGGATATGATCATGCATGGATTGCAAATTTGGGTAGCACTGCCCAAAGAGTTGCAGGAAATGGAACCAGGTTTCACACATATCTCCCGTGAAGATATTCCTGAATGGCAGCAGCATGGTGTTAACATTAAACTTATTGCCGGCGAAGCATTTGGTAAAAAATCCGGTGTTCCCGTGTACAGTCCGCTTTATTTTCTGGAGATCAAAAATGAGAGCGACGAAAAAAGAAATGTAAATATTGGCAACGATCTTTTTGGCGAAAGCGGCTTGTATATTTTAGAAGGGAGTATAGAAGCCGAAGGCAATGTGTATGAGCCCCGTAATATACTGATAGCCGCCAACAGCAAACTCTGCAATTTTGATATGGCCGCGCATACCACGGTGTATATTTTTGGCGGAGAGCCTTTCCCGGAAGAACGTTTCATTATGTGGAACTTTGTTTCGTCAGAAAAAGAAAGATTGGAAAAGGCCAAAGCAGACTGGATGGCACAAAACCATGAAGCTTTTCCGTTGATACCGGAGGATGACAAAGCCTTTGTGCCATTTCCGACAACTCCTGCAAAATAAAATCAATCTGAACACAGTATATAAACAACAGGTAACATGGCTATAACAGTGAAGGAAACAAAAAATGATGTAACGGTAAATGCTAAGCTGTGCAATACCAATTTTTTAACCCGCATCAGTTCCGGAACAAAAGAAGTGGTGGGTGATGAGCCTGTTTCCCTGGGTGGCAAAGATGAGGGCTTTAACCCTTACGAGTTATTAGCGTCTGCGCTTTCTATGTGTACGGCAGTCACCCTGCGAATGTATGCGGAAAGAAAAGAGATGGACCTGGGCGAGATCAGCGTCAATGTACATTTATCAAACAATGTGATGGATAAGGTAGCCAGTTTTACCAAAACCATCTCATTTGAAAATAAGGGCTTGAGTGAAAATGAGCTGGTAAAGTTGAAAGCCATTGCAGAATCTTGCCCTGTAAACAGGTTGCTAACCAATACAATTGTTGTTAATACAAGTTTAGCCGGAGCGTAAAAATGCTACCGGAGTATGATGAGGGTGATCTACCGGAACCGTATATGCTGCTTTAAAAACCGTCCTCCAGGAAATAGTTCTCCGTATTACAATATATATGGGAATAAATAACCAGGTCCTTGATATTGGTCTTTAACCGCCGTTTCATATGTAATACCGGGCTGTTAAGATTGATCTTCAATAAATCGCTCACATTTTTATTGGAACTCACCGCCCAAATTTTCTGCTTACCTTCCTTCACTTCTACATTATAATGGTCGCTCAGCATTTTAAAAAGAGACTTGTTCTCTAAATTCCTGCTGATAAAGCGGGGAAGCTGGTAATCGGTGATATAAGTCTCTTCAAATAAGATGGGCAGGTTATTAACCACACGGATACGGGAAAAGAAGATACAACCGGCTTCTTTTTCAACCGCTGACAATTCATCATAAAAGGCGGAAGGCCATGCCATCTTGATAGGCTTCTGGAGAATTTCGGTCCGGAGTGTTTTTTCTCCTATACCGGCCGTAAAGCCTTTGATAGACAGGATGCCGAGACCTTGTTTGGGTTCGGACACCATACTGCCTTTGCCATGGTGCCTGACAATATAGCCCATGGCGCTTAACTCGGACAGGGCCTGCCTTACCGTGGGACGTGTAGTGTTA
>CAYUMH010000152.1:0-10214 GCA_964445775.1 uncultured Terrimonas sp.
GCCTGAAGCCGGAGAAAAGTTATAATGTAAACCTGAATTATACCAACCAGTTTAAATTTAAAAAAACAATTATCGGCATGGATCTGTCCACCTGGTATTCCTATTTCACCAACCAGATCATTGCCGATTATGATACCGACCCGCAAAAAATAATTTATGATAACCTGGATGGCCATGCGGTATCAAAAGGTATTTCGCTGAACCTGGATGTGAATATTAACCATCGCTTAAAAGCCATGATCGGGGGAACCGTGCAGCAGGTAGATAAAACGGAGAAAGATGCAAACGGGAAAAATATAAGAACACCGCAAATATTAACGGAGCAATGGAGTGGTACCTGGCTGATCAGTTATACGTTTCCCGGGATTGGTGTAGTAGCAGATTATACCGGCAATATATATGGACCGATGCGTCTTCCTTTGTTGGGTGAAAATGATCCCCGCCCTGAATATTCCCCGGTGTGGAGCATACAAAATATTCAGCTGACCAAAACATTGCCTCATAATATAGAACTGTTTGGAGGGGTAAAGAATTTATTGAACTGGACACCGGCCAAAAAAAGTTCTTTTGTTATTTCCAGGGCCAATGATCCTTTTGGTAACCGTTATCAATATGAACAGGATGGGGTAGTGATTAACCCCGGTAAGCCGGTGAACCCGCAAAATACTTATGGATTGGATTTTGATCCCAGTTATGTATATGCACCTATGCAGGGCATAAAAGGGTTTATCGGTATCCGCTACGTAATAAAATAGGTAATGCAGACTAATGTGAAAAATGAACGCCCCGGATGGGGCGTTTTATTTTGCTATTTTTTTATTTTCTCTGCCAGCCAATTTACACTGTAACAGGATATGCATAATAACGCACCAATAATGGCCATGGTAAAACGGCTATGCCAGTCGTCGCATTGTAAGGTCATTCCAAACGGATAAAGCAGCAACAGCCCTATTACCAGTAAAGCAAAACTGCGGTTGGTTTTTATAAACTTTTTTAAGCCGAACAGGAAACTGGTATATAATGGCACCATTAATACTATGAGCAGGTAATTGTTGATGGGTGTGTACCAGGGCCGGGTAAGATTAAAGAAGGATAATATTTTTAAGCCGGTGAGTTTTAAAAAATGTAAAGGATTATGCGTAATATAATACCAGAGATCGTACATCTGGCTGCCGCTGTTAATAAGTATTAAGTTACTGTCACCTGTAGCGGTAGGAACAAAACAAATAATATGTTCCTCGATAAAAGGTTTCATGGCGTCCATATCGCCGCCACCCGAAAAAATAACCAGGGCTGCTAAAAACATCAGGCCGGTTAATAAAACGCAGATGCCCATATTGATGAATAAGGTTTTCCTGCTTTGTTTACGGAACACCAGGTATAATATGGCCGGTGGAATAAATAAAAGACCATGCGGCCGGGAGAAGGTGATGAGTACCAATACGCCCAGTGCCAGTAAGAGGTGCCGGCTAAGTTGGTAACGATCATATTGATAGAAGAACCAGAGATAAACAAGACTGAGACTAATTAAAATAGAATCGGAGTAAAGATGGAAGTTCCAGGATTGCAGCGGGAAAAATAAAGCCAGGAACAGGGACGTGATAAAAGCGGCTTTATAACTGGTAAGGCTGCGGCAGAGTTTATAAAAACAAAACTGGGCAATACCCGACAGGATAACCTGGATGAGTACTGCAAAGAACAGGGATATATGCAGGGTTTTACATAACCATACCAGTGATATGACCGGGATGTAAAAAAAGTATTTGATATGGGAGAGTTTACCCTCCGTGGCCAGCAATGTGCCTTCGGATACATATTTGGCCGCTTCGTTTTGGGTGACCACCCCGAATTTGATAAAGAGTAAGGTTTGTACAATACAAAAAACCGCCAGCAGGATGAACAGGCCTTTTCTTTCTTGTTGTGATGGAATATCCTTAAGCAGTTTCATGCAGTAGTGCTGTTTGTTACAGCAACAAATATAACAAACATCACCCCTCATGCCGAAATGATGTTTGTTACTGCTTATATTAATGATGACGCTTTTGCAGGTATTTTCTTTTTTTAGCGGTTAAAAACTGGTCCAGCAGGAATAAGCCCAGGATCATGTTTAATAAAAGTACCGCATTTACCCAGTCGTTATTAAAGATGACCGAGATATCAAAATTGTGCTCAGGGATAAGAGATTTTTCCCGTGCAGGGGCAAAATCGAATTTCACCTGGAAGAAGGCATAAATAACAAACACGAGTACAATGCCGATAAACACGGCTGCCAGTCCCCTGACGATATTATAGTTAATATAGTTTTTAGTAGCCGGTGTTATGTTTTGCCTGGCAATATTTTCCATTACGTTTTTGGTGAAACGTAATGAAGGTGCTTCCAGGTCGGATTGTTGTAACAGTTGCTGTACCTGTAACAAGGCCTGGTAGTTTTCTCTCCAGGTACTATTTTCCTGTAATAGTTTTTCAACCGTGGTTTTTTCTTCGGGTGTGCTATTGCCGTCAATATACTGCCACAGGCGCTCTGATATGTTATCTTCGTTCTGCATATTGATACATTTAAAATTAACGAATATCCGTCAACTCTTGTTTAAAATTGGTTTCCAGTTTTTCACGGAGCCGGGTACGGGCACGGAACAGGCGAACCTTCACCGCATTGGATTCAATGCCCAGTATCTGTCCTATTTCGTCCAGCGATTGTTCGGCTTTATAAAACAGACTGATCAGGTGGGCATCATCCGCCGATAACAGGGCAATGGCTTTGTCCAGCATCTGGCTTTTTGATTTCTGTTCTACCAGGTTGGCCTCCATGCCCGAGTCCTTGCTGTCGGCTTCCAGCATCACGGTTTCATTGTCCAGCGAGTGAATGACCACTTTTTTCTTACGCAGGAAACTCAGGCTGGTATTATGGGTAATGGTATATAACCAGGTGCTGAATTTGGACTCACCGTTAAAACTGGCCAGTGCTCTGTAGGCCTTTATAAATACATCCTGTGCCACTTCCTCCGCCTCTTCCCTCGATTTTACCATACGTAAAACCAATGTAAACACATATTGCTGATAGCGGTTTACCAGCAAAGCATAAGCCTGCTGGTTACCATTAAGCACCAGTTTAATGATGACACTATCGCTCAGTTCGGTTGACATTCGGGGTATAAGACTACCATTTTTTTGAACAGGTTACACAAAGGTTATATTTTTATGATGAAAGCGGAAAGCAGAAAGCAGAAAGCAGAAAGCAGAAAGCTGAATGCTGAATGCTGAATGCGAAAGGCAGGAGTTTATACAGTATAGGAAACCTGGCTTTAGGCTTTGAGCGTTAAGCTTTTAGCTTCAGACAGCGTTCGGCGTTCAGCTTTTTTTTCAAAAACCTGTAACCTGTTGTTTGAAGTGGTTGTCATATAGGGCATAACCATTCTTTTTACAACTAAAAAAATAAGATTATGCACGGCGGAGAAGCACTGGTAATGATCATTCTTTTTGTAGCAGGGTTTGCTACCATTTTTGGGATTTTTTATTTACGTACCAAACAAAATATGGCCATGGTAGATAAAGGCGTGAATCCGCGCCAGTTTATAAACCGGCCGGCACCTTTCCGGAGCCTGAAATGGGCCTTATTATTAATAGGCGTAGGTACAGGATTGTTTTTGGCCTACCTGTTGGATTACCAGGTTTTTGGCAGGGTAAACCATTATATGGGCGCTGATGGTGTATCGCATTACCGCGATTATGACGAACGTGTTATCCTGTATTTTGCCCTGATTCCTATTTGCGGTGGCCTGGGCCTGTTTGGCAGCTACCTGATTGAGAAAAAATGGTGGGACAAACAGGAGGAGGATATTAAACGACTGGAAGGAAATTTGTAATAACAGTTGTTAGGTAAATTATTAACGGCCCATGGTACATGGGCCGTTTTTTATGAAACAGTATATTGAACGCTGAAAACAGGTGTCTCCTGTTACAGCGAACGCTCATTCGTATAGGATATAGCTGACAGGATTACTGCAAACAAAGGCTGCCGGATTGCAGCGGCATGGCGGCACAGCGTGCCGCTATACAGCGGAAAGCCGGGTATATAGCCTGGAAATGTTACTGCAGCCGACAGCCCCTGATATTATCTGATAAATTGTGTATTATTTATACCCGAAAAAATATTGTTTCCCCCTACCTTTGCGCAATTTGTTTTTTCAGTATAAATAGTACACATGCCCGCAACAAAAAATCCAGCAGTTTTACTTTTATCGGACGGCACAGTAGCTTACGGCACCGCCTTTGGTGTTATTGGTACCGCGACCGGCGAAATTTGTTTTAATACCGGTATGACCGGCTACCAGGAAGTATTTACCGACCCCAGTTATTATGGCCAGATATTGATTATGAATGCGGCACATATTGGTAACTACGGGTTTAAAAATGAGGATGTTGAATCCGGATCGGTAAAGATTAAAGGCCTGATTGGCCGTAACCTGGAGCAGCAATACTCCCGTTTTTTAGCACATGGTTCTTTACAGGAATACCTGGAGGCGAATAATGTAGTGGCGATTGAAGATGTGGATACCCGTTCGCTGGTGGCGCATGTGCGTACCAAGGGTGCCATGAACTGTATTATTTCATCGGAAACCACCGACCTGATAGAGTTGAAAAGAAAGCTGGACGAAGTGCCGGATATGAACGGCCTGGAACTGGCTTCACATGTATCTACCAAGGAAGTGTATGCGCTGGGTGATCCGAACGCTGCTATTAAAGTAGCCGTACTGGATTATGGCGTAAAGCAGAATATTTTAAAATGTATGACCGACAGGGGTGCTTTTGTAAAAGTGTTCCCGGCTAAAACGCCTTTTGCAGAAGTAAAAGCGTTTAACCCGAATGGTTATTTTATATCTAATGGTCCCGGCGACCCGGCCCCGATGGATTATGCCATTGAAACGGTAAAAGAGATTTTAAAAGAAGAGAAACCTGTTTTTGGTATTTGCCTGGGCCACCAGTTGTTGGCATTGGCCAACGGTATTCCTACTTTTAAAATGCACCATGGACACCGTGGTTTAAACCACCCGGTAAAGAATATTGTGACCGGCCGTTCGGAGATCACCACACAGAACCATGGTTTTGGTGTTGACCCGGAAGCGGTTAAGAACGCCGAGCATATTGAAATTACCCATGTGAACCTGAACGATCAGTCGATTGAAGGTATCCGCATTAAAGGCAAACCTGCTTTTTCTGTACAATATCACCCGGAAGCCACACCCGGCCCGCATGATTCGCGTTACCTGTTTGACCAGTTTATTGATATGATGAAATAAGCGCTTGGAACTGATTATATAAAAGCCAATAAGAATATTGCGGCCAGCAGGATAAAAAACGGCAGTAGTATTTTCTTATTGGCTTTTTTCTTTACATCATCGGGGTATTGTAGAAAGTTGTGGACATAGGTATTGAAATTTCGCACCGTGCCTACTGTGTACAGGATAACCGGGTAGGTAGTGCCAAATAATACCAGGGCTATGAGCTTGCCGGCACTGCGGCCTGATAGTCCGCCCGGTGTGGAGAAGAACCTGGCCGAAGGCGGGTACACCCTTATCAATAACATATAAATAAACACCAGGCACATCATTGCCCAGATGGTTAAAAAAATATTGCCGTTCTTCCGGCCCAGGTTACCATCTTTTTTGTTTTCACTGATCTCCCAGTACTGCCCGCCATACAGGGCTTCCATATAGGTCATGTTGAATAAATTTTATTAAAAGTAAAAGAGGAGGTGAACTATTGTAATACCCTGTTGATGGTATTTAAAAAGTAGGCTGATGAATGCTAATAACATGTATTTTAGCAGTAACAAACAGCGAGTATGAAAATAGCGATCATAAATGGCCCCAACCTGAACCTTTTAGGAACCCGTGAGCCCGAAGTATATGGCAGCACCACATTTGAACAATATTTTCAGCAGCTGCAGCAGCAATACCCGCAGGTTAGTTTTACCTATTTTCAGAGTAATATTGAAGGTGAGCTGGTAACCGCATTACAAGAGGCCGGAACAGCGGCTGATGCTATTGTATTAAATCCTGCCGCCTATACCCATACTTCGGTTGCTATTGGCGATGCTATTGCAGCCATTCAGCCACCGGTAGTGGAAGTACATATCTCCAATGTACATGCCCGTGAAAGTTTCCGCCAGGTAAATTATGTAAGTGCCAAAGCCGTAGGAACCATAACAGGATTGGGCTTGCGCGGCTACCAATTAGCCGTGGAGTATTTGGTGAATAGGATATAGGGAATAAGGTGAAAGGAATAAGGTGTAAGGTGAAAGGTGTAAGGTGAAAGGCGAAAGGCGAAAGGAGTAAGGTGTAAGGTGTAAGGAGTAAGGTAGAGAGGGAATAGGGTGAGGGATATGGTAAAAGGCTTGTTTGCTTAAATTTATTACGGTCTTTAACTTTAGACTTTTACTCCTGGACCTTAGATCTTCAATTTTGCGTCTTCCTGTTTCAGTTCATGACCCTATACGCTCGATCTATGCCTTCAATGCTACACCGTATCTTAAGTTAAAAATCCCTCTTTTCGGGGATAGTTCCTGCCTTGGTTTCTGACGATTTTTACAATGTGATCAATGCAACCTATTTGTTCACTTTGTAAAACTTAATCTGTCATCATGAAACGTAATGTATTCATTGGTTTGGGCATAATGATCCTGGCCACCGCAGCGTCCTGTTCAAAAAAAGATAAAATAACGGTACCCGAAAAACTACCCGCTGTCTATATTGCCGGTAGTTTCAGGCATGTTGATGGTGATGAAAGAGGTGGGTTGTGGAAAGATAGCACCGGCCTGGTAAAAGAGGGGTCTCCTTATTCTTATTTCAGCGATGTATTTATTGAGGGAAAGGATGTATATGTTTGCGGAGGCGTGGAGATGGAGGGTATTTCATATTGGAAAAACGGGATACAGACCCGTCTGACCGATGGAACTTATGCCGCAGCGGCCAATGCTGTTTTTGTTAATAACGGCGATGTGTATGTTGCAGGTTATGAAAAAAATGCGGCAGGAAATTTTGTTGGCAAATACTGGAAAAACGGCACCCCCGTATTGCTTACTGCCGATGGCTTTTATGGAGAAGCAGTAGATATTGTGGTACAGGGCACCGATGTGTATGTAGTTGGAAAGAAAGACGGCAAAATAGTATATTGGAAGAATGGGGAGCTTACAACGATCCACGATGCCAGTAATACCTTTGTTACTAAAATATTTGTTGACAAGACTGATGTATACATTGCCGGCAGCACTTTCAACGGATCGGGAATGAAAACTGCGGTATACTGGAAAAACGGAACAGTAGTGACCGTGACTGACGGCACTAACAGTGCGCAGTTGATGGATATTGCCGTGCACAACGGAGATGTATATGTCTCAGGTTCTGAATCACATTCGGGCCGGAGTTTTGCGAAATTCTGGAAGAATGGTAAAGCGGTAACACTTTCAGATGCAACCTCTTCCAGCGGTTATGCTGCGGGCATTGCTGTATGGGGCCAGCATGTATTTGTTGTTTTTACAGAAACAACAGCGGCTTATGAAAACATAGTAAGGTACTGGCATAACGGGACGGTTATGAAGGTGAGCGATAAAAAAATATCTTCTTACGGGTATGCTTTGGGCTTTCAGTTGCCGGATTAACGGAGTTTTGACGGATAGGCCATAAGTGATTATAAGACAGTTTAAACCGGATTTCTGTATAATTTTGTTACAGATGTTTTAACGTAAATGGGTATAAATATTGTGGTGTTGGTAAAACAAAACCGGGTATTTACCGTTTGTAAAACAGTTTACAAAATTATTAATATGAAAAAACTTTTGCTGGTATTACTGCTGGGGCTTGTAACACTGCAGGGCTTTTCGCAGTTAAAGAGTTACACAATCGGTGTACATGGCGATACCCTAAACCGGGTGGATGCCAAGGGTTTGAAGCAGGGACCCTGGATCATAAAAGTAGAAAACCTGCGTGGCGAAAGGGGTTATGAAGAAGAAGGCTATTTCCAGGATGATACCAAACAGGGTACCTGGAAGCGTTATTCGCTGGAAAACGGGGTTAAGATTGCCGAGGAGAATTATAAATGGGGCAAATTACACGGTAAATCAAAGTACTATACCTATAACGGAGGCCTGGTTCGCGAGGAAAGCTGGCGTGCCATGGACCCCGGTAAAAAGTTTGATACAGTGGCTCTCTACGATGTAAACGACCCCAACAAAGAAATAAACCGTATTGTGGTAAAAAACGAAGGCCTGGCTGTTAAACATGGTAAATGGGTGTTTTATGACCCTGTTGAAGGTGTAGTGGTAGAAACGGAAACCTATGCATTAAATAAGCTGGTAAATGCGGATGGATCGGTTACAGGTGAGGATGATATAAAACCCATTGGCCTTACCAAATACACACCCACAGTAGATAGCCTGGGTAAAAAAAATGTGGCCAAGCCCCAGGCGATTATGGATTTTGAAAAAAAGAACTCCGGTAAAAAGAAAGTGAAAGTGAGGGATGGTTCCACCGGCATGTAAGGATATTGAGCAATATGAAAAAGGGATGAAGTGTTAACCTCATCCCTTTTTTTATTTTGTATTTGCTTTAAAGTAATTACTGAAAAATAATAACTGGTATTGTACCGCATTACGCCAGTAGTCCCAGTCATGTTTTCCCGGCCTTTCTGTGTACTCATGTGGTATTTTTAATTCCAGCATTTTTTTGTGCAGGTTGCTGTTGATCTTATAGAAAAAATCTTCCGTACCACAATCAATGATCATGGCCGGGCTGTTGTCCTTATATTTATCGATCATATCAATAACCGAATAATCTTTCCAGTATTTATTGTTGGTATTGTTAGTACTGTCACCGATCCTTTTTTCAATATCAAATTTATAACCGGTTGATTTCAGGTCAACCCCGCCACTCATGCTGCCACAGGCACCAAAGAGGTTGTTGTTGCGCAGGCCTAAGAACAAGCCGCCATGCCCGCCCATACTAAGCCCGGTAATGGCCCGGTATTGTTTTTCTTTTTTTGTTTTGTAGGTGCTGTCAATAACCGGTATTACTTCTTTGATGATATGAGTTTCGTAACGGATGTTTTTATCAACCGGGCTGTCAAAATACCAGCTGCTAAAGCCGCCATCAGGACAAACGATCATTAACTGGTATTCATTGGCATGTTGTTGCAGGGCCGGTACTCTTTTTATCCAGTTGGCATAATTGCCGCTATAACCATGCAGCAGGTATACTACCGGCCAGCGTTCATTTGCTTTGCCGTTATCGGGTGTAATAACCACGCAGTTGATATTTTTTTGCATGGCTTTGCTGTAAATAACAAGCGTATCTACTTTAGCCTGGCTGGCAAGGGCCAGTAAAAGAATACAAAAGGTCAGTACTGTTTTTTTCATGGGCTTAAAGGTACTATAAACAGGATAGTTTTTATACCTGGTAAATGAGATTAGTATTTATATTTTGTTAATCTGCTTTATTATTATGCTCCCTCTTTTTTAGCAAAGGAAGGCTGGTAACGATAGTAACCGGTATAAAAACATACCAGGGCCAGGAGCAGGGCAAAGCCTGTCATGAGCAAACGTTGCGAGGATAGACTAAAGAACACAAATACGATCCAGATGCCGAAGAGCAGGCCGAAATAGTTTTCCAGCTTTTGTTGTTCGGTATATAATAAACCATGCATGAGTAACAGGAAGCAGGGGCCGAAAATTACCAGCCAGGTATAATCCATTACCTGCCCCTGGTGAATGGCTACACTTTTTAACGCCCATATTTCGGGCAATAATAAAATAGTATATACGGCAAGAAGCGATAATAATAATTTATGAATGGGGAACGGCATATTACGTAAAAAGCTTAAACCTGTTTCTGTAAACTCATGTAGCTTGTACACGATAAGGCCATGCCCGGTCAATACGGATATGTAGATCAGCCATAGTATACGCTGTTCATATACATCGGCATCTAAACGGGATAGTCCGTATAGACAAAAAAAAGAAATTAGTTTGATGACCAGCAGGGCTGTGAAAATATGTTGCGTACAAAATTTTAATAAAAATCCCGGCAGGTTATCGGGAAATAAACGAATGATCTTTTGTGTGAACCCGGTTTGATGATGGCGGCCCGCTTTGTATAAAATTTTTACACAGGCCATGGCCGAAAATACCCATAGTAAAAGCCCGGTTATGCCAATGCCTGCTG
>CAYUMH010000153.1:0-10201 GCA_964445775.1 uncultured Terrimonas sp.
AGAGGCTTACCCAGCGCCTATACAGCCGGTGCTTTATATTCGGATAAATGGAAGGAAGGGAAACATAATCTCAATCTATCCTACCTCTATAACCGTTTAGGAACCACCAACAGGGCCTCTTCCATTAACCAGACGCTACTGGAAGATACCACCTTTTATAACAACAGCAGTTCTTATACCAAAGGCCTGGTACAACGTCATAACGCCAATGGTAAATATGAATGGAAAATAGATTCCCTGGCCTCTATCAAATACACAGTGGGTACGTCTTTTAAAACATCGGATAATATTACCGAAACATTTAGTACCGCTTTGGGCGAAAACAGGGACACCGTGAATACGAACCAGCGTACCAATTCTAAATACGCTAACAATAAAACCATCAATAACCAGCTTACCTATAAACAAATGTTTATGAAAGCAGGACGTATGTTTATAGCCACATTAAGGCATACACATATGGAAGATACGGGTGACGGTTTATTAAATTCGTATGCTGTTTTTAAAACAAATGACTCTACAGCACGTACCGACCAGGAAAAGATCAATACCGGTAAATCCAGCACCCTAGGCGTTAAATTTACTTATAACGAGCCTTTAACCAAAACCTGGAACCTGGTAACAGAATACAGCATTAATTATAATAATGCAAATGCCTACCAGAATAGTTACGACAAGGATGTGAACGGAGAATACACTATCCTAAACCCCTTGTTCAGTAATAATTTTGACTTTACCGCCACTTCCAATACCGGTACTGTTGTGGCGCGGTATATGGGCAAAAAACTCCGCTTTGGCTTTGGTACCGGCTTAACGGATATAAAACTAAAACTTAAAAACCTGGATAAGTTAACAACCAATACTTACAATTTCACCAGGTTTACCCCGCAGGCGAATGTGAGCTACAGCCTGAAAAGCCAGACCCATGCCAGCTTTTCTTACAGCGGCAGTACCTTACAGCCCAGCATAACCCAGTTACAGCCTATTACCAATAACAATAATCCGCTGTATTTACAATTGGGTAACCCCGATCTTAAAGTTGGTTTTAACCATAACCTGCAATTAAACTTTAATGATTATAAAGTATTAAGCAACCAGTATATGTATGCTAATGTGGGTATATCCTTCCAGGACAATGCCATTACCACATTAAGTGTTATTGACCGTAAAACAGGTGTTACTACTGCAAGGCCGGTAAATGTAAACGGCAACTACAGTTACTGGAGTTATGTTAACTGGGAAAAAGGCGGGGAAAACAAACCCGGCATAGGTTTCTCCTTCAACACCAATGGCGGAAGGAATTACAATTTTATCGACAGTACTTTAAACGAGAACAATTATAATGTACTGGGCTTTGGTATCAGCACCTTCTATTACAAAGGCGAGAAATATAATTTTGCTGTACGTCCCCAGGCATCGTGGAATACTTCAAAATCCTCACTACGTCCGGATGCCAATAATAATTTCTGGAGTTATGGTGGTGAAATTGACGGCTTTGTTAAACTGCCCTATAAATTCTCATTACGTTCCGATATCCGGTTCGACTTCCGTCAAAAAACTGAGGTATTCCCCGATAACAACAACTTTACCGTTTGGAATGCAGAGCTGAGCAGGACCTTCCTGAAAAATGATGCGCTGAAACTCGCCTTCCTGGCCCGCGACCTGTTTAACCAGAACATTGGTTTCAGCCGTAATATCAGCAGCAACTTCATGAACGAAGAACGTTTTGACAGGCTCAGCCGTTACTTTATGTTACAGGCCACCTGGACATTCAATAAAATGCCCGGAAAATAATTATTATATGAAAAAAATCATCATCATCTATACTGCTCTTTTCTGTAGCCTGTTCATCAGCATTACCGCTACAGCACAAACCAATTTCCTGGATAAAGTGAACATTGAGTTTGAAAAAAAAGTGTCTTACTGGGGCCTGATCAAAGACCTGAATCCCGAATGGTTTGAGCGGTCAAAAGATCGCTCACCCAAAGAAGTGATCAGTTATTACACTTTTACCGGCGATGCCAACCGCTCTATTTATAAACTAACCAAAGAGGCCGTTATTCCAAGAGGCATGTGGTATGAAAGTTTTGCAGAGAACAGCGTTATATATAACGATTATAAGGCGGCCACAGTAACTGCCAGCAAGCCTGTATTTGAACAAACCTTCCTGTTGCAGGACAGTATACAGAAAGTCACCTGGAAATACACCAACGATACCCGCAATATAGCCGGCTTTGAATGCCGCAAAGTAGTTGGTTTTTTAAACGACACAACAGGCTTTTATGCTTTCTATACCGATGAGATCATGATCTCCGGCGGCCCTGAAAGCATTACCGGTTTACCGGGCATGATACTGGGCCTTGCCGTTCCCGGCCTGCACACCACCTGGTTTGCTACCAAGGTTGAATTGGGTAATAACAAGGAGTTTACCCCACCTTCAAAGGGTAAAAAAACGAATCGTAAAGCATATACCGATACTATCAGTAAATTAGTAAGAGACTGGGGAAAAGAAGGGGCCCGGTTACTGGCTGCTTACCTGATATAAACGGTTAAAAATATAAAAACGCCGGGGCTCTCAGCTACAGTAACTTTACTCAGCTTTAGTCCCGGCTTTTCATTACAAGTCCGGCACAGCCCGCACACTTTTCCTCACCGGGCTTTCCATTGCAATCCGGCAGCCACTCAGCCAATACTATTAAGTTATTTTATGGAATAAGTTATACGTATCAAACAACAGTTAAAGCAACAAAACTATCCGTAGAATCGGTTATCTTAAACCGGTCATCAATACGGTGGCCTACTACCCATACCACCTGTTTATTCATTTCCAGCACCCATATTTTTTCTTTATCGCTGGCCGATATTTTCTGATCGATAAAAAACCTGGCCAGCTTTTTCTTTTTTGGCATGCCCAGCGGGTAAAAATAATCGCCGGGTTTCCACTTTCGTAATACCAAAGGATATTGCAGCAGTTTACCATTAATACAAACACTGCTCTTATCGGTAGTTGTAAGGGCAAGAGGCTTGTCCTGTTTATGAATATTCAATACCCTGTCGGCAAAAGCGTACTCCCCTTCCCCGTCAATCACCAGGTGTACATCCGCCGCCGTTTGTAAAGGCGAAATAATTAACCAGTTACGGTTACGTAAAATGCGGTGGGTAGATGATTGTACATACCTGCCTGTTGCCGCATCCAGCAGGGCCAGTATATCGCCGGTCTGTGCAGCCGTAAAATGATAGGGTTTTGCTATTTCGTACACAATAGTTGACAAAGGCTGTACATTACGTAATTGTAAAACCGGTATATGCACTTCAGCACCTTTTTCTTTTAACAGCTTCTTTTTATGCACCGCTATCGCTTGCTGGTACAGCGTTTCAGCCTCTTTAAACCTTTGTATATTGTGGTATAAATTTTCTTCAGCCGCAGGATATTTCTCTTTCACCAGCGGTAATAATAAATTCCTGAAGTAGTTGCGGGTGTATTTAATCTCTGCGTTACTGCTATCCTCCACCCAGGTTAAATTATATTGTGAAGCGTGTGCCAGCAGGTCTTTTTTGGTGGCAAACAATAAAGGCCTTACAATATTATCCTGCTTTTGCGGAATGCCTTTCAAACCTGCCATGCCGGTACCCTTAAAAAAATTCATCAGCATGGTCTCTACATCATCATCCTTATGATGAGCCGTTAGTAAATAACTGCAGGCAGCGGCTCTATCCTCCTCCATTATTGCTTTAAACCAGTTGTACCGTAAAGTTCTCGCAGCAACCTGTATAGATAGTTTATGTTCCGCAGCATATGCTGCCGTATCAAAACGTTTTGTTTTTACAGGTACTCCCAGCGCTTTACCCAGCTCCGCTACAAATAACGCGTCCTTATCACTATCCTCTCCTCTCAGCGTAAAATTGCAGTGCAGTATGGTAAAATCATAACCGGCCAGGGAGCATACATGACAAAGCACTACCGAGTCTATCCCGCCGCTCACCGCAATAAACAGTCCTGCCTTAGCGGGAAACAGGTTTTTATCTTTTATATGCTGTTGAAATGCTGTTACTAACTGCTCCATATTTTAATTAATGCTGCAAATATAACACGGTTTAAAATAGCCTGCCTGCTAAGTGATTAGCAGGAGGTATGAACATAAAAAAAGCCCCTTTACAGGGGCCGTAATTTTTATTTATACAACAGGTCGTAATATTCATGCGCCATACGGTTACTGCTAAACTGGAAATGCACATCCTGCATCCCGTTTTTAATGATCTGGCGCCAGGTATCATAATTCTCATAATACAGGGGCAATATTTCATTTTGCAGTATCTCGTATAACTTATTCAGGTCGTATTGATCCTGCTCATGCGTGGCCATGTTCTGGTAATCGGCTTTAGGTATTACAAAACCATTATGCCCATGGTTAATGAATTCCGGGATCCAGCCATCATCGGTAGAAAAATTCACCGCGCCGTTCATAGCAGCAGTCATACCGCTGGTACCCGATGCTTCACGGGGTACCCTGGGGTTATTTAACCAGCAATCCGCAGCCTGTTTTAAACGTTTGGATAAAGTGAGTTCATAACCTGTCAGTACAGCCATGTTCTTATGGTGTTTGCTTAAATATACCAATTGGTTAAAATCGGTAACCGAAGCGTGATCCATGGGATAAGGCTTACCGGCCCAGATGATCTGTACCGGGTACTTCGCATTGGTCAGCAATTCAGAAAAACGTCTTTCATCACTGGTGATCAGGCCGGCCCTTTTATAACCTGCAAAACGCCTGGCCCATACAATGGTAAATACATTGGGGTTAAATATCTTACCGGTCTGATCGGCCACAATATCAAAAGCTCTTTTTTTCAGGTATTTTTTGCGGTCATCAAAGCCGTAATTGTCAGTTGCTTCAGAAAAGCGGTACAATTGTTTATCTGCCCAGTACTTCCAGTTCTGCGCATTGGTAATAGAAATAATAGGACAGATATTCGGATACTTTTGCCACATTTCACGCGATACTTCACCATGTAACTTCGATACACCATTAGCCAGTTTCGCAAAACGTAAAGCCGTTAACGAATGATTGAACTGGTCACTGTCATTGCCTGTTAGTTGTTTTACCTCCTCTACACTTAAACCACAGAAATAACTCATTTTATGACATAGGTATATATCATGTTTTTCATTACCCGCTTCTTCCGGTGTATGCGTGGTAAATACCAGGCGTTTGGTCACTTCAGCCAGGTTCTTATTGTATTTCTGGTACAGGTAAAACCCTGCAGAAATACTGTGGGCTTCGTTCATATGATACAGATCGGGGTTAAAGCCCAGCTCATCAATTAATTTGGCCCCACCCACACCCAGTAAAATAAACTGTGCTACTTTGGTAGCCACATTGGCATCATATAACTTATGACTGATGGTTTGCGATACATAATCATTCTCCGGCACATCCGTACTCAATAAAAATAAAGGCGCCGTTTTAAAGGTTTCGGGATTCAGGTACCATACTTTTACCCATACCGGGTGCTCGTGTACATATATCTGGAACTTAATGCCTGTATCTTCTAAAAAGCTGTATTGTTTTTCATTCCAGGATGTTTCTAAAGTCTGGTCCTGGTTACGCTCCTGGTCATAATAACCATATTTCCACAGTATACCAATACCGATCATATTTTGTTTTAACTCATACGCACTTCTCAAATGCGAACCCGCCAGAAAACCCAAACCACCGCTATAAATTTTTAAGGGCTGGTGGGTGGCAAATTCCATCGAAAAATAAGCCACTTTCTTACTATACATCTGCTCTACAGGATACGGGACATTGTAATTTTTAAAACTCATAATTAATGTGTTGTTTTTACACGATAACGCAAGATAAAGGAAAATAACGAATGGCTCATTTTCACTCTTTCCGCCAAAGTTGTTTTAATAATAGTGCAGAAAGATAATTATTATTTTTTTAGTTGGTATTATTAAATAGCCGAACCGAAATATAAACCTGTGCTAATCACAAAATGCAGCGGGCATTGTATATCTTTACACGAACCTAAATTTAAAGTCATATGGATATCGTGAATTTTCTTTCCAATTATTGGTGGTTAATTTTAATTGTTATAATTGCATTAAGCGGCATTTACACTGTGAACCAGGGATATATTGGCGTAATTACCATGTTTGGTAAATACCGCCGTATTGCTAGACCCGGATTACAAATTAAAATCCCTTTTCTGGAGCAATTATTCAAGAAAATATCTATTCAAAACCGTTCTGTGGAATTGGAGTTCCAGGCGGTAACCCAGGACCAGGCCAATGTATACTTTAAAAGTATGTTGTTATTTGCTGTACAAAATGAAGCAGAAGACACCATTAAAAAAGTAGCGTTTAAATTTATCAGCGAACGCGACCTGATGCAGGCCCTGATCAAAACCATTGAAGGTAATGTGCGCTCTTTTGTAGCTACTAAAAAACAGGCGGAAGTATTAGGATTACGTCGTGAAATTGTACAATATGTAAAAGTGGAAGTAGACCAGACTTTAGAGGACTGGGGGTATCATTTACAGGATCTGCAGATCAATGATATTACTTTTGATAAGGTGATCCTGGAATCAATGAGCAAAGTGGTAGCTTCTAACAACTTAAAAGCTGCTGCAGAAAATGAAGGCCAGGCTTTGCTGATCACCAAAACCAAACAGGCGGAGGCAGATGGTAATTCCATTAAAATTTCGGCTGAAGCAGAAAAAGAGGCGGCCCGTTTACGTGGTCAGGGTGTGGCTTTATTCCGTAAGGAAGTTGCTGCCGGTATGAGCGAAGCGGCCGAACAAATGAAACAGGCCAACCTGGATACCAATGTTATTTTATTCAGTATGTGGACCGAAGCCATTAAAAACTTTGCCGAATATGGCGAGGGTAACGTGATATTCCTGGACGGCAGCGCCCAGGGCATGGAAGCTACCATGAAACAGATACAGGCTTTAATGGTTAAACAGGCCGGTACTGACGGCCCCGCAAAACATTAATACACGAAACCATTCAATAAGAGCCGGTTACACAACCGGCTTTTTTGTGCTTGTTAAAATATTTAAAAACTTGGGGTATGCACACACGTAATTTTTTTATTTTCCGTTCCTACCCTGTTATTGACAGATGTTGATAACAAAAGAAAATGAGTATCCAAGTCCTTTGTTACATTTACGCACTTAAAGTATAATCACATGTTTGATTTTTTGCAGATCGTTGATACTGTTCAGCAGGTAGCCAATAACGCAGCATCCGATCAAAACAAAGACGGAAGTCTGAGCTTTTTTGAAGTTATTACCATGGGTGGCTGGATCATGCTGCCACTGGGACTGATGTTGCTGGCGGCCATTTATGTTTTTGCCGAAAGGTATATTGCCATCAAGAATGCCTCGAAAATTGACCAGAACTTTATGAACATTATCCGCGATCATATTGTATCGGGTAATGTAGCGGCCGCCAGGAGTTTTGCCAAAAACACGGCCAACCCGGTAGCCCGTATCATTGACAAAGGCATACAACGTTTAGGTAAACCCATTGATGCCATTGAGCGCAGTATGGATAATGTAGGTCAGCTGGAAATGTATAAACTGGAAAAAAACCTGGGTATACTGTCGGTTGTTTCCAAAGCAGCCCCCATCTTTGGTTTCGTAGGAACACTGATAGGCCTGATGCAGTTATTCTCCAATATCCACGATGCCAATGAAGTGGAGATCGGTGTAATATCGCAGGGTATCTATACCAAACTGATCACTTCTATCAGCGGACTGGTAATAGGTTTACTGGCTTACCTGGCGTATAATTTTTTAAATACACAGATAGATAAGACCGCTAATAAAATGGAGCTGGCCAGCGCCGACTTCCTGGACGTATTACAAGAACCTACTACCCGATAAATCCGTGTATTATGAAGTTTAGAAAAAAACATAGGGAGGAATCGGAAGTATTTACAGATTCGTTGAACGATATCCTGTTCATACTATTGATGTTCTTCCTCATTACCACCACTATGGCCAATCCCAATGTGGTGAAAGTGAACAATCCCCGGGGTTCAAAAGATACCAAGGCAAAACAAAATATCGTGGTATCCATTAATAAAGATCAAAACTTCTTTATAGGCCAGAAACAGGTGGACCCCACTATGCTGGACAGCCTGATACGTGCCGAAGTAGAGGCCAAACGTAAGTTTATTGATACCCCTTCGGTGGTGATCAATGCCGATACTATTTCCTATTACGGCGAAGTGTTCCGCGTCATGCAATCGGCCAAACGTGCCGGCGCCAAAGTAGTGGCCAATGTAAGATAGATTCAACACAAATTGCATATACTGTAATGGACCGGTTAAACCGGTCCATTTTTATTATCGGATATATGCATTAATATCACAAGTGTGCTACAATTAATATAAGTAACTTTGCCTTTAACCCATTTTTATGACCATAAGAGAAGCCATTATTGACGATATACCCGCCTTACAGGTGATACGCCATGCTGTGAAAGAAAATGTATTATCAGATCCTTCGCTGGTAACCAATGAAGATTGTACGGACTACCTCACCCGGCGCGGTAAAGGATGGGTGAGCCTGGCAGATAATGTGATCACCGGCTTTGCCATTGCCGACCTGGAAGACCACAATATATGGGCCTTATTTGTACACCCCGATCATGAACAGAAAGGCATTGGTAAATTATTACATGATACGATGATGAACTGGTATTTCAGCCAGACAACAACAACGGTTTGGCTGAGTACTGATGCACATACCCGTGCCGAACAGTTTTACCGTAAAGCAGGCTGGAAAGAAACGGGCAAGTACGGGAAAACAGAAATTAAATTTGAAATGGATGCAGCCACCTGGCTGGATAAAAATGCCTGAAATAAAAAAGGCGTAAGATAAAACGGGTTGCTTTACCTTACGCCTTACACCTTTTATCCTGCAGCCTTATTTAGGCATCACATAATTATGTACATCATCGGCACTGATGGTTTTACCGGAAAGAATAACCAGGCGTTCCACCACGTTACGCAGTTCACGGATATTACCGGTCCAGTCGTATTGTTGTAATAACTTTAAAGCATCTTCATCAATACCTTTTTTAGCCACACCATAATCGGCACAAATATCACCCAGGAACTGTTCTACCAGCAAAGGAATATCCTGCTTACGGTTATTTAAAGAAGGTACATGAATAAGTATCACACCTAAACGGTGATATAAGTCCAAGCGGAAGTTTTTTTCTTCCACTTCCTTTAACAGGTCTTTATTGGTAGCGGCTATCACCCTTACATCCACGCTAATGTCTTTATCGGCGCCTACACGGGTTATTTTGCCCTCCTGTAAAGCCCTTAATACTTTGGCCTGGGCACTCAGGCTCATATCCCCAATCTCATCTAAAAACAGCGTACCGCCATTGGCCTGCTCAAACTTACCAATACGTTGTTTAATGGCCGAGGTAAAAGAACCCTTTTCATGACCAAATAATTCACTTTCGATCAGTTCGGTAGGTATGGCCGCACAGTTTACTTCTACCAGGGGGCCATTGCTGCGGTTACTTTTTTCGTGTACCCAGCGGGCCACCAGCTCCTTACCCACCCCGTTTTCACCGGTAACCAGTATACGGGCTTCGGTAGGCGCTACTTTTTCAATGGTCTCTTTTATTTTTTGAATAGGCTCGGAATCACCGATCATTTCCTGTACCCTGCTTACTTTACGTTTTAATACCTTGGTTTCGGTAACCAGGTTACTTTTATCCATGGCATTACGGATGGTAATTAACAGGCGGTTCAGATCGGGCGGCTTGGAGATATAATCATACGCTCCTTTTTTCACCGCTTCCACCGCTGTTTCTATATTACCATGACCGGAGATCATGATAATAGGTACATCCGGGTTTATTTCACCGGCTTTTTGCAGGAATTCAATGCCATCTAATTTAGGCATTTTAATATCGCATAAAACAACATCAAATTTCTTTGCTTTAAACTGCGTCAATCCTTCTTCTCCATCAGCCGCTTCTGTAAGTGTATAACCTTCGTACGATAAAATTTCGGATAAGGTTTTCCTGATGGCCTTTTCGTCGTCAATAATTAAAATGTCGGGCATAAATGTTTTAATCTTAAAATGTTAAGGAGGCTTGTCTTGTATTTTTTTTATGACAATACTTATACCAAAGTATTCTCAATCAATTACATAAATAAAA
>CAYUMH010000154.1:0-10065 GCA_964445775.1 uncultured Terrimonas sp.
AAAATGCAATAGCGAATGGAACGCTGAAGTGAGTGACACAACCACAGTTCAATCAGGGGAGGAACGCTGGTAACATAAAAATAAAAAAGCCCGGAATAATTCCGGGCTTCGTATGATAAGTAATTACTTATTATAAATGTATCGCTTCACCGTAGGCTACTTCAATAGCATCTTTCACACTCTCGCTGATAGTCGGGTGGGGGTGAATGCTGTTCAATACTTCCTGGTAAGTGGTTTCCAGCTTACGGGCAGTAACGGTTTGTGCAATAATTTCGGTTACATTATAACCGATAGCGTGGGTACCTAACCACTCGCCGTATTTAGCATCAAAAATTACTTTTATAAAGCCTTCTGCATGGCCGGCAGCAGAGGCTTTACCTGAAGCACTTAAAGGGAATTTACCTACTTTAATTTCGTAACCGGCTTCTTTGGCCTGTGCTTCGGTATAACCTACCGATGCAATTTCAGGGTAGCAATAGGTACAGCCCGGTACATTGTTATAATCAATTGGTTCAGGCTGGTGGTGGTATTTACCCTCAGCTTTTGCAATGGCTTCAATACAAATAATACCTTCTTTGCTGGCTACGTGTGCCAGGGCCTGACCAGGGGCGCAGTCACCAATAGCATAAAAACCGTCCACGTTTGTTTTGTAGAATTTATCTACGGCAATACGTCCTTTTTCGGTTTTAATGCCCAATTCTTCTAAACCAATACCTTCAATATTGGCTGCAACACCTACGGCGCTTAACAATACGTCAGCTTCCAGGGTTACTTCACCATTAGCGGTTTTTACCGTGGCTTTAACACCGTTACCCGATGTATCTACCGCAGTTACTTCGCTGCTGGTCATAATATCGATACCTTGTTTCTTGAAGTTTTTTTCCAGTTCTTTTGATACTTCCTCATCTTCAACAGGTACAATACGTGGTAAAAACTCCACGATGGTCACCTTGCTGCCGATGCTGTTGTAGAAATAACCAAACTCAACGCCGATAGCACCGCTACCTACTACAATAATGCTTTTAGGCTGTTGTGGTAATGCCATGGCTTCACGGTAACCGATGATTTTTTTGCCATCCTGTTTTAAAGCAGGTAATTCGCGGCTGCGGCCACCTGTTGCTATAACAATATGTTTTCCTTCTACTACTTGTTTCTGGCCACCGTTATCAACCTCTACTTTTCCTTTTGCTACCAGTTTACCAAAACCGTTGACAACGTCAATTTTGTTCTTACGCATTAAAAACTGTACACCTTTGCTCATTTTATCGGCAACACCACGGCTGCGTTTAACAATAGCGTCAAATTTTGGTGTACCGCTGGCCTCAATACCGTAAGATTCGGCATGTTTGATATCATTAGCTACCTGCGCACTTTTTAATAAAGCTTTGGTGGGAATACAACCCCAGTTCAGGCAGATACCGCCTAAACTTTCCTTTTCAATAATAGCCGTTTTAAAGCCTAATTGTGATGCACGGATTGCTGCTACATATCCGCCGGGGCCGCTGCCCAATACAACTACGTCGTATGCCATATACTGTTATTTAATATTTGTGTTTGTAGTTTTCGTTAAAAAAGTCAGGCGAAGTTATTTGAAAACCATGAAATAGGCAAAACCAATCATTTTACCGCTTTCACCTGTAGTATAACAAACCGCATGATCATTTGGTTTAGCTTTTTTAAAGCTGGCCGGCTAAGCATGAAATCCCTGTCGCTTTTCACGCAAAACCCGCTTTTGCCTACATTTGCCGCATGATATTAAGCTTCTGGACAATCGGTAAAGCACATGATGCCTATGTAAAACAAGGCATAGATGATTTTACCAAACGTATTACCAATTATTTCAAGGTAGAGTGGCAGATCATTCCGCCTTTAAAAAACACGGGAAATATGCCGGAAGCGGAGGTAAAAAAAAGAGAAGCCGACCTGGTATTGCAGGCCCTGGACAAAACGGATTACCTGGTATTACTTGATGAAAGGGGCAAACAGATCAGCTCGGAAGCCCTGGCTGTTTTTATACAGAACCGGGCCAATGAAAGTACCAGGAAACTGGTGTTTTTAATAGGCGGTGCTTTTGGGGTGGATGCACAAATCACCCAGCGGGCCAACTACCAGTGGAGCTTATCAACCCTCGTGTTTCCGCACCAGCTGGTAAGGCTTATTCTTGCCGAACAGGTGTACCGTGCCTGCAGTATTTTACGCAATGAAAAATATCATCATCAATAAGATTAACTGTTCCATTTTATTTGTGGCTTGGGTATAATCCGTTATTTTTAAGCCATGGAATTTTCTTTCACGCTGGTTGTAGTTGCCATTACCGTTTTAATATCTTACAGGGCGTTTAGCAGCGAAAAGCTGATGGGGGATCTTATCTTTTATCCGCCCGCTGTTACTGACCGTAACCAATGGTACCGGTTTATTACCTGCGGCGTGATACATGCAGACTGGGGCCATTTGATATTTAATATGTATGCCCTGTATATTTTTGGTGCAGGCCAGGGAAATACCGGGGTTGAGTTTACTTTCCGGACCATATTTGGGCAGTTTGGTAACCTTTATTATTTACTCATGTATGTTACCGCGCTGGTAATATGCATGATCCCTACTTACTTAAGAAACAGGAACAATTATCACTACCGCAGCCTCGGTGCATCGGGCGCCGTATCAGCTGTTATCTTCGCTTATATGTTTTTCAATCCCACCATTAAACTGGGGTTGTTGTTCATACCTATCTACATGCCCGGCTTTTTATTTGGCTTTATTTATTTACTAGTCTCAACCTGGTTTGCCAATAAAGGCGGGGGCTATATCAACCACTCAGCCCATATCTGGGGAGCCATATGGGGCATTGTTTTTGTCATCATCTTTTGCACCGCCTTTTCCGATTACCCTGTTGTACAGGAGTTTATTGACCAGGTGTCCAAAATGAGTGCATCGGACTTTATCCAGTTTGGCCGTTACTAAATTACCCGTATAAATAACAGGTTATACTGTCAATAACAGCCCAACAAAATAATTACCGCTTTTGCAGGTTGCCTTATATTTACAGTATATCTAACCCATGATTTTTAAATTTTTTTAACAAATGAAAAAGGTTTTACTGATAATTCTCGTCTTATTGCTGGGTGCTGCTACGGCATTCTGGTTTTTTGTATTAAAAAGTGGTAAAAAAGGGCCCAAGGCTGAAAAAACACTGGTAGCCATAAAGGGTGGTAAACGAAGCGAAGCCTTCAACGCCTCCTTACAGGCCATGTTAGCCGATTATTATGGTTTAACCGAAGGCCTGGTGAACTGGGATACTGCGGCCGTTGGGAAGTATAGTGTGTTATTACAAAGCTCTATCGATGGTGTAAAGATTGATGAATTAAAAGATGATACCACCGGTTTGTATTTAACAGCACAGGACCCGATTGCCAATGCAAAAACGAATGTAGCCGCCTTAATAACTGCAGCAACTTTAGACGAGAAAAGGGTGGTGTTTAACCAGCTTTCGGATAATATCCGTAACCTGTTACAAACCCTGCCCCCGGATAGTGGTGTTATTTACTGGCAGGAATGCCCCATGGCCTTTGGAGAAAATACAACAGGCGGCTGGTTAAGTAATAAAGAGGAAATAAGAAATCCTTACCTGGGTACCAGCCATCCGAAGTACAAAAACAGTATGTTATCCTGCGGTGAAGTAAAACATACTATCAGGCCTGACACCAGTAGTGCACAGTAATGATGGCATAGCAGTAAACAACCCGTATTTTATATCTCAATAGCATAAAAACAACAACCAAACATGAAAAGAGTATTTGTTTCCTGCTTCCTGCTTATTGCTGCATTCACTACTCATGCACAAGAGAAGGTTGACCAGGCCATGGTCAGCAAAATTAAAAAAGAAGGGTTTGACAATTCCAAAGTAATGGATATTGCCTTTCACCTGACCGATGCGAACGGCCCCCGTTTAAGCGGATCGCCAGGTTTATTAAAAGCCTCTAACTGGGCTAAAAATGAAATGGCCAAATGGGGCCTGACCAATGCGGCATTGGAACCATGGGGCGAATTTGGTAAAGGCTGGGAGCTGCAAAAAAGTTATGTGGCTATGACAGCGCCTTACTATAAACCCCTGATCGCTTACCCAAAAACATGGACCAGGGGAAGCAATGGTTTAAAAAATGCACCTATTCTATTAATTAAAGCTAAAGACTCCGTGGAACTGGCTGCTTATAAAGGCCAGTTTAAAGGCAAAGCCATTTTGGTTTACCGCACCGATACTTTAGTACCTACTTATAAAGCCGATGCCAGCCGTTATACCGATGAGGAGCTGGATAAGTTAGCAGCCTACCAATTACCGCAACGCCCACAGGCGCCTGCCGATACAGCGGAGCTGCGTCGCCGCCGTGAAGCCATGCAACGCCGTGGTGCAGGCGGACCAAACCTGGCCAACCTGATTAAAGAGTTTGCTACCAAAGAAGGCGCTGTAGCTATTTTAAGTGTAAGCCCCCGTGGTCATGATGGTACTTTATTTGTACAGGGTGGCGGTTCTTATGCACCCGATGCACCGGAAAACCCCTTGGACATTATGCTGGCATTTGAAGATTACATGACCTTTTGCCGACTGGCCAATGCGGGCATCCCGGTATCTTTAGATGTTGATGTTAAAACTGCTTTTCAGACCAAGGATACCAAAGGTTATAATGTAGTTGCTGAAATAAAAGGTACCGACCCTAAACTAAAAGACGAGATCGTAATGCTGGGCGGCCATATCGACAGCTGGCAGAGCTCAACCGGCGCTACCGATAACGCGGCAGGATGTGCCGTAATGATGGAAGCCATACGTATTTTAAAAACATTAGGTGTGCAACCACGCCGTACCATCCGCATTGCCTTATGGAGCGGTGAGGAGCAGGGTTTATTAGGCTCACGCAATTATGTAAAAAATCATTTTGCCGATCCTGCTACCATGAAACTGTTACCCGATCATGAAAAGGTTTCAGCTTATTTTAATATTGATAACGGTACCGGCAAGATCCGTGGTATTTATACCCAGGGTAATGAGAAAGTAAAAGATATTTTCAGTGCCTGGTTAACACCGTTCCATGACCTGGGTGCTAAAACCGTAACCTTATCCAATACAGGTGGTACCGATCACCAGTCCTTTGACGCGGTAGGTATTCCGGGCTTCCAGTTTATACAGGATGCTATTGAGTACAACACCCGTACACACCATACCAATATGGACTCATACGATCACCTGCAGGCAGATGACCTGAAACAGATCTCTGTTATTGTAGCATCATTTGTATATCATACCGCTATGCGTGATGAGAAACTGCCCCGTAAAGAATTACCACAGGCCCGCGGAGCCGGCGGCGGTCGTTTTTAACATATTTACATCAACATTTTTTGAAAAAGGATGTCCTGTATACAGGGCATCCTTTTTTATGGATAAGCCGGGATTCTACATCTTAATCAGTAACTTGTGTAAAATTTTCAAACAATATGATGAAGAAGTTTGGGGCAGGATTATTATTCAGCATTTTTTCCCTTGCCGGCTGTGCGCAGAACACAAGCCTGAAAAAAGCGGCAAATGATAATACGCTCCTGTGGAAGGTTACCGGTAAAGGCTTAAAACAACCATCTTATATATTTGGCACTATTCACATGATATGTGCCGATGATGCGCAATTAAGTGCCAGTATGAAGACCGTTATTAAATCGGTGGATGAAATATACCTGGAAGTGGACATGGACGATATGATGCAGATGTTCTCCCTGATGGGTAAAATGAAAATGAATGATGGCGCCACTTTGCGCAGTTTACTGAGCGAAGCCGATTATGAACTGGTAAAAGACTATTTTAATGAGAAAGGCAGCATGTTACCTTTTTCCATGCTGGAGACTTTTAAACCATTACTGGCTACTTCATTAATAGCCCAGAGCAGTGGCGAATGTGAGAGCATGTCGGCTATGGAGACTGTTATTATGGGCGCCGCCAAGGATAGTAAAAAAGAGATCAAGGGCCTGGAATCCATGGCCTACCAGGCGGGTATACTGGATTCCATACCCTATAAAGCCCAGGCCGATCTGCTGGTACAGTCTATTAAAAGTGAAACTGCCCTGGAAAAAGGAACCGAAAGCAGTTCGGACATGACGAAACTTTTTGATGCCTATAAAAGCCAGGACCTGGAAGTACTGGAAAACTTAATGATAAAATCGGAAGCCGGCCTAGGTGAGTACATGGACCTGCTGTTGTTTAAACGCAACCATAACTGGATTGAAAAAATGAAAGAGATATTACCGGCCAAATCGGTTTTAATTGCAGTAGGAGCAGGACATTTACCGGGCGATGAGGGTGTATTGAACCTGTTAAAAAAAGAAGGTTATACGGTTGAGCCTATTGATAACAGCAGGGTAACGGAAATTTAATGATCCCAAAGGTATAGATATAAAAAAACCGGCATCAGCCGGTTTTTTTATTATTTGGAGTGAGATTAGAATTGCTCTAAACCACTGAAGAAAAAGTCACCTTCAATTTTAGCGTTTTCATCGCTATCGCTACCATGTACGGCATTTTCGCCTAATGAAGTAGCATATAATTTACGAATAGTACCTTCAGCTGCCTGAGCAGGGTTGGTAGCACCGATCAGTTCACGGAAACCGGCCACTGCATTCTCTTTTTCTAAAATTGCTGCGTATATAGGACCACTGCTCATAAAATCAACCAGTTCACCGTAAAAAGGTCTTTCTTTATGCACGGCATAAAACTCACCGGCTTTTTCGGCCGATAATTTTGTAAGCTTCAGGCTTACAATACGAAATCCTTCCTTAATAAAACGGTCAATGATAGCACCTGCATGGCCATTTTTAACAGCATCAGGCTTAATCATTGTAAAAGTACGATTGCTCATTATTATCTTGTTTTTGGGCGGCAAAGGTAGAATATTAAGTAAAAAGTAAAAATTTAAAAGTAAAAATTAACAAATTTGCTTTGTTACAGCTGTTTTTATGTTACCAGCAGCATCACAATGGGCATCGTCCCTTGCGTCGCACTCTTCATCTGTATCTCGTTAATCAGCAGGCAACACAGCTTTTTTCTGAGTATTAACTAAAAGGAAATTGGCTTTCAGCTTTATGCTTTAAGCCTTCAGCTTTATACCTGCTGCTTTAAGCTTATGCTTCATATTATTTTCAATACAGAAACATTATCTTCGCAACCCAAAGATGAAACCTTTAATAGAATTTATTCCCCTGCTGGACACACCCAAATCGGTTGTGATCACCATGCACCAAAAACCTGATGCCGATGCCATGGGCTCGTCGTTAGGCTTATACAATTTTTTAATTCAACTGGGACATAGTGTTACCGTTATTTCACCCACCAACTGGGCATCTTGGTTAAACTGGATGCCGGGCTGTAATACGGTGATCAATTTCGAGGCGGAAGGCAGCAAAGCACAACAGGCGCTGGATACCTGCGACTGGCTGTTTTGCCTGGATTTTAATATTTTTTCCCGTACCAAACACCTGGCCGATAAGCTGGCAGCTGCCAATTGTATAAAAATACTGATCGATCACCACCGGGAGCCGGATGAAGTATCGTTTAATTATGGCAACAGCGATATCAGCAAGAGCTCAACCTGCGAGATGATCTATGATTTTATCAATCTCAGCGGTAAACAGGACCTTATTAATAATGATATAGCTCAGTGTTTATATGCCGGTGTGGTTACCGATACCGGGTCATTCCGTTTCTCCTCTACTACGGCCGGGGTACACAGCATGGTGGCCAATTTAATAAGCCGTGGCCTGCAGCACAGCCAGGTGCATAATAACCTGTTCAATAATTTCCTGGAAAACAGGTTGCGTTTTATTGGTCATGTATTGCTGAACCGCATGGAGGTGTTTTACGAATACAACACGGCACTGATTGCTATTACCAAACAGGACCTGTTAAAGTACCATGTTAAAACCGGTGATACCGATAGCCTGGTAAACTTTCCCCAATCTATACAGGGTATCAGGCTGGTAGGCCTGGTAATTGACCGTGATGAAGAAAGAAAATGGAGCTTTCGTAGCCAGGATGACTTTGATTGTAATACATTTGCCCGCAAATATTTTAATGGCGGCGGTCATTTTAATGCGGCAGGGGGGCATACCAAAGACTCACTGGCCGAGACGGTTGCCCATTTTAAACAGGTATTAACAGAGAATAAACAACTGCTTCAATAAACAAAAAAATAAACTCAACAACAAATGCAAAAGTTAAGGTTAGGCGGCCTGGTATTATTAACAGGTATCATGATGGTTGCCTGTAATTCGGTTAGTTACAAAAAAACCGCGGGTGGCTTGTTATACAAAATTTTCCCTTCGAACAGTAAGGATTCTTTAATTAAAGTAGGCAATACTGTTAAGTTAGACATTGATATCAAACTGAACGACTCTGTATTACAAACAACTTATGGCAAAATGCCGGCTTTTATACCAGCCCAGGAACCTAACCCGCAAAATGG
Source organism: uncultured Terrimonas sp. (assembly GCA_964445775.1). GTDB lineage: Bacteria > Bacteroidota > Bacteroidia > Chitinophagales > Chitinophagaceae > Terrimonas. Next base: position 8,496 of record CAYUMH010000154.1, read on the forward strand.
TTTAGATCCGTTTTCCATTTTCACTTTAATGAAAACCGGTGACAGTGCTGTAGTAGTAATACTGGCTGACTCATTATTAAACAAACCAGGTGTACAGTTACCTCCGGGTGCTAAAAAAGGCGACCGTTTTATGTTTTACATGCGTATAAAACAAGTGTTTACCAGCGATAGCCTGGCACAGGCCGATTTTGCAAAAGAGCAGGCACTGGACGCTCCGCGCCAGCAAAAAGAAATGGAAGAGCAACGTGCTAAAATGATAAAAGAGCAACAGGAGCAACAAAAGAAAGAAGATACTGAGTTAGAAAAATCGGGTAAAAAAGCCGAGCTGGACGCAGCGGTTAAAAACCTGCTGACATCTAAAAACATTACTACCACTAAAACACCTTTAGGTTCTTATGTACGTATCGATAACCCGGGTACCGGTGATGCGGTAGTTGCCGGTAAAATTGCAACGGTTAAATACAGTGGTAAACTGTTATTAACTGACAGCGTATTCCAGGCGAGCACTGTTGATTTTGCTATTGGTGAAAACGGTTTGATCCGTGGTATGGAAGATGGTCTGTTATTATTTAAAAAAGGCGGTAAAGGAACTATCTATATTCCCGGTCACCTGGCATACGGAGCAAATCCACCTGCAGGTTCTCCATTTAAACCATTTGATGCCCTGGCATTTGATGTAGAGATTGTTGATGTGAAAGAGAAACCAACTACTCCTGATCACCAGGCTCATTAATCACTAACGTATTAATATTTTTTATAAAGTCCTTGCTGTTTAGCAGGGATTTTTTTTATATAAGCCTTAGTGCCAACGTACCATATTGGCTTAGGAGTAATTGTAAACCCTTAGTAACCAAGATGATTGTGCTAGTAAAATTGTCAAAAAAACAATTATTTTTTTAAAACTTGATGGAACTCAAGTAAAAATGCCTTAACTTTCAAATTAAAGTGAGAACTTTGATAGTATAAAGTTAATCCTAAGAATTACTTAATCGGTTGGCCCCGTTTTTAGTCCAACATCCATGTACCCTTTCGAAAATACAGGTTGATTAAGTATATATCTTATCTTATGAGTGTGTTCCGTCCAAAGAATAACCTTTATATCCAAATCCTTTAAAAGATCGTGGCAATATGCCTAAGTGTATGTTGTGGTCTGATGTAACTTTTTTCGCATTAGAGCGGCCGGTCACTGGTTGACCGGCTTTTTTATTTACAGGCGGATAAGCAGTACCATGCTACACTGTTAGCATTTGTCGCACTCATTATTTCTTCAACGCTTTACCATATACTTCCAGGCATCTTTTCCTGGCCACTTCATGTTCTACTATCGGTAAGGGATAAGTTAATTCATCCAGCTCCGGTATCCATTTACGTATATACTCCAGTTTAGGATCGAATTTTTGTGTTTGCAGGTAAGGATTAAAAATACGGAAATAGGGCGCCGCATCGCAACCACTACCTGCCGCCCATTGCCAGCCGCCGTTGTTGGCGGCCAGGTCATAGTCCAACAGTTTTTTTGCAAAATAAGCTTCACCCCAGCGCCAGTCTATCAATAAGTGTTTAGATAAAAAAG
>CAYUMH010000155.1:0-10032 GCA_964445775.1 uncultured Terrimonas sp.
TTTTATTAAAACGGCCCGTGAAAGTAAGTAATTTACAACAAATGTGGCTGTATAGAACAAAATTTATACATATTAACAAAGGCCTGCGGTTTTCCGCATAATTTATCCAATTATCTAATCATCTAATTCTCTAATTATATTATTATCTACTACTTTTGCCACATGCAAAAAGATAACCTGGTTTTTGACCTTATACAGAAAGAATTAGAACGCCAACGTAATGGCATTGAGTTAATAGCATCGGAAAATTTTACCTCCCTGCAGGTAATGCAGGCCATGGGTACAGTAGCTACCAATAAATATGCCGAGGGTTATCCCGGCAAACGTTATTATGGCGGTTGCGAGATTGTAGATGAGATTGAAACCCTTGCGATTGAGCGTTTGAAAAAAATATTTAATGCCAGTTGGGCTAATGTGCAACCCCATAGTGGTGCGCAGGCCAATGCGGCAGTATTTTTAGCCTGTGTAAAACCCGGTGAAAAAATATTAGGTCTTGACCTGAGCATGGGTGGTCACCTCACACATGGCAGCCCGGCTAACTTCAGCGGCAAAAACCATGAAGCTTTATTTTATGGTGTTAAGAAAGATACCGGCCTGGTAGATTATGAGCAACTGGAAGAAATTGCTTTACGTGAAAAACCAAAGATGATCATCTGCGGTGCTTCGGCCTATAGCCGCGACTGGGATTATAAACGTATCCGTGCCGTGGCCGACCAGATCGGGGCGATTGTATTTGCGGATATTGCCCACCCTGCCGGCCTTATTGCCAAAGGTTTATTGAACGATCCTTTTGATCATTGTCATATTGTAAGCTCTACCACGCATAAAACCTTACGCGGACCAAGAGGCGGTATAATTATGGTACGTCATGATTTTGAAAATCCATGGGGAATTAAAGATCCAAAAGGTAATACCCGTACCATTACCCAGTTATTAGACCTTGCAGTTTTCCCCGGTACCCAGGGCGGTCCCTTAGAGCATGTGATAGCCGCCAAGGCCGTTGCCTTTGGTGAAATATTAAGCGATGATTTTGCCGTATATGGCAAACAGGTTATTGCCAATGCCCAGGCCATGGCCAAAGCATTTGTAAGCAAAGGGTATAACCTTATCAGCGATGGTACCGATAACCATTTAATGCTGATTGACCTGCGCAATAAAAACATTACCGGTAAAAAAGCCCAGGAAACGCTGGACAAAGCTCATATTACCCTGAATAAAAACGCCGTGCCTTTTGATGATAAATCACCGTTTGTTACTTCGGGTATCCGTGTAGGTGTACCTGCCGTTACCACCCGTGGTATGAAGGAAGCCGATGTAACCAAAGTAGTGGAACTGATTGACAGGGTGCTGATGAATATTGACAATGAGCAGGAAATAGCTGCTGTTAAATCAGATGTGCATACATTTATGCAACAATTCCCTTTATACCCTGAATTATAATTTTTGCAACCGGTTTATTTATAAAAACTTAAACTATAATTATGATACAACGCCAGCAAAGTTTATGGTTACTGTTATCGGTAATATGCGGGATACTTAGTTTTAACTTCCCCTTTTATACCGGTACCCGTATGAATGATGCCAATATGATGGAGATGGCCATACTGGACGGTGCCGCTAACTTCTTTTACATTTTGTTAACCGGCGCTAATATTGTATTGGCCCTGGTGACTACTTTCCTGTACAAGGACCGCAAATTACAGTTACGACTGGCCCTGGTTGGTATACTAACCTCCTTAGGCTTGTTTATTATGTATGTAGCGGGTATGCAAAAATTTGAAAAAGGAAATTTAGCTTTAACCTCCTTACTGGTATTAGGCATTGTGGCCGGTTTTGTAATGGCCGCACGTGGAATAAGGAAAGACCAGCAGTTAATTAAGAGTATAGATAAGTTACGCTAAAAGTAATTTTATATAGCATTAAAAAGCCCGTCAATGAAAATTGCCGGGCTTTTTTGTAAGACGAAATATTCAAATACTAAATCAGGACTTTTTATGCTGCGGTTATATCTCTACACCCTTTTCTTTATCCTTGGTAATATTTAAAGACTTTTCTGTTTTTTTAATTTTCAGTTCAGGATATTTCTTTAACAGGGATTCATGTTTTTTATATACTTCCGATGACACTTTTTCACCGTTAATATACAAGGCGCCATCTTTATGCTCCAGGGTATAATTCTTTTTACTATCTAATAAGCCATCTTTTTCCAGGCCGTTAACAATGGTTTTATAATCTTTTACTTCCACCCTGGCCTTTTCAATTTCAACTTTTGCATTTGACAGATCAAACTCCATATTTTTCATGGACTTTTCTATCTCCGGCTTTATTTTCTCTATCTCCTCATAGGCGCTTTTCAGCTCTTTTTCTATTTGCTCTTTATTAATGGTCTTCATTTCTTCCTTAGCCCTTTTCATATCTTCTTTTGCAGTAACCAAAGCTTTTTCCATATCAGCTTTCATTTTATCAAAATCCACTTTAGCCAGGCTTTGTTCTATCTCCTGTTGAATTTTATCCAGGTCAATACTTTTCATTGCCTGTTCGGCTTCTTTCATGGCCGATTGTACCTGTAGTTTTATTTTCTCGGCATCTATCTGGCTTAAAGCTGCTGAGATCTTAGCTTTTAACTCCGGTCCGGATAACTGCCTTTCCGCTTCATCTAACTGGCGCAGGGTTTCATCAAAATCCCCTACTTTTTGTTTGGGTACGGTATCATGTACCTGCTGTGTACCATCGTACTTATACTGGGTTTGTTTATATCCCCAGGAAGCCAGTACACATACTGCCGCCACACTGAGTGCGGCTATTGAAATCTTTTTAACTGTTCTAGTCGGCGTGGTTTGCATAATCATTGATTTATGGTTTAAAAACGAAATACTTCGTACAATATTACGACAATATTCGTATTAAATAAACCCACTGCCGGGATTGTAAAATATTTAACAAAACAGCCTTGCCGGCCGGCTATTGTAAAAGATGTTTCCATTCATGTTGCAGCATGGCATACAGTACAATATCAAAATAAACATCATTAACCCGTTCGGATTCTCTTAAAATTCCTTCCCGGATAAACCCCAGTTTTTGCGGAATGGCCTGGCTTTTTATATTATGGGTGGCTGCCTTTATTTCAATACGGTGCAGTTGTAAAACCGAAAAACCATACTCCACTATTTTACGGCAGCAATTCAGCATCACCCCTTTGCCTCCGGCCTCACGGGCCAGCCAATACCCAATGGCACCGGATTGGTTGCCCGGTTGAATATGATGTATCCCGATCCTGCCCACGATAATATCGTTAACAACAATCACAAAACTCTGCTCCAGTTTTTCGGCTGTCTTTTGTTCACATTGCTGTATATAGCGTTGAAAATCTTCCACCGTCTGCATGGCCCCTACCCAGGGTAAAAATGCTGAGAGATGCTCCCGGTTAGCATTCACCGCATCCAGCAAACCCGCTGCATGCTGCGGTGCTGTTTCTTCCAGGCGGATGTGTTCATTAATTGTCAGGATCATCATTTATCTTTTGTTTACATCTGATTCAATATAACAAGCCTGTAAAAGCAATGGTATAACAGGGCAAAGTAAAGCATGAGGTTGCTGTAAGTTACAGGATGTTTATCAAAACGATTGGTTAAAACAAAAACTCCTTTTACCGGGGTAAAAGGAGTTTAATAATATAACCAGTCAATTGTTTAACTTATTTACGGAAAGCCCATTTCAGCATTTCTTTCCAGGATGGCTTTTTGCCATACATTAAAATACCTGTGCGGTAAATTTTACCGGCAAACCAGGTAGTAAAGGCAAAGCCTCCAATTAATAAACCTACCGATAAAGCCAGTTGCCAGATAGGCACGGTACCCGGCACGCCAAAAGGTATACGGGCCATCATAACAATGGGCGAAGTAAACGGAATGATACTACCCCATACAGCCACAGGACTGGACGGGTCTTTGATGGCAATAGTCATTAACATGATAGCAAAGATCACGATCATGGTTACCGGGAAACTTAAGGATTGCGCTTCACGCATATCCTCGTTCACGGCACTACCAATTGCCGCATACAATGATGAATAAAAGAAGAAACCACCCATAAAGTAAAAAGCAAAACTTCCTAATAACAAAGGCAGGTTTAAAGAAGTGAACACTTCCTGTACACCACCCACCATGGAATTAATAGCCGATCCCTCGCCACCGCCTGATGCCTTGGTAGCATTGTAGATAATGAATATAAAGGCGATCCATAAAATAAACTGTGTAAAAGCTACCAGACCGATACCTACAATTTTACCCAGCATCAGCTGGAAAGGCTTTACCGATGATACCATTACCTCGGCAATACGGTTGGTTTTTTCTTCCATTACCCCCATCATTACCTGTGAACCATAGATGAGTAGAATAAAGTATATCAGGAAACCCGAAACCATACCAACAGTAGAAGCTACGTTGGAGTTGGCTTTTTCGTCATTAACATTTTGGGGCTTAATGGTAAGTTGGCTGGATAAAGCTTTACGCTGTGCCTCATCAATACCCAGCTTTTCATATTTGATCTCGTTGAGAATATTACCCAGTTTCATCTGCACTTCTGCTGCCGATCCTAATGTACGGCCTGTATGCAGGATAAGTTTATCCAGCCCGTTCTCCACCGTAGCCCCCGCAGGCAATACCAGGTAGCCGTCATATCCTTTTGCTTCAAAGTTTTTAATTACACTGGCGGCACTATCCGTTACCAGGTTCAGGTGACTGGAAGCATCGGCAGCATTGGCCCTTTCCACCCGTCCCCTGTCCAGCAAGCCTGATGAGTCGATCACCGCGATCTTTAATACACTTTTACTTTTTTCGCCAATATACCCCATACCGAAAACCAGGCCCAGGTACAGTAAAGGGAAAAGTAAGGTACTGATGATGAAAGTGCGTTTTCTTACCCTCGTAAGAAACTCTCTTTTTATAATTAGTATTGTTTTGTTCATTGTTATGTAGTTGGTAGTGTGGTAAAATGTTGATTAGTTATTAAACTGTCTGGCAGTGGGTGTACCTTCTACCAACTTAATGAATATCTGGTTCAGGGAAGGTAATATTTCGTTGAAAGACTCGATGCTCAATCCTTTATTGATAAAATACTGGATTATTTCATTATTACTAAAGCCTTCATTACGTTGTAAAATAATACTGTTGTTCTTTTTCTCCTTTACCTCAAACAAATGAATAGCCAGGTGTTCGGCCAGCAGTTCATTACTAAAGGTTACTTTGAACAGGTTTTCTTTATATGCCTGTTTAACCTGGTTCACGGTACCATCCAGTATTTTTTCGCCTTTGTTTACCAATACAATATGATCGCATATTTCCTCTACCTGCTCCATACGGTGGGTACTGAAAATAATAGTAGCGCCCTCTTTCGCCATCCGGTAAATTTCATCGCGGATCAGGTTGGCATTTACCGGGTCAAGGCCGCTGAAAGGTTCATCCAATATGATCAGTTTGGGATTATGTAATACCGTTGTAACAAACTGCAGTTTTTGTGACATACCTTTTGAGAGGTCTTCCACTTTTTTGTTCCACCAGCTCTGCATATCAAAGCGGTTAAACCACTCCTTTATTTTAGCGGTAGCATCGGCCTTGCTCAGGCCTTTCAGTTGGGCCAGGTATAAAGCCTGCTCCCCAATTTTCATTTTTTTGTACAGGCCGCGTTCTTCCGGCATATAACCTATATAGGCAATATCATTGATAGGGTCAAAAGGCTTTCCATCAAATATGATTTCGCCCTGGTCAGGATAAAATATACCTGTGATCATCCTGATCAGCGTAGTCTTACCTGCACCATTGGGGCCCAATAAGCCAAATATTTGTCCCTTTTCAATATTGAGACTTATATTGTTAACAGCTTTTTGAGTGGCAAAGTTTTTAGTGAGGTTATTGATCTGCAGTATAGGCATGTTGTAGTTTTATGCTTACAAATATAAACTTCCACTATTAATATACTGTATAAAATTGTATAAGTGGTATAGCTTTCATTATTTTATCCCACCTTTGTAAACTCAAAACCTTTTATGGCAAGATTTAAGTGGATATTATTGGCAGCAACCGTTGTTATTTTCAGCAGCTGGGGTTACCTGGTACACCGTACTGTAAACCAGCTGGCTATTTATAAGTTACCATCAGGTTTGCAACAGTTTTTTTACAGTAATAAAGAAACCCTGGTGATGGACGCCCCCCGCCCTGATAAACGCCGTTTTACTGACAAAACGGAAGGGAATAAACATTTTATTGACCTGGAGTATTATGGCGATTCTGCCGCCTATTTACCCCGGACCTGGGATGAAGCCATTAAAAAATATCCTGCCGATACGCTACATAAGTACGGCACATCACCCTATAATATTATTGAAGTATATGGTAAACTGGTAAAGGCATTTGCCAATAAAAACAAGGACAGTATTTTGTTTTATGCCGCCGACCTGGGCCATTATATAAGCGATGCGCATGTACCCCTCCATACTTCTCTAAATTATGATGGCCAGCTGACCAACCAGCAAGGCGTTCATGATTTATGGGAAACCACCGTTCCTGAAACGGTTTTCAACGAGTATCACCTGTACAGCAAGAAAAAAGCTAAATATATAGCTTCTATCCCTGATGCAACCTGGGATATTATTTACCATACCCATACTTTATTACCCCAGTTATTTGCACAGGAGTTGGCCGTATCCAAACAGTTTACCGACTCTACCAAGTACCAATGGCAATTCCGCTGGGGCAAGAACCGTCGTTTTTACAGCAATGCTTTTGCCGCTGAATATAATAAAGCATTGAAAAATAGTATTAACGAACAATTACTATTATCCGCCGAAAACATAGCCAATTACTGGTACAGCGCCTGGGTTGATGCAGGTAAACCGGATCTTTCATCTTTAATTACGAATGCGGTTGATGCGAAAACACTTAAGAGTGAATTGAAACTGTATAAAAAAGGAAAATTGGTAGAAGCAAAGAAACTAATAGCAACTGAGGTTAAAACTGATGATTAGGAGTTAGGTATGAATTATGAATTATGAATGAGGATTTATGAATTGTTGGGGTTGTTCGTGTTTAAGTTAAGGTGACACAGAGTCGAAGTTTGATAAGACTTTTTGTACTTATATACATTAATTCATGTAAAATGATAATACAGAGGCATTGTTTGATAAAACTTTGTGTGCCTCTGTGAATCAACTCCTTTAACACTGTGGTTATTATCTTCTATTCCTCTTTCACTCCTAACTGTACCAAGATAGCTTCCACCACCCTTTCACCATCCATAGCCGCACTCACAATGCCGCCTGCATAACCTGCTCCTTCGGCACAGGGATAAAGCTGTTTTATCTGCGGATGTTGTAAATCATCCCCATTACGCGGGATACGTACGGGCGAGGAAGTACGGGATTCCGTTGCCACTACAATAGCGTCGTTGGTATAGTAACCCCGCATTTTTTTTCCAAACTCAATAAAAGCCTGTTGCAGGCTGTTAAATACAAAGGCCGGTAATACCTGTTGCAGGGAGGTACTGTGTACCCCGGGTAAGTAAGAACAATCAGGTAAGGAAGATGAAACAATATTTTTAGAGAAGTCGACCATACGTTGTGCAGGCGCTACCATCTTTCCTCCGCCCGCTATAAAAGCGGCCTGCTCTACCTGCTGCTGAAATTGCATAAGCAATAACGCATCATCTTCTTTATAGCTTTGCTTTTTTTGTTTAGCGTGGGCTATGGCATCCGCTACATTTACCTGTACTACCATGCCACTGTTGGCATGCGGATTATTACGCTTGGAAGGCGACCAGCCATTCACCACCAGTTCGCCGGGTGCCGTAGCTGCCGGGGCAATGATACCACCGGGACACATACAAAAAGAGAAAACCCCTCTACCCTCCACCTGTTGTACCAAACTATAGGATGCAGGCGGCAGGAGACCGTCACGCACTGCACAATGGTATTGGGCAGTATCGATAATACTTTGCGGATGTTCGATACGAACACCAAGCGCAAAGGGTTTGGCCTCGATGGCAATATTTTTTTCCTGCAATAGCTGGAAAATATCACGGGCCGAATGCCCCGTTGCCAGTATAACGGCATCGGCAGTCATGCTATCTCCATCGGCAGTAATTACACCCTTAATAACCTGTTTATCAATAATGAAATCCGTTACTTTTTTCTCAAATAAAAAGATGCCACCACTGCCAATGATCTGTTCCCGCATGGCAGTCATGATCTGGGGCAGTTTATTGGTGCCGATATGCGGATGCGCTTCGAAGAGAATATTTTCTTCGGCACCAAAATGCACAAATATGTTCAGGATGCGGTCAATATCGCCCCGTTTACTGCTGCGGGTATATAATTTACCATCGCTGTAAGTGCCGGCGCCACCTTCACCAAAGCAGTAGTTGCTCTCAGGGTTTACAGTGCCTTCCTTATTCAGCGTTGCCAGGTCGCGGCGGCGGGAACGTACATCCTTGCCTCTTTCCAGGATAACCGGTTGTACGCCTGCTTCCAGTAAACGTAAGGCGGCAAATAATCCTGCCGGACCGGCCCCAACAATAATCACCTTGTGCCGGGCATTACCAACCTCTTTATATTGTAAGGGAATAAGTGATCGTTGCTGAAAGGGCTCGTCAATAAATACATGCAGCGTTAAATTAACCCAGGGCTGTTTGCTGCGGGCATCGATGGATTTTTTTTGTATTACAAAGCCGGTAATATTTTTAGGAGCCGCCGATTCCGAACGGGCAATGATACGTTTAATGGCTGTATCGCTGGCTGCCTCAGAGGGTAATACTTTTAACGTGATTTTCTTTTGCATACGGTTGTCAGGTATTTATCCCGAAGCAGCAAAAGTAAGACAGATAAGGCAAATTATATGCTTTATGCCAGGCACTGTTTACCAGCCCGGTCCGGCGTATTGGTAAACCAGTATTAAGATAACAGATGCCCAGAAAAATATTAAAGGCAATATTTTATACGTGGCGTGCATATAACCAAAAGCATGAAAGGCCGCCATGGGCAGCAAGGCCATGATCCAGCTTTCCAGGCTGTTGCCGGTATTAACAAAAGGAATTAACAGTGCAATAAGTAAGTAGAATAATAAGATACTCCAACCCTTACGTACCTGTATCAACATACGGCGTAAATGATCCTGTACATAGTACCCGCCTACCAGGAAGGGGACCATGATCAGGAAAACACTGCCCGCCATCCACGCCGATTGTTTTATTTTAGGCAGGCCGATACTGATCTGCGGCAATAACACCTCCCAGCTAAAACCATCCGTTAGCAGCAGGTAAATAGCCAGGAAGTAATAAGGCGTGGTAATGCCTAATATACAAAGCAGCCATTCGTTTAATTTAAAAGGCCGTAAAATGGACAAGGCCAGTATTACCCACAAACCAAAAAATATAATGGGTGAATAAAAGAAAGAGGCAATACCCAGCGCCAGGCCTATATTAAAAATACTGCCCCTGGCCTGCGGCTTATTGTAGGTATTAAAAATAGCAGGCAGGATATATAACAATATGGTATTGGCTAATAATGAAGCTGAAAAATAATTCCAGTCAGGCAATAAGGAAGTAACCACCATATAAGCCAGGCCCGGCAAGTAGTTCAGCCGGTTCATCATCCGGTGCTGGTTAATAAACCTGGTGAGTAAATTGGCCTGCAAAAACAATAAGGTAAAAGCCAGCAAAGGATATAAAAGCGAAAAACCCGCAGCAGAAGGATTTAACGCCTCTACTATACGGGTGTAAAAATAGCCATCGCTGCTATGGATAACAGCCGGATGCGGGTTGATAAAAGCAGGTAATTTTATTAAAATACCTACGATTAACAACAGTAAAATATTAGCCGGACTCTTTTGTTTAAAAACGCCTATCACGAAGTATTGTGGTTTTTGTTGGGCATGTACGGCTTAACAAAACCGTACATGCCGGGGCAAAATACAACGTGTACTAGTTAATATCAACTTTTGCAAAACAAATTTAATTGGGGTACGAACAAGGTGTGTTAATTTG
>CAYUMH010000156.1:0-9373 GCA_964445775.1 uncultured Terrimonas sp.
CACGGATGAAAAATTTAAAACATAACCATACATATCCAGGTATTCTTTTCCTGTTACTTATAGCTTTTTCTTTTTCCTGCACACGTAACTTTAAAGAACTGAATACAGATCCCAATGCGCTTGGAGCTGATGATGTGAACAGGGATAACCTCTCTTTGGGAGGCTTCTTCAGGCAGATGGAGGAAAGTATCTTTCCAGTTGGCGGTACCGGCAGCAGCGCTACAAATGCATACCAGGTTATTCAAAACCTTTGCGGAGATATTTTTGGTGGTTACCATGGCATGACGCACAACTGGAATACAGCCGGTGATAATACTACCTATAATTTCTCAATAGGCTGGAACGCGGCTGCATTCAATTCTTTCTACAGTAACATTGTAAAGAGTTACGATACCATTAGTACCTACAACGCTAAATTTCCGGATATACTGGCCGTAGCTAAAATTATTAAAGTAGAGGCCGCCCATCGCATAGTAGATATGTATGGTCCGATACCTTACTTTAATACCGCTTTTCAATTAGGCGCCCTGGGTTCGACCTATGATCCGATGGATTCTATCTATTACTCCTTTTTCAAAGACCTGGATACAGCTATAGCCAGTTTAAAAACTGCAATAGCTGTTGCGGCTAATCCCTTAAAGAATTTTGATGCGGTATACAGGGGCGACTATACACAGTGGGTAAAATTTGCCAACTCTTTAAAATTACGCCTGGCCATGCGTATTGTATATGCTAACCCCGCAAGGGCCCGGCAATATGCCGAAGAAGCGGTGAACGATGCCATTGGCGTTATAACCGTAAATGCGGATAACGCCACCATGCAGGGTACTGCCGGCACTACCTATAATAATCCTTTATCAGGCCTTACCAACGATTATAAAGAAGCCCGCATGAGCGCTAATATGGAATCGTTTTTAAAGGGATATAACGATCCGCGTATGCCTGCTTTATTTAACCCCTCCACATTTGCCGGTGATCCTGGTAATACCTACCGGGGTATACGCAGCGGTAATGTTATTACAACGGCAAATGAAACCCGTTACCAAACTTACTCCCTATTAAAAACCAACTTTAATGTTATATGGATGTCATCGGCCGAAGTGTACTTTCTCAGGGCCGAAGGCGCTGTACGGGGCTGGAACATGGGAGGCACTGCACAGGCTTTATATGAAACAGGCATTACACGATCCTTCGATCAGTGGAAAGTAAGCGGTGCCGGGGCCTATATTGCCGATGCTACCAGCAAAGCTGCAGCCTATACCGACCCGATCAACGGAGGTAATAATATAACGGCCGCCGGTACAGCAGCAGGTAATACACTAAGTACAGTGACAATAAAATGGAATGAAGCAGACATTGTTGAAACCAAGCTGGAACGCATTCTTACACAGAAATGGATTGCCGTGTACCCCGATGGCCAGGAAGCCTGGAGTGAGTATCGCCGTACAGGATACCCTAAATTATTTGGTATAATGAGAAACCTTGGGAACGACAGCCGCCTGTCAACAGGATATCCTGTAAAACGATTGCCTTACCCGGCAAGTGAATACCAGCAAAACGGGGCCAATATTACCAAAGGGGTGCAGTTGCTGGGCGGTCCCGATTTGGGTGGCACCAAATTATGGTGGGACAAAAAGTAACATAAATCATCAACTTTTTAATTATAGCATATGCATATATTTCAATCAAAACTACTGGCGCTGGCTATTTCTGTTACAGCAATCATTATACTGGGACCCGGTTGTAATAAGAACACCGATTTTAGCAATAAAATTTATTTTGCTCAATCTGTTGCATCAAAAATAGTTCCGGTAACTATTGATGGGGGAAAGGGCATAGTGCGCCTCTCATTAGTATCGGCATTGGTAGCGCAGGAGAATTTGAATGCGGAGGTCATCCTGTTGGACAGTAACTACCTGAAATCATTTAACGCTGAAAACGGGACCAGCTATGTACCTGTTCCGGTTACTGCTATTCAGCTTTCGGCGGCTGCGCTGTCTATTGAAACAGGCAAAGCGGCGGCTGATAACATACTAACTGTAACAGTTACAGACTGGCCGGAATATGTAGATGGAAAACAATATGCTATTCCTGTAAAATTAAAAGCAACCGGCTCTGCGCAGGTATTATCAGGGGGTGATGTAACCATATTATCTGTAGGCAAAGTAATTAATACAGTAGCGGCGCGATCTGCCAATGGTTTTTCTATTGATGTGAAGAATGTTTTAGGGCCTGCATTAGCTGACAAGCCTGTTGATAATATTACCATAGAGGGAAAATTTATCCTTACCAATACACTGATTGTCCCTGGTAACTGGCGATCAGATATTTTTTATGGATTTGGTATGCAGTTTTGTGTATTTAACAGCGGAGGTATGGATGTGCGGTTTCCTAATAGTTCTTTTATGTTTAAAGAAGCACCGCCAATTGCCACCACGTTAAATACCTGGACCCACTTTGCTATTACCTACAAAGGTGGCACCGTTACGGTTTATATTAACGGAGAACAGGCTGGTTCATCGGTAAGCTACCCGGGCTTGCTTACTGACGGTATTGCAATAGCCAGTTATACCAATGGCTGTACGGTAAGTGAATTCCGTATATGGAACGGTGTACGCTCCAGGCAGCAGTTAAAAACCTTTGCCTGCGCCGTTGACCCTTCAACACCCGGTTTGCTGGCATACTGGCGGTTTAATGAAGGGGCCGGAAATATAATTAAAGACGTTTCGGGCAATGGCAATGATATAACAGCCTCATCTGCTGTTACCTGGATAACCGGGGTAAAATGTCCTTAAATAAACGTTGCTCAATTTATAAAATGTTTAAAACAGAACACAAATGAATATTAAGCATAGATATATACTACCATTTAGTGTAATACTGGCAGGCCTGTTTATGTTCACCCAGGGTTGTACTAAAAATAATGAACCCGAGCCGCTGGAGTTTGCAGCATTAAAGCCAAAAGTGGGCAGCCCCGAATATTATGAGGCTCTGCGCAGCTATAAAAAAAGTGATCATGCCATTTGTTTTGCCTGGTGGGGAGTCAGCGGCACTCCTACCATTGGGCCGGATATGTCCAGCAGGTACGAAGGACTACCGGATAGTATGGATATTGTCAGCTTATGGGGTGGAGATCCACAGCCAGGTAGCCCTGTCTGGAACGAAATGCAAATGGTACGTCAAAAAAAAGGCACCCGCTTTGTACGGTGTATGTTTGGTTCGGGAGTTGAAAGATTAATGAAAAAAAATGACAGCGCTTTATTTGTAAATAATGTAATGGCAGCTATTGATAATGTAGCAAAAGCAATAGCAGATACAGTAAGTAGATACCAGATTGATGGCTTTGACCTGGATTATGAACCCAATTTTGGAGACGCAAGCATTTTTGGGGATCAGAATAGTAGTAATAATGTTACCAACGATCCTCATACGCAAAGACTATTTAAAGCGCTCTCCCAATATATGGGCCCCATGTCGGGGACTGATAAAATTTTAATGATTGATGGCCAGTTTGACAGGGGTATTGAACCTTATGTAAATTACCTGGCCCAGCAAACGTATTTTGGAAGTGCCCTTACTTTTCAAGGTTTACAAAACCGGTTCCAGCAATATGGAGCGGGAATCTTACCCAGCAAAAAATTTATAGTTACTGAAAATATGCAGGGTTTTGGTCCTTCCGGGGGGAATTTCACCTATAACGGTGTAAACATTGGCAGTGTATTGGGTATGGCAACCTGGAATCCCACCCAGGGCAGAAAGGGAGGCTTCGGAGCATATTTAATGGAATATGATGCTTTATCCAAGCCCGGCCAGGGGCTTTATTACCATTTAAGAACAGGCATACAAATACAGAACCCTGCTGTTGACTAATTGCATTTACAAACTATAACTACAATTTTTATGCATACAAAAATATTTCAATATAATTCTTACAAATTTTATTTCCCCGTAATATTGATTACTTTCTTTCTCACCTCCTGTAAGAAAGATGATAGCCTGAATACAAAAGAATTATATGTTTATGCTGCTTCAGGGACACTCACTTATAATGTAATACAGGGAAATTTTAACCAGTTGGGCAACCTGGTCGTTCCCGGGCCGGGAACATCCTTCCCTATCCTGCTTACCAGGGCTGCCGACAGGGATATACAGGTTAATATTTCTATTGATACTTCACTGGTTCATGTTTATGACAGCATTAATAAACTCACTACCCCATCGGCCAAAATACCGGCTGGCGCATTTGGTTTACAACAAAACGGTTTAATAACCATATCCGCAGGACAAACAGCATCGGCTGCAGCACAGGTGGAATTAAAAAATGCCAGCCTGTTAACAGAAGGCACAACTTATATCATACCCATAGTCATTACCAATGCCAACAATGGCGTACCGGTAAGTGCAACCCGGAATATCATTTTTTTAAAAACCCAGTTAAAAGTAATTAAAGCGGGGATTAGCTCACTGACAAATACCAACACCATTTCACTTGTTTTAAATAAAGCCAATAATACCGTTACCGGCCCCAATGCTATTTATTTAAAAGCTGTTTTAAATGACCAGTTAACTGGCAGCACACAAATAACAGTAGAAGAGGCCCCTTCCCTGTTAGCTACTTATAACCAGCAAACGGGAAAAAATTTTATTGCAATGCCGGCCTCCTCTTACCAGTTACAGAAGCCGTCCGTTACCATTGTTGAAAAAACCACCAATAGTGCTGACAGTATTGTTATCAGCTTACCCAACCTGCAATTATTTCAAACCGGAAATGACTACCTGTTACCTGTACAAATTAAAACCGCTAAAAATCAATCGGCCGATATAACAGCAGACGATACAAAAAAAGTGGTCTATATCCAGGTCTCTGTTTTTGAAAATAATATAGACCCGGCCAACGCAGCCGTAACCGGTAGTAGTATATCCCGTACCGGGTGGGCAGTTACGGCCAGCGGTAGTTACCAGAGCAATGTAGTAAACCGGGTATTAGATGGCAACAATGCTACTGCCTGGGATTCGGATGGACGTATGCCTGCCTGGGTACAGCTGGATATGGGCGCAACGAAAACAGTGAAAGGCTTCCCGATTGTACCTAGCTACGAATACCGCAACGATAACTTTATCGAGATGGAAGTGTACTCAAGTAATAATGGTACAACATGGAAACTGGAAGGAAAATATAGCGGTACAACTACCAGTGCCAGCTCTACCGCCGCTAACCCGGACATCAAAACCGTCCGTTTTATTACCCCTGTTACCGCAAGGTATTTCAAATTCAACATTACAAAAACAACCGATGGGGCTTATGCCGGCATGGCAGAGCTCAATGCAATGGAATAATGAAACACCAGGCCGTTAGTTTAACCAATTAAAAACATCGAAATATTCATCATCATAATATGCACGTTTGCTTTTAGTCTGTGGGTGAACTTGTTTCTACAGGGTCTCCGCGTTTATGGCATAGCAGTTTGCCATCTTTAACAGTTAGGGGCGGCTTCGGCCGCCCTTTTGTTTGACCACTATTTTAAACGCATTTTATTTTCGTTTCTTTAAAAAAGCTTTTCCTTATGTAATTAATGGGGCATTTCCGCTAAGCATAAAATGATAGTTATTGTATGCTATGATAAAACCATCCATCCGGAACAGCCTGTACCGGTGAACCGTTCACACTGTATTGCAGTTTCAATGTAAAGCCCCCGCCCGCCTCTATAAAATCAATATGAAAAGGATGGTAGCCTGCTTCCAGCGCTATCTGCCCGCTCTTCATTACAGGCGCATGCTGGCCGTCATTATCTATCACTACCTGGTCAGCAAGTTTTAATACCCCGCCATCATCGCAGGTAAAATAAAAGCTATAAATGCCTTTTTGCGGCACCTGTATCATACCCCTGATCTTCGCCCCAAACGCGGGCATTTTAATGGTATCGCTCAGGTATACATTGGAAATAATTTCTTTTCTTATCACCTCACCGGCCATTTTTGCAGTGTTGGCAAATACACCATTATAAAAACTCACAGCAAGACCTGAACGTTTATTCATGTTTGTAACATCGATACTTTTTGTCCATTGACCATTTTTGATCCTTACCCCGTACAGTTCACTTTTTGCGCCGGCATCGGATATGGTGGAAAAACGGATCCTGCCGGTATCGGTAAGTGTTAAAGTTTGTTGTAAAACCGGGCTTGATGCTGTGGGTGTGCTACCATCCGCGGTATAATGTACCCTTGTTCCGGGAAGCGGGTTGTGCACGGTTAATACCGACTTTCCATCTACCAGCACCTGCTCATCGGCAAAACCACTGAGATCGGGCATACGGTAACGCAGGTCCTTTTTATCCCAGATACGGTAGTGACTGATGAGTCTTTGCCGGTAACTTTCGTAAAGATCCTTATTAGTCCATACCCTTTCTGCCAGGGCGCTTAACCGTGGCAGTATCATAAATTCCAGCCTTTCCTTTGAAGAGATCATCTCGGTCCACACATTGGCTTGTCCACCCAATACCAGTTGTTTTTTATCAGCCGGCATATCGGCCGGTATCACATTAAACCGGTAAACGGCTTCCAGGGTACTGCTGTTAGGCAGGTAATCAAAGTACATGGGATTGGTGGGCGTCATAATTACTTTATGGCCCCGTTGTACAGCCTTGGCCGGCGCATTTTTTTCCCAGCCGCGCCAATACATTACCGTCATGGACGGGTCGGAAGGGCCATCCAGTATTTCATCCCAGCCAATGGCCACTTTTCCTTTGGAACGGATAAATTTATTCATCCTCATTACAAAATAACTTTGCAGCTCATGCAGGTCCTTTGTGTTTTGTTTACGCATCCACTCCTGGCATAAGGCCGATTGCTGCCAGCTTGTTTTCTCCACTTCATCGGCGCCCATATGAATATACTTAGACGGGAAAAGCGCCATGACCTCCGTTAGTACATTTTGCATAAATGTATAGGTACTCTCTTTACAGGGACAAACCGGTACAGAAAATAATTCACCCCAGCCGGCAGCACCATTATCCAGCAATAATTCAGGATAAGCACGTGTAGCTACCAGCATATGTCCGGGCATATCGATCTCCGGTATCACTTCAATATTTTTATTGCCGGCATATTGTACAATATCGCGGATATCCTGTTGCGTATAAAAACCGCCGTATTGCTGTTGACCGTTTTGCATACGCAGGTGTTCGGCAGGAAGGTTAAAGTCGGGATTTTCCACCGCTTTTTGTAACAAGGCCGAATCATGATTATTATAAGTACGCCAGGCCCCCTGCTCCGTTAACTTAGGATATTTTTTTATTTCAATCCGCCAGCCCTGGTCATCGGTGAGGTGTAAATGCAGTTTGTTGAATTTATAGGCCGACAACAGGTCAATAAATTTGTAGAGATATTGTTTGGAGAAGAAATGCCGGGCCACATCGAGCTCCACACCCCGCCAGGCAAATGCCGGGTGATCCTTAATGGTAAGGGCAGGTAATACCCTGTCATTATTGGTAACCGCCAGCAGATACATTTGTTGCAGGGTTTGTAAACCGTATAAAAGACCGGCATCGGTTGATGCGGTTAAAACAATACCTTTCCCGGTGATCACCAGTTCATACCCTTCCTTATCCAGTCCGGTACGAATTAATAACTGCAGGTTAGCCGTTTTCGGGTTGGTTGTTTTTTTATTGCCACTGTTAAAAAGTAATTTACCGGCAAAACTTTCTGCCTTTGTTAATCCTTTTGCTGCAGTATAATAACTGATACCGGTAGCAGGCAGCTGATAGCCGCCATTTGAAACAACCATGGTTTGTGGCATAGGCACCAGGTTGAGAGAAGCCGTAGTTGGTTGTGCCTGTACAGTCAGCCTGGTTGATATAAACAGGCAGATAAAGATCGGGAAGGATTTGAGCATAGTGTTCCGGTATTTACATTTCATTGTTATAAAAGTATCACCTGCTAATAACGTATAAGCAAGGACAATCGGGGGGGTATTATCATTACCGGGATAATATTTCACCGGAACAAAACTAGGCGAAAAAAGCATAGCCAGGGACATCATCCATACTGATCATACCATCATAACCTTTCCGGAAAATTTTACCGGACGCTCATATATCATATACAAAGAAGATTGTTTTTAAAATAAACAACAGTCGGCGTTTAACAGATTTTCCAGTAATAATGCTGCATAAAGTTACAGGTGCACAAGTGTGCGACGCAACGAAGCTGCCATGAAAAACTGCAGCTGGTACCACCAATATAAGATCAATTGGCTTTCAGGTGTTACAAAAGGCAATTAAGATTACGGTGAGGAAAAATTGAATTATTTTTGATTAATTATCGTTTTACAATAATTAATTACTATTTTTGTGTAATAAATTAGTTTTACGCTATGAATGTTCGAGTTAAAATCATATCCCGGCTGCTTACTTATCTCTGCCGGGTACTGGCTGTTGGGTATTTAGTCATTGTACTGTATTCGGCTATCTGCCTGGTAACCGGAACAGGCATTACACCTTACGGAGATGGAAAGTACCTGCATATTAATTATCCTTTTACCGATACGCCGTTCCTGAATGTGGATAATAACCTACCGTATATTCTCAGTTCTTTTTTATCGGTACTGTTGTTTTATGGCTTGTTTTTTTTATTAACGGCACAGGTGTTCCGCATATTCCACCAGCCCCGTTTATTTATTATGCCACATATAGCCAGCCTGCAAAGGTTTTACCTGTACAACCTGTTTGTACCGGGTATTGCTACACTCATTAGCCTGTTGTTTGTACCGGTAGAAGGCATTGTATGGGGCTTGATATTAGTGCATATGCTGCTGGGCATATTTGCCTATTTTTTATCGGCCATTTTTAAGCAGGGTTTAAACTTACAAAACGAACAAGACTTATTTATCTGATATGCCCATTATTGTAAACATAGATGTTATGCTGGCAAAACGTAAAATGCAAAGCAAGGAATTAGCAGAGCGGCTGGATATTACCCCTGCTAACCTGTCTGTGCTGAAAACAGGTAAGGCCAAAGGCATCCGTTTTGATACGCTGGAGAAGATCTGTGAAATATTACAGTGCCAGCCCGGGGATATCCTCGAATACCAGGAAGCATAATCCATTAAAATATCACTTTAAAAAAAGCGATGGCAACATTGCCTGGCATTGTATTGCCCAAAAAATAAATGTATATGAACACACTTTCTATCAACAACCTTTCCCTTACCTATAAAAACGGGGTAAAGGCATTGCAACAGGTGAACCTGCATATTACCAATGGTATGTTTGGTTTGTTAGGGCCTAACGGGGCCGGTAAATCATCATTAATGAAAACCATTGTTGGTTTGCAGCGCCCGCAATCGGGGCAAATCAGTTTTAATGATAAGGATGTA
>CAYUMH010000157.1:0-9196 GCA_964445775.1 uncultured Terrimonas sp.
AATATCCGCACTGGTATATCCTGCTGATTGTAACATTTCGGATAAATAACTTCTGAAATCCGAAGCATTCATTACCGGCAGTGTTTGCGGTGCAAAGTTTACATTACCATATACACCCGCATCAATTTTTGTAGCCTGCTGCGATGTTCTTGAGGTATTGATAACAATGACACCATTAGCACCCTTTGTACCATAAGTAGAGTAACCATCTTTAATTACACTGATATTGTCAATATCACGGATATCAATAAAGGACATAGGGTTATTGGTATAACCGGATAACATGGAAGGTGCAAACTCCTGGTTATCGTAGATCACATTATCCACAACAATCAAAGGTTGTGTAGTAGCATACAAAGAATTCAATCCCCTGATATAAGTATTGGCACCGGCATTGGCTGTTCCGGAACGCCTGATAATGTTTACACCCGATACCCTGCCCTGTAACCAGGCATCGCCTGTTTCAGGAATGGAATTCCAGTTACCACCTGTATTTACCGAGTTAACGGCTTGTGTGTTAAACAACAAAGGCCTGGCGTCAAAAGCATTATAGGTATTACCGTACACCGATTTAAAGCCTTCTTCATAAATCTCTACCTGCAATTCCTGCTTTCCGTTCAAGGGAATATATTTAGCCTGGTAACCTTCGCCTTCTACCAGCAGCGTAACATTGGGACCGGGCACTTTAATAGTAAAGCCGCCGGCTGTATCGGTTAATGCCGCTGCAATATTCAGGTAAGTAATATTAATGCCGGTAACAGGTTTTTTAGTAGCCGCATTCACTACTTTACCTTGCACACTGAATTCGTTGCTTTTGCCCTGAGCAAAAATCAATAAGCCTGCCGTTAACGCTACGAGTAACAGAAATGCCGATTTTGTAATAGGCTTCATTTTAATTCTTATTTTATTACGCTTCATTCCAAAACTTATATTAATAACCTGAGCCGGTTAATTTTTTTATTGTATCAGCAGCATTACTCCAGGTCATCGCCTGTTGTCCCCACAGTATGGTGGTGGACTCCATTCAGCTGTAGTAATACTATTCATCTGCCCATTTGTTACCGGCTTATTCAAACACCGGAACAAATTTTAAATAATCCAGGCTAAGGTGAAAAGGAGCAGCCGTATTGGCTACCAAAAACATTTTTGTTGTAGCCAGTGTAACCTGGTTCCTTGATCCGGACAAATACGGGATCTTGTAATCGTATTTATCATTTATATAATCACCGATATATACTTCGGTATAATCATTGGTCAATACGCTTTTGTAAGCGAAAGTGGTAGAGGTAATCGTATCCATCACCAGCTTTTGCGAGAAAGGCGTTAAACTTCCGTATGAGTTATTGTCGTTATCGGTTTTGGCCGTGTAGTCATTCAATGCTACCCAATAAACCTTATACTTCATGGTATACACGTGGTTAGACAGGTAAGATATGTAGTTGGCACTGGCTGTTGTTTGTACAAACAGGTCACGGAAATTTAATCCTGTTAAAGGATTGTACCGTTCGCGGTAATGCCTTCTGCCATTAGTAGAACTGAAGCTGTAAGGATATTCCCCTTCTACAACAGCAGGTTTTATTTTTTCTGTTAAAGCTGGTGCGCAGGCATTTAATATATACACCATGCCGTTACTCATTTTATGAGAAGCTATTACAGCCGCCTGGCTTAAGGGAAGTTTAGCGCCCGATGTGGCAATCACTTCTGCAGGTAAAGCGGCAGGGTTAACATTCCCTCTTACTATAAGATCTTTAACCACTGTCCAGGCAGCATTGGTATCTGTTATACCAGCATCGTCGCTTTTGAAGTAAGGAGCTACCCTTGCTTTCTCGCTGCTATAGGCAGGATTGGCCAGTATAAAGTAGGTATATATGCTGTCTTCATTTGTAAGATCAGCTATTTTTTCTTTAAAGCGGTTAGCCGTTACCATACCGGTACCCGGTACATAAATGGTTTCACCGGTAAGCGGGTCAATCCCCTGCACTTCGGCCAGCGTTGGATCCTGGCGGAGAAAGGATAGAGAACTGATAAATTCATTTTGACCGTAAGTTGTTTTGGTACTCTCCAGGTACTCCCATACCGTAGGCAAAGGTGCTACCACCGCATTAATTATATGCAGTACGCCGTTTTTAACCGCAACATCTTTGGAGGTGAGCGTTGCATCGTCCAGTTTGGTATTATAAAAATATACCCGTTTGCCGTTCAGCATCGGCACCCGGATACTATCCACCGCATCACGCGTAAAGAATAATTGCTCGGCAATAAAGTTGGACAAATATTTTTTTAACTCATCATTATTATTTACCACCGTAGCAGGAATGGCAGCCATTGCCGTATTATCAGGTGCCCATACCGTATAGGTTTTTGAGCTGCTTAATAAAGCATCCAGGCCTGTACGTTTAATATAATCCAGGAAAACAGAAAGATTGGCTTGTTTGGCAATTTCCTGTACCAGGGTTTCATTAGACTTCGGATCATTGGTAGCTATATGGTTATCCCACTTTTTGCAACCCGATGTTGTAAAAAGTACAAATGATAATGCCCCTGCAAAAAATGAGAATATCTTATTACGCTTCATCATACTTGGTTTATGTACAATAGGCCTGTCAACATCGTGTATAGGTTATCCCTGCTGTACTACTTAACTTATAGCTGTCACGGGAATAGTTTCCCCGTTTATTTTATACCAGGTTATATACAGCAGCTATCAAACCAGCTGCTGTATATGCCCGGATGATTAACTTATTATGGATAAACCAGTGTGCCTTCTTTATCATCGAAGAAACGAGGCCAGATCTGGTTCATACCGATGGGAATAAAATGGATCATGTCTACATTGTTTGTAGCACAGGTACCGGAAACAAGGTCCAGACGGAATGTCTGGCGACCGGTAGTGGCAATATCTACGATACCCACCATTCTGCCCGCACCATAACCGGCATAACCGCTGGATGTTAACAGGTAAGGTTTCCATCCCAATGCTTCCTGGGCGGCATCCCTTGCAGGGTCAACTGTCGCATTTTTGGTTGAGAACTGGATCAACGCACTGGTAAGTGGTGTACCGTTTACACTGGCCTGTACCAGGTTAGTACAGGAACCTTCCTGCCTGTAACAAACCCATACTTTGTAACGGCCTTTTACCAGGAGCGGCGTTTTAAATTCGTACCACGAACCACCACCGCTGGCATTGAAGAATAACTGTAAATAGTCTTTATTGAAACCATTTTTATTAGGAGAATATCTTAAACGTCCTTTTTCCCATTTGATATCCTGTATAGCGTTACCATCGCCATATTCAAAGTAGTATTCGGCTTTTTTGTAGAAGTTGGTCAAACGCATCAGTTCCGGGAACATGGCCACATCCCAGTAAACAGGGAAAGGTGAACGTTGTTTCATGGGGAAATGCGCTGTAGCTACGTGTACCACACCATTGGTGGCCGATAAGTCACTGGCACTCCTGGCTATTGGCGAACCTGGTTCGTGCACACCATTAAAATTATCATCGTTAATCAATACTTCTTTGTTCACCAGTTTATTGGTAATTACTTCCAGCGGCGCCATTGTTTCATGAGAACCCGCCATTACGATATCGGCCAGGTATTTAATATCCGGCAGAATATGGTAAGCAACATACAGGTATAAACTATCGGTAACAGTAGTTGGATTGCCGGTATTATTATAACGGGCCTTTAAGTCAGCATAAGTATTATATCCCGCATCCTGCAGGGCTTTGTTATTTTCTGCAATCACGGTATACCAGCCTTCGGCAAGTCCTGAGGGTAATACATTCAGCTTATTATACCAGCCGGTTTCTTTCATGGCCTGTGTAAAAATTGACAGGTCGGTATTGCCTTCTATTATCTGGGCAACTGTTTGCCTGGATGGCTGTAACACATTATTGATCACCTGAACAACACCATTACCCACTTTTACATTAGGTGTTTCCAGCAATGCCTGGCGGTTAATTTTATATAAGGAAGAGCCGCCTACATTATCAATGCTGGTAGTTAAGTATTGACCATACATGGTAATGGCCGGAAGTTTACCATCAGTAAATGCACTGCTGATCACTTCTTCTTCCAGTAAATGGAACTTCAACAGGTCTTTACACTCCGCATCGGTCAGTTGCTCTACAGTTCCTTTGCCACTTGTCGTTAAATAGGTTTTTACAGCGTCATTGGTCGGTGCAAAAAAAGTGTAGGTGCCATAAGCATTTAAAAAAGCATTATACCCGGCTTTGTCAATAATTTTAACAATGCTGGAGAACAGGGTATCGTTTTGTTTTAAATACTGATACAGGTTAACATCCTCGGTGGTAGCCGATACGATGTTGGCTTTTTTACAATTACTTGTAAACAAAGCCACCGAAAGTAGCAAGACCGCTACATAAAATGGAGTGAATCTTTTCATAACAAGCGTTTTAGATTATCGGTAAAAGGGGTTTTGTATTAATTGTTTATTGGTCTGGATCTCGTATTCGTAGATCGGAAAAAAATGACTGTAAGGGTCGTCCATTTTTGCCTGCGCCGATACCACCATATTGGCCGGAACCGTAGAAGCCACCAGGTCCTTTAAAATATTCAGGTTCCCGCTTCTTCTTGCATTTCTCAACAAATCATACCACCGTTTTCCTTCGTACATAAACTCCCTGGACCTTTCGTTTAGGATGAACATGGATATACCATGTGCATCGGTTACCGGAGGGGCTTCATCTGTGGCCGGTAATGCCCTGGCCCTTGTTCTTACACTGTACACTATATCTAAGGCCTCCTGCAGGTCATTGCCATTACCTCTTTGCGCCAATGCTTCGGCTTTGATCAGTAATACATCCGCATAACGGTAAAATATCCAGTTGGCATAGGATTCATCCAGTGCCCGCAGATCATCATAGTTACGGCCTACATATTTCCAGATGGTGCTGGTAGAAGCCTGTACAGCTGCACCATCGCCACGGATATCACGGGTGGTATCCGAACTGGCATCCGTGGTGTACACCGCGTCCATCACTTTCTGTGCTGCTATAAACCTTTTATTACCTACCGCAAACATGGAGTAAAAAGGATTTAATTTCTGTACATTGAACTGTAATTCAAAAATTGACTCAACCGAATTACCCACTACATATAAGGAGTTAAACCAACCGCCCAGTGAGCCTTGCACCAAACCAAACCTGCGGGAATCGATCACTTTATTAGCAGCCTCTATGGCAGCGGGATAATTGCTGCTCCATAATAATACATCTGCCTGTATTGCATTGATCGCATATTTGGTAATACGGCCTTTGTCAGTAATATTATTGCCATAGGTCAGTACTGCTTTTGATTCGGCTTCACCCAGGTCTTTTAATATTTGTGCGATAATAGTTTCCTCGGTACTCTTTGGCAGGGTTACAATTTCATCATCACTGGTTGTAGGATCCAGCTTAAGCGGTACTTCTTTAAAACTTCTCACCAGGTAAAAGTACATTAAGGCACGAAGTGTTTTCACCTCAGCCAGCCAGGCATCCAGCTGCTCTTGTGTCAGCGTGTTATCCAGGCCTCTTACCGCCGGTGCAAAACGTAATACGGTATTACAGTAGTTAATGGTCCTGTATATGGGACGCCAGTTGGTAATGGTATTGGCGGCCGTTGTATTCACGTTCATGATCTCGAACTCATTGTCCCTGGTGCCCAGGAAAGAGGCCAGCATATCGGCCCTTAATTCGCCCCACAGGAAAAAAAGCTCTGCCGGTGCATGTGAATCGCCTCCGGAAGGTGCCCCTAACAATGATGCGTAACAGCCAACCACAGAAGCCTGCACATCTTCCTTGGTCTTCCAGAAATCCTCCCGGATGATGCCGTCGTTTGGTTTCAGGTCCATCCATTTTTTACAGGAACCCAAAAAGGCTGTGAGCGCAAATAAAACAATAATATATTTCAATCTGTTGAGTAACATTTCAACTCGGTTTTTAAATTTTCAATATTAGAACGCTGTCATTAAACCCAAAGTGATCATTCGCACCGGCGGCGTTAAAGAATTATCTGTTGCCACCCTGAAAGGATCACTACCCTGTACACTTACTTCCGGATCCTGTCCCCTGTAACGGGTGAAAGTCATAATATTCTCCACTGTGATATACGCACTCAGGCTTTTCATCTTCCACTTATCCGTTGTTTTTTTAGGTACATTATACCGCAGCGTGGCTGTACGGAAACGCAGGAAAGAACCATCTTCCACATACCGGTCGCTACCCAGCAAGTTGTACCCGGTTTGGTATAAGGCACGGGGAATATCCGTTACATCACCTTCCTGTTTCCAGCGTCTTAATACGGCTGTACTCTGGTTATCATAACCGTACATATTGGTGCCGTTCATTTCGGTACCATTAATAATATCATAGTCGTAACGGAAGTTGAAGAAGGTTCTGAAACTCCAGGTATTTTTATAGCTTACATTGATACCAAAACCACCTGTGAACATGGGATTACTGTTACCCAGGTAAACAATGTCCATATGATTAATATTACCGTCATTGTTCAGGTCTTCATACATCGCATCACCAGGCTGGAAAATATAATCGGTACCGGGGTAGTTAAAGCGCATGTACACTACCTGGCCATTAGGGCCAATGATCGGGTCACCTTTGGAGTCACGGGCAATGGTAGATTCTTTATCTGTATATACGCCTTTAAATTTATAACCGTAGAAAGAACCAAAAGGATTATTCACCTGCATGTAGGTCAGGTAATTACCATTCACAGTAACATTACCTCTTTCAATAGGATAGTATTCTGAAATTTCACGGATCATATTCACGTTCCTGGAAATATTGAAGTTCACATCAACCGTCCACAGTTTAGATTTGTAGGGGGTGGTTTGAATAGCTAATTCCCAACCCTGGTTATCCATGGTACCCACGTTCATATTCACGGCGTTAAAACCATTGATACCACCGATCTGTAAACCGTTGAAGAAAAGGTCCTTGGTCCTGTTACGGTAAACTTCAAAGTCAACACCGATGCGGTTTTTGAACATGGATAAGTTGGCACCGAAGTTATACCCGTGAACCGTTTCCCAACGCAGGTTATTCAACTGCATGCTGGAAGGATAAATAGCCGATTGCCCCTGGTAATCCCAGTCAAATGTGCTGTAGGTATTATAAAAGTTATAATCATTTTTAGGTGCATTACCCACCTGGCCGTAACTGGCCCTGAAACTCAGGTCATCAATATATTTTTGCCAGGGCAACATGAATTTTTCAGCAGAAGCTCTCCAGCGACCGGAGAAAGAAGGGAAAACACCAAAACGGTTTTTAGTCGCTAATCTTGAAGTAGCATCACCCCTTAAACCGATGCTTACAATATACCTGTCATCATAACCATATTGTCCGTTCAGGGTTGCACCCAGGGTCCTGGTCTGCACCGTACGGGCCGATAAGTTTGAGTTGATACCATTAGGCCTACCCGGGTTCGAAGGATCTGTGAGATCGGAAGAAGCCGTGTTGGACAACCTGGACTGGAAGGCAATGCTTTTATTATCATAAGTCATCCAGTTCAGTAAACCGGAGAAAGTATGTTTAGGATTTTTTATTTCAGGTGTATAGATCAGCATAGATTTGGTCTGTACGTTAAACCCGTCATTATCACCATCGTAAGCCAGGTTCACTACCGCTTCTGTCCATGGACGTCCGGTGGCTACCTGCGGCAGGAAGGTTTTGTTCTTGGTATTGCTGATATCGAACTGTACATCTACCGTAGCACTTAATACACGGGGTATAATGCTGTACTGGATATTGAATTTAGGTGTTACCCTTTCCGTTAAGATATTATTGGTTGCCACCGATGACATGGCCACCGGGTTATAGGTACCCGAATACTGTCCCTGGATATTTTGCATCGGGGAAAAGTAGTTAGGGGTAAGATTACCAAATTCATCGTACTCATAAATGCTCATGTTCGGCATTTTGATATAGGCGATCTTTCTTACCTGGTCGGTATAGTTACGGTTGTTAACAGAGTGTGCAAACGCAACGTCTGTCCTGATCTTAATACGATCAGAAATATTATAGTCCAGGTTAATACGGCTGGTGATCCTATTCAGATCGGTACCAACAGTAATACCTTTATTATTCAGGAAACCAAAGGAAGCATAGTATCTTGCTTTTTCACCACCACCGGTGATAGATACGTTATGATCCTGTACAATGCCGTTACGGTTGATGGCATCTATCCAGCTGGTATTATTGCTGTAGTTATTATACCAGTATGGATCGTTGGGGTCGAATTTAAATTCATTTACCGATTGCGAGTTCAACGGCACGCCGTTACGGTTCATGTATGCTTCAGGTATCAGTGTTGAATACTCATCACCCGTAAGCATGGGAATAGGCTCTGCTTTTAAAGAAAGGCTTCCCCTGAAGTTATAACCGATAGAAGGTTTACCCCTGGTACCACGTTTTGTATTGATCACCAATACACCGCTGGCAGCCCTGGAACCCCAGATAGCCGTTGCAGCCGCATCTTTTAAAATCGTGATATCTTTAATATCGGTAGGCGCAATATTTAATAAAGCCGCATAGCCCTGGTCATCAGCTGTTCCAAAGTTAAAGTCAGAAGGTATCTGTGTTTCAAAAGGCATACCATCCACCACAATCAGCGGCTGTGTGCTGGAGTTAATGGAAGATGTACCCCTGATCCTGATCTGCATACCGGCTCCGGGATCACCTGAGTTAGCAGCTATATCCACACCACTCATACGTCCCTGTAAAGCCTGGTCAATAGATGTGGCCTGCATTTCTTCCAGGTCCTTTGCGTTTACCCTAACCGCGGCAGTTGTCATATTACGCTCCGCAATCGGCAACATACCGTTATCTACTCTTCTTCTGCCCACTACCACTACTTCATCAATATCTTTTGATCCCTGTTCCAGTGAAACATTAAAAACACGTTTGGCGCCAATCTTAACATTCTCCACAGACTGGTGACCAATTACCGAAAACGATAGTGTATTGTTAACATTAGTAATGGTAATAGAGAAATTACCGTCAACATTCGTATTCACGCCTTTAATAATACGCTTCTCGCTGTCCACTTCCGTCACCGATACTCCTTCAAGCGGTTTACTGTTTTTATCTGTCACCTTACCCGTTATCGTAACCGCAGATTGGGCAACCGACCTGATCGCTGCAAACTGTAGGGCCATTACCAATCCTACTAACAGA
>CAYUMH010000158.1:0-9108 GCA_964445775.1 uncultured Terrimonas sp.
CAGCAAAAAACGGAACAGGCTGGCTTGTTAACCGTTAGTAACCCGTATGTACAAGTCATCGTCAACACACAAACCGGGAAAGTAGACTACCGGTTTACCAATGGTACCGTCTTTAATAATACCATTGCCTATGTGGAAGATCTGAAGCAGGGCCTGTTTATCTCCAGCGCCTATGCCCAACACCAGTACACCATTGATGATATTAAAGACCCGCTGGGCAAGGGCATCTGTATTAACCTGGTGCATCAGGAAAACAATAAGCCCGTTAAACTCACCCAGTATATTACGGTTTATGAACTGCAACCTTTTATTCTTATCAGCAGTGAGGCGGAAGCTGTAAGCCCAGGCAGCATAGTGGAGACCAGGAATATTTCGCCATTAAGTATTTTGCCCGCAACTGGCGGAAAGATTCAGTTAGCAAAAGAAGGAAACCTGTTCACAGACTATCCTTACGATAACGATAACTGGGTAGATGTGATCTCTCAAAAATGGCCGGGCGCCCAGGGTAATATCAGCGGCTCCAGTTATGAACTGGCTTCCGTTTACAATGAACAAAACAACAGTGGCTTTGCGGTGGGTAACCTGGCGCACGATTTCTGGAAAACAGGTATCCGTTATGGTACCGGCACCAATAACCGCCAAATAGATTCCTTAATTATTTATGGAGGCGCTGCCACCAGGGACAATAATGCCCTCCCCGACTCTTATGGTGGTAAAGACGGTACGCATGATGTTATTGCTCATGGTACACAAATAGGATCAGCAGTAACCGCGCCTTTATTATACCTGGCTGCCTCATCCGATATCCGCAACGATATGATGGGTTATGGTAATACCGTTCAGCAGGTCAGCGGTAGTAAAAAATGGAAACAGGCTGCCCCTTTTTACTGGAACAGCTTTGGCGTGGAAGGTGTACTGGGTTACGAAAAAATAATGATGCCCCTGGATGTAGCCAAAGTATCAGACTTTATTCATTCGCTCGGCAATTTTAATAAAACCACCAAACCGGTATTGAGTATCGACTCCTACGACCAGGATATTTACAGCACCGAAGTATTAAAATCAGTAAGCCGCTATGGTAAAAAGAAAGGGCAGCAAATGGGATTTTATTTTATTCCCTTTGCCCTTTGGACCTGGAAGAATGGTATACAGGATGCCAAGCTCAACCTCACAGACCACCCGCTGCGGGAAGTAATATTGCTGGATGATAAAAACAATTATGTTCCTTATAAAGATGGCGACTGGGGTGCTTTTCCTATTGACCCCACCCACCCTTATGTAAGGGAATATATCATCAAACAATTATTAAAGGCCAAAGCCATCGATGCTAAATTTTTAAAGATCGACTTTTTATCAGCCGGTGCTTTGGAATCTACCAGGCGATATGATCCCAATATCCGCTCCGGCAAACAGGCCTATAATTACGGCATGAAACTATTGCAGCATTTAACCGATTCTATTTTAGGTCCTGATATTTTTATTACCCAGGCCATCTCGCCTTTATTCCCGCACCAGTATGCTCATACCCGGTTCTTATCAACTGATGTGTACTCCCATTTACGCAATGACCAGCCGGGCTTTCCGCATTATGGCAGCACCAGCGCTTCTATGATCAGCGCTACGCATTTCTGGTGGACACAGGGTACTTTATGGCCCTATACCAATATGGATGTGATCGTAATGAAGAACTTTCAAAAGAACAAAGATATCAGTGAGCAGGATGTTAAAGTACGGCTATTCTCCATGATGGTATTGGGCAGTGTGTTTGGTGATGGCACCGATTACCGCAATAAGCTGGCAGCGGAAAGGGCGCGGAGGTTTTTAAACAATGAAGCGGTCTGTGCTTTTTTCAGCAAGCCAAAAGCTTTTACACCATTGAACTTTCCCGTAGGCAACGGACAGTCACAACAACTCCGTTTTTATTTACCGGGCGACACCATCTTATTATCGGCCTTTAATTTTTATACCGATAAAACCTATACCGCAAGTTTTGAGCAGGCCGATGTAAAATGGCCGAACAGGAATTATAAAGTACTGGAGCTGTTAACAGGTAATACCGTTGGCACTATTAAAAACGGGCAAACAAGTTTCAGTATCGAGGTACCCGTTAAGGATGCAGTGATGCTGCAGCTGATAGCGGAGTAGTTAATTTGATAATGAAGTAAGTGTTCGTCATGCCGACCCCGGGAGGCATCTCCTGCACAAACATGTTGCTTTAAGTTCAGGAGACCTCTCCTGCGTCGAGGTGACGAGACCCTATGTACAAAGCCATGGTTCCTGTCTCACGAACCAATGCTACGATTGCCGTGGGGTAAGGCCATGGTTCGTGTCTCACGAACCACAAAAGCCGATAAGTGAGAATTTGGCAATGAGTTGATTTGGAAATTTGATAATGAGTGAGGCAAATGCCTTAGTTCGTGTCTCACGAACCACAAAAGCTGATAAGCAAGAAACAGTCGAAGTATGCGCTCCGCAACATTGTAGATAATTTGAAAATGAAATGATTTGAAAATTTGATCATGAGTGAGGCGAATGCCATGGTTCGTGAGACACGAACCATGGCCGCGGTTGCCGTGTTTCCTGTCTCAGGCCAATGCCGTGGTTCGTGTCTCACGAACCATCAAACTGGTGCGTAAATTTTAAGTCGTCGTGCCGATTGCAGGAGGCATAACCTGTTAGCGTTTAGGGCAAAGCCTTGGTTCGTGTCTCACGAACCACAAAAGCTGATAAGCAAGAAACAGCCGAAGTGTGCGTTCCGCAACATTACTGTTGGGACACCGCGCAACAAAAGTCCATCAAGGGTGGGACGCCGGTAACATAAACATAAAATTATTAAACAGGAGGATATATCATGAGTGTAAAAGCGTGGACAGAGCAGGTAACCATTCCCACCTATAAAGTAGGCGCGCCGGAAAAAAACCCGATGTTCCTGGAAAAAAGAGTATACCAGGGAAGCAGTGGCGTGGTGTACCCACATGCGGTTATTGAAAAAATTGCTGATGAAAAAGAGGAGGTAACTTATACAGCCGTTTACCTGGAAAATGAGTACCTGCTGATCATGGTATTGCCAGAGATCGGCGGCCGCATACAAAGGGCTTATGACAAAGTACAAAAACGCGATTTTGTATATTATAACCAGGTGATCAAACCGGCATTGGTAGGATTGGCAGGGCCCTGGATATCGGGAGGTATTGAGTTTAACTGGCCGCAGCATCACCGGCCCAGCACTTTCAGTTCCGTTGATCATACGATTGAAGAACATGAAGATGGCAGCAAAACCGTTTGGGTAAATGAAACCGAACTGATGTTCCGTACCAAGGGCATGGCAGGCTTTACACTTTACCCCGGCAAAGCTTACCTTGAAATAAAAGGACGTTTGTTTAACCGCTCCCCTTTTTCACAAACCTTTTTATGGTGGGCCAACCCGGCTGTAAAAGTAAACGAGCATTATCAATCTGTTTTTCCGCCCGATGTGTATGCGGTGTTCGATCATGGTAAAAGAGATGTATCGGATTTCCCCATTGCCACCGGCACTTATTATAAAGTGGATTATGCACCGGGCACAGATATATCACGTTACAGTACCATCCCCGTGCCTACTTCCTATATGGCCATCCGTTCCGATTATGATTTTATTGGTTGTTACGAACATGATACACAGGCCGGCATGTTACATGTGGCCGATCATCACCTGTCGCCCGGTAAAAAACAATGGACTTGGGGCAATGGCGATTTTGGTTTTGCCTGGGATCGCAACCTCACCGATGAGGACGGCCCTTATATTGAACTGATGACCGGTGTGTTTACCGATAACCAGCCCGACTTTTCGTGGTTACAACCCAATGAAGTAAAAAGTTTTGAACAATATTTCATGCCTTACAGCCAGGTAGGAGCTGTAAAAAACGCCACCAAAGAAGCGATGCTCAATATTGAGCATCATGCCAATACCATTACGTTAAAAATATATACTACGTCCGTATACGATGATGCTGTAGTTAAATTATACAACCATGAAAACCTGGTAAAATCATATACCTGCACCATATCGCCTGAAGCGGTTTTTACTGCTGTGTACGAACATAATAAAGAGGTAATATTGACCGACTGGAAACTGGAATTAACAGACAAAGAAGGAAATATATTGGTAGCCTGGCAACCCGAAGCAGCTACTGAAAAAGAAATCCCCGCGGCAGCAACAGCCGCTAAACAACCTGCCGAAATTGAACAGGTGGAAGACCTGTACCTGAACGGCCAGCACCTGGAGCAATACCGCCATGCCACTTATAACCCGCTGGATTATTATGAAGAGGGATTGAGAAGAAGTCCCGGTGATATACGTTGTAATAATGCCGTAGGGCTTTTATTATTACGCCGCGGGCAGTTTGTTAAAGCGGAACCTTATTTCCGCAAAGCCATTGCCACCATGACCAGCCGCAACCCTAATCCTTATGATGGCGAAGCCTATTATAACCTGGGCTGGTGCTTACTGATGCAGGATAAGTTAACAGCAGCCTATGAGGCGTTTTATAAAGCTACCTGGAACGATGCCTGGCAACACAATGGCTTTTTAGCGCTGGCCCGGATTGCTGCAAAGCAAAATAAATTTTCATTGGCCATTGAACATATAGATAAATCACTGACCAGGAATAACCATAGTCATACAGCCCGTCATTTAAAAGTAATACTGTTGAGAAAAACCGGGAAGCCGGAAGAAGCGCTTACTTATTTAGCGCAATCAACTGCCATTGATCCTTTTAACAATGGTTGCCATTACGAACATTACCGGTTACTGGCAGCTACTGGTCACGAAACCCGGGCCGGACAGGCATTACAAAAACTACAACTTTCATTGCGCAATAACCTGAACAATTACCTGGAGTTATCACTGGATTATGTCCACGCAGGCTTTTACACCGAGGCAATTGCCATACTGGAATTATTTGCTGTTAACAACCCTGCTGTATCGCCGCTTGTATATTATTACATGGGCTGGCATGCCCTACAACTCGGAAATGCAAAGGCTGCTGATCAATATTATACGCAGGCGCAACAACAGTCACCCGCCGGTTGTTTCCCCAATAAAATTGAGGAAGTCCTTATTTTACAGGCCGCCATTGACCACAACCCCGGTGATGCCATTGCACTATATGCCCTGGGAAATTGCTGGTACGATAAAAGGCAATATACCGAAGCTATTGATAGCTGGGAAAAGGCAACCATTGCCAATGACAGATTTGCAACACCATTCCGAAACCTATCCCTGGCTTATTACAATAAACTGAAGGATGTTAAAAAAGCTGTAACATACCTGGAAAAAGCTTTTGCACTGGATACCACCGATGCCAGGGTATTGATGGAATTAGACCAGTTATACAAAATAACCGGTAAAACATTTGCCGAACGTTTGCAACTGCTTAACCAATACCCCGCACTGGTGCAGGATCGTGATGACCTGTATTTAGAACTGATCACCCTGTATAATAACCTGGGCGATTATGCAAAAGCGAAACAGTTACTGGGTGCAAGAAAATTCCATCCATGGGAAGGTGGTGAAGGTAAAGTAGTAGGACAGTTTTTACTCTGTTATACCGCACTGGCCAGAAAAGCCCTTCATCATAAAAATTACGATCAGGCGATCACGCTATTGCAACAGCTGGATAAATACCCCGAGAACCTGGGCGAAGGAAAACTATACGGTGCACAGGAAAATGATATTCATTATCTCCTGGGTTGTGCCTATGAAGGTTTAGGTAAGGAAACGGAAGCAAATAATTATTTCCTCAAAGCCACCATTGGTATCAGTGAGCCGGTGCAGGCTATTTACTACAATGATCCGCAGCCGGATAAAATTGTGTACCAGGCACTGGCCTGGCGTAAGCTGGGCAATGAAAGCCAGGCCCGGCATATATTTGAGCAGTTTATCAGCTTTGGGACCCAACATATGAACGACGATATAAAGATTGACTATTTCGCCGTTTCCTTACCCGATATGCTGGTATTTGATATTGATATTAACCAGCGTAACCGCATCCATTGTACTTATTTACAGGCATTGGGATACCTGGGATTAGGAAATGAAGCCAGGGCAAGCGCTTTATTGAACGAAATATTACAAACTGACCGTAACCACCAGGGCGCAGCCACACATTTACAAATGAGTTCATTCTTTACAACAACTAAAACTTCGGCATTCACCCTGTAATAAAAAAACATGTCATTGGTAACCCTTCCCCCTTCCCTGGCTTCCTCTTTATCGGTAACTATAACCGGCCGGGAAGAACTTAAACTGGTAACACTGGATAATGGCCGGACCAGGGTACAACTCAGTAATATAGGGGCAAGCATCCTGGCCATCCATGCACCCGATAAAGATGGCAACATACATAATATTGTTGCCGGCTTTGCCGATCCTGAACAGTACCGGGTAAATAAAGATTATTTCGGATGCACGATCGGTCGTTTTGCCAACCGTATTGCCTATGGACAGTTTGCACTAAACGGTACTACTTACACCTTACCTGTTAATAACGGTAATAACCATTTACATGGAGGCCTACAGGGCTTTAGTCACCGGTTGTGGACATTGGACAAAACCATACAGACCAATGACCAATGTGGTGTTGTTTTTACCTATCACAGCGCCGATGCTGAAGAAGGTTACCCCGGGGCATTAGATGTTACCGTTACCTTTATCCTGGATAACAGTGATAAGTTATGGATACAATACGAAGCAAACACTACCAGGCCTACACCGGTTAATCTCACCAATCATACTTATTTTAATCTTTCCGGTTTTATACACCCCACAATACTCGATCACCGTTTATGGCTAGGTGCTATTCGGTACACGCCTAAAAATGAAAACAATATACCTACCGGTACAATTGCTCCTGTAAAGGATACCGTATTTGATTTTACGCGTACCAAGAAAATAAACACCGGTATTCATGAACTGGTTACCGACCAGGGCTATGACCATAATTTTGTGATCACCCGGGATAACAATGCCTGTACAAAAGCTGCGGTATTGTCAGATGATAGCTCGGGGCGGGTAGTAACTATATACACCGATAAACCCGGTATACAGGTGTATACGGCCAACTCATGGGATGGTTCCGTGATCGGCGCCCAGGGTCGGCCTTATGAAAAACACGGGGCCATTGCACTGGAAACACAATATTTCCCGGATAGTCCCAACCAGCAAAATTTTCCCGGTTGTATTTTACAGCCAGGTCAGTTATATTCGTTCACTACCATATTTGAATTATCACTGCTATAGGTTTATTAAAAACAAAACATTATGCCTGCAACAACATATAACAACCGCTATATCCTCGGTATATCCTTTATATCAGCCCTGGGTGGCTATCTCTTTGGTTTTGACTTTGCCGTTATTGCAGGTGCACTACCTTTTCTGCAGGCACAGTTTGGCTTAGATGCTTACTGGGAAGGTTTTGCTACCGGCAGCCTGGCCATCGGTGCCATGATCGGTTGTGGTATCGCCGCTTCGGTATCGGACAGGTATGGCCGCAGAGCAGGTTTATTATTAGCGGCTGCTATCTTCACCCTCTCCTCCCTGGCCATGGCATTGGCTACCGGCCGCGATATGTTTATTGCTGCCCGCTGTATGGCCGGTATAGGTGTGGGCATGGCTTCTATGTTATCACCCATGTATATTGCCGAAATAGCACCGGCGCATTTACGTGGACGGATGGTGGCCATCAACCAGCTTACAGTGGTTATTGGTATCCTGGTAACCAATATCATTAACTATACACTGCGTAACAGTGGCGATGATGCCTGGCGCTGGATGTTTGGCCTGGGTGCTGTACCCTCTACCCTTTTTATTATCGGTGCCTGGTGGTTACCCGAAAGTCCGCGCTGGTTGGTACAGGCAGGTAAAACAACCCAGGCCACAGCTGTATTATCAAAAATCGGCGATAAACTGTTTGCACAAAACTCAGTACAGGCCATTCAACAGTCATTACAGGGAAATAATAAAATTAATTACCGCAGCTTATTACACAAAGCAGTTTTACCCGCTGTGCTTATTGGCATTGGCCTGGCCGTATTCCAGCAGTTATGTGGTATCAATGTGGTATTTAATTATACGCCCCGCATATTTGAAAGCATTGGCGCTTCGCAGGACGACCAGTTATTACAAACCGTCTTTATCGGCTGTGTGAACCTAGTATTTACTGTTTTAGCCATGTTACTGGTAGATAAACTGGGGCGTAAGCCACTGATGCTATTCGGCGCAGCCGGGTTAACGGTATTGTATATTATTGTTGTACAATTACTGGGCGCAGGCTCTGCCAGTGTTTCCTGGTTTTTATTAGCGGCCATTGGTGTATATGCCATGTCATTAGCACCTGTTACCTGGGTGCTGATCTCAGAAATCTTCCCCAACAAAGTACGTGGAGCCGCTACTTCGGTTGCCGTACTAAGTTTATGGGCCGCTTATTTTATACTTGTATTCACCTTCCCCATACTATTCGAAAAATTTAAAGACAGTACTTTTTATATCTATGCGGCTGTTTGTGCATTAGGTTTATTATTTGTCTGGTTTAAGGTAAAAGAAACCAAAGGTAAAACCCTGGAAGAGCTGGAAGGAGTAATGGGCGGGCATTAAGTATTTGGTTTGTGTTTCAGTTTTTACCCGCTGATGAACGCTGATGGGTTTCGCAGACGTTCGCAGATTAAATGTAGAAATTTATCTTTTGCGGTGCTCTTACTTACAGGTGTACAGCTGGGGAACCGTTGATATAAACCCTTATTTGCGAAAATCTGCGGTGTAATTTTTCTGCGCCAATCTGCGGGACAAAATATTTATTCCACCGGCCTCCCCAAAAATATCCTTTTCAAGGTAAAAGATACCCAAAGTAAACCCTGGAAGAGCTGGGGGGTGTGATGGGCGGGCATTAAACATTTTTGTTTGTGTTTCAGTTTTTACCCGCTGATGAACGCTGATGGGTTTCGCAGATGTTCGCGGATTAAATGTAGAAATTTATCTTTTGCGGTGTTCTTACAGGCAGAGAAACGCTGATATAAAACCTCATCTGCGAAAATCAGCGGTGCATTTTTTCTGCGCCAATCTGCGGGACAAAA
>CAYUMH010000159.1:0-9086 GCA_964445775.1 uncultured Terrimonas sp.
TGTTAGCGGATGGGATAAAATGGAGCAAAAAACAAAAGTTGCAGCAGGTGCTTTAGGTTATACAAAAGGCCAAATACTTCCGGGTTATGCAAAACATACAGCAAATGCATGGCTTGCTTATGAATTACCAAAAGGTATTTTAAAAGGGTTGAGTTTTACCGGAGGTTTTACTTCGCTGATGGGTCGTCATACAGGATGGTCAACGGAAGGTAAAATGCTGCCTGATTATTTTAAATTAGATGGTGGAATATCCTATACAAAAAACAATTATAAAATTGTACTAAATGTTTTCAATATTTTGAATAAATACTTGTATTCGGGTTCTTATTCGGCTTCACCAACAGTTGCTGGGGATTGGAGCACTGCAGCAGAAGCTTACTATTATCAAACAGAGCCCCAACGAAATATAAGACTATCTATTTCCTATTCTTTTTAATCAATAAGTTTAAAATATGTACGAGGCTGACTGAAAAGTAATGTCAGCCTGCAGCGTAAATAAAAGAGAAATTAAGTTTTTTGAAATGACAAGTGCCCTGTTTGGCAAAGCTTGGTAAAACCAGGCTCCCATGCTTTCCCCGAACAGCGGGGTTAACACAGAGTAACATTGATTATCAACTTATTAAACTACTTACCATTAACAGTTTGACGAAGGCTACTTATTTAATTGCTAATATTTCGTCAGGCTCAATATAACAATCAAATACCCTTTTGGATCAACCCCTTTAATTTCATCACGAATGAGTTTCAAAAAAATAATATTAAAACTACATCTTTGGTTGGGTTTGACTTCGGGAATAGTTGTAGTATGGTTGGGTATAACTGGGTGTATTTTAGCATTTGAAAGGGAATTAAGTAATATGACCCAGGATTATCGCTTTGTAAAAAAAGCAGGAGCTACTTACTTAAATCCAAATATTTTAAAAGATTCAGTTGATAAATATTTAAATGGTAAAGAAACCATTTCGATTGAGTATTTGGGTACTAATGACGCTGCTTTGGCATATTATTATGATAGCGTACAATACTATCAAATTTTTATAAACCCATATACCGGACAGGTGCAAAAGGTGAAAGATATGGATGACGATTTTTTTCGTACCATCACAATGGGGCATTACGAATTGTGGTTAGGTGAACCAGGCCGTATGATAGTATCAATAGCTACACTTGTTTTTTTTATTATGATGGTTACAGGTATTATTTTATGGTGGCCCAAAAGTAAAGCAGCAGCAAAGCAAAGATTTAAATTTAAATGGAAACCTACAACCAAATGGCGCAGGAAAAATTATGACCTACACAACGTATTAGGGTTTTATATGACATGGGTGGCTATTTTTTTAGTTATTACCGGATTAATTATGGGTTTTCAATGGTTTTCTAACACGGTATATTTTGTGACCTCGGGTGGAAAATCAATGCCCGAACACTTACACCCTTTGTCTGATAGTACATTAGCTGGTAGTGTAGATAAAGGTAATATGGTTAATACAGTTTGGGTTACTTTAATGCAACAAAAGAAAAGTGACAATAAAGTAGGTATTGTATTTCCACATGACGATGCGGATGCTTTGGAAGGTTACGTTAATCATAATCTGGATAGCTATTATAATGCTGATTTTTATCATTATGATCAATTCACTGGTAAGGAACTACATACAGATGGTGTGTATGCCGGTAAGTTTGATGATGCGCCTGTTTCCGACAAAATTATGCGTATGAATTATGATATTCACGTTGGTGCAGTACTTGGTCTTCCGGGAAAGATATTGGCGTTTTTCGCCAGTCTTATTGCTGCAAGTCTTCCCATTACCGGATTTATTATTTGGCGGGGGCGAAAAAAGAAAACAAAAAAAAGCATTCCCTCTACTTGTTAAGCCAATTAAGAAAAAGAACGAATGGAATACACACGATAAAGTGAATAAGCTTTATAGAATAGAAAATAAAAAACTAAATTACCTGCTTACTTACAACGAGTATAAAGATGAA
Organism: uncultured Terrimonas sp.; assembly: GCA_964445775.1. Lineage (GTDB taxonomy): Bacteria > Bacteroidota > Bacteroidia > Chitinophagales > Chitinophagaceae > Terrimonas. The sequence continues at coordinate 1,987 of CAYUMH010000159.1, forward strand.
GGAGGCGATTGTAATAACTCATTTGACATGGGGAAATCTTGGAAGTGAAAAACGACAGCCTTATTTTTTAGCCACACACTTAACCAGGTTTGTAAACGGAATAAGAACTGTATATTAGCAAGAGCATAAGCTGTTACTTACTTTGCTTAATACCGTTGTATGAAAATTGTTATGATACTTATCAGTACTTTCTTTTTACCTGTGCTCCTGTTTAGCCAGGAAAGGGAGTTTGTTATTCATAATACACAATTTACAATTACGGTTGACAGTATAAAAAACGAATGGGATACTTACGATAAAAGAAACAAGCTGTACCGGAAGGAGAACGGTAAACTTATTTATTTACTGACCTACTATGCCTATAAGGACGAAGGGGGTGATTGTAATAATCTTTTCTGGAATGAAGAGAGCCTGGAAGTGAAAAATGATAGCCTGGTCTTTTTAACGCATTATTTCCAGCATACCGGCCTTGATCCGATACCCGAATGGCGAAAACAAATTTACCTGGTAAACCCACAGGGCAGGCTGAAGCTGGTGTATGATAAAGAGAAATACTATCACCAAAAGAAATGGGTACAGACCGGATCTGCGATTGATGCGGCAAATTAAAACCTGCCTTAATAGCAAAAATGCCCACATTTGCTTGCCCGACCAGGGGACTGCAGTTGAACGGAGCGTCGCAAGATAGTTTAATCAGGGAACTATAGTTTGTAAACAAAAAATTGATTTACAGATATTTACAAATTTTTACTATTATTTTATTATTTTCAAAATATTGTCCCCAAATGTGCATTACTGCTGTGCATTAATAAGCTTTTGCATTACACTTGATATTCAGTTAGTTTACCTTAAATTCGCCGCCTGACAAAAAGTGAATTAACGTGAGATTAAAGAGCTTAGAAATTAAAGGCTTCAAGAGTTTTGCCGATAAAACCATTGTAAATTTTGACGACAACATTACGGGCATTGTAGGCCCCAATGGCTGTGGCAAAAGTAATATCGTGGACAGTATACGCTGGGTAATTGGTGAACAAAAGATCAGCCAGTTACGTAGCGAAAACCTGGACAGCCTGGTGTTTAACGGATCTAAAACCCGTTCTGCCAGCGGCCTGGCCGAGGTGAGCTTAACCTTTGAAAACACAAAGAACCTGTTACCCACAGAGTTCAGTACCGTAACCATTACCCGTAAGTTTTATAAAAGTGGCGAGAGTGAGTATCGCTTAAACGATGTACAATGCCGTTTAAAAGATATTCAAAACCTGTTTATGGATACCGGTGTAAGTACCGACTCCTATGCCATTATTGAGCTGGGCATGGTGGATGACCTGATTAAGGACAAGGACAACAGCCGTCGCCGGATGCTGGAACAGGCCGCAGGTATATCCATTTACAAAACCCGTAAAAAAGAAGCCAAACAAAAACTGGACGCTACCGAACAGGATCTAAACAGGATTGAAGACCTCTTGTTTGAGATTAACAACCAGTTAAAATCGCTGGAAAACCAGGCCAAGAAAGCCGAGAAGTACCACGAGATAAAAAAAGATTACCGCGAAATAAGTATTGAGCTGGCCAAAGCCGCTTTGGAAGGGTTTAACCTGACCTACAAAGAACTGAATGAACAGCAGGACGCTGAAACCGATAAACGTATTCGTTTAGAAGCCGAGATAGCCAATGAAGAAGCTGACCTGGAGAAAGAGAAAGTGGGCTTTGTAGAGAAAGAGCGTGCCTTACAAAGCATGCAATATGCTTTTAACGAACTGGTACAACAGGTACGTACCAAAGAGAATGAAAAAAACCTGGCAGCTCAGAAATTAGAATACCTGACCGAACGCCAGACCAGCTTACAGGATTTCCTGGAGAAAGCAGGCGGACAGTTAAAAGGTTTGGAAGAGGGCATTGCCTTTACCGGTAAACAGGTACAGGAAGAAGAGAAAAACCTGGAAAACATCAGCGGACAGTTAAGCGGTTTCCGTGAGCAGGTAGATGCCAGCCGCAAGGTATTGGACGAAAAAAGGGTAGCAGTGGATGAGCTGCGTGGCGAATACCAGCAGGTACAACGCAGCCAGTTTGATGCCGAGAAGAAAGTAGCCGTAGCTGATACCTCCCTGCAGAACCTGCAACGTACCATTACCCAGATGGAAGACGAAAGGGCACAAAGAGAAGAACAACGTATTATACTTGACGAAGAACGGATAGCCAGGGAAAAAGAACTGGAAGCCAAAAAAGTAGACCTGGAGCAATTACAGGCACACCAGGAGCATACCAAAGAACAGATATTACAGACACAATCCATACTGGAAGGTTTACGTAACGAACTGGCAGAAGAAAGCCGTAAGCTGGATGCCCGCAGGAACGAACATGACTTATTAAAAAGCATGATCGACTCGATGGAAGGCTACCCGGACAGTGTAAAATTCCTGCACAACAATAAAAACTGGAACCATACAGCGCCTATTCTTTCCGATATATTATATGTAAAAGAAGAATACCGTACGGCTTTGGAAAATGTACTGGAGCCTTACCTGAACTACTATGTGGTAAATGATTTGCAGGAGGGTTTACAGGCCGTTCGTTTATTGGATGAAAATAAAAAAGGAAAAGCAAACTTCTTCTTATTAGATAAGATCAACGAATCGGTAACCGGTACAACTGCTACTGAAGTGGCCGGCAGTACGGCTGCATTAAGCGTGGTAGAGGTAGAAGAAAAATATGCCAAACTTGCTGCGCACTTATTACAGAATGTAGTAATTGCCGACAACGATACCATTTTAGAAAACAGCAACGGTTTAGTGGTAATTGAAAAAACCGGTAAATATGTAAAAGGTAAATACTCTTTAACCGGTGGTAGTGTTGGTTTAATTGAAGGTAAAAAAATTGGTCGTGTAAAAAACCTGGAGAAATTACAGGAAGGTATAGCAAAACAGGATGAGATTGTTACCAACCTGAAAGCAACCATACAGGCCCGTCATAATGAAGTAGTGGCTTTTAATGAAGACCTGCGCGAAGCAGCATTAAGAGAAACGGAAAGAATTATACAACAACTGACCAACCAGGTATTCTCCTTACAGAACAAACTGGAGAACCTGCAAAGCCAGCAAAATACCAGCCTGAACCGCCTGGAAGATTATACCCAGCAGCAACAGGCTACACAAAGCTCGGTATCGGGTGTACGTGAAGAACTGGCTGAATTGAATGAGCAGTTACAACTGTTCCAATCCCGTTTACAGGAAGCCGCGGAAACATTTAAGACATCAGAACTGAACTATAACGAGGCCAGCCAGCGCTATAACGAGTTCAACTTATCCGTTACCCGCCAGCAAAGTAAGATCACCGCCTTGAAACAGGAACTGGATTTCAAGACCAACCAATTAAACGACCTGAAAAACCAGGTAGATACCAATACGGCCCAGTTATCAGAAACATCAGAGAATATACAGGTATCATCGCAGCAACTGAACGATACCCAGGAAGCCCTGGTAGAGATGATGCGCAAGAAAACTGATGACGAAGCGGTGCTGAATGAAGCCGACCAGGCTTATTATGTGGTACGTAACCAGCTGAATGAAAAAGAAAGCGCCTTACGCCAGAAAACAAAAGAGAAAGAGCAGATAGAACATTTCCTGGCTGCTATTAAGGATAAACTGAACGAATTAAAATTACAATTGGCCGGTACCAAAGAACGCCTGGATGTTGAATTCAGGATTAAACTGGAAGATATATTAGATCAGCAACGTACCGGTGAGGTAAGCGTGGAAGAGTTACAGGAAAAAGCCGACCGTATGAAAAAACGCCTGGAGAACCTGGGCGAGGTAAACCCTACGGCTATTGAGGCTTTCACCGAAATGAAAAAACGTTACGAGTTTATTGTTGAGCAAAAAACCGACCTGGTAACAGCAAAAGATAGTTTATTAAAAACCATCGAAGAGGTAGAAGCCACTGCCAACCAGAAATTCCTGGAAACCTTTAACAGCGTAAAAGAAAACTTCATCAAGGTATTTAAATCCTTATTTACTGAAGATGACCATTGCGACCTGTTATTGGATAACCCGGATAACCTGGCCGAAACAGGTATTGAGGTAATTGCCCGTCCTAAAGGTAAACGCCCTACCTCCTTAACCCAGTTAAGTGGTGGAGAACGTACCTTAACAGCAACGGCATTGCTGTTTGCTATTTACCTGATCAAACCAGCGCCATTCTGTATTCTCGATGAGGTGGACGCCCCGCTGGATGATGCCAACGTTGGTAAATTCACCAATATGATCCGCCAGTTCAGTGATAACTCCCAGTTTATCATTGTTACCCACAATAAAACTACCATGAGTACCGTGGATGTTATATATGGTGTAACCATGCAGGAGCCGGGCGTAAGTAAGCTGGTAAGTGTGGACTTCAGAAGCCTGCAGCAAAATCAGAATTAAACTGATGATACTAATAAAAGAAAAAGCACCAATTAATTTGGTGCTTTTTTTATGTGTGTGCTGCTCAACTATTCATGCCTGTTATTTGGAGAATAACTGGCCAATATTGTAAAATGCGGACAGGCCGATTACCTGGTTTTTTAAATTACCGCCGCCGACAGCTATCTTATTTATTTTTGATAAGCTGAAAGAATAGCGCAGGTCAACACTTAATCCTTTTACCATATCGTTCAGGTCATAACCCACACCAATCGGTATACGGATATCAAGAGGCTTATAATATGGTTTAATATTATTGTTGCCATTACCATACTTTTCTTTGGAAGCCACCAAAATACCAAACTGCGGCCCGGCTTCGGCATATAACCCTTTTACAAATTTATATTGGAATAAAACCGGTATCTGCACATAGGATTTATTGATAGTGCCTTTAGTACCCGAAGATATGCGCTGTTCCTTGGTTCCTTCCCTGGAAAAGAAAGTCTCCACCTGTACTGCCATAGCTTTATTCAGGGCATACTTACCGTACAGGCCAATACTAAAGCCCGGCTGGAATTTTGTTTTAAAATCGTCTTCGGTAAAGGATATTTTACTCACATTTAACCCGGCCCGGGCGCCGTAGCTTAACTGGGCCTGACTAAAATTATAAGCAGCTAAAAGTGTTACGAGGGTGATGACCAATTTTTTCATGATTGTTTTGTTTAGTTTGGATAACAAAAATGAAAACAGCCGGCCTATTATAAAATACTTAGTTTGTAGTACTATGTTGAATACCCGGTTCTATTTAACTGGCAACAAGTAGTGCTTTTGAAGGGTTTTATTTACTGTATTCCTATAGGGTATTATTTAAAATACAGTACAAATTCTTGACTTTTATAAACCAGCAAGTAGTTATTTGGTGTAAGTTTGATACCTGCTTTGCAGATCAGAAACTTTATTTAAACAATAATCATATGAAGTTGTTCTTTAGCCTCGTTTTTACTGCTTTTGCTACGCTTACGCTTATGGCACAGGATAAGCCAGCTGCTGAAAAAAGACATATGTACTTATTTAACGGTTCAAATTTGACCGGCTGGACAGTACATGGTACGGAGAAATGGTATGTAGAAAAAGGGGCCCTGGTTTGTGAAAGCGGGCCTGATAAACAATATGGTTATCTGTCAACTGATAGCAAGTATAAAGACTTTGAGCTTACCCTGAGATTTAAGCAGGAATCAAATGGTAATAGCGGTGTATTTTTCCGTTCCTCCATTGATAGCTTAAAAATAAAAGGCTGGCAGGTAGAAGTTGCCCCGGCGGATCAACATACCGGAGGCATTTATGAATCGTACGGAAGAGGTTGGCTGGCAAAACCAAAACCCGAAGATGAAAAAAAGCTGAAAGTGGGCAAGTGGAACGATTTAAAAATTAGAGTGGAAGGCAGTACCGTAAGCACCTGGTTAAACGGGCATTTAATGGTGGAAATGGCAGATACTAAAATTGGGCTTGCCAATGGCTTTATTGCTTTACAGATACATGATGGCGGCGGGATAAAGGTTCGTTGGAAGGATATTATTTTAAAAGAGCTTTAATTAAGATATCATCCCGGGATTATTGATTCACTTACTACAATTGGTATACAACTGAAAGGCTGGGGGATGGAAGTGGTAGCTGGCCGGTGAAGGGTGGGTAAACTGTGCAGGCCGGGCACTACAAACGTACAGCCCCAACTACAGCTGATATGGGTACTGCTGCCGACAGCCCCAAATGACAAAAAGATACCTGGTATGCCCTTTTTTACCTATAAATATGACAGAGAATGTGTTAAATCCGTGACCTGACACGCCGGATATGACATTTTTTCATACTTGCCGGTTCGGCATAATGATTGACAATAAAGTTTGCCTGCAGATAAGGGGCAAATACATAAAAGGAGAATTTTTTTATTATGGGAAAGATTATTGGAATAGACTTAGGTACCACAAATAGTTGCGTTGCCGTTATGGAAGGTAACGAACCTGTGGTAATTGCAAATGACGAAGGGCGCAGAACAACCCCGTCAGTAGTTGCATTCTTGAAAAACGGCGAACGTAAGGTAGGTGATCCTGCCAAACGCCAGGCCATTACAAACCCTCAGAACACCATTAACTCGGTAAAACGTTTTATGGGCCGCCAGTTCAACGAGGTAACAGAAGAGATCAGTCACTGGAGTTATAAAGTTGCCAAAGGCGACAATAATACCGTGCGTATTGATATTGACGGCAGGTTATATACCCCCCAGGAAATATCGGCCATGGTATTACAGAAAATGAAAAAAACGGCGGAAGATTATTTAGGCCAGGAAGTAACAGAAGCGGTTATTACCGTACCTGCCTACTTTAACGATGCGCAACGCCAGGCTACCAAAGAAGCCGGTGAAATTGCAGGCTTAACCGTACGCCGTATTGTAAACGAACCTACTGCCGCAGCCCTGGCTTATGGCCTGGATAAAGGTAAACACGACCAGAAAATTGCCGTGTTTGACTTAGGTGGCTGTACTTACGATATCTCGGTACTGGAACTGGGTGATGGTGTATTTGAAGTAAAAAGCACCAATGGTGATACGCACTTAGGTGGTGACGACTTTGATAAAGTGATCATGGACTGGTTAGCCGATGAGTTTAAAAACGAAGAAGCTATTGACCTGCGTAAAGACCCGATGGC
>CAYUMH010000160.1:0-8928 GCA_964445775.1 uncultured Terrimonas sp.
TTCAATGAAATTTCCCCGGAAATAGTATGGGATTATGGTACTGTTATCCCGGCAATTCCTCAAACGGGTACACCGGCAAAGCCTATGGGGATATTGGTAGCCGCGGCTGATAGTGTTTTATTTAAACAAAAATTTGCCGGCTACCATATTCAAAAAAAAGGGTACATCGATTTAACGAGCGGCAAAAGTGGTTTGGCAAGCGGTACATCCAGGTTATACGTAGATTTTTACCTGGTTACTGATTGATTGCGTTTGCTGTACTTATCAGGAGGCCTGTCTGCAGGTCATAAAAAAAATGAATAAACTATACTCTAACACATTTTAGTATGCATAGCGTTGACGAACAAGGGACACTGAAAATACTGGTAACAGGAGCGGCCGGCTTTATAGGGTCGCACCTGGCAGATAAATTATTAACATTGGGATATGAAGTGACCGGGGTGGATAATTTTTCTGATTATTACGATCCGGCATTGAAACAATCAAATGTTGCTGATTTTGTAAACAATGGTGGAACGATTAAAAAGATAGATCTCCGGAATGCCGAAGCATTACAAAAACTTCCTGCCGATTTTGATTATATTTTTCACCTGGCGGCACAGTCCGGTATTGCAGCACAATCTACTTTTGAAGACTATTTTTCCAATAATGTAGTGGCTACCAAAAACCTGCTTGATTTTTCAGGGGAGAATAAAGGACTGAAATTGTTTGCCAATATTTCAACCTCTTCCGTTTATGGGTTTAATGCTTCCTTTGATGAGGATAAAATACCGCAACCGGTTTCTTACTATGGCGTATCAAAATTAGCGGCAGAACAGCTGGTGCTAAGCTATAGCCGGAAAGCCCGTCTGAAAGCCTGTTCGCTCAGGCTGTTCTCTGTATATGGCCCCCGCGAAAGACCGGAAAAATTGTATAGCCTGCTGATCAGGTCGGGTTTTAATGATACCGCTTTTCCCTTATACGAAAATAGTGAGAAGCATAAACGCAGTTTCACATATGTCGGTGATATTATCAATGGACTGATCAGTGTGATAGGTAAAGCGGATAAGGTAAATAATGAAGTGTTTAATATAGGTTCTCCTTATGAAACCACCACACAGGAAGGAATTGAAATGGTGGAAAGGATATTAAATAAAAAAATACTGATCCATAAAATTCCTTCCAGGGACGGGGACCAGTTGTTTACCAAGGCGGTGATTGATAAAGCCAGGAACCTGTTACAGTATGAGCCGCTGACAAGGCTGGAAGAAGGGATAAAAGCTCAGATAAATTGGTATCAGCAACATTTTGGAAGCAGGTAATTACACCTGTCGTAGATAGGTACATTATTTAAAAATAATAGAAAATTGGTGCATATTATCTCCGAATTGATAGGCCAGGTTCCATTGATGAAGATGACAGATCTCTTTTACAATGGCCAGCCCCAGGCCGCTTCCGCTATTGTCTTCCGAATGTTTATGAAACCGTTTAAATAAAGCATCAGCCGGTAAGGCTTTAGTTCCGGAATTGGCAATAAGAAGACCGGATGCCGTTAAACGAAACCGGATCGTTCCGGCCGTAGCCGTATGGCGGATTGCGTTAATAAGCAGGTTATTGATGAGGGTTTCCAGCAAAGCCGGGTTGCAGGTAATATTTACCGGGGAGATGATCTCCTGCTCCAGCCTGATCTGTTTATTGTCAATATGTTCCTGCAGGGATGTGATACATTGTTCACATACTTCGCTGATATTCGTAGTGATATTCTCCGGGAACTGCCTGTTTTCAATTTTAGCCAGTAACAAGAGGTTTTTATTAATACGGGTACTTCGTACCAATGCTTTATGAATATCTTCTATGATCTCATACTGTCTTGTGGACAATACTTCCTGTTGTAATAAAATATCCAGCTTGCCTTTTATAATTGCCAGGGGCGTTTGTAATTCATGAGAGGCGTTTTCTGTAAACTCTTTCTGGCTTTTAAAAGTAGCAATATTATGTTCGATGAGTTTGTTTAATACCTGGTTTAACTCTTCAAACTCCAGTGTATCTGTTTGCTCAAAACTAATATTCGACTGCTCGTTGAGGTTGAATGTTTTTAGTTTGGCGAGTGTATTTTGAAATGGCTTCCATAACTTTACCGACAGGCGTTTGTTTAATAACAAAAAACCGATAACGAGGATCAGGAAGAAAATAAATGTGAGAATAGCCAGGGCTGCAGCGGTTTCTTCGGTCTCTTCCACATTGGTCTCTATATTCAGCTGGTATGTTTTTCCATTAATAGCAATCATTTTTTGTAAGCCCCTGAAACGGTCTACCTCGTCATGGCCAGGATAAGTATTGCGACGCATAATGGTGTAAGTACTATCCGGGGTATCTAAAGGTCTTTCACTTTGTTCCAGTCTGGAACCGGGTTGCGTTTTATTCCATAAAGTAATACTTTCATCTAGCTCAGCATCCGTTAACTGTAATTGATCTAAACCTCTTTTGATCTTATTGGCAAGGATTTCATTGTTTTCGTCCAGTTCGGAGAGCCAGATAGAATCTACCAGGTAAAAATAAACAGGCACACTGGCTGCCAGCACAACCAGGGCGTAAATGGTAAATGCGGTCAGTGTCTTGTTTAGTAATTTTTTCATCCTTCCCATTTATAACCTGTTCCGTATACGGTTTTTAAAAAATTATCACAACCTGCATCAGTTAATTTCCGTTTAAGATTTTTAATATGGGCGTACACAAAATCATGATTGTCTAACATGTCGGCAAAATCTCCCGACAAATGTTCGGCTAAAGTGCTTTTTGAAATGACCTTATTTTTATTGCCGATAAAAAAGAGAAGCAGGTCAAGTTCTTTTTTTGTAAGAATTACCTGTTGTTTATTTACAGAAACCGTTTTGGCCAGCAGGTCTATCTGTAATTCATCCTGTTGTATAATATTGGCATTGGCAAATTGTTTGCGGCGAATAACAGAATAGATACGTGCCGACAGCTCAGAAAGATGGAAGGGTTTGGTGAGGTAATCGTCAGCACCTATTTGTAAGCCGGTGATCTTATCATGTAGTGAATCCCTGGCGGATACAATAATTACACCGTCTTGTTTTCCTTCTTTTTTTAGTGTTTCCAGGATCTTCATACCACTACCGTCCGGCAGCATCATATCGAGAAGGATACAATCGTATTGATGAACGGCAATTTTTTCCAGGGCCTTTTGATAGGTACCGGCAAATTCGCATAAATAATTTTCCCCTGCCAGGTATTCGGCAATGTTCTTAGCTAATTCCTGCTCATCCTCAATAATTAAAATTTTCATGTCCCTGTAAAGGTACCATTTGAATTTTGAAGAAATTTTGAATGTAAATAGCTTTTTCTTTCATGAGGGTGTTACAACATCCGCACCCGTTCTTCCTCCAGGTCCAGCTGGTATAACTGTGCCCGTATCAATTCTTCATCTACGGCCGGGTTTTTATTGAGCTGTACAAGGTATTCCCGCTGGCTGTCCAGCATTTCCAGGAAGATGCGTTTTGTTTTGCCGGTCATCCATTCATCGTCGGCAGCTTTTGATTTCTCCTCCCAGTGTTGCAGCATTTTTTGCATGCCTGCATGATCCTGGGGACTATTATCATATTTTGTTTTAAGGAACTGGTAGATATGTTGGCGGAGATCACGTTTCAATTGCTGTTTGGCTTCTGCATGTGAGCTTTCCATAAATGCATCGAACAGGCCACTGCGTTTAATGATATAGGGAAGTGTAAGCCCCTGTACCACTAAAGTAAGCAGGATCACCACAAAAGTGATAAAGAGTATCAGGTTCCGGTAAGGAAAATGAGTACCGTCGTCCAATGTTACGGGGATGGATAAAGCCGCTGCCAGGGATACCACCCCCCGCATACCCGTCCAGCCTAATAGAAGCGGCATCAATAACCTTCTCCTGGTGGATGAAGCATGGGGCGCCACTGATGGCCTGAAGATAAGTGTGGCAGCCAATGCGGCATAGGAACTGATAATGCGGGCTACGATCAGTACGGCGGTTACCAGTACGCCATAACCGATGGCCGTATTTAAAGGAATGCCTTTTGAGCGCAGACCGTCAACAATCTCCGGCAGGTCGAGACCAATGATTAAAAAAACAATACCATTGAGAATAAACACAAAACTTTCCCAAACACTATAGCCCTTAATACGGCTGGAACTGTTTAAAAAAAACAGTCGCCGGTTGGCCATATACAAACCGCCACTTACTACGGCCAGTACGCCCGAGCTATGCAGCTGTTCTGCTGCCCAATACATAAAATAGGGTTCAATTAACGTGAGTGCAATATCTGAAGGGGCATCGGTGGGCAAACGCCTGTGTGCCTGTACAAATACCCATGCCAGTAATAAACCAATGCCGATACCCCCGATAACCATCCACAAAAAACTCAGGGTAGCTTCCTGCCAGATAAACTGCCCGGTAGTGACGGTGATCAGTGCAAAGCGAAAAATAATAAGAGAGGAAGCGTCATTCAGCAAACTTTCCCCTTCAAGGATAGTTGAGGTAGACCTGGGTATTTTAACAAACTTGGTGATGGCTCCGGTACTCACCGCATCGGGTGGCGATACAATACCTCCTAAAAGGAAACCGAGTGCAAGGCCAAAACCCGGGATAAAATAATTGGTAACAATCGCAACAGAAAGCGCTGTAAAAAGCACTACCAAAAAGGCAAAGCTGCCGATGATCCGCCACCATTTTTTCATCTCTTTAAACGAAATGGACCAGGCCGCTTCAAAAAGCAGGGGCGGCAGGAACATGAAAAAGATCAGGTCAGGGTTGATATGTATACGTGGTAATCCGGGAATGAAACTAATAAGCAGACCGGCTACCACCAGTAAAATGGGATAAGCGATCTTTAATTTGGTGGCCCACATTTGCAACAGCACAATGGCTGCTATCATAGCAAGCAAAAAAGGTAACAGGCTATGCATGAATAAGTGTTTAATTGGTGTTCAATCTTGGATAAAAATAAGTGTTTGTATTTGAAATTTCTTTCCCGGCTAAAAAATGAGCTTTATTTTATATATAAGAAACACAAACGATTGATAAAAATTGATCGTGCAATTAAGCGCTGCACAGGCTTTTTAATCTGTATCTTGTTTTTGTAAATAAAGAATAGTATGAGAAATTGGGGGCTTTTATTTTGTACGTTATTAGCGGTTACACGTATTTATGCTCAGGACAATAGTTATAACAATGCCTATTATGCGGATCCCTATATTCCTTCTGCCGGATCGCTTGGGAACTGGAACTTGAGAATGCCGGTAATGGTAGGTTTTGGCAACAGCAGTATACGGTATGAAAAAGATAAAATACCCACAGGACGTATAAAGCCTACATGGCAAGGTACTGCCTGGAAAGGTGAAAAACTGCACACACAGGTTTTGTTATGGACCAATAAACCAATTGCTGAACTTTCATTTACCGTATCCACATTAATATCAGAGCGTAAGGATATTATAGCCGAAGAAAATATTCAGGCAGGGTTTGTGCGTTATGTGAAGACGGATGAATTCGGCCAGGGCTGTGGTCACAGAAAGCCTCAGGATTTTGATTCCTCTGTTGTAGCGGATCCTATTGACCGGATACAAGTTATACCTGTTGCTGCCAATACGGTACAACCTGTATGGATAAGTATACAGGTGCCTGCTACTGCTAAACCCGGAAGTTATAATGGACATATTATTATTAAGGCGGATAAAAATTATCTCCTCCCTTATTTGATTAAAGTAGTTGACAAAACCCTGCCACCACCATCGGAGTGGAGTTACCACCTAGACCTATGGCAGCACCCGGCAGCTGTTGCCAGGGTTCATGATGTGCCCTTATGGAGTAAGGAACATTATACATTTATGCGTCCTTATTACGAAATGCTGGCAAAGGCCGGTCAAAAATGTATTACCACCAGTATTATGAACGAGCCATGGGGTCACCAGACTTACGATGATTTTCCGTCGCTTATTAAATGGATAAAACATACTGACGGTTCCTGGAGCTATGATTACACATTGTTTGATGAGTATGTAAGTTTTGTAATGAGTTGTGGTATAACAAAACAGATCAATTGTTATAGTATGGTGCCCTGGAGCCTTTCCTTTGGCTACTATGATGAAAAAGCCGGCAGGGATACGGTATTAAAAGCGGCCATTGGTTCCGCGGCCTATTACAATCATTGGATCCCCATGTTACAGAGTTTTGCCCTGCACCTGAAAAAGAAAGGCTGGTTTGGTATCACCACCATTGCAATGGATGAAAGGCCTATGAAAGATATGCAGGTGGTGATTGATTTATTAAAGGCTGCTGACCCGGAATGGAAAATTACTTTGGCGGGGAACTATCACCCGGAAATTGAAAAAGATATTTATGACTATTGCGTTGCTTCCAACCTGGAGTTCCCGAAAGAAGTGTTGCAGGAGCGTATTGCCGGCAAAAAGCCCAGCACTTACTATACCTGTTGTACAGAAAACTATCCCAACGGCTTTACTTTTTCGCCACCTGACGAACACGTGTGGTTAGGCTGGTATGCGGCCGCTAAAGGTTTTACCGGTTACCTGCGCTGGGCATATAATAGCTGGGTGGCTACACCATTAACGGATTCGCGTTTTAAAACCTGGCCGGCAGGAGACACTTACCAGGTATATCCCGGTCCCAGGACTTCCATACGTTTCGAAAAACTAATTGAAGGCATCCAGGATTTTGAAAAAATCCGCTTATTACGGGAGTTGTACACAAAGAATGGTGATACTGCCCGTTTGAAAAGGTTGAATGCTGCATTAGCGGTTTTTGATATAAATAAATTAAAAACAATTACTGCTGCAGCAATGCTGGCAGACGTTAAACAATTGCTCAATGAATAACAGCTATTTTCTTTAACGGTATTATTAGCTAGGCCGGGTTTATCTTTGCCTGGCAATGAAAGTATTATTTTTAACAGCATGTATATTGCTGATGGCAAATATGGGTATATCACAAACGGACAACCAACGGTATAAACAATTAAGTGGCCGTTATGGCAATAATGATGGTATTTGTCTTTTTGAAGATGGTACTTTTATGTTATACGGTTATGCTACCATGGTGCCGGGAAAATATGTGTTTGAAGGAGAATTGCTGCATTTTTATCCTGACAGGCCCGAATTGTTTGAAGTATATGCTACCCAGAATAATAGTATTGGTAACAGAACAAGAATGAATTTCCTGGGCTTTGAAGAAGGTAAAACCTATGTGCGGTTTAACCTGGATAGCGCCAGGAGAGTGTTTAATGATCTTGCCAATTGTTTCAGTGCTCCCTATGTGTACGAAGCGGAGAAAGTACCGGGACAAATTACCCTCTCGCATGTAAGAGAGAATGAGTGGGGGGAAACAGGGGCGGAGACAAGATACTCGGTTTTTGAGATAGCGAAGGGCTGGAATGATTTTATCCTTATTTACAATGAACCCCAACGGTATTATGAACCCTTTGTGGCAATAGTGGAAAAGTCCGGTGACGAACAGGTGCTGAAATTATCTGAAAACTTTGGCGACCGTGGCATTGTAAAGCAGGTAATGGATGCGGATGAACAAAAACAATGGCAGGAGATACTGGCGATGAAGGCCGAATATGCGCTTATGCATACGGCCCGGCAGCAGGAGATTTTTGCCAACCGGCATTATAAAATATTTTACAAGGCCGACCCGCTGGCGTATGACTACGATAAAAATACAAACCAGTATGTGAGTAAATGGGCAAAGGATAATGAAGATTATTACCGTGATAACCAATACAACGATGACAGGTACCTGCATAAGTACAGCAAACTGGCCCCGGTAAAAATAACAACCGATTTGCCGGGTATAGCAATAGCTGCCGGCAGTATTTTTTATTCCGCTTGTGAAGGCGATTTGCCTGTTTATAAATACAATGGGTTTAAAGAGGAAGAGAAAGATGATGTTGACAGTGAAACACTGGTTACTATACCTGGTGTAGTACCGCCTATTGCGCCCGTAAACCCGGAAAACAATCATACAGCCGGTAATATTGTTCCTTTTGCAGTAGACAGGGGAGATGGTTTTTATGCTATTGTGGAAAAAGAAAAACCAAATGATGCCTTACCGGAATTGAGGCTAAAACCTTTTTTGACGAAAACGGATATCAGTAAAACCGGCGTACAGGTGAGTGATATGGGGGCGCCGGTAGTACAAATTACATTTACGGAAGCCGGGGCTTATAAATTGAAACAGCTGGCTGCTGCAAATACAGGTAAACCCATTGCCATAGTGGTAAACAAAAAAGTAATAGCCATGCCGGTGATCATAGCAGCTGCTATGGGCAACCCGGTAAATATTGAAGGAGGTTTTTCCCTGGAAGAGGCAAGGACGATTGCTGATTTGTTAAGAGCAAAAAATAAATGATCGTATACCGGTTGCTGTTAAATAAAAAAGTGTAGCACAGATAGGCTACACTTTTATGGTACGGAAAGGAAATTCTTATAGCTGAAATTTAACACCCAGCTCTAAGCCCAGGCTGCTGTTAAATGTTGTAGCCCTGTTTGAGGGATAGTCAACATGGTCTTCATTCTCCGCATTGGTAAAATCCATATCAAAACGTATACCGCTGGTTAAAAACAGTTTTTTAGTTAACTGGAACTGTGCCCCAAGGTTACTTACACCACCAAAAGTTACTTTTTCGTACAGGTCATTCATATTACCGATTACTTTATCACCGTCATCATCGGTTAGTTTTGAACTGGTAAGGAAACTTACCTGCGGGCCTATTTTACCGGTAAAGGAAACAATACCGATAGAAGGGGAGGTGTAGGTGAACATGGGAGCTACTTTAATATAATGTACCTGCTGAAAAAAATCGGCATTATTTGTTTCAAACTTACGGCCCTGTATAGCATATAAGCCATCTAACTGTACACCGAAGTTTTTGGTAAAGC
>CAYUMH010000161.1:0-8919 GCA_964445775.1 uncultured Terrimonas sp.
CACTGCCTGCACTAATCGTAACACCGGAATAGGATACACCATATTTCTGGTTCAGGTAACGGTTTACCTGCGTGATCTCACAGGCGGTCAATACCCGGTTATACACGATCATCTCGGCAATATCGCCGTTAAAATAATTATCATCACCATCCAGTCCTATACGTATGCTGGCAAGCGCATCTGTACCCGTAGTGGTGTTATCGGTAAAACCTACTATACGGTTGCCATTCAGGTAAATAGCAGAACCATTGGTGCCGCCTGCTTTGCTGTAAACGGCTGTCAGGCATTGCAGCGCCCCTAACTGGCCTGCACCGGCTACATCAACAGTAGTAACACCACCGGGGCCGATAGATACCGAGCCGTTTTGCGGAGCAGTTACGCGGGAACTGAAGAAAAAGCGGTCCCAGTTGCCATCATCACAACCCCATACGGCCTGGTCCTCGTGGTGAGTGCCTTGTTTATACACGGTTAAAATGGTGATGTTTGGATTGGTTACGGCACGGATATCCAGGGCCGATAAATAACCGGCACCCACCGTGCGGCTGGTGCGGGTAAAACGAATGACCGCTTTACCGTTTATCTGGTTACTGTAATAGGCGGGTGATGTAAAACCGCTGCCGGAACTGGAAATGGAAGTGTGACGGTTAAAGCCAGACTTATCACGCCAGCTACTGAGGGTGGCGCCGTTAAGTGGAGTAGTACCATTGCCATTCGGATCAGAAGCATCTAACCATAGCTGTAATCCGCTGATGGTATTAGGCTCATTTTGGGCAGATAAACGTACTGAGAACGTCGAAAAAAGAAAACAAAGTACAAAGAGGGCTGATTGTCTCATGAAACTCAAATTATGGATTAAAGGAATGAAGGATCGGATGCAACAGGATAAAGCTTACATGGAGGCAAATAAAGATATAGGTAGGAGTAAATCCGTACGATGGTTGTGTTCATGTATTAGATATTGGAGGCGCAAATATATATGAATATTTATTAATCTATATGAGTAACAGTAATGTATTTTTATATGTATTATATAATGATAATATATTTTCAGTTTTCATTGAAAAAGGGGCGTTTTACACAGTGTTTCAATGAATATTTTTATAATCTTAATACAAAAAAAATAGTTGAATCGTCCTTTCCCTGTAGCTTTACTGTAACTGTTTGAAAAACTGCTGGTGACAAGTAGTATAAAAGTAAACGTATGCCCTTTGCAATTATTCCTGTTATTTACCCTGTGTTAGGTTGGGTAGGCACCATTTCTTATCTCCTGGCTTATCTTTTATTAAGTATAAGAAAGTTACAGGCCGATCAGCCGGCTTATCATTTACTGAATGTGGTGGGGGCAGTGGGACTAACGGCTAATGCTTTGTATTACGCCGATCTGCCCAATGTAGTGGTGAATATTTTCTGGGGCATTATTGCTATTACGGCCATTATTGTTTTAACCCGGAAGAAGAAAGGTTAAGTTGTAACAAGGCCTGTTGTTTATAATTGGCCAGTTTTTCCTGGTATTCTTTTTTATTCTTTACCAGGCTCAGGTAGTAGTAAGCTCCATCAACAATTACAAAAATAATATCGGCCGTGAGCGCCGGGTTGGCTACTGCCAGCACGCCGCGTTCGTTACATTCGTCAATAATATTTTTTAAATTGGTCCGCAGGCTTTCCAATAAAACTTTGTATTTCTCCTTTACTTTTTTATCACGGAAAACAAGTGCATAACAACTGTATGCCACACTGTCGTCAAATAAGGTATTCCATTTATGCGAAAAAATATTATCAATAATATGTAATAACCTTTTTTCAGGATCATCCCGGTAAGCGGGCGGTGTTTTAAATATCAGTACATACTTGTCCAGTATATACTCTATTAACCCGTACACCAAAGCTTCTTTTGTATTAAAATAATGAATAACCAGGCTGGGGTTAATATTAATAAGCACAGCGGTTTTGGCAATAGAAGCGTTTTCCAGTCCTTCCTTTTTTGCCACTTTATAAAATGCTTCGATGATCTCTTTCTGGCGGGATGCCTTGATACTTTTTCGTCCCATAAATACTTATGCACGTTTGTTACAAAGATAAGTGTTGGTTGAACACTCATTCAATAAAAACAGGATTTAACAATAAGGAAATCTTGTAATGCTATGAAAATCAATGGTAAGTTATTTTCAGGAATGTCTGCGTTAACAAATTGTAACCCTTGTATTACGGCAATAATAATTAATTGAATGATCGTTCAATCTATTATTTTTAACACTAATTTTGTTTTGACCAATTTATCAGCTTTTATCATCTTATCTATCGCAATCAAAAGATCAACGCTTAAAAATTTCAAGTATGAAATCATTAACTGGGATTGTTTTTTTTCTATTACTGTGTTGCCGGGTAAGCGCACAGGATAAAACCGTTACCGGCAGGGTACGTTCCGCAGCGGATAGCAGCGTGCTCAGCGGTGTATCGGTAACCGTCAGTGGGTCTGCCCGTGGTACGGCTACCAATGGTGAAGGACGTTTTAGTTTAAACGTATCTCCCAATGCGACACTTATATTTTCCTACCTGGGCTATGAGAACCAGGAAATAAAGGCAACCGGAAATACTGAATTGAGTATCTGGTTACAGCCTTCCAATGCCAATGAATTAAATGAAGTAGTGGTAACGACGGCCCTGGGTATAAAAAAGCAGCAGAAAACACTGGGTTATTCCGTACAGGAAGTAAACGGCGATGTAATGGCCAAAACAAAAGCACCCACTGCATTAGGTGCTTTAACCGGCAGGGTAGCAGGTTTGAATATTAATAATACCACCGACCTGTTCCGTAACCCCGGCATTTCTTTAAGGGGCAGAACACCATTGATCGTTATTGATGGTATTCCCGATCCGGATGCCGACCCGTATAAAATTAATGCCGATGATATTGAAAGTGTGAGTGTGTTAAAAGGAACGGCTGCCGGTGCTTTATATGGTGCACTGGGCGTGAATGGTGCTATATTATATACTACCAAAAAAGGAGCAAAAGGAAAAGTAAGCGTGGAGCTGAACTCTTCCACCATGTTCCAGACCAGTTATACGGTAATACCTAAGGTACAAACCACTTATGGCAACGGCGACCAGGGCAAATATGCTTATGTAAATGGTTCAGGCGGTGGCACCGAAGGCGGTGGCTGGATATGGGGACCTAAACTGGACCAGCGTGTTACCGGTACACCCAGCGGCTATTTTGAAACCACACAATATGACAGCCCTATTGATCCTATTACCGGGCAGCGTATTAAAACCCCGTTTTTATCGAGAGGTAAAGACAATATTAAAAACTTTTTCCGCACCGGTATCCTCTCTACCAATAGTGTAGCCGCATCAATCGGTACAGAGAAAGGCGCTTTCCGTGTATCGGCCAACCATATTACCCAAAAAGGGGTGGTGCCGAATACGGGTTTAAACAATACCTCCTTTTCTATCGGTGGTAACTACCAGCTGGCTCCCCGCTTGAGTATGGATGGTAAACTAACTTATAACAGGGAATATTCCGATAACTATCCAACGGTTGGTTATGGTCCTCCCAACTATTTATATAACCTGATCCTGTGGATCGGTCCGGATATTGATATCCGCGACCTGGAGAATTACTGGATGCCGGGCAGGGAAGGCTTGCAGCAACGCAACTATAATTTATCCTGGTATAATAACCCGCATTTTGTGGCCAATGAATTCCTGAATGCTTATAAAAGAAATAACAGTTTTGGCCAGGTAACTTTTGATTACAAAATATCGGATGATTTTACCGTGAAATTCAGGAACGGCTTCAACCAATACTCTACCAATGCCTCTGTACAGGAGCCTTATAGTTACGTTGCGTACAGTTATATATCAAGAGGCAATTTTTCAACAGATAATACCAGCTACCTGGATATTACTTCGGACCTGATACTGAATTACAAACACAGTTTTGGTAAAAACCTGAAACTGAATGTAACTGCGGGCGGTAGTAATGCTTACAGGAGGTTTGAATCGGTATACACTTCTACCGACGGCTTAACCATTCCCGGTTTTTATGCCCTGAGTAACTCCATTAACCCGTTAAAAGGATCTAACCTGTTGCGTGAGCGCAGAACGGCCAGCGCTTTTGGTATGCTGGATGTGGAAGCACTTGGCTTTATGTATTTATCTTTCACCGGCCGTTATGATAAAACCTCAACTTTACCCATAAAAAACAACGGTTATTTCTATCCATCTGCCGGTGTATCAGCAGTTTTATCTGATGTGCTGACTTTACCTGAAACCATCTCTTTCTTAAAAGTAAGAGGTGCCTGGGCTAAAGTAAATACCGGCTTTATCAATAACAGCGATCCCTATGCTCACCTGACCACTTACAGCATCGGGCCTAAATGGAATAATGTACCCTCGCTGGTTTGGCCATCTACCTTTATTTCTCCCGACCTGGTACCATCAACCGTACTTTCGGGTGAATATGGTGTAGCAGTGGGCTTGCTTAAAAACAGGCTGAACCTGGACGTAACTTATTTCCGCAACAAAGACTATAACAACTTTGCCAATATCTATCCTTCACAGGGAAGTGGTTATACAAATATCTTGACCAATGCGAATGTGTATATCAGGAAAGGATGGGAGATGATGCTGAGCGGTACACCATTTAAAGGAAAAGATTTTAGCTGGGATGCCAGTATTAACTTCAGCAATGTACACCGCTGGTTAAAAGACGCTACGGATAATCCTGACGGATATATCGGCCAGGTAAAAGAAGGCCAGCGAATGGACAGGATTTATATCACTGAGGCCATGGCGCCTGATGGTCAGGCTATTTACAATGCCAATGGCATGCAGGCCGTTTCTCCTTATGGTCAGTACTTTGGTAACAGCGATGCCAACTGGATATATGGTGTGCAGAATACCTTTAACTATAAAAACTTCTCCCTTAGCTTTTCATTCGATGGTCGTTTAGGTGGCCTGATCTATTCAACTACCAACCAGAAAATGTGGTGGGGTGGTTCGGCCAAGGGTACGGTAACGCAATACCGTGATGATGCCAATGCCGGTAACAGTACCTATGTAGGTCCTGGTGTGGTAGTTACCTCGGGTAGCGTAACCTATGATGCTTATGGTAATGTTTTATCAGATACCCGCAAGTTTGCACCTAATACAAGAGCAGTGAACTATATCAGCTTTATGCAGACCACCAGCGGCGGCATGCTTAATAATTATCACTATTACAGCGGTACTTATTTAAAAATGCGTGACCTGGTATTAACGTATAATGTACCGGCCAGGTGGGTGAAAAATGTATTTAAATCGGCATCGGTTTCACTGATCGGTAATAACCTTTTCATCCTGTCTAAAATACCGAATGTTGACCCTGATGCAGAATCGGATAACCTGCAAACACCTTCTATGCGCAGCATTGGTGTAAACCTGAACCTGAAGTTCTAAACCGCAAACTGACAATAATAAAATTAACAAGATGAAACAATATACCTCATTATTCCTATTATTACTGCTGGCGGTATTCTCGTCCTGTAATAAGTTTGAAGATTATCAATTGAATCCCAATAATCCCACGGTAGCCGACCCTTCTTTATTATTACCGGCTATTGAGCGGAACGCTTTTTCAACTATTTCGGCTGATGCAGCCCTGGCTTCCCGTTACCTGGTATATACCCAGGGGGCCAGTAACTCCCAGTACTATGGCTGGCAGCGTAGTGGCATGGGCTACAGCAATATTGCACAGGTGGTAAAAATGGAACAGGAAGCTGCCCGTGTTGGTAAACTCAACTACCGTTATATCGGTAAATTCTTCCGTTCTTATTTTGTGGTAGGTATGACCCAGACATTTGGTGATATTCCTTATTCGAAAATGATGCAGGCCATTGCCAATAATAATGTTATCGATACACAGGCCATTCGTCCTGTATATGATAAACAGGAAGATATTTACCTGGGAGTATTGAATGACCTGAAAATAGCATCCGACTCTTTATCTGCGGCCGAAACAGCCATTGGCGGCGACCTGGTGTATGCTGGTAATATTGACAGGTGGAAAAGACTGATCAATTCCTACACCCTGCGTGTGCTGATGAGCCTTTCTAAAAAAGAATCAGTTACTTCTTTAAATATCAAACAGCGTTTTAACGATATCGTGTCCAACCCGGCTAAATACCCTTTGATAAGCAGTAATACTGAGAACGGAAAATTCACTTATTATGATATTACCGGTAACCAGTATCCTTATTTCAATAATAATTCCATGAAAACGGATTATTACCTGGACAGTACTTTTGTACGGATACTGAAAGACCTGCAAGACCCCCGTTTGTTTGTGTTTGGAAAACCAAAACCTTCGGCTACATTACCTGCAACAGATTTTAACGCCTATGACGGATTACTGGGTAGTGCCGCACTGGCTTATAATACGGCAAAAAGAGGAGCAGGCAATGCTTCGCAAATACACGACCGTTATTCTTACCAGGCTATTAACGAACCCAGCCTGTTAATGGGTTATGCCGAAGTACAGTTTTTACTGGCCGAAGCAGTGATCAGAGGCTGGATCACCGGTGATGCCAATACATTTTATAAAAACGGTATCCAGGCTTCCCTGAACTTCTCCAATTTTAATAACGCGTACACCGCAACGGCAATCAATAATTACCTGGCACAGGCGGCGGTAGGTTTACAAACCGGTAAAGAGATTGAGCAGATCATTACCCAGAAATATATCAGTATGTTTATGAATACAGGCTGGCAGCCTTTTTATGAACAACGCAGAACGGGTTTTCCTGCTTTTGAAACCTCAGGCGCCGGTATTTTAAATGGCGGAAAAATTCCGAAACGCTGGATGTACCCTACCGATGAATACAATAATAACCGGGTGAATGTAGAAGCAGCTGTAAAAAGACAATACAGTGCCGGCGATGATATTAACGGTGTAATGTGGTTGATACAATAAGCTGATAACAGATAAATAGTTAACTGGCTGCAGGGTTCTATACCTGCAGCCAGTTGCATTAAAAATTTTTACACGCAAAGGCATTGATTTAATTTCACGAAAATGAAATAACAATGCCTTAAAAGGATTTTTTTTATGAAACAATGGTTATGTATAGTATTGTTATTGAGTGCGGGCCTGCAGTTACAGGCGCAAAAGGCCAAAAAGGCGGTCTTTGTTATTGTTGATGGTATATCGGCCGATGTAATTGAGAGCCAGCCAACCCCTAACCTGGATAAGATTGCCGGGAAGAACGGTTATACCAGGGCCCATGTAGGCGGCGAGAAAGGCGCTTATTCGCAAACACCCACCATTTCGGCAGTGGGTTATAACAGTTTATTGACCGGCACCTGGGTTAACAAACACAATGTGTGGGATAATAATATTAAAGCGCCTAATTATAACTACTGGACCATCTTCCGTTTTTTTCAGGAACAATACCCGCAAAAAAAGACCGCTGTATTTTCCAGCTGGCTGGATAACCGCACCAAACTGGTAGGAGAGAGCTTGCCTCAAACCGGTAAACTGATGCTGACCCATCATTTTGACGGGCTGGAACTGGATACTATTCAATACCCTCATGATGCCAACCGTGATTTTATGCAACGTATTGATGAGGCCGTGGTGGACCAGGCATCAGATTATATTAAAAAAGAAGCGCCGGACCTTTCCTGGGTTTATTTGGAGTATACCGATGATATGGGACATAAGTTTGGTGATGGCCCGGAATATTACAGGGCCATATCATTAATGGATAAACAGATGGGCCGTTTGTGGGAGGCGATCAATTACCGTAAAACAAAATTCAAGGAAGACTGGGTGATTTATATTACCACCGATCATGGCCGCGATGCAAAGACCGGCAAACACCATGGCGGCCAGTCGGACAGGGAAAGAAGCACCTGGATCGTGAGTAATGCAAAAGGCCTGACCGATTATTATAAAACCGGCAACCCGGGCGTAGTGGATATTATGCCTACACTGGCTTCCTTTTTAGGTGTGCAGATACCCCGTGAACAACTCATGGAAATTGACGGCCTGTCTTTAACCGGCCAACTTTCGGCTATTAATGCCGGTGCAAAACTGGAAGAAGGCAAACTGGTAATAAACTGGAAAGCCCTGCAGAAAAAAGGCGATGCCAAAATATGGGTAACCAATACCAATTTGTTTAAAGAAGGTGGTAAAGACCAATATGAACTGAAAGCTACCGTACCCCTTGCCGATGAAAAAGCAAGCATTGATGTATCGGCCAACCCGCAAAACTTTTATAAAATAGTAATTGAAACACCCGGTAATTTTTTAAACCGCTGGGTGATTGTAAAATAATTCCCGGAATACCCGTTTTTAAAAGCCGGCTGTATAGCCGGCTTTTTTTATAATACCATTCATACCACCATTACACTAAAAAAATAACCTGTATAAGCTTAGTTTACAGTTGTTTATTGTATTCAGGGCCTTGTTTTTTGTACAATCTTCAATAAAAAGTACATATTATTAAAAAATGTATATCTTGGTTTTTGCTTATGAAACTGATTGCAGGTAAATGGAGCGGTAAATGAACATATAAACTAACGCTAATACAATGAATATAGGGCAGTTGTGTAAAACCGGCCGGCCAATAAACAATGTATGAATGAATAGTACTTATAGGGGCATAAAAATTATTGAATATTCATTTTTACTATTACCGTACTCCATTTTTTTGCTTCAATTGTCTTATAAGCATAAGGCTCAACTAACTGATGCGGTATTAACCTGGTTAAACCGGGTTGATTGTCCGGACCTGTTTTTCAAAAAAACAGGCCCGGATGATGGCTTATTTTTTAGCCAATCAGCTTAAACGGGAATGGCGAGCCGCTATTTTTTAAAATTTTTTCTTTTTTCTGCGTATGATTTTGCTTCTCATGTATCTTCTTATTAGGATAACA
>CAYUMH010000162.1:0-8836 GCA_964445775.1 uncultured Terrimonas sp.
CATTACGCAGCAGTGAAGCAACAGGAGAGTTTCATGCGCAGCTTACCCTATTGGAGCAGAGTATCGTTAACTTCCTGGACCTTTCCACCAGCCCGGAAAAATGCGAGGACTATCTTACCAAGATCAGTGTACAGATTGAAGAACTGGAAAGCAGGTTTGCCGACTTTGACGAGTTTGTGTTAAAGATCGCAGACAAAAGGGATGAAGTGATCAAAGCATTTTCCGGTAAAAAGGAGATGCTGACTGCGCAAATAAACAAGCGCACCACTTCATTGGAGCAGATCGGCTTACGAATTTTAAAAAATATTGAGAACAAGGCCCAGACCTTTCATTCCAAAGAAAATATTTACGCTTTCTTTTCTACCGACCTGATGATCGATAAGATCCGTAACCTCGTTAGTGATCTGAAAGCATTGGGTGATGTAGGCAAGGCAGAAAACCTGGAAAACCTGGTAAGGGTAGCGCAGGAAGATGCCCTGAGAGCGTTAAAAGATAAAACAGATCTATTTGTTGACGGGCAGAATATCATTGCCCTGGGCAATTATAAATTCACCGTCAATAAACAGGTACTCAACCTGACCATTGTTCGTAAAAATGATGGTCTGTACTATCACCTGATCGGTACCGGCTTTTATAAAAAAGTAGAGGCCGAAGAACTATACCGTTACCAGGAAGTATGGGAGCAGGAATTAATATCGGAAAACCAGGATGTGTACCGCGCCGAATACCTGGCCTACCAGGCTTTACTGGAAAGTGAACAGCAGGATAGCCGCTGGGATGTTACCCCTTTTATTACGGAAAAAACGGAACGTGATTATGCAGCCGGTTATTTAAAAGGCGTGCATAATACCGACGCATTACTGATATATACGCAGCTGCAGAACCTGCGTACAGAACTGGGGGCTTTACAATATACTCCTGCACTAAGGGTGGCCGGTCAGTTGTTCTGGTTTACCCTATCCGATACCGCAAAACAAAAGCTGCAGCATGTTATTCATGCGGCACATACTATCGGAACCAGTTTTCCCGGCAGTAACCGCCTGGGCATTGTAGAAAAAGAAGTGACAGCTTTAGCGGCCGGTCATGCTTTCTTACACCCGGCCTTCGATGTGTCGCTTGTCAGCCGCTATTTGTACGAAGAGTTCGGTGTAAATAAGCAGTTCAGCAACAGCCAGCAGGCCGGGCTGATAAAAAAAGACTTCCTGGCTTTTTTGCAGAAAAATAAAAAGACCGACGCTTTTCAGCAGGATGTACACCAGGAGTTGTTTTCGCTGGAAGAAAAATTCTACATCACGCAAAACTGGGTAAGCGCTTTTGTACAACAGGATACACAAAAATATAATGTCCTTTACACAGATGAAGCGGTTTGTTTATTACTGTTTAAAGAATATCCCTACAGAGAAAAAACGGCGGCCGATACGGTTCATATTACCGGGCTGAAAGGTGTGTTTAAAACAATTGTTAACCAGGAAATGGTGATACAATATCACCGGTTTATTGAAAAGTTACAACAGTTTGTAACTGTTGTGGCGCCTGCGTTCCGGGCTTTTAATACCTTAAAGGAAAACCTGGTGAACGATTACAGGCAAAGCCTGAAAATAAACGAATTTGAACCTAAGGTATTAAGTTCTTTTGTACGTAACAAGCTGATCAATGAAGTATACTTTCCTTTGATCGGCGCCAACCTGGCCAAACAGATCGGTACGGCAGGTGATGATAAACGTACCGCCCGTATGGGACTGTTATTGCTGGTGTCACCCCCGGGTTATGGTAAAACCACCCTGATGGAATACCTGGCAAAAACAATGGGTTTGCATTTTGTAAAGATCAATGGGCCTACCATCGGTCACCAGATCACTTCTATCGATCCTTCGGAAGCTAAAACATCCGGGGCCAGGGAGGAATTGAAAAAAATAAACCTCTCTTTTGAAATGGCCGATAACGTGATGTTGTACG
The DNA here is from genome assembly GCA_964445775.1 of uncultured Terrimonas sp. GTDB lineage: Bacteria > Bacteroidota > Bacteroidia > Chitinophagales > Chitinophagaceae > Terrimonas. Next base: position 1,957 of record CAYUMH010000162.1, read on the forward strand.
TGGACGATATACAACACTGTAATGCCGAGTTTTTACAAAAATTTATTTCACTGGCTGATGGTCAGCGAAAGATGGACGGCATTTTTGAAGGCGAAAGTAAAACCTATGATCTGCGGGGTAAAAGGTTTTGCCTGGTAATGGCCGGCAACCCTTATACCGAAAGCGGCGAAAAGTTCAAAATACCCGACATGCTGGCCAACCGTGCCGATGTATATAACCTGGGTGATGTGATCGGTAATACCGAAGACCTCTTTAAACTAAGCCTGATAGAAAATGCGGTGGCGGAAAATAAATACCTGTTGCAGGTAACCAATAAAAGCTTTGATGATATTTATAAGCTGGTGAGTTATATAGAAACCAATAGCGATATCTTACCGGATCTTGAAGGCAATCACCCTTCGCAGGTGGTGGATGAAGCCATAGCGGTATTAAAAAACTTATTACGCATCAGGGATACGGTTATTAAAGTAAATGCACAGTATATAGCCAGTGCGGCCATGAAAGATGCTTACCGTACCGAGCCGGCATTTAAAATGCAGGGGTCATACCGTAACATGAATAAAATGGCAGCCAGGGTAGTACCCCTGATGAATACGGGAGAAGTGCAAACATTATTGTTATCCCACTATGAGGGCGAGTCACAAACACTGACCGCCGATGCGGAAGCCAACCTTTTAAAACTGAAAGAACTGGCCGGTGTTATTACAGCAGCAGAGTTGGAACGTTGGGAGCAGATCAAACAGATATTCAGGCAGAATAATAAATTTGGCGGACTGGAACAGGGTGATGCAACCGGTAAAATGTTAGTGCAGTTAAACGATTTTAACGAGCACTTGCAAGCGATAGCCAATGCTATCAAAAAAGCGTCAAAATAATTTTATTACATAATACTGAATCGCATTGAATAGCGTAGACTTTACAGGGTGTAAGGTCTACGCTATTTTTTTGTTAATCAACTTCATTGCTACTCTGATCGTCCCTTGCGTCGCACACTTGTACTGCAGTAATGCTGTTGGGCATTGTGCGGGTTTCTTGCTAATACCGAATATATTCAATAGCTAATTTCCAAATTAATTAATTGTCCAGTCGCTTTCTATTTCTTGTCCTATGGCAAGAGTAATTTTTTTCATTAAAAATACTTTTGAATTCAAATAACAAAAACAACTATTATGGAAAACAAAAAAATGAATCCCATCGGCTGGTTCGAAATTTATGTAAATGATATGGACCGGGCTACCGGATTTTATGAGCAGGTATTGAATATAAAATTACAGGACATGCCCATGCCTGGCGATCAGTCATTACAAATGCGGGCCTTTCCCGGTGAAATGGAAAATGCAGGCGCAAGTGGTACCCTGGTGAAAATGGAAGGCGCCAATGTGGGTGCCGGTGGAACCATGATATATTTTGTATGCGAGGATTGTGCCGTGGAAGAAAGCAGGGTAGTGGCCGCTGGTGGTAAAATATGCCAGTCTAAAATGTCAATTGGCGAATATGGTTTTTGCTCCATTGTTTCCGATACGGAAGGCAACGCAATCGGCCTGCATTCGATGAAATAAACAGATAGAAATTTTAAACTTTTAAAACATACAACTATGCCTAAATTAAATCCTTATTTAAACTTTGACGGTAAAGCGGAGGAAGCTTTTACTTTTTATAGATCTGTTTTCGGTGGCGAATTTGTGGGTGGTATTCACCGTATGGGTGGCGCACCGGGTACAGAAAACCTGTCAGAAGAGGAGAAACAACGGGTAATGCATATTGCTTTGCCCATTGGCAATGAGCTATTGATGGCTTCGGATATTATGCCATCCATGAACCAGCAACTGACTGCAGGCAACAATAACTATATTTCAGTTTTCCCTGATTCGCGCCAGCAGGCCGACGAATATTTTAAAGCCCTTTCCGAAGGAGGTAAAATAGAAATGCCATTGGAAGACCAGTTCTGGGGCGATTATTTTGGTTGTTTTTCAGACAAGTACGGTGTTTACTGGATGATCAACTATAACGAAGCGATGGTTAAATAAAACCATATCCTTATACTATTTAATTACGGGGCGCAAGCCCCGTGATTCGTAATACTTTTAATGCAGTCAGATGAAAAAAACGGGAAAAGATTTTTCAATCACACTTACGCTCCATCAGTCGGAAGCTGTTGTCTTTAATGCCATTGGACGGGTAAATGAATGGTGGTCGGAAGAAGTAACCGGCAATGCCCAACAACCGGGCGATGAGTTTTTTTACCATTACAAAGATGTTCATTCCTGTCATATCAGGGTAGTGGAAACTATACCGGGTAAAAAAGTTATTTGGCAGGTATTGGATAATTTTTTTAGATTTACGAAAGACGAAACCGAGTGGAAGGGTACAACTATTGTATTTGATATTGAAAGAAAAGGTGAACAGACATTCCTTTGTTTTACCCATATTGGTCTGAACCCGGAGTATGAATGTTACGAGGCCTGTAGTGCCGGGTGGACAAACTTTATAAGCGATAGCCTGTATAAACTAATTACTACAGGCACCGGAGTGCCTAATCCTGCAGAGGGCGGTTTTAACGAGATAAATGCCCGCAAATGGACCTCCCAGTGATTATGGTAACCATGTTATCCCACTGAACAATAAAGCTGAAAATCTCCATCATCATTTCATCATAAAAACTAACAAAATGAAAATTGTAAAAGGCATACTCTTAGGTATACTGGCCATTATTGTCATTGTTTTAATTGTAGCGGCTATACTGCCCAAAACCTTTACCAGCGAAAGGGAAATAGTAATTAATAAACCGCGTAACGAAGTGTTTGAGTATATTAAGTATATTAAGAACCAGGATAATTTCGGTGTTTGGCAATTGTCAGAGCCTGATCTGAAAAAGACCTTTGAAGGTACCGACGGAACGGTTGGTTTTAAATACTCCTGGGACGGTAAAAAATTAGGTAAGGGTTCGCAAACCATCACCAATATTGTGGAAGGGGAGAAAATAGAAAGCAAACTGGATTTTGGTTTTGGTGATCCGGCCACAGCGCATTTTATAACTACAGATGCCGGACCGGGTCAGACTAAAGTAACCTGGGGCATTTCAGGCAAATCGCCTTACCCATTTAATATCATGAGCCTGTTTTACGATATGGGCGATGATTTTGAAAAAGGATTACAAAACCTGAAAGGCGTATTGGAAAAACAATAAAACTTACCGGGCTATATCCCGTTAATGATATAACCGTTATGTACCGGCAAGGACATGGCGGTTTTTTATTTTATAGGTCTGCCGGTTTACAAACTAAGTAAGTGAATATCTCCTGTATTCAGCATCTTTGCATTCTTTATGAACAAAAAACTAATCAGCTGGGGCATATTTATATTGCTCTGTTTTATCTGGGGCAGCTCGTTTATTTTAATGAAAGTGATCCGTGAAGGATTAACTGCTCCCCAGACAGCCGCATTGCGTATTTTTTCGGCCAGTATTGTTTTTGTGCCTTTTGCATTTTTCCATATTACAAAAATACCCCGTGAAAAAAGACTGCTGTCCTGCGTTACCGGTGCTTTTGGTAACCTGATACCGGCTTTTTGTTTTGCCTATGGTATTATGAAAATTGACAGCTCCCTGGCGGGCATCCTAAATTCACTGACCCCGATCTGTGTGGTGGTGATCGGTGTTTCTTTTTTTAAGGACCATATTGTCTGGAAAAAGATCATCGGGGTATTGATCGGTTTTGCCGGCCTCTGCCTGCTCACGTATAATCATGCTACCCTGACGATCAATAATATTGAATATGCCTTGCTCATTATTGCCGGAACGGTTTCCTATGGCGCTAATATCAATATTGTGAGCCATAAGCTGAAAGATGTGAACCCGATACATTTGTCTACCGTGTCTTTATCTGCCATGTGCCTGCCGGCGCTATTGATGTTATGGCACCAGGATTTTTTTGATCTTGATTTTACAGATACTACCATTCAATGGGCGGTCATCAATGCGGTGGTATTGGGACTATCGGCCAGTACTATTGGTACTTTCCTGTTTTATTCCCTGGTAAAAAGGGAAGGCGGCTTATTTGCTTCACTGGTTACCTATGGGGTACCCTTTGTGGCTTTATTCTGGGGTGTTTTGGCCGGAGAACTGATCACCGTGATAGAAGTAGCCTGCCTGCTGATTATCCTGGCGGGTGTTTATTTGGCTAACAGGAAGTAAGAGTTATGAATTATGAGTTATGAATTATGAATGATGAATTTTGAATTAGGGATTGAAGATCGGGAGTATATAGACAGGTGTGAGCAGTCGGATGTGAGCAGTCAGATGTGAGAAGCTGGATTATTGATGGTGTATTGCTAATTGTCCATTGTCAACTGTCACTTGTCCATTGTCACTTGTCCATTGATAAAAAAATCCCGCAAGCCGCGCCTGCAGGATCTTTTCAAATAGTTAGAATAATATTTATTATTTATACGGACATTATTTCTTTTTCCTTGGCTGCCAGTACTTTATCTACCTGGGCAATATACTTGTCAGTAATTTGCTGTACTTCTGCTTCACCGTCCTTGGCCGCATCTTCACTCAAACCGTTTTTCTGCAGTTTTTTCACGTTCTCAATAGCATCACGCCTGATATTACGAATGGCTACTTTAGACTGTTCTCCTTCACCCTGGCAACGTTTTACCAGTTCCTTACGCCTTTCTTCGGTCAACGGTGGTAAAAATATGCGGATGATCAGGCCGTCATTTTGAGGGGTAACGCCCATATTAGCGGCAATAATGGCCCTTTCAATAGGTTGTACCATGTTCTTTTCCCATGGCTGTATGGTAAGGGTGCGGGCGTCCATTACACTAATGTTGGCTACCTGGTTAACAGGCATTGGCGAACCGTAATAATCTACGGCCAGGCCATCAAACATCTGTGGATTGGCTTTTCCTGCTCTTATCTTGGTTAACTCCGATTCCAGGTGCGTTAAGGCTTTCTGCATCCCGTCCTCTGTTTCTTTTGTTATTGTAATAATGTCTTCTGCCATAAGTATGTTATAAGAGTCGCAAATCTACATAAACAACGGGGTAAAAAAAAAGTGCTTCTGTTAAAAAGCACTTTTACGGTAAATATCTAAGCAATTAATTCTGGTCAATCTTTAATTTATCCTTTAAGGAAGAAGCTATGCTTAAAACCCTTGAAGTACGGGTTTGCAGTTCGGCTCCTTCGCCCATTGCTTTGGGTGCCACCACCATTCTGCGGCGGGGGCGGGTGGCATATAAAGTGCCTACTACGCCGAAAACAATGGTTAACAGGCCGGCAAGGGTCCAGGTAGGTCCTAAAGAACGGAAAATATAGGTAAGGGTAATTAATACCACATTGGCTGATACCAGGATAAATGTTACTGCCGCATGGCCTAAACCACGATCCAGCAGCAGGTGATGGATATGTGTCCTGTCGGGTGAAAACGGCGACTTGCCATTTAAAATACGGGTGGCAAATACCCTGATCGTATCTGATAAAGGAACAATGATCACCGAAACAGCCAGTGGTACGGCGGCTGGTAAGGAAATATTAATACTAGGGGTATTGGCAATATTAATGAACCTGATGGCCAGGATGGAGCAGACAAGCCCCAGTACCAGGGAGCCGCAGTCGCCCATAAATATTTTGGCAGGGTGGTGGTTAAAGATCAGGAAAGCCACTAAACTACCCGACATGGCAAAAGCCAGCAAGGCATAACCGGTATCTCCAATAATAAGGAAATAGGTGCCAAATACCAGGCAGCATAATAAACCCAGGCTGCCGGCCAGGCCGTCAATACCATCTATCAGGTTGTAAGAGTTAACAATAAAAATTATCGTTAAATAAGATAATGCCATGCTAAAGGTTTCCGGTATTTCGTTTATTCCGAAAAGACCGTACATACTATTAAGGCGTAAACCGCCTAAATGTATAATGATAGCGGCCGCCATGATCTGGCCGATGAATTTTTTTGTAGCGGAAAGAGCCACCAGGTCGTCTTTAAGACCCAGGAAAAAAGTAACCAGGATGGCGGCAAAAAAGTATTGAAATTCAGGGTAAACAGTACCTTGGACAGCTAACAGAAGGGCAAACATGGCCCCAACAAAAACGCCTACACCACCCAGTGATGATACGTGGTGGGTGTGGAGTTTTCTTTCGTCAGGTACATCGTACAATTTCTTTCGGTCAGCTATTTGAAGGACTACGGGTATAGCTAAAAAAGTGATAATGAACGCGACAGATGCTGTTAAAAAGACATCTAAATCTTGCATTTTTCTAATTTTAACGTGACAAAAGTAAGGATTTGTCACGCTTTTAACAATTAATTTAATGTGAACAGTGAACCAAGCTGCTTTTTAGTGTTTACACGTACACATATAAAAGTTGATATAACTAAAGGTTTTGTAAAAGAAAAACTGCACATTTGCCTATCATATTTTTAGCAAACCCATTTTAAAACTCTTTTTTATACCATATGGCTCAGTTAAAGGAAATAGCATCGCAGGTTCGTCGTGATATTGTAAGAATGGTACATGGCGCCAGCAGCGGGCATCCGGGAGGATCTTTAGGTTGTGCGGACTTCTTAACAGCACTCTATTTCGATATCATGAAACATGATCCATCCTTTGATATGGATGCTAAGAACGAAGATGTTTTCTTCCTGTCAAACGGGCATATTTCCCCCGTATTTTATTCTGTATTAGCCCGTTCGGGGTATTTTGATATTAAAGAACTGGCTACTTTCCGCCAGATCGATTCGCGCCTGCAGGGCCACCCCACTACCCACGAGCACCTGCCGGGGGTACGTATTGCCTCTGGGTCATTAGGTCAGGGTATGAGCGTTGCCATTGGCGCCGCTTTAGCTAAAAAACTAAATAATGAGACTAACCTGGTTTT
>CAYUMH010000163.1:0-8620 GCA_964445775.1 uncultured Terrimonas sp.
CCGAAGCAGCAATATCAGAAGGATTAACTTTTTTATCGGCTATAATAGCAGAAGCAACCGGAGTGGCTTTTACATCGGCAGCAGGAGCGGCTGTTGTGGCTGCAGGCTGCGGTTTAGCTTCGGCAGGTTTTTCGGCAGCTTTAGGCGCTTCTTCCGTTTTTGCGGCAGCAGCGGGTTTTTCGGCCGTATCGTCAATAGTGGCCAGTAAATCACCTATCTGCAAGGTATCGCCTTCTTTAGCACCGGTTTTTAACACCCCTGCTTTTTCGGCATTTACCTCAAAAGTGGCTTTTTCGCTTTCCAGTTCAGCAATAACTTCATCCCTTTCTACGTACTCACCGTCTTTTTTAGTCCATTTTAGTAATGTAACCTCGTTAATTGATTCACCTACCGTAGGAACTTTTATTTCAATAGCCATATTTAGTATTTCAATGGCGCAAATTTCGTAAAAAAAAGGGAACCAACCTAAGTAAAAATGAAAAAGGAAAAATTAAGAAGGAAAAAGTTAAAATATGAGGGTTTTTAGGGTTTAAGAGGGGGTAAACAATGGACAATTGACAAGTGACAGTTGACAATTATTCAAAATTTACTATTCAGTATTGATCAGGGAACTGCAGCCGGTAATAAAATAGTATGAAGTATAAAGTATTTAGTATAGAGAAGGAGAATCCGATACCGCCCAACAAACCCTCAACTTTTGAACCTCTTGAACCTTTGAACGTTGAACCTCTTGAACTTTTGGAACCCCTACTTCAAACCTAAAACTTTAAACCTTAAACCCTTAACACTCCGGCAGGCTCAGCGGCACATTAATAGCCAGGCCGCCGTCGGCCGTTTCCTTGTATTTGTAGTTCATGTCACGGGCCGTATCCCACATGGTTTTGATCACCGCATCCAGGGAAACTTTGGCAAAATCGGGGGTACTCTGCAGGGCCAGCTGAGAGGCAGTAATGGCCTTAATAGCCCCCATGGTATTACGTTCAATGCAGGGCACCTGTACCAGTCCGCCAATAGGGTCACAGGTCATGCCCAGGTGGTGTTCCATGGCAATTTCCGCCGCCATCATAGCCTGCCGCTGGGTACCACCCAGGGCTTCGGTAAGGGCTGCTGCTGCCATGGCCGATGATACCCCGATCTCTGCCTGGCAACCACCCATGGCTGCTGAAATGGTGGCTTCTTTTTTAAACATGCTGCCTATTTCGGAAGCGGTTAACAGGAACCGTAATATTTTTTCATCATCGTTACCGTTACAAAAAACAATATAGTATTGTAACACGGCGGGAATAACCCCTGCCGCGCCATTGGTAGGCGCTGTTACCACCCTTCCGAAAGAAGCGTTTTCCTCGTTCACTGCCAGGGCAAAACAGCTTACCCAATCGAGTATATAGGTAAAATGATTACCGCCTTCGGTGATCACTTTTAACCAGCTGTCGTAATCGTGATAGGGTTTGCCGGCCGTTAAGCGCTGGTTTAATTTGGCCGCCCTGCGTTTTACAAATAAACCGCCGGGTAATATGCCATCGGTATGGCAACCCCGGTAAATACATTCTTTCATTACCCGCCAGATATTCATAACACCATCACGGGTTTCCTGTTCACTGCGCCAGGCCAGTTCGTTCTCCAGCACTACCTCGTAAATAGGCAGACCGGTTTTGATGCACCAGCGTAAAAGATCGTCGGCATTATTAATGGGAAAAGGCAGTTGTACCTGTTGTTTACCGCTGTTACTTTCTCCTTCTTTTACCACAAAACCGCCCCCGATGGAATAATAGGTTTCGGCCATGGCATCGCCATTGGCAAAGCCGGCCAAAAAGCTTAGGGCATTCGAATGAAAAGGTAAAGATTCAGTTACCAGGAAATGAATATCGGTATTGGGATTAAAGTCAACGGAGTATATACCACCCAGCAGCATCTTTCTTTCGGCTGCTATCTGTTTTATTTTAGGTTGTATAGCGTTTACATCGCAGGTCACGGGATCATCACCTGTAAGGCCCATCTGCACGGCAATATCGGTACCATGCCCCACCCCAGTTTTTGCCAGTGAGCCATATAACATTACTTTCAGGCTGGTAACCTGTTCCAGTAAATTATCCTGCTGTAATTTTTGCACAAATTGCTGTGCGGCACGCCAGGGACCAAGGGTATGCGAGCTGGAGGGCCCTACCCCGATCTTCAGCATATCAAAAACGGAAATGGCTTCGTATGACACTAACAAGTATTTTAGCAAAGTTATGGCAATAACGCCATGCTATTATACTTTGTTTATGATGCTACTTTCACTTCAAAAATAAGGTAAGAGTTAGCGGGAATATTTTGTTGTGCCTGGTTACCATAACCTAATGAAGGGGGAATATATAACCTGATCTTACCGCCACGTTTAATTTTAGGTAAAGCACTGCGCCAGCCGGCAATTAAGCCACCCAGGTTAAAGCGCCTGTAAAACTCCTGGCCGGTGCTGGGGTCGATTGTCTGATCAAAAATAAAATTATCCGTCATACGCATGCCTTTGTAACTAACCGTTACATCGGAACAGCCATCAAACCAATCGCCGGTACCTTGTTCCAGTATGGTATAAAATACACCGCTGCAATCTTTTTCGGCATTAATTCCATTGGTGGTGATATGGTTATGTAAAGCATCAATCTCGGCCTGAACCGCCGGGTAATCGCAGCCGTTATAGGAACACTCATATTTTTTTGAACATGCACATAATACAACTGCCACCAATATTACTAATAAAATACGCTTCATCATTTATATAATTTTCTATACTCTTTTACTGAATTGTTACCTCTATGACAGGGTTATTACCCCATGCGCTGCAATACCCTGTTAATTAATTTAACTGTTACCGGCCCGGTCACGTTTCTGTTTAAACTCCAGGTAACGTTTTTCGTTCATATCCCACTGGTGTTTGGCCGAAAAGTACACCACAAAACCCACAATTAAAATAGCAGCGATCATTAGTACCATGACCTGTGAAGAATCGCTGTTCCGGATCATGGCGGCTCTTTTATACCAGCCGGAAAAAAAGTTGGCGAAAATAGTTACCACCATTAACAAAGCCAGGGGTAACCCAACTGTGAGTACACTGATCCAGCGTTTGTTTTTACCACGGCTTTGTTCCCAGTAATCAATAAACTTCTCTTCTTCTTTCGTGATCATGGTACAAAAATAACTCATGTGTATCAAACTATACCACTCATTTTAAACCGGCGAAGTATACACGATGCCGGCTGCCCATTGTATTAAATTTATGATAACGGCGGGCCTGCTTGCGTAAAACGCAGAAAATGACTATATTGTGCATCCAATACATTTCAGCTGTGAAAATAACCCCATTACTAGCCCAGTATTTGTACCAGCATAAGCAATTAGTTTTACCCGGAATCGGCACTTTTTTTATTGATGCCGATGCAGTGGTGAATACCGATACAACCGGCCGCAACCGCCATGTGGCTTTACCCCCCATACATTTTGAAGCAGGAAACAGCAATAGTCCCTTTGACCCGGAACTGATCAGCTATATAGCCCAGCATAGCGGTAAAATGAAACCCCTGGCCCTGGCCGACCTGGAATCGCATATTGAACTGATGCACCAGTTCCTGAACATTGGCAAACCCTTTTTGCTGGATGGCATTGGTACATTGACCAAACCCAATGGTGGCGCGTTAAAGTTTATTGCCGCCCATGACCCGGTAACGGCTCCCAAACCTATTGAGATCAGCATCCGGGAAGATCGCACCAAGGCCATTAACGAGGCCCCGGCGACCCAGGAATCTTTTTTACATGAGAATGAACGGAAAGTTGGCTGGAAAAAACCCGTGATCGTATTACTGGTACTGGCTGGTTTAGGCTTTTCCATCTGGGGCGGTTACTATTTATCGCAGTTAAATAATGAGGATACAAATACAGTGTCTGAAACCATGCAATCGGTACAGGATACACCGGTTCCCCCTTTAAGTACCGCGCCTGTTAATGCCGATACGGCGAATAAAAATAACACTCCCCCACCCGTTGCCACCACCAATACTCCAACGCCGCCAGTTGATAACAGCGGCCATTACAAATATGTATTGGAAACGGCCAATAAGGAAAGGGCTTTAAAACGGTATAAACAGTTAAAGACCAACCTGTGGGACGTGCATATGGAAACCTCCGATTCGCTGGCCTTTACCCTGTATTTATCCTTACCCAAACTAGGTGCCGATACTACCAGGGTAAAAGATTCCCTGACCATGATGACCGGTAAAAAAGTATATATAGCCAAATAGTATTTTCATGTACACTGCAGCATACTGGATAGAACACCTGCAATTGCAGCAACATGTGGAAGGTGGCTGGTATTGCGAAGTGTATAAAGCAGCACAAACTATCAACCTGACCGGTAACAAACAGGAAAAATCAGCAGCCACACATATCTATTTCCTCTTACAGCAACAGGAATTTTCGGCCCTGCACCGCATTGCGTCGGATGAGTTATGGCATTTTTATGCCGGCACCGCTTTAACCGTTTATGAAATAACCGTTGAAGGCGAATTGATAGAACATGTACTGGGTAATGACCCCGCAAACAATGAACAGCATTTTTGTGTAATAAAAGCCGGCAGCTGGTTTGGCGCTAAAACCACCGGAGATGGTGATTATGCATTGGTAGGTTGCACCGTAGCGCCGGGTTTTGATTTTGCTGATTTTGAGCTGGCGGAAAGAGCGGCCTTGTTAAATTTATATCCGCAATATGTGCAGGTTATCGAGATGCTGACACGTTAGCTTTATTCTTCTAACATGTAACTGTAGCTAGAAATATTATAACACCTTCATGTATTGAGCTATTCTCTCCAGTAAGGACTCAAAAGGAGGTTGGCCTTTCGTGGTCATGAGGATATACAGGAGATGACATACGAAATAGTTTATGCCTGTAATAAGGGATCTAATATTTTTCTGGTTTTAAATTGACAGAAATGAGAGGGGGGTATCATTATTTACCGTAATGCAGCAAAAACGGTATAGGCAGGTGTTTTGCACACCTTTTTCTTTATTATAGCTCTTATTTTCAGGTCACTCATGGGTCTCGAAAACAACCTCTTTTATAAGATAATACAAGCTAACAACTTCTAATAACTGATTGGTGAAAGTCTTTACAGCAGTGCATTATATACAAAAAACCCGCCATTATAGCGGGTTTTAAGCTTATTTCGAGGTCCCGAGCGGATTCGAACCGCTGTACGAGCTTTTGCAGAGCTCTGCCTAGCCACTCGGCCACAGGACCAATTACCCTTTCGGGGATGCAAATGTACGGTAAGATTTGCAGGTTTCCATCACCTTGATATGGTTTTTTGACGGGCAGTAAAAATAGGATATTTTTGAGCCATATTAAAACACGCCGTATGAGCCAAATTGCAGCATCTGAATTGATTATAAATGACCGCGGAGCTATTTACCACCTGGATATCAGGCCCGAAGAACTGGCCGATACCATTGTAACCGTAGGCGACCCGGACCGCGTAAAGGAGTTCAGTAAACATTTTGACAGTGTTGAGTTTAAAAACCAGCACCGCGAATTCGTGTCCCATACCGGCTATATCGGCAAAAAACGCCTGACTGTTCTTTCCTCCGGCATTGGCCCCGATAATATTGATATTGTGATGAACGAACTGGACGCCCTGGCCAATATTGATTTTGAGACCCGCACCATTAAAAAGGAGCTTAGGTCCCTGAATATTATACGCGTGGGCACATCCGGCGCTTTACAGGCCGATATCCCCGTAGACAGTTTTGTAGCATCTACTCACGGACTGGGTATTGATAACCTGCTGAATTTTTATCGTTTTGACCAAAACGACGATAACGATAACCTGCTGCAGGCATTTGTAACCCATACCCAGATGCACGGCCAAATGAACATGCCCTATATCAACAATGCTGCCCCTTCTTTGTTAAAACATTTTGTGGATGGCTTTCACCAGGGTATTACGGTTACCTGCCCCGGCTTTTATGGCCCGCAGGGACGTATTTTACGCTTAGGCATCCGTAATCCGCAGTTAATTGACCGCCTGACAGATTTCAGTTACGGTCAATACCGTATCACAAATTTCGAGATGGAAACATCGGCAATTTTTGGTTTGGGTAAGCTGCTGGGACATAATTGCCTGGCCGTTAATGCCATTGTGGCCAACCGGATCGTAAAAGAGTTTTCCAAAGACGGTAAAAAGGCCGTGGAAAACCTGATCGTTAAATTTTTAGACATTTTTTCCGCACATATATGATAGTTCCTTTTGTTAAATACCAGGGCACCGGCAACGATTTTATACTGATCGATAACCGCTCCAGGACTTTTAATGGTTTAACCACCGAACAGATCAAACATCTCTGTGATCGCCGTTTTGGTATTGGCGCCGATGGCCTGATGCTGTTAAATGAGAAAGAAGGTTTTGATTTTGAAATGAAGTATTACAATGCCGATGGCAACGAAGGTACCATGTGTGGTAACGGTGGCCGCTGCATTGTAAAATTTGCCTATCACCTGGGCATTCACCGCAACCAGTACCGTTTTATAGCAGTGGATGGCCCGCATGATGCCGAGATTGACTTTGATGGTATTGTATCGCTGAAGATGATGGACGTGGATAAAATAACCAAAAAACACGGCGATTTTATTTTAAACACCGGCTCGCCACATTATATACGCCCCGCTTTCGATGTAATGAACCTGGACGTTTTTGAAAAAGGCCGCAGTATCCGCTACAGTAAGGATTATGAGCAGGAAGGCATCAATGTAAACTTTGTGGAGCAGGTGGGTGACAGCGATATTATTGTACGCACCTATGAACGTGGCGTAGAGGATGAAACCTATTCCTGCGGCACCGGCGTAACGGCTGCCGCATTGACGCACTATCACAATGAAAGCGGCTATAATGATGTTATGGTTAAAACCCTGGGCGGTACACTTGAAGTTGAGTTTGACCGTACCGATGAAGGCCGTTTTGAAAACATCTGGTTATCCGGGCCGGCCGAAAGAGTTTTTGAAGGCGTTTTTAAACTGTAAACTCCAATCATACCATACGATATTGTTAATTTTTTGTGCGGGCATTTACCGGCACACCACCCTTATTATATTTACAAGCAATTACTGAATTATTTCACAAAAACCAACCAGCCACCATTACTATGCGACCGTACCAGTTATTACTATGCCTGTTAACTACCGTAAATCTTTTTGCACAACGTGCCTCTGTTAAATGGGGTCCGGAATTTAAGATAGGCAAAGGAAGTACCGACCTTCAGGTTATTCATGCCGATAAATCCGGAGTCTACCTGCAGGAAGGGCATTTTGCCAATGCATTTATTATGGGTGCATGGGCTAAACATACGGCCAAACTTATTAAGCTCGATAAAAATTTAATCGAAGTATATGACAAAGATTATAATAAAGAGCTGAAAGGTAAATCTTTCATGCAGTTCTTTCCTTTGCAGGAAAAAATGTTTGCTTTTGCAGCGGAAAGTAAAAAAAGTAATAACCTGGTGATTTACGCCGCGGAGGTTGATAAAACCTCAGGTGAACTTATTAAAGAATGGCAGGAACTGAGTAGTATTACTTTAGATTCAAAAAAAGACAGAGCCGATTTTAAAATTATTTATAACACAGACAGCACAACATTCCTCGTAGTTAATAGTCTTGAGTCCAATAATAAAAACACCTACCAGTTAACCGAGTTTTCCAGGGAACTAAAGGCATTGAATAAAACCATTAATATTACCAACCAGTACGATAAAGACAGTTACAAGCTGGAAGATTTGATCTATACCCCGGAAAAGAAAATGTTCCTGATTGGCCGTACTTATGAATTTATGGAAGGTAAAAAGAAGAAGGCCAAATTTTTAGCATTTGCCAGTTATAATATTAGCTTATACAATGATAAAGGTGTACTTGAAAAAGAGTTAAATACTACCATTAACGGCAAATGGTTAAATAGCGCCAAATTAGTTTTTGATAAGAACCATCATATTGCACTGGCTGCATTTTACAGTAACGACAAAAAGAATAAATTAATTGACGGCCTGTTGGTTCAGCGCATTAATGCTTTAACCGGTGAGGTGATCAGTACAACTGAAAAAGCAATTGATCAATCAATGATGGCAAGTGTGAAAGATAATGAAGATGGTGAGGATGAAGAAGAAAGTAAAGCAGAGAAGAAAGAACGGGAAGCAGCAAAAAAAGAGAAAGAAGAGGACGAAGGGTTTTCGAAAGATATGGTTTTCCGCAATATTTATTTTACCAATGACGGTGGATTAATTTTAATTTCAGAGGAATACAATGAATATTCCAGAGCATCATCACTTACTTCTTCCAGCATGGGTGGTAGCAAAACATTTTATGAAGTAAAACAAGTATATGAATGTGGCGATATTATGATGTCAAAAATTGAAGCAGATAATTCCATTGGATGGATTAAAGTTTTGCCCAAAAATCAAATAGAAATTTTTTCTGTCAGTGGAAGCAGACTTTCTCTTGATACTAAAAGCTCAAGGTTTTTTGCAAAAAGTGATTTCCCGTTTTATGCAGGATATGGTAGCATGCAAATAAATAACAGTATTATGCTTTTTTTTAACGATAACCCTA
>CAYUMH010000164.1:0-8504 GCA_964445775.1 uncultured Terrimonas sp.
ACTTAAAATATTTATGTGCCTTAAGTATGTGTGCAAAGGGGACCCCTGAAACAGTAGCCGTGACTTCAACAGCATGTTTACGGAACTATGTTGAAATAAGAGAAGAAGAAGAGGAATTGAAAAGAGATTTTAAAAAAAAGAAGAAAAACTGAAGGTGTGAAAGTTGCGTATAACGAAAAGGAACTACTTAAAGGACTGGCCCAGAACGACAAAACGGCAATTGAAACTATATATAGGCAAAACTATAATATGGTTCAATCGTTAATTATTAATAACAACGGATTAGCTGACGACGCAAAAGACATTTTCCAGGAAGCCTTAATTGTACTGTACGAGAAAGTAACTGCAGGCAATTTTGAGCTTAACTGCCAGATCAAAACCTATCTCTATTCGGTATCCAGAAGACTGTGGCTCAAACGATTACAACAAACTAACCGGTATTCCTCCGATATGGTAAATACCGACCAGGTGGTGGCCGTTGAGGAAGACCTGGAGGAACACCAGAAGAAGGATGACGAATTTGAGATGATGCACCAGGCCCTGGCAACCCTGGGCGAACCGTGTAAGAGTTTATTGGAGGCTTTTTACCTGCAAAAAAGAAATATGCAGGATATTGCCGCCGATTTTGGTTACACCAATGCCGATAATGCAAAAACGCAGAAGTATAAATGCCTGATGCGTTTAAAGAAAACATTTTTTGCAAAATATAATAAAGGCGATTTGTGATGTTAGACAATAACCAGATAATGATGTTAGATTCCGTGGAACGGTACATTAAGGGTGAAATGAGCCCTGATGAACGCCTGTATTTTGAAAACCTGCGTAAAACCAATAGCGAGATCGACCAGATGGTGGTTGAGCATACCTTATTTTTACGCCAGGTGAACCGTTACGCCGTTCGCAAAGATTTTGCAGCCGGTTTACAGGATATTCACCACAAATTGGAAAACGCCGGTAATATTACTACCCCTGCTAACGAGCAGACCGGCAAGCTGGTATTTTTATGGAAAAAATACAGGCGCGTGGCAGGTATTGCCGCCAGTATAGCCGGTGTAACAGCTGTAGGTTTATCCTTACTGTTTAATTCGGTAGCCCCCCACCCTAAAGATCCGCAGGTAAAAGAACTGGTAAGTAAGATTGATGTATTGAACGAAACAACCAAACAGCTTGACCAGAAAATTGAACACGTTAAGAACAAGGCAGACAATACCGCTGCAAATAATAATGATATCGCTATTAATGCCCGTTACAATGGTACCGGCTTTTTAATTGACGGTAAGGGTCTCATGATCACCAATGCCCATGTGGTAAAACGTTCGGTTAATATATATGTACAAAACAATAAGGGCGAAAAATTCAAAGCCATTGTTTTAAAACAGGATCCCGCACGTGATGTGGCCATTATTAAAATAGTGGACGACCGCTTTAAACCCGTAGCTTCCCTGCCTTATGGCATCCGTAAAACAGCATCGGATATAGCCGAACCAATATTCACCCTGGCCTTCAACGATAAAATGGTTTACGGCGAAGGTTATTTAAGTGCCAAAACCGGTTTTAACGGCGATACCCTGAGCTTCCAGATCTCGGTACCGGCTAACCCCGGAAACAGTGGAGGCCCTGTATTCAACCGTAACGGTGAGATCATTGGTATCTTAAGTGCCAAAGATGTTGGCGTAGAAGGCGCCGTGTTTGCAGTACAATCCAAATACATTTTCCTGGCCCTGGATAGCTTACGCAAAAACCAGTTGTACGAAAAAGTAAAAGTGTCGCAAAAATCAACCCTGAGTGGTTTAGATCAAACGGTACAGGTGAAGAAGATTGAAGATTATATTTTTATGGTGAAAGGAGATTAGAGGTTAGATTTCAGATTTAAGATTTCAGATATAAGATTTGAGAAGGGTTGCTGTTATTGCAGTAACCCTTTTTCTTTGCGCTACATGTCCCTTTATAACCCAATGTAAGCTGTTTGGAATATTATTTATAGCTACAAAAAATCCTGCAAGTAATTTGCAGGATTTAATCATTATTATCATTAATACATTTTATCAAATCAGCACATTAGCAAATCAGCTAATTACCAAATTAGCCCTTAAGCTTCTTTCCACAAATACGTTGGGTAATCACCTTTTTCAATTAACTCGTTCAGGCTTTTTTCTACAAAAGGAGCGTCTTCTTTATAGGTAACGCCAAACCAGGATGAGCTGGTAGGAATGATCTCTACTTTACCGCCATCTTTAATAAAACGGTCGGCTACAATGGGAATAAAGAATTCTGATTTCAACTCCTGACCGTGGTTTTGTAAAAACTCGCGGAACAATTGCATATTATAGTTAAAGAAAGAAGGATCAAAACACCAGAAGTTCATAGACACGCGGGTGTCCAGGGGCAATTCTTTGGGCTCCAGCTCATCATCTACCAATATCTTGTCGCCTTTTTTGGCAATATTGATACGCTCGGTAATGGTAGCCAGGTTGCCTGTATTATCCAAACCACATACACCACGGTTTACCGTACCATGTTCAGATAAAGTTTTTAACAGGTCGTAACCTACAATTGCATATGTTTTTTCATTACAATCATTACGTAAAAAGTCGGCTGCTACCTCAAAGGAATTCTGTCCGTAAAAATCATCGGCATTAATAACGGCAAATGGCTCATTCACGGCATCTTTAGCACATTGTACCGCATGTGAGGTACCCCAGGGCTTGGTACGTTCTTCGGAAAATTTGTAACCCTCGGTATAGGCGTCCATATCCTGGTATACATATTCAATAGCAATTTTACCGGCAAGCTTGGGTTCAAATATGGCTTTAAAATCTTCGGCAAAACTGCGGCGGATAATAAATACCACTTTACCAAAACCGGCACGGATAGCATCGTAAATAGAATAATCCATAATGGTTTCGCCACCGGGGCCAAAACCCTGTATCTGTTTCATACTGCCATAACGTGAGGCCATGCCGGCAGCTAAAATTACCAATGTAGGTTGCGTCATATTAGTTATTTGAGTTGCGAATTTAATTGAAATTAGCCGAACTTCACAGCTTATGCTTTCTTTATCATTTCCACCACCCCGGGTGGAACCTATCCCTTTTTACAGTAGTCATAACCACGAAGTTTTTGTGTTAAGGGCCGATGCTATTGACCCGGTTATATCGGGCAATAAATGGTTCAAACTAAGGTATTACCTGGCCGAAGCCATGCAGCAAAACAAAACAAGGATCGTTACGTATGGCGGGGCTTTCTCCAATCATATCATCGCTACTGCTGCGGCCTGCAAAGCGGCGGGGCTCGCCTGTGCCGGCATTATCCGGGGCGAACAACCGCTTGTTCTTTCACATACTTTGTTGCAGGCACAGGCATTGGGCATGCAATTGTATTTTATATCCCGGCAGGATTATGCTGCAAAGTCTGTTCCCGCCTGGGTAAACAAAGCCACTGATTATTGTATTGCCGAAGGGGGCTATGGTAAAACCGGGGCCAAAGGAGCTGCTACTATGTTAGCGGGTATTGAAGGCTTTACCCATATACTTTGTGCAGTAGGCACCGGCACCACATTAGCGGGTATTATGACTGCAGCACCCGGTACAAAAGTGATCGGTATCAGCAGTTTAAAAAACAATACAAGCCTGGCAACCGAAGTGGCGGCTTTAACCGGCAGCGGGGCGGATAGGGTGAATATTTTACACCAGTTCCATTTTGGCGGTTATGCCAAACATAAGCCTGAGTTGCTCACCTTTATGAATAAATTATACCAACAAACCGGCATTCCTACCGATTTTGTATACACCGGCAAGTTGTTCTATGGTTTTGATGAATTGTTGCGGCAAAATTATTTTGCAGGGGGTAGTAAAATATTGTTAATCCACAGCGGGGGACTACAGGGTAACCTTTCTTTGCCAAAAGGAACGTTAATGTATTAACAATTTACCATTACGGGTATTATCTTTGTTTGTAACAAAGCAACTTTAGACCAGCGAGGTACTATTTCATGAATAAAATATGTTCACTACTGTTTATTGCATTATCCATTACATGCAGTAATATATATGCCCAGGATACATTACCCAGGTTCTCCGTAAAAAATGTAGGTAATAACCGTATTGTTGTCGGCTGGACCAATGCTTTCGAAAATATCTCCCAGATCAGTATCCAGCGATCTCCCGACAGTTTAAAAAATTATAAAACCATTTTAACAGTGGCCGACCCTACTACCCCGCAAAACGGTTATGTAGATACCAAAGCGCCAAATGACAAAATGTTTTATCGTTTGTACATTTTACTTAGCGGAGGCACCTATTTATTCAGTGATGCCAAGAGACCCGTATTGGATACTTCAGGTAAAACGGTAGAAGATGCTGTTGCAGCAGCTAACCCGGATGTAAGTACCATTTTCCCAGTTGACACAGTTGCCACTCCCGGTGTTGTAAAGCCAACCGGCCCACCACCTTATATTCCGTCAAAATATGTGTACACAGCTGTTAAGGATGGTAATGTACAAATATCCCTGCCTGGTGACGACCCATCAAAATATGTCATCCGTTTTTATTCGGCTGAGGAAGAATTATTGTTTGAATTGAAGAACCTGAAAGAGAAAAGCTTTAAAATAGAAAAGTCCGTTTTTTATAAATCAGGCTGGTATAATTTTGAACTGATAGAAGACGATAAGACCATTGAAAAACATAAGTTTTTCCTGCGTAAGGAATTCTAAATAGGGTATAAGGAATAAGGAATAAGGTGTAAGGTTTAGGGCATACCCATGATGATCATCGCCCCGGTGATGATCTATTACTATGAACTATACGCCATAAACCAACTCCACATCGAAAACATCTTCAAAATGTCCCTTGAATAAGGCTTTTACCTCGTTAATATCTACGGGCTGGCCTAATTCTTTTTCAATAGAAGTTACCTGTTTGTTTTGTATGCCGCAAGGCACAATAAAACCAAAATAATCCAGGTCGGGGTTAACATTCAAGGCAAAGCCATGCATGGTTACCCAGCGGCTGGTACGTACGCCAATAGCGGCTATTTTTCTTTCTCGCCCTATTTTATCAGGGTCCAGCCATACACCGGTTTCACCGGCAGAACGTTCGCCCTTTAAACCATAGTGGGCAATGGTTTGTATAATTACTTCTTCCAGGTTGCGTAGGTACTTACCAATATCGGTATAAAACTTTTCCAGGTCTAAAATAGGATAGCCAACCAATTGTTGAGGTCCGTGATAAGTAATATCACCGCCGCGGTTGGTCCGGAAAAAATCAATACCCCGGGCAGCCAGGCTTTCTTCACTCAGCAACACATTTTCAATATGCCCGCTTTTCCCCAGTGTGTATACATGCGGATGCTCTACAAACAGTAAATGATTTTTTGTAGCGGCTGCGGCCAGGGCGGCATCTTTCTCATGCACCTGCTGCTCAAAACGCTGCGATTTCAACTGCACATTCTCGCCCAGTAAGGTTTCCTGGTAGGCCCAGGCATCCTTGTAACGCATATTACCCAGGTCGCTGAAATAAACTTGTTGCTTTTCCATTTTATAGCTTGCAAAGGTACAACAATTGTCAGGTTCTAAAGGTTTAAAAGGTTCAAGAGGTTCCAGAAGTTCAAATGTTCAAAGGTGAGAGGGAATGATGAGTTATGAGGGATGAATTATGAGTGATGAATTATGAATTATGAGTTATGAATGATGAATTTTTAAATATAATGTGCCGGTTGCCTGTAGCTCATTGTCACTTGTCAATTGTCCCTTGTCCATTGGTTAAGTTTTTTTCACATTTTATTCCGCAGGGGTTTAAAATTATCTTTTCTTCCCCATCTTTGCCAACCATGGCAAAATCAAAGACAGAAGAAACTCCTATGATGCAGCAGCATCGGGCTATTAAACAAAAATATCCTGATGCGGTTTTGTTATTTCGTGTAGGTGATTTTTATGAAACTTTTGGTCCCGATGCCATTACTGCCTCACAGGTATTGGGCATTACTTTAACCAAACGGAATAACGGCGCTGCCGCATCGCTGGAACTGGCCGGTTTCCCGCATCATGCCCTGGATACCTACCTGCATAAACTGGTAAAAGCAGGCTACCGTGTAGCCGTTTGCGATCAGCTGGAAGACCCCAAAACCGCCAAAGGCGTGGTAAAACGCGGGGTTACCGATATGATCACCCCGGGTACAGCTGTGAACGACAAATTACTGGAACATCATACCAATAACTTTTTAGCCGGTATTCATTTTGTATCGGATGATAGTTTTGGACTGGCTTTTTTAGATATCTCCACCGGGGAGTTTTTTATTGCCCAGGGCGACAGGGAGTATGCCGATAAACTGCTGCAGAGCTTTAAACCCAGCGAGGTTATTTTTCCAAGACAACAACAAAAAAAATTCAAAGAGTTTTTTGGTGGTAAAATGTACACCTATACCCTTGACGAATGGATTTTTGCCGATACCTATGCCGAAGATACATTGCTGAAACATTTTCAAACCCATTCCTTAAAAGGTTTTGGTATTGAAGGGCTCACCAATGGCATGATAGCAGCAGGCGCTATATTACATTACCTGAAAGATACCGAACACCCCAACCTGCAGCATATTACCACTATTCAACGTATAGACCGGGAAGACTTTTTATGGATGGACCGTTTTACCATCCGTAACCTGGAACTAATAGGTGGCAGCGGCGACGGACAACATAGTTTACTGGCTGTACTGGATAATACGGTATCGCCCATGGGTGCCCGTTTATTAAAACGCTGGATCATATTTCCATTAAAGGACCTGCCTAAAATAAACGAAAGGCTGAACGTAGTGGAAATGCTGATCAAAGAAACCGACCTGCGTCAGCAATTATTACAGGCTTTTAAACAATGCGGCGATATTGAAAGGCTGGTATCTAAAATACCCATGAAAAAAGTGAACCCGCGTGAAGTGTTGCAACTGGCCCGCGGGTTAAAACAGGTTGATATCATTAAACAATTGTGCAGCGCCAGCAGCAATGACTATTTAAAACGTTTGGGCGATACCCTGAACCCCTGCCCCTATATTGCCGAAAAAATAAGTAAGGAAATAGTAGATAATCCCCCCGTACAGGTTAATAAAGGCGGTGTAATCAACAGCGGCATCAATGCCCAGCTGGATGATCTGCGCAGCATATCACAATCAGGTAAAGAATACCTGGCCAAAATGCAGCAGACCGAGGCAGAACGTACAGGCATCGGCTCACTCAAAATTGGTTTTAATAATGTATTCGGCTATTACCTGGAAGTAACTAACTCACAAAAAAACAAGGTGCCGGCCGAGTGGATGCGCAAGCAAACCCTGGCCAATGCCGAACGATATATTACACCCGAATTAAAAGAATACGAAGAAAAAATTACCGGCGCCGAAGACAAGATATTGGCTTTGGAAACGGAACTGTTTGATGTACTGGTAAACGAACTGGCTGAATACTTAGCCCCTATACAAACCAATGGCAATATAGTAGCCATACTGGATTGTCTTTGCTGTTTTGCGCACAATGCCATTCAATACCAGTATAAAAAACCCCAGTTGCACGAAGGCAGTGAGTGGGAAGTAAAAGAAGGCCGCCATCCGGTTATTGAACGCAACCTGGGTATTGGCGAAACCTATATTCATAACGATCTTCATTTAAACAAAACGGACCAGCAGATCATCATTCTTACCGGTCCCAACATGAGTGGTAAATCGGCTTTATTACGCCAGACAGCCCTCATCACATTAATGGCCCATATGGGGTCCTTTGTACCGGCTACTGCTGCAAAACTATCACTCACCGATAAGATCTTTACCCGTGTTGGCGCTTCCGATAATTTAAGCGGCGGCGAAAGTACCTTCATGGTGGAGATGAACGAAACCGCCAGCATTATTAATAATATTACCAGCCGCAGCCTGGTACTGCTCGATGAAATTGGCCGGGGTACTTCTACCTACGATGGTATTTCCATTGCCTGGAGTATTGCCGAGCATCTGCACAATAGTCCGCACCAGCCCAAAACCTTATTCGCCACGCACTATCACGAGTTAAACGAACTGGAAGAAAAGCTGGAAAGAATAAAGAACTATCATGTTACCAATAAGGAAGTAGGTAATAAAATCATCTTTTTACGTAAACTGGCCCGGGGCGGCAGTACCCATAGCTTTGGTATCCATGTGGCCAAAATGGCCGGCATGCCGCCTTCCCTTATTCAAAGGGCCAACGAAATACTGGCCCAGCTGGAAACACAACATGTTGGCAGTACAACCAATGATGCCGCTATTATTTCGGGTGTAGCCCAATCACAACAGGTAAAAGAAACGCTTAAAAGCGTTAACGCTCCTCAAATGCAGCTCTCCATTTTTGATGCACACAGCGAAACATTTAAAGATATACGTCAAACACTGGAAGGTATTGATATTAACCGCCTCACCCCGGTAGAAGCCCTGTTAAAACTACAGGAGATCAAAGGTAAATTACAGTGACCTGTAAAGCCAGCCCTGCCGTATTTATC
>CAYUMH010000165.1:0-8386 GCA_964445775.1 uncultured Terrimonas sp.
TTTTCTAAAATAATAATCCGGGCATCAGGATAAGTTTCTGCCGCAGTTATGGCAGCCATAAACCCCGAAGCACCCCCTCCTATAATCACAATCTGCATACAATGAATCGTTGAAAAACTTACAAAAATGGCTTGTAAGTTTTATAAAACTGCAATTTCTTTTCCTATCTTTCATTAAAATCTTTTCCCGGTAGACCATTCGGGTTTTGTTTCGTGATCAATGCCGGACTGGATATTGTTACCCTTACCTCCCTGAACGAAGGAACCCCGGTAAGCCTGATTGAAGCACAAGCCTCCAACAAACCCATTGTTTCCACCCGTGTAGGTGGCATCCAGGATATTGTAATAGAAAATGAAACGGCCCTGTTATCAGGCATCCATGATCAACAGCTTTTTTCAGATAACCTTTTACAATTGGTCAACAACGATGAACTGAGAAACCGGATGGGCAGTACCGGCAGTGACTGGGTTATTAAAAAATTCAGTGCCCAGCGCCTGGCAAACGATATGGATCATTTATACCAGGCCCTGCTGCGTAAAAAAAGAATTCATGGCCGGTAACAATTTCTTCATCGCCAATCCCGTTCAACCCACTATAATATTGTAAATTTGTTATGACTGTTATTGTAATAACAATAGTTTAAACGCTCCGGCATTCCACTATCATGTTCAACTTATTTGGCAAAAAGAAGCCTGCAACTCCTTTTGATTTTTCCCTGTTGGGTACCGATATGCACTCACACCTGTTACCGGGTATTGATGACGGCGCTACCGATATTGAAAACAGCCTGGAACTGATAAAAGGACTGCATAACCTGGGTTACACAAAATTTATTACCACGCCCCATATCATGGCAGGTATGTATCATAATACGCCAGCCATTATTAATGACAGGCTAGCCCTGGTAAAACAAGCCCTGGAACAACATAATATTCCCGTTACCATACATGCCGCTGCCGAGTATTTTTTAGATGAGCATGTGGAGGAGTTATTACAAAAGAGAGAACCACTCTTAACCTTAAGCGAGAACCTGGTATTGACGGAGTTTTCCATGGCCCAGCCTCCCATGAATATAAAAGATATCCTGTTCGAAATGCAAATGCAAGGTTATCAACCTGTTATTGCCCATCCAGAACGTTATACCTACCTGATCCAGGATAAAAATTTTTACCATGAACTAAAAGATATCGGCTGTTATTTCCAGCTTAATATCCTCTCCCTCACCGGTGGCTATGGTAAAGTGGTAAGCGAACTGGCACAATACCTCCTCAAAAACAATTTCTACAACCTTTTGGGTACTGATCTGCACCATTTACGCCATTTAGACGCCCTGCATAATCCCGCATTAGCCGAACCTATCAACAAAATACTCAGTACCAATCAGTTATTAAATCAATCATTATAAGCGATTGGGGCAATGTGAACAGGACGTTAAACCTTACAAAATACTCAACCTTTCCTTGCCGGTAATATAAAAAGTCGTAAATTTGGTCAACTAAATTGACGATATATGGCAGATAAGAAGTTTAACGAGATGTTGGTTGACAATGCGGATTTCTTAAAACCTTTTGCTGTTAATCTGACCAAAGACACAGAAACTGCAAACGATTTATACCAGGAAACATTATATAAGGCATTAGCCAATCACGAAAAATATAATTCGGGAACCAATATTAAAGCATGGTTATTCACCATCATGCGTAATATTTTTATTAACGATTACAGGCGTAAAGCTAAACGCAAGACTATTTTCGACAACACGGCCGAAGACTACCTCATTAATATGAAACAGGTAGCTGTAGCCAATGGCGCCGAAAGCAGTATTCGTGAAAAAGAAATTAAACAGGCTATTAACGAGCTACCTGAAATTTTTAAAACACCCTTTATGTTATACTTCGAGGGTTATAAATACCAGGAAATAGCCGAATACCTGCATGAACCGCTGGGTACCATCAAAAGCCGTATTCACTTTGCCCGTAAATTATTAAAAGAGCAGTTGCACCGTTTCGCTTAAAACGAACGTTCGACTAAGGATAAGAGATATGAAAGAATTTTCATATCTCTTTTTTTTGCCCAACATACTGTTTTCCAGGCTTAACATTTATTGCAATATGGCGAATTGAATGATTTTTCCTGCCCTCCATCATCAAATTTTCAAATTACAAAATTATCTAATTTGCTCCATCCTATCCGGGAATAATCCATCCCGTCACAGCAAAGCTCATGATACTTAACCCATGAGATTATAGTATATTTCCATTTTATTTATGTAGGGTACAAGTATCATCATCATGAACGTAGCATTATTTATTCCCTGTTATATTGACCAGTTTTACCCGCAGGTGGGTATTGCCACATTACAGCTTTTGGAAAAACTGGGTGTTAATGTCAGCTTTCCCTTAAACCAGACCTGTTGCGGCCAGCCAATGGCCAACAGTGGTTTTGCCAGCCTTAGCGGTAAATGTGATCAAAACTTTGTCAGCAATTTTGCTGATGCTGATTATATTGTTTCTCCTTCCGGCAGTTGCGTATTACATGTAAAGGAACATTTACATGATGATAACCGTAAAGCGGCAGCGGAAAAAATCAGGAATAACGTATATGAATTGTCGGAGTTTTTGGTTGATGTATTAAAGGTTGAAAATATCAGGGCCAGCTTTCCGCATAAAGTAGGTTTTCATACCAGTTGTCATGGCCAGCGGGGTTTACATTTATCCTCTATGACAGAACTGGTAGCGCCCGCATTTTCAAAACCGGAACTTTTATTAAAGCAGGTAAAAGGACTGGAATTACTTTCCGCTACCCGCCCTGATGAATGTTGTGGCTTTGGCGGAACCTTCTGTGTATTTGAAGAAGCTGTAAGTGTGAAAATGGGTAAAGACCGTATTACTGATCATGCACAAAATGATGTGGAGTATATTACCGGCGGCGACGTCAGCTGTCTGATGCACCTGGAGGGAATTTTAAAACGGCAGGGCAGCAAAGTAAAAACAATACACCTGGCGGAGATACTGAATAGTGAAGCTTAATTTGGTAATTAGATAATTGGGAAATGAAGAGCCGCTACTACAGCGTTTCAAAAATTGCAGTGTAACAGACTGATCTTATTGCCTCCGGCAATATTAAGGTGGATGAAAAACTGAGCAGGAAAACAAAAAACAAAATTCTTTAGGCCATGGGGCAGACAGGAAAAATATTATCGCATGCGCAGGCGTCTGAAAAATTCATTGCCAACGAGGCCCGTACCGACTGGCACGATGCTACCCTGTGGTTTGTACGCCAGAAAAGGGATCGTATGGCCCATACACTGCCGGAATGGGAACAACTGAGAGAATGGGCCTCGCAAATAAAAATGCATACCTTATCCAAACTGGATGAGTATCTTATTGCCTTTGAAGAAAATGCCCTGGCCAATGGTGTACAGGTACACTGGGCTGCCGATGCCGAAGAACATAACCAGATTATTTTAAAGATTGCACAGGAGAATGCGGTAAAGAAAATTGTAAAGAGCAAAAGTATGCTCACCGAAGAATGTCACCTGAACCCTTACCTGATGCAGCATGGCATTTCTGTAATTGATACCGACCTGGGCGAACGTATTGTACAGCTGCGCAACGAGCCACCCAGCCATATTGTATTACCCGCTATTCATTTAAAGAAACAGGATGTAAGTGATACTTTTCATGAACATTTAGGTACGGAACAGGGTAACTACGATCCGCAATACCTGACCCATGCAGCCCGCAAATCATTGCGCAACGATTTTTTAACGGCCGATATGGCCATTACAGGCGTAAATTTTGCTGTAGCCGAAACCGGTGGCTTTGTCGTTTGTACCAATGAAGGAAATGCGGATATGGGCGCCCATGCCAATAAAGTGCATATTGCCTGTATGGGTATTGAAAAGCTGATCCCTACGAGTAATGATCTATCAGTTTTTCTAAGACTGCTGGCACGCAGCGCCACCGGCCAACCCATTACCACCTACTCTACCCATTATTATAAGCCGCGTCCTAACCAGCAAATGCATATTGTGATTGTGGATAACGGACGTAGCCGGCAATTGGGACGTGAAGATTTCAGAAATTCTTTGAAATGTATCCGCTGTGCCGCCTGTTTTAATACCTGCCCGGTATATCGCCGTAGTGGCGGACATAGTTATCATACAGCAGTGGCTGGTCCGATAGGCTCGATCCTTAACCCCAATATGGATATGGAAGCCAATGCCGACCTGCCCTTTGCCTCTACCCTTTGCGGCTCCTGTAGTAATGTATGCCCCGTAAAAATTGATATACATAACCAGTTGTGGAAATGGCGGCAAAAATTAAGCGCCGAAGGTTATGTAGCAACAGGCAAAAAAGTGAGCATGAAGGGAATGGCTTTTGTTTTAGGCAAACCTGGCCTGTACCGTTTTTCCGGTAAAATGGCCCGGTTAGTATTAAGACTGTTCCCCGGTCTGGCTAAAAGCAAAAAAATGAATCCCTGGTACAAACAAAGAGAAATGCCGGAAGCACCGAAACAAAGTTTCAGGGAATGGTACATAAAAAATAAAAAATAATGAGCAGCAGAGCATCCATATTAGCAGCAGTGAAGGCCAATAAACCGGAAATAGTACCCGCCCCCCCGGTGATGCAGTTGCATAGCAGTACGGCCATACAATATGCTAATGCCGTAGAACAGTTTACCACTGTTGCGGGAACTATTGGTGCTATAGTACATTACGTGCCGGACCTGGCCCAGGTAAAACAAATATGGCAACAGCAGTTACTGGATGGTCAGCGTGTTATTAACACTATTACAACTATCGGCCCCGTTGATAACACAGTTGATACACACACGCCTGCTGCAGAATTGGAAACGGTTGATGTAGCCTATATCACCGGCAGCCTGGCCGTGGCTGAGAACGCGGCGATTTGGGTAACCGAAAAAAACATGGTAAACCGGGCTTTACCTTTTATTTGTAAGCAACTTGTACTGGTAATTTATGAAAACCAGGTAGTGCATAATATGCATGAGGCCTATAGTATTTTGCCCGTTGCCGCCGATGGTTATGGCGCTTTTATAGCCGGCCCTTCTAAAACAGCCGATATTGAACAATCCCTGGTGATCGGGGCACATGGCCCCCTTGGTTTAACGGTTTACATTGTAGCCCAAAACGGTCGGGCATAAGTTACACAATAAAGATCTTATCACCCTTTTTGAGTATTGCCTAAAGCCATAGCCTGTTATACTTTTGTTCGTTTTCACAAGTACCAAATCAAAACGAATGAAACAGGCCACCCTCTTAGTCAGCATTTTACTATTATTTATTGGTTCCTATGCCCAGCGCAGCAGCGATAATCCGTATGACAAGGTAGAGGATTATTCGGAAGGGCTCGCCCGGGTAAAACTCGATGGCAAGTATGGTTATATTAACCTGTCCAAACGGGAAGTAATTGAAGTAAAGTATACCGATGCCCATGATTTTAGCAATGGCCTGGCGGCCGTGAGCGAGAACGGTAAAACCTGGGGGTATATCAATACCTCGGGCAAAAAAGTAATTGACTTTAAACTGGATGATGCCAAAGATTTTGACAGCAAATATGCCTGCGCCAAAAAAAACGGGAAATGGGGCATTGTAGATAAATATGGCAATACCGTGGTGCCCTTTAAATACGACGAAAGTTTTTACCTGAATGAGAATGGTTACGGGCGAATTGTAGAGAACAAAAAGTATGGCGTGGTGAATGATAATGGTAAAGTAGTGGTATCACCGGTATATGAGGATATGGGTTATTTTTTTGCATTGGAAAATAATACTATCCAAGCGAAGAAAGACGGAAAATGGGGCTATATCAATATTACCAAGGGGAAGACAGTTATCCCGTTTGAATATGACCAGGCCAGTAGTTTTTCCGAAGGATTATTCCCGGTAAAGAAAAATGGTAAGTGGGGTTATGTGGATGCCGATAACAAAGTGGTTATACCATTGATGTATTACAGCGCAGAGCGGTTCAAGGGTGGCGAAGCCAAAGTAGCTATCAGAGATGGTTATTACCTGGACAGTGATGATTATATCTTTATCAATAAAAATAATGAAAAACTGGGGCCGGGAAACTGGCTATTCCTTTATCATAAAGGCAGCTATAACAGTACCCAGTTCTGGAGCAGTAATAAAAGTTTTCCTTCCGATGATATTAAAAAGAAATGGGATGATGGCTTTTACATAACCTCTTTGCGTTATGGTTTTGATGATAATTTTTTCCTGGTAATGAGCAAAAACACCACATTTAAGGGACAAAGATGGGCCACCCGCGAAACCTTTGACGAACTGAATACAGAATTGAGTAAAATGTGGAATGGCGACAAAGCCACCCACCCCAAATACCGGATCACCTACCTGAGTTATATTAACAACAAATGGTTAATGATAGCCAGTGAAGGAACTTATACTAATACCAACCAGCACCTGTTCCGTAAAAAAAGTTCCGGCGGCCTGTACTTTGGCAATTATATCTCCTTTCCCATTACTACTATTGAAGAAGAATGGAAAAAAGGCCGGTATGTTGATGCTATAGCCCTGAACCCTAAGGACCTGGAATATGTATTTACCGTCAGCGATGCATCTTATTATGTAGACCAGAAATATGAGAGTTACTCACACCTGGAAGATGATGAATTAAAGGCCTGGGCCAAGAAGGATTATTATCCTTCACAGATCGTTAAACACGATGGCACCTACCATGTTATTTATACAAAATATACAAAAGGCTATAAGTATAGCGACCAGGAAGTAATTGTATCGGAAACCCTGCCTACCCGTAATGTAAAAGGTTTTTGGGACAAGGGATTTACCATTACCGATATCTATAGTTTTGAACGCAAATAAACGCATAAGCCATACTCCTGATTCCTACAGCCTGTAGCTATTGCTGCAGGCTTTTTCATATCCCTATAATTTTCTGATACCGTAAGTGTTTTTCTATTAATCGAAACCGGTATAAAAGCCCACACCAGTACATTTATGCTATAAAAAAATTAATATAAAAATATTAGTCTATTATTTTAGTAGACTAATATTTACTACTATATTTGCAGTCAATTATTAACACATGATCAGCCCTAGTAAAGGGTAAAGATTTTCCATAGCAAACAGTTGTTTTTACGGCCGGTGTGTCTACACCGGCTTTCTTTTTAACAAGGCCCAATAATGTTTGTAAGCTGAAGGGCTGCACTGCTTAGGCGGAAATACGCCCGGCCTTACAGCCGGGTGATTGCAGCCGGGCAGTGGACTGAAGCTGATAGCGGGCCGAAGCTGAGAGCCCCAAATATTACTGATACAGAAAAAATATGGCTGTTTCGGGAACAAGCAGTAGTTTTGCTGCATCAAATCAGAAACCATGAAAGTTTTTTAGGGTTCGCTCCATTGTAAACCAAGACCCGTTTTATATTGCTTGTTTGTTATTGGGTAACAGCCCCGTTACCTCTTTTATTTACGTTTAATTTATTGATTGTTATGTTAGCACAAAAGCCCGCTACCAATAAGGTATCCCGTTTGGTGTCGGTTATTATAAAAGCCTTAAAAGGCGAAGAAATGGATTATACCCAGGGCAACCTGCGTAAGGCCGTTATTTTACTGGCCATCCCCATGACACTGGAGATGGTGATGGAATCGATATTTGCCCTGGTAGACACTTATTTTGTAGGGCACTTACCCAATGCCAGCCAGGCTTTACAAATAGTGGGTCTGACCGAGTCGGTTATCACCATTATTTATTCAATTGCCATGGGTATGAGCATGGCCGCTACAGCTATGGTAGCCCGTCGTATTGGTGAGAAGGATAATGAAGGCGCTACCAAAACGGCCGCCCAGATATTGTTACTGGCCAGTAGCATCACCATATTGCTCAGTGCTTTGGGTATGATATATGCCAAAGATATCCTGTTAGCAATGGGAGCCAGTGAAGCGAATGCCACGGCCGGCAAACAGTTTGTTCAAATTATGATGGGCAGCGGTATTATCATCATGTTACTGTTCCTGATCAATGGTATTTTCCGTGGTGCCGGTAATGCGGCCATGGCTATGAAAAGTTTAATGCTGGCCAATATTTGTAATATCATTCTATGCCCCATACTGATAAATGGTTTAGGACCTATACCGGCACTGGGTTTAAATGGTGCAGCATGGGCTACTACTATCGGACGTGGTATTGGTGTATGTTACCAGTTATACCATATGTTTGGCGGCAAGCATAATATCAGGATCACATCACACCACTGGAAAATACATTTGCCTATTATGCGCTCACTGGTAAAGTTATCAGCCCCGGCTACTTTACAGTTTATCATTGCCTCCTGCAGCTGGCTGGTGTTGGCCCGTTTGGTAGCAACCACCAGTACGGCCGGC
>CAYUMH010000166.1:0-8357 GCA_964445775.1 uncultured Terrimonas sp.
TCGACGACAGACCCGGCGACTCGCGACCGTACGCAACACTCGTGACGATCGACGTTTGTTTTACTACATTTGTAGCTTATACCTGCTGTAAACGATCATCTTATTGTTGCCCAAAGAACGGGACGATAAAAGGAGCGTCGCAAGGGACGATGATCTATAGTCCTGCAGCCGGTAACCTGATCAATTTACTAAAAATACTACGGTTTGCTATACATGGAGACGGATTTACTTATAAAGGCCTACCAGTTAATGTTACAGGCCAAACATATGGCTTTAACCTACGAAGCCAACCGGCAGGTATGTAAATACGTACATTCCACCTCACGCGGGCACGAAGCCATACAACTGGCGACTGCCTTTAATTTACAGCCACAGGATTTTGCAAGTCCTTATTACCGTGATGAAAGCATGTTGCTTGGCATGGGCTTTACCCCCTGCGAACTCATGTTGCAGTTACTGGCAAAGGGCAGCGATATATTTACGGGTGGCAGGGAGTATTATGCGCATCCCAACTACAGGGGTACAGATAAACCAACCATTATACACCAGAGCAGTGCCACCGGTATGCAGGTAATACCTACCACCGGCCTGGCACAGGGTATACAATATGCACAGCAAATTCAATGGCAGGCATTACAAAAAGGCGCAAACGGCGAAAACCCTATTGTGGTTTGTTCACTGGGTGATGCCAGTGTAACCGAAGGAGAAGTGAGTGAGGCCCTGCAATTTGCCGTGTTAAAAAAACTACCTATCATTTATTTAATACAGGATAATAACTGGGGCATTAGTGTAACGGCGGCAGAAGCCCGTACCATGAATGCATACGAATACGCTGCCGGTTTTAAAGGCTTACAACGGATGCAGGTTGACGGCAGCGATTTTGAAGCATCCTACCTGTGCATGCAGGAGGTAACTAAAATGGTGCGGCATGGCGGAGGTCCCTGCCTGGTACATGCAACCGTACCACTACTGGGCCATCATACCAGTGGTGTACGAAAAGAGTTTTACCGCAGTGAGGAAGACTGGGACATACATGCTGCAAAAGATCCTGTGGTGTTATTACGTCACCAGTTATGGCAACAGGGCATTGCCAACGACCAGGACATGCAGGAATGGGATAAGGCCGCCGCTGCTGCTATACAGGATGCATTTGATAAGGCAGTGGCAGCACCTGAGCCTGATATGACTACTGTTGATACCCATGTATTTGCACCGGCTGCTGTTACCGAAGAAAAAGGTACCCGGACACCAGCAGGCAAAGAGAAGATCATGATGGTGGATGCGGCACTGTTTGCCATTCGTGAAATTATGGAGGCACATCCCGAAGCTTTATTATACGGACAGGATGTGGGCCGCCGCCTGGGTGGTGTATTCAGGGAAGCTGCCACACTGGCCGAACAGTTTGGTGAGCATCGTGTATTTAACACGGCTATACAGGAGGCCTATATCATTGGCTCAACAGTAGGCATGAGCGCCCTTGGGCTGAAACCCATTGTGGAAGTACAGTTTGCAGATTATATATATCCCGGGTTGAACCAGCTGGTAACGGAGAGATCCAAATCGTCTTATTTAACCTGTGGTAAATTCCCGGTATCAATGGTGCTACGTGTGCCAACGGGCGCATACGGTGGTGGCGGACCTTACCATAGCGGCAGTATAGAAACTACTCTATTATCCATTAAAGGTATTAAAGTGGTGTATCCTTCCAATGCGGCCGATATGAAGGGGTTAATGAAAGCAGCTTATTATGACCCTAATCCCGTAGTAATGCTGGAGCATAAAGGTTTATACTGGAGCAAAGTGCCTGGCACCGAAGATGCCCGTACGGCTGAACCATCCGCCGATTATATATTACCCATTGGCAAAGCCAATATTGTTACCCGTGTCGATGAAGATAAAGTAGATAATGGCGAAAGCTGTGTGGTGATTACCTATGGCATGGGGGTGTACTGGGCTAAAGCGGCTGCCAAACAGCTAAATGGTGCGGTGGAGATTGTTGACCTGCGCAGTCTTTATCCATTAGACGAAGCACTTATTTTTGAAAGGGTACAACAACATGGTAAATGTTTAATTGTTACCGAAGAACAACAAAATAATTCTTTTGCCGAAGCCCTGGCCGGCCGTATATCCAAAGCCTGTTTTACCCATTTAGATGCACCGGTTGATGTAATAGGCGCCTTAAACCTACCTGCCGTACCCATGAATATGGGCCTGGAAAAAGCCATGTTACCCAATGCGGATAAAGTGAAGGAAAGATTGGAACGCTTGTTACAATCTTAATGGGTATTGGAGAATAGTATTGATTGTATTAGTTTAGTTGCTTTAACTGAACACATGAAATTTTCTTTGTTATTACTGAGCATGATGGGGTATTGGTCTTTACAGGCGCAAAATTCTGCCGGCGGTAAACCCGTCAATCTGAAAGAAGGCACTTTTTATATTTACCCGGAGTATTTTACGAATTCATATAAACTGGTAAGAAAAGGCAACATCCAGCAGGAGTATATGAGCGGAACAAAGAACCCTACTGAATGGAAAATTGAATGGCAGAGTGATCGTGTTTATACTTTGCGTTATTTAAACGGCGGACCTTATACCGAAGCAGAACAGGTAAATTTGAAAGAAGTGACGGGATATTACTCTATTGATAGATTTACACAGGAATATTATGTTTATACCCGGTATGATGATAGTGAGCTAAAAATACTCACTATGCGTGATACGGTTTGGTTAAAGGAGAAAACGTCGTATACCCCTCCGGCGAGAAACCTTTTTGTACCGTTAGCTAATAAGGGGGAATTGGAAAAGGTGGAAAAGAGTCATGAAAAGGATTATGCGCTATTGTATTTTTATACGCCGGTCGATGAAAATTACACAGGGGTCGTAAAAGATATCTATATTAAAAACGGTGCTTTTGGTTTTGCTTCTAATGGATTTTCCTTTACATTTAAATTTCAAAAAGAAGGCAACATCCAGTTTTTTAAACACCTGGATGATCAAACTTTTTTTAATATAAATGTAGAGTTTGGTAAAAGTTATTTTATTAAAACTACATTTTCGGGCCTTGTAAATAATCCCAGGGTGAATTTTAAATTAATGGATAACAGTAAGGGGCGTGATGAATCTGAAAAAACAGTGTTTTACGAGTTTCAGAAAGATAATTAAAATGCTTGTAGCGTCTTAGTGCGTGAAATAGCATTATATATAGCTTACAATGAACATGCGACCCGCTCCGGGGTCGTTAAATTTTTTTTGTAAATGATGTGTCTATAAATGTATGATGCCGCTGGCATCGATGCAGGTACAATGATTGTATGAAATATGTCATTCGGGCTTTTGTGATTTACATGAATATTACACAATATAAGAACGGCGATAACATGCGACCCGCTCCGGGGTCGTTAAAATTTTTTGAATATCATCTGTCTATAAATGTGTGATGCCGCTGGCATCCATAGTAGGTACAATGATTGTAATAAGTCATTTTGGCTTTTGTAACTCACATGAATATTTCACGATGCAACAGGAATGGTAAAATGCGACCCGATCCGGGGTCGTTAAAACCTGTTGTAGATGATTTGTCTACTAAATGTAAGATGCCAGCGGCATCTATGTCGGGTACAATGGTTGTATGAAATAAGTCCATTGGCTTTTATAATTCATATGAATATTTCACGATGCAACAGGAACGATAACCTGCGGCCGGTTCCAACGTCGTTTAAAGAAATGTAGATGATGTGTTTATAAATTTGTGATGCTGATGACATCTAAGCCGGGTACAATGATTGTGTGAAATATGTCATCCTGGCTTCTATAATTTATATGAATATTCTGCAATACAACCGGGACAATAATATACGACCGGGTCAGGCGTCGTTTAAATCTTTTATTGACCATGTGTGTATAAACCTGTGATACTACTGGCACTTATGCCTTATATGAAACAAGAAATCAGGTCTTTTATAATGCATAGGAATATTTTACAATACAAGAGGCCAATAACATCCGGCCAGTTCGGGGATTGTTGAAATCTTTTTTAGAACATGTGTCTATAAACGTATGATTCCGCTGGTATCTAACCTCACTATGATCAATAACTTTATGTAGAGGCCATCCTTTTCATCCCGGAGGGATGACATATTTATAGAAAAATAGTAATATTTTTCCGACCCCAGAGGGGTCGTATGTTTGTCATCTGCCAATCTAAAAGGCGCCGAAGTGATATTACTATGACATCAATTACAACCAATCAAACAAATATTTTTCGTCGTATGTAATCTGGAATTTGTGTAACAGGTCAATATATTCTTCTTTGAAAGTTGATTTTTTATGGTGTTCTTTCTGATGCAGCACGTATTTCGCTACCCTGTCAATATGCGAATGACTATAGGAAAATGCACCAAAGCCTTCCTGCCACAGGAAGGGCCCATGCGTTAAATTATTACTATTTATAAATTCATTGCTGGATTTTTTAATTTCTCTTACCAGGTCGGACAGACAGCAGCTTGGTTTAATACTCATAAAAATATGAATATGATCCGGCATGCCGTTTATAGCTAATAGCTTTTGATCTTTTGCTTTTATAATGCCGGTGATATACTGGTATAGCTGTGCTTCCCATTTTTCCTGTATCAATGATTGCCGGCCTTTAACGGCAAATACGACCTGTATATACAGTTGGGAGAAGGTGTTGGCCATAGCGGGTGGTTTGGTGTTTTCGATTGCACATAAGTTACCGATTTTTTCTTAAAACACCAACAAAAACGCTGTGCCTTCGCCGGGAACAGATTGTACATGAACATTTCCTTTATGCAATAACATGATCTGCTTGCAAAGGCTGAGGCCAATACCACTGCCGCTTTTCTTGGTACTGAAGAAGGGAATAAAAATTTTGTCCAGTAACTCATCGGGAATGCCGGGGCCATTATCGGCTACTTTGATCACGGCTTTATGATTAGGCGCTGTATAAGCACTCAGGGTTATTTTAGGCTCCGGGCTTTCTTTAACGGCTTCAATGGCATTAACCAGTAAATTTATCAATACCTGTTCCAGCAGGCTGGTATCTACCATCATTTTCAGGTCAAAATCTTTTAAGATGGTATTGACCTCTATATTTTTTTGCTCCATGGTAGGCTGCATCAGCTGCAGCAGGTTCTCAAATATATCACGGGCATATACCTCGCTTAAATTCAGCGTGGTTATTTTATTAAGACTGCGATAGGTGGAGGCAAATTTCAATAAACCTTCACTGCGGCGTTTAATGGTGTCAATACCCAGTTCCAGGTCATCCAGCGAGTCAGACTCTTTATTAATGAATGCTTGTAACCTGTTGCCTAATGTTTCCGCTAAGGAGGAGATAGGGGCTACAGAGTTCATGATCTCATGGGTCATAACGCTCAATAGTTTTTGCCAGGCCTGGGCTTCGTTCTCATCCAGCGCTTCTTCAATATTCTGGAAGGCGATCAGTTTGTATTTCTTCTCATCTGTCTGGAAGGCAGTGGCCGATAATAATACCTTGTATGAAAACTTATCGGTGGTGATATTGGTAACAATAGAATCACCCACCTGTAAATTGTACACCACTTTATACAGGGCGTCATTACGTTTTTGGAGGGAGTCAATATTACGCAGGTAGGGCAATGCCAGCATTTTTTTCAGTGATTCGTTCATCCACAAAATATCGCCATTGGCAGCTTCGTACGAAATGATGCCCGTATCTACCAGCTCCAGAATATTTTGCAGGTATTGGTATTGGGTTTCTTTTTCGCGACTGATAACCTTGAACGCCGAATTGATCTCGTTAAAACCTTTACGTAAAGGTTGAATATCGGTAGAAGCCTGTTTAACATTGAAATGTCGGGAGAAGTCACGGTAGTGTATCGATTCTACAAACTGGTCCAGTTCATGGTGTACTTTGGCCTGCGAACGGTAAAATTCAACAATCTGGAAAATGATCAACGGCACGATCAGTAATAAGTAAACGGTTTGGTGTTGTAGTACCACGTAACAGGCAGCTGTAATGGTAATGGTTAAAAAAATAACCCGGGAAAGGATGCGCCATTGATAGTTTTTCAAATTACAACAGTTTATGCCGGTTAAATATCGTATTTGCTGATACGGCGATACAGCGCGGTGCGGGTAAGTCCCAGTTCTTTGGCTGCACGGGTAATATTGCCCTGGTGTTTTTCAATTACTTTTAAAATGGTATGTTTTTCCATTTTACTCAGGTTGGTATCAACAGGCTCAGCCGTTTCGGGCATATTGCTTTCAATGGGCGAAAATATCAGGTCGGAAGCCTGTAACATATCATTGTCCGACATGATAACAGCCCGCTCAATGGTATACTGCAGCTCCCGTACATTACCCGGGAAATGATAGCTTAATAATTTATCCCGTGCATCACCGGTAAAGCCGCCAATATTTTTCATGTACTTATTACTGTAAATATTGCGGTAGTGTTCGGCCAGTAAGATAATATCATTACCCCGCTTGCGCAAGGGGGGGATCACAATTTCTACCGTATTAATGCGGTAAATAAGATCCTTGCGAAACCGGTTCTCATTGGCCAGCTCGGCCAGCGGTACATTGGTGGCGCATATCAAACGAATGTCCACCGGAATAGCTTCATTACTACCCAGCCGGGTTACCTGGCGGTTCTGTAAAACCGTTAATAATTTGGCTTGTTGCTGCAGGGAAATATTGCCTATTTCATCCAGGAATAAAGTACCGTTGTCAGCCGATTCAAAACGGCCTATACGATCCTCGCGGGCATCGGTAAAAGACCCTTTTTTATGACCGAAGAGTTCACTTTCAAACAGGGTTTCGGTTAAAGCGCCTACATCTACTTTTATATAAGGTTTATTATTACGACGGGAGTGCTGGTGTATGGCGCGGGCAATGCCATCCTTACCGGTCCCATTCTCACCCAGTATCAGGATATTGGCATCGGTAGGTGCAATTTTTTCTACCTTAAAAAACATGTCCCGCATGATCTCCGATTCACCCAGTAGCTCTTTACCAATAATGGTGGAGTCGGGATTAATGCTGCTTTTATATTCCTGCGAGCCCTTTTTACGGGCCATTTCTTTAATGGTGGTCAACAGTCTTTCATTATGCCAGGGCTTTACAATAAAGTCCGAAGCGCCTTCCTTTAAAGTGCGTACGGCCAGGTCAATAGCGCCGTAAGCCGTTATCATGATCACATCCGTTTCGGGCTTTAATTCCTTAATGGTACGTAACCAGAATATACCTTCGTTACCGGTGTTAATGGCACTGGTAAAATTCATATCCAGCAGTACAATATCAAAA
Organism: uncultured Terrimonas sp.; assembly: GCA_964445775.1. Taxonomy (GTDB): domain Bacteria; phylum Bacteroidota; class Bacteroidia; order Chitinophagales; family Chitinophagaceae; genus Terrimonas. The sequence goes on from CAYUMH010000166.1 coordinate 7,309, forward strand.
TGGTACTGAGAGAAGAGTGAACGTATGTTTTCAGGATTTTTTTCCGTGACAATTTGTTTCACTTCAGTTTTTAATAACATATGAATAGCCGTAAGCATATCCACATCGTCATCTACTACCAGTATGGAAGCGTTTTTTAGTGTCATGATTGTCAAAGATAGTAAATAGGTTAAGGATTTGAGATTGCAGGTTTAGGAATTATGAGTTATGAATTAAGAATGATGAGTTATGAATGATGAATGTAGCTTTCGGCGTTCAGCTTTCTGCTTTCAGCCTTCAGCTTTGGGCTTTCCTCTACCACAACGCATTTCCCTGATAATAATCCAGGATTTTACTGCGTAACACATAATCATAACGGGCAATGATCAGGCTGATATTACTGCGGTCAAGATTATTTTTAGCCGTCAGGTAATCAATAGGCGTGCCCACACCTTCCTGGAAACGGGCATTGGCGGCTTTAAATGATTCCTCGTAAGCCTTTACTTGTTCCATGGTTGTTTTATACCTGTCCGAAGCGGCACTCATATTTTCGTAAGCCTGGTTAATATCCTGGTTCAGCTGGGTGATAATATTTACTGAAGCCAGTTCACGTGTTTTTAATTGTATGCGGGCCTGTTTAACACGGTTACGCTGCTGCAACGCGTTAAAAATAGGGACACGCATGCTTAAACCATAAGAGTAGTACAGGTTATTGTTCAGCTGGTCGGTATAATTGATCTTGTTATTATTCAACATTGCCACACTGGAATAACGGGTAGAGGCATTGGCTCCAAAGCTTAATGTCGGGTATAGTTGTCCTCTGGCTACTTTAACGGCCTGGGATGCGCTCTTTATCCGGTAATCAGCTGCTTTTACCAGGGCCAGGTTTTTTAAAGCTACTTCGTAAATGCTGTCTGCGGTAGTGCTATAGGCATCGGCAAATAAAACCGGGTCTAATTGTTCAACCGTCAGGTTCTTGTTATACATCACGTTCATTAACTTGCTCAGTGTAACTTTTGCGGTAACCAATGCATTTTGTGCAGCTATAATAGACAGCTGATCATTGGCAT
>CAYUMH010000167.1:0-6793 GCA_964445775.1 uncultured Terrimonas sp.
TTTTTTTTCGCTGCTTCCATACGTTTCAACCGCATGTCTCTCAATACCTGTTCCTTATCTTCATAACGTTTCTTTTCCGCTAATAATTTATTCAGGTCACGCTGTAACTCGCCTTCTTTTTTTATTAATAGTTCAGGAAGCTGGGGTTCGTCCGCGTTTTTATTCCAAAAACCAAGACGTTTCATTTCTTCCAGTATATATTCTTCTTTCGAGGAAGCACTTATTTTATCGTAGATCTGCTGGCGGGTAGTACGACTATCCATGTAGGTCATTTTTTATTAGTTCAAAACAAGAGGGCAGGAAAAACCTTCGTGCTGGCCCCGGACTATATTAATCAACTCCAGGCCATGGGGTATCTGTGTAGTATTCAGGCACATGGGGCCGGTACTGTTAATACTACACAGATACCCCATGGCCATAGTAAAGATTACATGTAGTGATGCATATACAATCACTTAACATGAACGACGATACATCGTTCGCTCCTTTCGGAGGCAAGGTGCTTACCTGTAATCCCTCTTGTCTAAGAACTAATTCATTGAAGAAATCGAAAATTACTTATTCCGGTTTTTATAACAAAATTGTTTTTACGTTTTATCTGTTCTTTTTGTATTGCCATACTGTAAACGCATGGCCAGCATGTGTTCGCAGGGGCCTTTATATAATTTGTTCTCTATATAAAAACTACAGTCACAATTACCTGTTTTTATACGTTCGTCCTCGTCAATAACCAACTCGGGATTATAGGTTCGTTTACCAATTTTTATAGCAGCCGATAGCTTAAGACCAACGCCACTGATTGTTTCGGCCTTTACCACCGGTTTCAACTGTGTTAACAGTTCACTGGCCAGTTCTTCATTAGGATTAGAAAACCTTAGCTTATCCATAGGCAAAGGTTCCCTCGATAATTCCCGCAGGCGATAAACATTCTTCTCCAGGTCAAACATTACACGTCCTGCCTGTGTGTAAATACCCAATGCACCGGCTACTTCGGCAGTACTGAGGCCCAGGGTTTGTGCCAGCTGTTCCGTCTCAGCATACCACTGTTTACTTAATCCGGCAAATACTTTTGCCTTGATGGCATCGTCTATAATAGCCCTGGGAGCCATCAGGTCAAAGTTCCCGGCCTGCGACCAGTCATTGGCCGTCCAGCCCGATAACCCCAGTGTAAAGCTCATATCACCCAGGTCAGCAATATAAAATGAAGGCATGCCGGTTCCCAATAAATGAACGGTAAACTTTTTTGCAACAGGTATCAGTCTCTCCAGGATCAGCAACCTTCTCCTGCCCCATATTTTTATTTCCTGTTTGTGACTGCCGGTATATACCGATCTGCTGCAGATGATCTCTTTTCCCCAGGGCTCAAAGACCACTTTAACCGGTTCACCGGGATTTAAAACATATTTGATATAACGCGGGCCTTTCTTCTCCCTGAACCGCCTTAACCAGGAACAAAAATTGTGTATATCCATCGGATGCAGATCAAACCTTGTTGCCGGTAAGGTCATAGCAGAACTTACCTGTAAAAATCCCCGTACCCAGCTCTCGGGCAGATCAATTTTTACTTCTTTAAACAAATCCTCTCTCGTTGTCTGTACCTCAAAACCGGAAGGATCCACTTTAAAGTCTGTTTCTTTATAATCCCTTATTTTCTGGAACTCATTGTACAGATCGGCCGAATAATCAATATTAGTAGTGCCGCATTTAAAATCATTCACTTCTTTAAACACGTTATAATTAGCGCCCAGCCTGCCATAGGTAGATTCGTCCTGGCTAAAACATTCAAAAAACATTTCATCAGGATGAACCGTAATTACCGGATCAAGTACAATCCACGCATCTTTATCTTTATGATACAGATAATCAAAATACTTTCTTTTTGCCTTATAAAAAGGCTGTAATAGTTTATCCTTTTCACTCCTTACTTCAGCGATCTCCTGTTTTAATAATTTTATGCTGGCCTCGGCAGTCGCTTCATTGTATCCTGCCAGGTACTCAGACAACCATACCGTTTCCTGTTGCGCCGCCCATTCTTTATAAGCAGTTTTATCCTTTGGCTTAAAACGCAGGTCTGAAACTACTACATCATGCAAAGCGGAAATTGCTTCCCTGAAAGCGATCTTATGCTGCAGTTTACCAACAAAAAACACAGGATCGCGTAAGGTATCCGGCGCAAATGATAAGCCGGTCGCCAATGCATTGCTGGTCACCGTTGTATTACCACCGTATTTATAGTTAAATAACATATCTTTTATTTGTCATCCTGTTTAATCTTATTTTACACTCACCGGCTTTAGCACCATGGGCACTTCTACATGGTACAGGTTCTTTAAACTGTGCAATATTTCAATACACTTGGCTTTATCGTCAATCGCTACAGTTGCCGAAATATCGGTGATCAACTGCACCACCATCCGGGCGGACTGTTCTGTTTTTTTTCCTTCAGCTAATAAAAATTTAAAAATCCTGTTCTTTGCCGTCCTGGCCTGGTTAACACGACTCAGTACTGAACGGAAATAAAACCCCAGTTGTTCTAACCGCTCCGGGTTATCCGCTGCAAACCTTTCCAGGTAATTGGTCGCAAATAATTGCATCTTGATACTGGGATGCTGACTTAATTTGATGAGATATTCCTCCCCTGCCTCATCTGTAAAAAACTTTGTTATCAGCAAGCGACCATAAGCTTCCACATCAGGTCTTACCGAATCTGCCAGGGCGATCAGTGTTTCAGGTGACCAATCGGCCTCTGTAAACTGTTGTTCAAAAAAAGTTTTAGCAAACTCACGGGTATCCTCCCATGTTGCATCCAGCAAACGGATAGCCTCGTCCCGCTCATATTTAATACGGGCTACATGGCTGGTAAAATATTGCCAGCTCCATTCTCTTACCAGCAAGGTTTCATGATTTCCCAGGCCAATGATCTGGCGCAGGGTAAAAGTATCAGGATCAACATATTTATTTAAAACAGCTATACCAAACTCTTGTGTAGGCATATAATCGCTATATACCAGTTTTAATACCATCGCTTTATCAGCATTTTTTACATGCGCCAATAAAACCGTCTGTAATGTCTCACTGATATCTTTATGTAAACCTTCTGAAACTTCTTTACGTAATAAGTATGGGATCAAAAGCTCTACCATATTACTACCAAAAGCAGCATCCCGGTCTATCATTTTTTGCAGTACAGGACGCACTGCTACCCTGATATTTGAAAAGCCCGATACAGTGCAGGCGGCCACCAGTTCCTGGCGTTTCAATAATTCATCCACGCTTAGGTTCAATAAAAGATGCGCAGTTGTTTCTCTCACCGCTGCCGATTCGTTTTCCAGCAACCTAATAAATACACTAACCGGTATATCATCATAATTAACTGTATCCTTTTTAAGCAAGAGGATATGTAACCCTAATAGTTTGGCTCCGTCTATTGGGCTTTTTACCAGGTCTTCAACAACACTATTACCAATTGCACGTAATTTATCAGCAAACAACTTCCGTATAGCAGCTGAAGCATCATCGAGCGCCTCATTATTTTCAGCATTATTATCTCTTAAAGTAATGGCACGGGTAATAATTCTCCCGCAGATCAGCTCGGCCTGGGCAGGTGTATATAACTGCTGCTCCATCAGCATGGCTATCCAGTTCCTGGCATCTTTATAAGGATTGAATAATGCATTTACCACCCATTCTGTATCCTCAAAAAAGACTCTGGGGTTCACCGCTATCCACTGCCTGGCCAGGTCACGTGCAGCAACGATACGGCTGGCCAGTACGGCATTCACTAATCCAAAATCAGGTGCATGCGGGTTATACCGTTCTTTTGCCAGTGTAAAACCATAATCCGCCGGCTGATCAAATTCACTGCGTAATAACAGGCTCAACACCTGGTTATCTATTTTTGTACGGATGGCTTCATAGTCCGGGTGTTTTTGGAGGTTCTCTAAAGCAAATCTGTGCAACTCGCCCATTCTGCCATTTACCAGTAGTTGTATATAGGCCTGCGGCAACTGGTTCCATAAATGAATAAAAGGGGTGGCATGTTGTATTGTTTCCGGCTCCTTTACCGGTTCCGGCTGAGGCGTTTCTTTTTTCTTACTGCCAAATAAGGAGATAATTTTTTTAAATAAACCAGGTTCGTTGACAGGAGCTGACTGCACCCTTTTTATTTTCTTTCTATCATCAGGGTTTATCAATTGCCAGGTATTATCGTTGCCTAATAGATAAGCAGGATCATTGCCTGAAATGATCTGGTGTAATAAAGTAGCATGGGCATTAGCAGGAAACTGTGTTATCACTGTCTGGTAACGCCCGTTTTGCCATATATAATTATTGGAAGAATAGGAAGGTTTATGATCCTGTTTATCATAGGCCAATAAAATGCCCGTAGCCATACGCACGTAATTCACATTCCCATAAACGCCTGTATTGGTTAAATTCCTGTTGATCCTTTTCCGGAAATAGTTCCGGGTTTTATTACTATAAGCTAAAACGCTTGTTTTTTTCTTAAGTTCCTCTTTTACATTAAAAAAATCACTGAGCTCCGTTACATAAGTTCTTTGCCCGGCATACGTGATATTGCTGCTGAACATTTCCGGCTCTCTTTCAAACTTCAGTGTTAAAACACCCAGTATTTCAAAATCATCCCTGAATTCGGCTAACTTAAAAATATGCCGGATATGCTTAAAATAACCGGGCCTGGCCGGTAATTTGGCCAGCAATTGTTTTAATGGTTCACGCAGCCATTTTTCCTGCAATGAAATAGCATATAAATGTTCTAGAACGGGATAATCAGGTTGTTTTTGTTGCAATACTCTTTCGGCTAATAACTTTTCAAGCTTGACCGCATCATTTTCAGTAATGGCCAGCTTAAAAGGTTCGGTCAGGGAGTTAAGATGATGGCGGATCATTTTTTCCTTTTCCTCACCGCTGCTTAACTGCAACAAAGCATCACCGGCAATACGTTTAACAGTAGCCGTGGAAGAATTGGCTAAAACCTGCAATAAAGGAATAGCCTGTGTATCACCTATACGACCCAACGCCCAGGCAGCAGCATATTGCTGCATACTATCGCCTTTAAGCGCCAGTTGATAAATATAAGGAACGGCTTCTTTTAATTGTAAGACCCCGGCCATCCACATGATACGGGATAATTTCCAGGGGATTTTTGTATTGGTTTTTCCATCAAGTGCATCTTGCAAACGGCGCAAGACAGCTTTTTCCCTTCCTTCCGGCATCGTAGTCCAGTCAACCGCATCAAAAACGGGCGTAGCAGTAATGGCAGCAGGAGCGGTAACAGGTAACGCTTCACCATCAGACAATATATACCCCTTCCCTGTTTTTTCCTCTTGCAGGTTATTGAAAATGGTTTCTGCACGGGCTTTATCCACACCGATCTCGGTTTTGGTACCTTCTTTCAATGCAGCCCCACGCCTTCCATACCGGAAGTTGACCACATACCGGTCATTGCCAATATCGCATAGATCAATTTCGTATACTTTATCAGAGTTACCTTCCCTAAAAAAAAGTTTTGCCTGCCTGACTAACTTCATAATTCGTTTATTATCCGGAAGTAAGATACTATTTATTTCATTTTACCAACTTTTGAGATCAATAAAATTTATAAATACTGTTTATTTTTATTTTGCTTCATTTTTAAGCATTATTTTGTTATATCCAAAAAGGTTTTTACTTTTGCTTCATAATTAAGCAAATTAATCATGACAACAATAAACTTAAATACAGGCAATGGTGTAAAACTCACTTTATTTCCCGATAATCAACCGCATGTGAATGTGGGTGATATCAGGGAGGGAGAAGCCGTTCAGGTGATCTGTTCGCTCACCGATAGCCTGAAACTGGTACAACTGCTCCAGGTAGCCAATGCCCTGGATAATGCTTTTGCGCAAAAGAAGATACTGGTCATCCCCTACCTGATGGCAGCCCGTTATGACAGGCTGATGCTAACAGGCGATAGTATTGATATTAAAGTAATAGCAGATATGATTAATTACTGTGGCTTTGAGAAAGTGGTGTTATTTGATCCCCATTCCGAAGTTGCCGCCCTGTTAATTAATAATGCGTTTGTTATTAACAATAAAATAATGGTAGAACAATACCAGTTGGATAACGCAATACTTATCTGTCCCGATGCCGGGGCGGCTAAAAAAACCGGGCAGTATGCTTCGTGGAACAGTAAGCTGACTGATATCGTGTATTGCAACAAAAAAAGAAACCTGGCAAACGGCCGACTGGAGCTGGAAGTATTAAACCCTGAATTATGTAGCAACAGGAACTGTGTGATTATTGATGATATATGCGATGGTGGCGCCACCTTTTTAGCTATAGCCGGACAGGTAAAGCCAGCCCATTTAACACTGATTGTTACCCACGGCATTTTTTCAAAAGGCTTTGGCGCACTGATGGAGAAGTTTGATAAGATCATCACCAGTGACAGTTATGGCAAAATATATGATTCAGCCCTGGTTCAAACCATTCCCTTTAACTATGACCATCACCAATAAAAAATCAGATATGAAAACGAATCCTTTTTTACTGACCGATTATTATAAAGTAGGACATATTTTTCAATACCCGGAGGGAACAACACTGGTGTATAGCAACCTAACACCACGAAAAACCCGGAATCCCCAAATGGATAAAATGGTATTCTTTGGCTTACAATATTTTATCAAGACTTACCTGGTAGATTATTTCAATGAGAACTTTTTTTCACAACCCAAAGAAAAAGTGATACAAAGCTATCGCCGTCGTATTATGACTTCCCTGGGTAGCG
>CAYUMH010000167.1:6803-8330 GCA_964445775.1 uncultured Terrimonas sp.
TGTTGAGATCAAGGCTTTGCCGGAAGGAAGCCGTGTACCCATGAAAGTACCTTGCCTGACCATTGTGAATACGGTGCCTGAGTTTTACTGGCTGACCAATTTCCTGGAAACATTACTCTCCACCAGTACCTGGCAGGCCTGTACCAGTGCTACCATTGCTTATACTTACCGGCAATTGCTTAATAAGTATGCTGCTGAAACCGGTACACCAGCCGACTTTGTCCAATGGCAGGGACACGATTTCAGTTTTCGTGGTATGAGCAGTTTGGAGAGCGGCCTGATCAGTGGTATGGCACACCTGTTATCCTTTACTGGCACCGATACCATCCCTGCCATTGACGCTTTGGAACAATATTACCAGGCCGATGCGGAGAAGGAACTAATTGGTGGCAGTGTGGCCGCAACCGAACATAGTGTGATGTGCAGCGGCAGTAAAGACGGGGAGCTGGAAACTTTCCGGCGGCTTATTACCACCGTGTATCCCGAAGGCATTGTGAGTCTTGTGAGCGACACCTGGGACCTGTGGAAAGTGTGTACGGAATACTTACCCGCCCTGAAAGAAACCATTCTTCAGCGTAACGGTAAAGTGGTGATCAGGCCTGACAGCGGTGATCCCGTAAAAATTATCTGTGGTGATCCCGCAGCTGCAACGGAGCAGGAAAGAAAAGGCGTGGTAGAATTATTATGGGATGTTTTTGGGGGTACCATTACCGCACAGGGTTATAAACTATTGGATGCACATATTGGTACTATTTATGGTGACAGTATTACCCTTGAGCGGGCGGAAGCTATTTGTGAAGGGTTAAAGCATAAAGGCTTTGCCAGCCAGGTAGTATTTGGACTGGGCAGTTATACTTACCAGTATAATACAAGAGATGTATTCGGACTGGCCATGAAAGCCACTTATGTGGAAATAAATGGCGAAGGACGTAATATTTTTAAAGACCCTGTTACTGATGATGGCACCAAAAGATCAGCCACCGGCTTATTACAGGTAAAAGCTGAAAACGGGACCTTTGTATTACATGATAATGTAAGCTGGCAGGATGAGCGACAAGGCGCTTTGCAGACTGTCTTTAAAAATGGTAAATTGGTAAAAGAATATTCCTTAGCCGAGATCAGGAGAACATTATGGGAAAGTTGATTTTGTTTAGGGAGCATCAGTACTGATCGGCTCAACAATATTAAAGTGTAAAAAATGAAAACAATTAATTATATAAAAGGAGATGCCACTAATCCAATAGCAGATGGTAATAAAATCATTGTACATATCTGCAATGATATTGGGGGCTGGGGAAAAGGATTTGTATTAGCCATTTCGAAACGCTGGCCACAACCCGAACAGGCTTATAGAAACTGGTATAAATCGGGAGAAAATTTTGTACTGGGAGCCATTCAAATAGTGCAAGTGGAAACTGATATATGGATTGCCAATATGATAGGACAGCAAGGGGTAAGCAAATCACAGGATGGGCACCCTCCTATTCGTTATGAAGCAACAGAAGAAGCCCTCTCAAAAGTAGCGCA
>CAYUMH010000168.1:0-4746 GCA_964445775.1 uncultured Terrimonas sp.
TGTTCATCGCAATAAAATCGGTAACTTTCAATGTCAGATAAATGGATATGGGTTATGGGATAATTATGAGACACTGGATATTTTTATCTCTGATTATAAAGGGAATGGTAAACTCTATACACTCGAGAAAAGCAGGATTACTACCGCTACCAGCCTTGCTTTAAGATACCTGAACTATCTTTTAAAGGGAGATTTCGGAGCTATAGAAGATTCTGCCGCAGAACGGGAGTTTCAACAGAACTTTGGCAGCTTTAAAGAGAATATATTACGGGTTCGTATTATTCTGCTGACAGATGGTGTTGTCCGAAAGGCTATAAAAGTCGAAAGATTAGAAATAGATGATATCACAGTGATCACGGATATCTGGGATCTGGAGCGGATTTATCAGATATGGTCTTCACAACGCAAACGCGAACCGATAGAAATAGATCTTCCAGGTCAGTTTGGGCAAAAGATATCATTTCTTTCCATCGGACAGGTAAAAGAAGATTATACAACTTATCTGGGTATAGTACCTGGTAGATTACTGGCCGATCTGTATGACGTATACGGATCGCGCCTTCTAGAACAGAATGTAAGGGTATATCTGCAGAATCTGGGAAAAGTAAACAAAGAAATACGCAAAACCATACTGGTTGCGCCAGGCATGTTTATGGCTTATAACAATGGTATTTCTGCCACAGCAACGAAGCTCACTGTTGCAAAGGACAAGCACTCCGGGGCGGAAATACTGAAACATATAAAGGATCTTCAGATCGTCAACGGGGGACAGACAACCTCATCAATATACTATGCCAGAAAGAAAGACCGGGCTGACCTTAGCCAGGTTTATGTACAAATGAAAATTACACTGGTACATGATGATCGTAAAATGGAGCAAGTTGTCTCCCAGATTTCGAAATATGCGAACAGTCAGAACAAAGTAAGCGAAACTGATCTTACTTCTAATCAGGCCTTCCATATTACATTGGAGGAGTTATCCAGAACTACCTGGGCGAGTCCCGTAACCGGTCATCAGCAAACACGTTGGTATTACGAGCGGGTTAAAGGGCAATATAAAGAAGAAGTAAATAAAGCTCATACTGCAGCCCGGAAAATTTCTTTTAAAGACAGAAATCCGCCACAGCAGGTTATCAAAAAAGAAGAATTTGCCAAATACAGAAATGCCTGGTATCATCTACCACATCTTGTTGCCAGAGGCAGTCAGAAAAACTATTTGCAGTTTATAGAAACAGAAGGCAAGATGATACCTACACGTTATTATTTTCAGGATACTGTTGCTATTGCCATTCTGTTTAACGCAGGGGAGAAGCTATATGGTAAAAAACCTTTTGCTATGGGAGATCTCCGTTACCTTGCCGTTCCATATGCATTGGCCTGGCTGAATTATCACACGGGTGACAACATAAACCTGGAAGAGATATGGAAACTTCAGACCATTCCTGGAGAGTTAAGTGACCTTCTTAAAAAAATCCTGGAAAGGGTCAATCATTTCTTGCAGGAAAACAAACCTACTGAATATGCACTTGTAAGTGAGTGGGCTAAACGTGAAATCTGTTGGTTGGAATTGAAAAAATGCTCCCCTAAAGAATGGGGTATAGAAATGACAATTTTTCAGTCCTTTCTCAAAAAAGAGGAAACCAGAGCAGATGAAAATACAGAGACAATTTTGGTTACCTTGTCAGTTTCTGTTGAAGAATGGGAAGCAATTGAACAATCAGGAAAAGAAACCGGTAAGCTAACACCGATACAAACGGGAACAGTGCGTAATATTATTAGTAAACTGCGCAAACAAAAGCCACTAACGGAACAATTGATAGAAATGGGAGCCAGTATTCTGGCAATTTATGAAGATTACCGGAAGTCCTGACGTTTGCAATGATCACAGAATATTTTCCATCGTAATGCTATCGCGTCTTTGGAAGGCCCGAAATCATTACGACTGATATGAATCTTTTTACCCGCAAGTTCCTCGTAATGGCTGCCTTTAAGTGATGGGTGTAATTGTACAGTAAACGTATGAGGATTTATGCCTATAAGATTATAATCAAACAAGGCGTGCAAGTCCTTACGTAGTAATAAACCATTCGCAGGATGATTATCTTTAATACCCCTGTAAGGGTTAATATGGCTTGCTTCCATGGCTTTCATTACAGCGCAACCTGTAAGCATACAGACAGCACCATAAATATTCGATAAATCCATCCTGAACTTATTCTGCCCTTCCCGGGTAGGTTGAAGTCTGTTCTTTCGTGTTCTTTCATCTTTATTATCAGGGACATATTGCGTATTGGGTAGTTCCACTGTACGGATATGAGGTTCATGCATAACCTCTGTATTGGGAAAAAAGTCTATTAAATGAGATAAATAATCCTGGAAAAAGGATAACTGTGTTTTTTGAATCGAGTAGTATAGATTATGGTTTATATAGTAGGGCTTAAGAGCGTTCGTCTCTATACCGGATAACGGTTTAAAAGAAGAACCATAATATGCTGTAAACCGGGTTACTACAATCTCTTCTTGTACCGGCTCATCAAATTCATGCTTTTTTCTGCATTTATATCGGGGTAAGATATTCTTCCTGGTAGCAATTTCCTGATTCCGACATATGGGACAACGGAAACGAGTCTTGGATACATGTTCTTCAATACTGATGTCTTCAATTATTGCAACTCCTATAACATTTCTTTTACCGGCAACAATAACTTTATCTCCGGTTACCACCTTATCATAATTCTTTACTGTTGTATCGTATACATAATGAGATTGCGGATCGTCAGGATAACCTTCATTACCACCAAATGCACTCTCTACTCCTTTGGATTTAAATGTCCATAGGTAGTTGAAGTTGTCTGTCATAAAAAAAAATTTGTCTGTAATTTATCTAACAGCAACGAAAGCGTTTTTTCAATAGCGCTCTTTTTCAATTCACATTCCCGGATTACAATTACCTGCCAGCCATTCTCCTGCAATGCGGTAACAGCCTTTTCATCATTGGAAATATTTTTGCCTATTTTATTAAGCCACCAGCCAGTCCGGGTTTTTGGTACTACATAATACCTGCAATCTTCATGTCCGTGCCAGAAACAGCCATGAATAAACAGTACCGTTTTATATTTGGGAAACACCATATCGGGTTTACCAGGCAATGTTTTATCATGCAACTTGTAACGCAAACCTTTTGAAAAAAGAAATTTTCTCACCAGCATTTCGGGTTTGGTATCCTTACCCTTAATACGGCTCATATTATAACTCCTTGTTTCTTTGGAATGTACGTCTGCCACTATAATACAAAATTAATCGCTAATTATCAATAAAAAACAGGGAAAACCCTGCCTAAGCCATGTTTTCTGGCATTTATATAAAATTAGCTTAATGCGTGAGAGATAGCAGCGAATACCCCGCTGAAGCCTTGTGCGGTGGCATCTGTGGCGGAGTAGCAGCGTATAGCCCGACCCCTGCCCGTATGATATGATCCTTTTTGAAACACTATATAATCAAGGCAGGGGGCACGCCCCAATATTATATTTTACCTATTAAATATAAAGGGTAGGGGCTTAGCCGCCATCGGCCTCCTCGCCCAGGGGCTGCCACAGCTCAATAATATTACCCTCAGGATCCAGTATATGTACAAATTTGCCATAGTCGTATTCGGCAATTTCATCCACAACGGTTACACCGGCGGCCTTTAATTCGGCTACCAGGGCGGTAATATCCTGCACCCGGTAGTTAACCATAAAGGGCTTGGTGGAGGGGTTAAAGTATTGCGTGTCTTTGGGGAAAGTGCACCAGGCGGTGGATCCTTTTTTGGCCGGCTCATCGGCATGCCGCCATTCAAAAGTTACACCATAGGCGCTTACGGGCAGGCCCAGGTTTTTGGCGTACCAATCGTTCATGGCCTGCGGATCATCGCATTTAAAAAATACGCCGCCAAGGCCGGTTACTTTTTGCATATAATATAACGGTTAACTGGTTTATTAATAAGGGGTAAGGCTGGTATAAATATAAAGAATATCCGGCAGTCATCCACAGGCCGGGGGCCGTCAAATGCCGCAGTTATTATGTTAAGTAAAAAGCGGTCCGGAATTTTCTTGCCTTATGACAATGGTACTGCCAACACCACACTGTAATTTGTACTACCCAAACAGCCGGGCAACCGGTAATTGATTAGTGTAAAATAACAGCATGAAAAAAACAATTTTGCCGGGGCTTTTCCTGGTTAATGCGGGCCTGAACAAGTTTTTTAATTATGTGCCCATGGCCGAAATATGCCCGAGGCCATAGTAAAAGACTGCATGGCCATGATGGAGGTTTAATGGCTGATGCCCTAGATAGCCCGGGCCGAAATTATCGGCGGTTTGTTATTGGCCATATCCCAAACCAGGGCCCTGTTAGGTTTAATATGATACACAAAACTATACCCCCAAAAATAACCAGCAATGACGAGGTTGGCAGAAGGAATACACTGTTAGTATTCCTATAAAGAAATATTCACCAACACTTCTGCTTTATTGAGAACAAAAATTTATATTTAAATATTTTTTAGTTAACCGGAATCAACCATGTTGTTAAATTTAGCCGCTAACGCTAATTAAACTATTGTAAAATGAAAAACACAGGACTATTACTTATTTTGATATTCATGTTGCATGCATTTGCAAGTTCGCAAGTCTCACACGATTACACGCAAGAATCCAAAACTGCATATGCCCAGCGTATGGATTGGTTTAAAAAGGCAAAATATGG
>CAYUMH010000168.1:4756-8035 GCA_964445775.1 uncultured Terrimonas sp.
TATACATTTCGGACTTTACAGTCAGTTAGGTGGCATTTGGAATAAAGATACAATAGATGGATATTCTGAATGGATACAGGCAGGTGCAGATATTACTGCACAGGATTATGCGATGCTTACGCACACCTTTAACCCAAAAGATTTTGATGCAGACAAGATTGCTTCGCTTGCAAAAGAAGCAGGCATGAAATATATAGTTATTACCACCAAACATCACGAAGGATTTTGTCTTTGGGATAGCAAGTACACTAATTTTGATGTAGCCAATACACCATTTAAAGGACGAGATATACTGGCAGAACTTAGTGCCGCGTGCAAAAAATATGAACTAAAATTTGGTACATATTACAGCATTATTGATTGGCATCATAATAGTCAACAACGGAATGCAACAGGAGTAAGTTCCTGGTCAATGTGGGGCGGTATACAAATGAAAAACAATAAGCGTAGTGAATATATCCTATATATGAAAAATCAAATAAAAGAACTGATAGAAAATTATAATACCGATATTATATGGTTTGATGGGGATTGGGTAGAATGGTGGAATAATGATGTAGGAACAGACCTTTATAATTATATCAGAGAATTAAAACCCAGTATCATTGTTAACAATAGGGTGGCTAAGCGGGAATTATTTAAAAAGGATTTTGGTACTCCCGAACAAGAACATCCGAAAGAAAAATTACATTATGAGTGGGAAGCCTGCTATACCTTAAATAATTCCTGGGGATTTAAAATAGGAGATAACAACTGGAAATCGCCTGAAACAGTGTATCAAAAGCTTAATGAAATAAATAACAACGGCGGTAATTTATTACTAAATATAGGACCTGATGGTAATGGGAATGTACCCGAAAAATCAGTTCAAATTTTGTTAGAAGTTGGTAAAATGCTTAATCGTACAAAGTCCATAAAAAAATAAGCTACTATCAAGATTAAATATTTTTATTATTAATTCGCGTGAGGGATAGCAGCGAATACCCCGCTGAAGCCTTGTGCGGGGGCATCTGTGGCGGAGTAGCAGCGTATAGCCCGACCCCTGCCCGTATGATATATCCGTTTTGAAACACTATATAATCAAGGCAGGGGGCACGCCCCAATATTATATCTTACCTATTAAATATAAATTTTGGCCGGCTCATTAGCATGCCACCATTCAAAAGTTACGCCATAAACGCTTACGGGCAGGCCCAGGTTTTTGGCGTACCAATCGTTCATAGCCTGCGGATCATCGCATGTAAAAAATATGCCGCCAAGACCGGTTACATCCGGCAGTCATCCACAGGCCGGGGGCCGTCAAATGCCGCAGTTATTATGTTAAGTAAAAAGCGGTCCGGAATTTTCTTGCCTTATGACAATGGTACTGCCAACACCACACTGTAATTTGTACTACCCAAACAGCCGGGCAACCGGTAATTGATTACTTTAAAACAACCGGATGAAACAGGTAATTACCCCCGAAGTGCTGGCCTAGAACAATACCCAAAACGAAACCGATAAGGCCATCTGCACCGTATTAGCCACCGAAATAACCAAACAGTTACCCGAAGCCGAAAATAAAGTATGGCATGCACACCCCGTATGGTTTATAGATGGTAACCCCATAGCCGGTTACAGTAAACAGAAAGCGGGCATCCGCCTGATGTTTTGGAGCGGCGCCGATTTTGAGGAAGAAGCCCTGGCGGTAAAAGGCGCCAAGTTTAAGGATGCCTCCATTTTTTACAACGCCGCCACTGACATAAAAAAGAAAGACCTGCACCGCTGGCTGCAGCTGGCCCGCGATATACAGTGGGATTATAAAAACATTGTAAAACGCAAGGGCAAACTGGAACGCATTAAATAAACAATCCATAAAAAATAAACAACATGAAAAAAACAATTTTATTGGTATTATCCGTTTTGCTGGGACTTTTCCTGGTTAACGCGGGCCTGAACAAGTTTTTTAATTATATGCCCGTGCCGGAAAATATGCCCGAGGCCGTAGTAAAAGATGGCATGGCTATGATGGAGATTGTATGGCTGATGCCGCTGATAGCATGGGCCGAAATTATCGGCGGTTTATTACTGGCCATACCCAAAACCAGGGCCCTGGGTGCACTGGTGGTTTTCCCCGTAATGGTGGGCATATTGCTCACACATATTTTTGTAGCCCCGGATGGCCTGCTGATAGCCATTATTATGTGGGTGGTATTGCTGTGGATTATGATAGAGAATAAAGAGAAATACCTGGTGCTGGTGAAATAAACCGGCGTTTTCCAACAATATAATTTTACCGGTTATTTATAGAGTAACCGGTAATTTATTATTAAACCGGGAGCCTGGCTGATTTCTTATTTAATATTTAAGAATTAATATTTAAAAAAATTCATCAATCATAATTCATTCATTTATAATTACATGCACCTACTATTTTCTTATAATTTATATTATGTTAAGTAAGTAAAATAACAATACCTATCTGTAACCCATCTACCAATTCACCAGTATTCCGTTCATGTATCAGCCTCCAATTCATCATTCAACATTCATAATTCATAATTCTTCATTCACAATTCCGGCATTCCTCATTCACCCCCTATCCAACGCATCAAAATTTTTTTCAGCCTCAAAAGTTAAAACCCCGTAGCTTTACCAAACATCAGATGATATGATGTATTAATTTTTATGCAGCCTATTCAACGCAAATCACTCGCCCAGGAAGTAGCCGATACCTTAAAGCATCGTATTAAAAGCTGTGTGCTGGCCATTGACAGTAAACTGCCCACCGAGCCCGAACTGATGGAAAAATTCGGTGTGGGCCGCTCCACCATCCGCGAAGCCATTAAAAACCTGGCCCAAAGCGGTTATGTACATGTACAGCAAGGCCTGGGTACTTTTGTCATCAGCCATAGCGGTCATGCTGCCCTGGACGAAAAAATTGGTAACGCCGATTTTGCCGAAGTATTTGAAGTCAGGCAGATCCTGGAACTGCAGATCATTGCCAAAGCCTGCCAGCACCGCACGGCCAAACACCTGCGGGCTATGGCCAAAAACCTGAAAGAAAGACAACGCCAGGCACAGGCCGGTGACCTCAAACACTGTATTGAGGCCGATATTGCCTTTCATACCAATATTGCCGAAAGCTGTGGCAATACGATACTGGCCGAGCTGTATAAAACCCTGTCCATACACGTTACGCAGTTTTTTTCGCAAACCTATACCAATACCACACCCTTTATCCAGTCGCAACAGGTACACGAACAACTGCTGCAGCATATCGAGGCCCAAAATCTCGAT
>CAYUMH010000169.1:0-7938 GCA_964445775.1 uncultured Terrimonas sp.
TATTGGCGGTAATATTTATGAGAACTCTGCCAAATACCAGTTCCTGGGTACGTCTACCCGTAACTGGAACTACAGGACCGATTTTCTTGACCGTTGGGTAAACCCCGGTGACGAAGCGCAATATCCCAAGTTGCTGTACAATGCAGCGGACTATCCTGGTGTTCCCAGTGAAGACCAGTTTAACTCTACCATGTTCTTGCGGGAGGCTGATTATTTAAGGTTACGTGAACTGACATTAAGCTATCGCTTCGATCCGGCTAAACTGGCAAAATGCCGTATCAAAGGATTAAGCCTGTTTGCTACGGCCAGCAACTTATTAACGTTCACCAAATATCCTGGCGGTGATCCGGAAATTACCCGTGATTTTGAAAATGCGCAGGACCGTAACTTAAGTCCTAATATTACTTACTTAACAGCGCCATCGCAACGTAATATCATTTTTGGATTAAACCTTTCATTTTAAGCCTTAAACAGATTGCAAGTATGAAAAAGACAATATATACAATACTGGTGGCGGTAATTATTGCAGGTGCTTTCAGCAGCTGTAAAAAATTCCTGGAGCGCCCACCTGCCGGTCAGATGACGGAAGAAGAAGCATTAAAAGATGAGGCCGGTTTTATGGCTTTATTAAATGGCGAGTATACTTTATTAGCTAACAATGAAATGTACGGCGGACGTTTGCAGACCATGGCAGAACTATTAGCCGACGAAGTGGAGGGCAGCCGTTTTACGGGTGACTTTTCCGAAATCTTCAGAAGACAAAACTCCATATTCGGTGGCTTCAGGGACGCATTTTATAATAATGGTTACCGCGTAATTAACGTGGCTAATTTGTTGTTAAGTAAAATGAACCTAATAGGCACTGCCGCACAGGATAATGCAAAAGGACAATTATTATTATTCAGGGCCATGGGACATTTTGAAATGGTTCGTTTTTTTGCCCAGCCTTATGGTTACACCAATGATAACAGTCACGATGGTATTCCTTTGCGTAATACAGTACTGATCGCATCGGTGCAGCGTTCACCTGTAGCGGCTATTTATAACCAGATCATCAGCGATCTGAAAGAAGCGGAACAACTGTTGCCCGATACCTATACCGGTAACTATAAAGCCACCAAATGGGCCGCTAAAGCGTTTTTGGCTAAAGTATATTTTCAGATGAACGATTTTGCAAATGCCTATAGCTATGCTTCGCAGGTAGTGGCAAACCCGGCTTTTGTATTGGATGCAGCCTATAACCTGCGCTTTTCACCGGCCTTGAGCAAAGAGGGCATTTTTACTATCCAGAATGTAACCAACTATTACAGTCCCGGTGGTGAGTTAAGAGGTAACTATCGCTCTGACTTAAACATTCCTGTATTAAACTACACTACCCAGTTTTATAACTTTGCTACACAGGACCCGGCAGATGTAAGAAAAGCCTGGTACAGCAGTACTTTACAAACTGATTATAAGGTATTGACAAAATATAACCGCGATGTTTTTGATCTGCCCATTATTCATTTAACAGAGATAAAATTAATACTGGCTGAAAGCGGTGCTGAAATTGCTGCCGGTAATGCCGGCGCTTTATCAGCAGCCATTACTAACATAAACGAAATACTAACCCGTGCTTATGGCGGAACAAGTCATAACCTGGGTGTTAATGCCACTGCCGGTTTGGTTATCACTACTGCCCGTAAAGAAAGGGAGCTGGAAATGGTGGGAGAAGGTAACCGTTACCACGAGATCAAACGTATAGGTGCAAGAAATGGTACCAGTGTGGATCGCCGCGGCTCACCCTGGAACTGTAATGGTTTTATACTGCAGTTTCCTAAAGCAGAGCAGGATGCCATGACCAGTTTTAAATTAAACCCCGAAGGCGGTTGTTTCTAAAAAATTAAATGATTGTAATATGAAAAATATTTTAATAAAATGCTCCTTCCTCTTGCTGCTTACCATATCGCTGGTAGCTTGTCAGCCCGATAAAATTGAGGCAATAGGTGATATCAGGGATATTCCTTCCAGCTTTGTGGGTTCCTGGAAATTAAGTAAAGCGGTACAGGTAGATGAAGATGTAAAACGTAAGGGCAGCAGTTTTATCTTCAATACACTTGACCTGACTACCTTATTCCCATATACAGATTTTACCTTAACCCTGAATGCCGATAATAGTGGTAGCCCTACAACTTTCACAGCCAATGCAGGAGCCTCTCCGGCTATTATTGGTTTAACAGGCGGTAGCTGGTCTGTTGATGACGGCAAAGCCCCTAAAGCACTTATTTTTAAAAATGGAGCAACTACCGAACAGGTAACGCTGGGTGCCTATCCCATTGGTGGCAATAACAAACTAACCTTCCGGATTGAACGTAAGGATGCTACCGGTAAACTGATGATCTCTTACACCTATGAATTTACAAAACAATAAAACTGCTGTTGTATGAAAAAGATATTGTTTACATGTTTAATAATGGGCTTAGCTTTTGTTATAAAAGCACAGAACCCAACCTTTTCACCGGCAATTTTTTCGGCCGAGGATGAAGTGACTTTAACGGTTGATGTAACCGGTACAGATATGGCTGGCTCTGCGGAGGCGTATATATGGATGTGGGGAAGTGCTGGTGACAGTCCGTTGAACACCGACTGGACAAACTCACCGGAAGCCGCTAAAATGACTAATGCAGGAGGTAATAAATGGAGTTTTACATTTACAGCAACATTACTTTGGGGACGGCCTCCAGCTGATTTAACTGTGTTTAATTTTTTGGTAAAAAAGAAAAACGGGTCTGCTAAAACAGGAGATTATGTGAATTTTAAATTTGACCCTTTAGTTTTTGTACCTACAATGTTAAGGGTATTTCCTACTAAAGCCAGCAGCACTGATATCATTACCATCAACTTTGACAGAACCCTTGGCGGCACCGTAGATGAACAACGCATGACTCCCCTGACAGCTACTATTACTGCGTTTGACGAAACCGAAGCTCAAGTTGGTACTGCTTTAACGTTGCCGGTACGTGTGTTGCAAACAAATATTTGGGCCGTTACTTTCAACCCTAAAACAAGATTTACACCTGGAGCGGGTCATACATTGAAAAAATTTACCTATAAGTTTAACGGAACGGTATTGGGTACAACCGGTGCGCCGGTGAATGTAAGCTCATCGGAAGCAACCTATGAATTTGTTAACCTTAATTAAGCCACCTTACTTGTCATATTTAAACTGATTATGATGAAAAATATTTCTTTTTTTATAGCTGTTACACTTATAACCCTCATTGGTTGTAAAAAAGCAGATTTTAATGATGATACGGCAACAGGGGAAGGCTTGGTAGATTTTACTTTAATTAAACCTGCATCAGGCACTACCTTACAGCTAAACGCTGCCTTGCCCAATACAGTTATCCCGTTTAGCTGGAATGCAGCAAAGCCTGGTTTAACTACTGCGCCAAAGTATAAAGTGGTAGCTGTTTTACGCGATGCCGTAGATTTTACAAGTCCGTTATTATCGTTTGAATCCGGTAATGGAGGTGTGGCCAACTCGCTGGATCTTACCTATAAGCAATTAGATGATGCGCTGGCTGCGAAAGGTATAGCTGCGGGCATAACTACAAATTTAAAATGGTCTGTCATTGCAGACAATGGTAGTAAACAAATATTGGCACAGAGCGTTTATTTTTTAGCAGTAAGAAGGTTTAAAGATGGTGCCAGTCCGTTTTATTTATTAGGCCCGGCTTCATCTATGTCAACAATGACTTTAAATCCCGGATCTACTACACAAAATATAGTGTTTAACTGGACCCGTTCCAAACCTGCATCAGGTGGCCCGGCGGTTACTTACAAAGTTTTGTTTGCTGAAAGAAAGTTAGACGATGATGGTAATGTAATTCCGGTAAACTGGAGCACACCACTGTTTTCTATCAATGCCAATAATGCGGGTACTGATAGTTTATTAACCATATCCTATAAAAACTTCAGCGATCTGTTATCAGCAAACGGATTCACTAGTTTGCCGGCCCGGGCCAATCTTTTATGGACTGTAGCGGCAACATCAGGCGACTGGACACAGGTTTCTGATTATCAGAATGAACTTTCCATTATTCGTGAAGTAAAAGTTTATATGGTGGGTGATGCTACCCCCGGAGGATGGGTAATTGAAAACTCATTACGCTTTGCTGAAGATCCCCGTTTCCCCGGCACCTACTTTATTTATGTGTATTTAGAAGGAGGAAAACAAATGAAGTTTGTTAATGGGCAGGTATGGCCACCGGCCGAGGGTGCCGTTGACTGGGGCCAGGCGCCGGGTCAACCTGCGGGTACACTGACTGAGGATGGAGAAGACAACATTAATATAACGACTTCAGGCGTATACAGGGTAACTGTTGATCTTACCAACAAGAAGTACTATATACAAACTGCGGTATCCAATGGTATTGGGGGTATGGGTATGATTGGTGCTTTTCAGGGTTGGAGTCAACCAGCTATAAAAATGCAGTATATCGCACCAGGCAAGTTTATCTATATTACAAACATGAGCCTGAATGATGAGTTTAAATTTCATGACGGCAATGATTGGGATAATGGCGCCAATAATAAAAGCAGGTGGTTTGCTGTTGATAATACGAATGGCGGTAAAATGGTAGTAGATCCGGGTTCGGGATATGATAGTTTTAAATGGATACTTCCAACCGGAAGAGCAAGAGCTATATGGGATGGATCTAACCCGTTAAATTTGACCTACATGCTGAATTCAGCAGCTGAAATGCGGGTAGTGGGCGATGGTATCAACCAGGCGGGTGTGAACGACTGGGATCCGGGCAGTTCACCGCAAATGACCTATTCCGGTAATGGGGTATGGACCATCAGCCTGACCTTAAAAGCCAATATGGAAATTAAATTCCTCGCTGGCAATGCCTGGGGTGCATTTGACTATGAAGATAACAGCGGACAAAGTAATGCGACCGGTACAGCCAGGCCCATAGTATGGAATAGCGATAAGAACTTTAAAACTCCCGCTACTGCAGGCACCTATACCATTACTTTAAATGAGTATACCCAGACGGTGACGATAAATTAAACGTAATATAATATTTGGTATAAACAGAAAGAGGCCGGTGTAACAAACACCGGCCTCTTTCTGTTTTATTTTAGGCTGTGAGCCGCAAAATCATTTCTTCATCAACCTTTCTTCAATGATCTGGTTATACTTTTCTAATAATTCCAGGTATTTATCCTTCCAACGCTCCATCTGTTGTACCGCTTCTTCAAAAGTGGTCGGTTTATTAAAACCCTCTTCAGGCTCTTCCGCAATGTACTTAGGCATATCAGGGAACTCTTCGGTAAAATCATAGCGGATCGCCCGGCCATAAGCTATCAGGATATGGTAATCCAGTTCGGGGTTCTCAATATGTTTGTAATAGGCCGAACGACTATAACCGGCCTTGTTCGCAATATCTTCCTTGTTAAGACCCGTGGCCTCAACAGCAGTAGCTAATACCTGCCCACGGTTAAGTTTTGTTCGCTTTGCTTTCACCGTAGTAAAGAAATTAACAGATATGTATAAAAAATTAGACAAAAATGGTAACTTGTAAACAAAATCATGTGTAATATTGTTTACTTTTTATATATGTTCGTATAAAAAAGTGTAAAAAGTGGCGTATACACCAATAATAACAAGCCTGAAACTTCTGAAAAACAACTTGACCATGCTAGCTATTTATTATTACACCACTATTCACCTGCTGCTAACCAGGTTTGCGTGTAAACCTAAGAACCCGGTGTAGCCTGGTTAAATGAAGAATGACAATATTCATTTAACCAAACTATTTTTATGTATAATATTCTTTTGCAGGATTGCGCTGACAATCACCTGCATTACCGTGGTTTTGTGGCAGGCGAGGAACGGTCGCTGGCCTATATTTATAAACATGCCTGGCAACCCCTGCAGCATATAGGTTTACGTATTCTTAACAACGAGTTTGTCATTTCCTGCATTTTGCAGGAAGCCATGTTGCATGGCTGGGAACACCGGCATACTATGCAAAGCACTAAGCATATTTACTTTTTTATCCGGCAGGATCTTATCTGGAAATGTTTTGCCTGGCTGCGTAGTAAACAACACACTTTTTATAGTAATCATTTTAACAGCCTCGATGATGTATTGGAGGAAGAATACAAAGTGGCATTGGCAGATGAAAAACAAATGGAAATGGTAGCGCGGGATGAGGAAAGACGGCAATTGGTTTACAATGCTATACCCTATTTGCCACCTACGAAACAAAACATTACGACCCTTTCTTTAAAATATGGTCTTAGCAGCAAACAGATCGCAGCACGGTTGGGCTCCTCCGCTACTGCTGTTTCCCTGCAATTACAGGAGGCCGCCCGCCAGTTAAAACAGATCATTCATTCATCTTATACGTTTAAGCAAAAAGAACAAAAAAGAGCAAAACTGTTTAACCTGGTACAGCTTGATGCGGTGAAAGAAAAAATTGTGTGCATGCGCCGTAATGAAAATAAAAGCTTTGAATGTATAGCGGCCAGTATTGGTTTAGATACACCGGAAGTCAGGTGCCAGTATATTGAGGCGTTAAAAATAATGAACAAAAATTAACCTTATAAACTATGTTGTTATGTCAGCAAACAAACATTATCTCACCCGAAAAATTCAATTACGGATCAATCATCCCGACCCGGTTGAAAAACAACAGCTGTATGATAAACTCTACAACTGGCAGTATAATACTTTCCGCAGCGCAAACTATATTTTTACACACCAGTTTTTACAGGATAATATAGCCAGTCTCTTTTATTTTAAAGAAGACATTAAGCTAAAGCTTGTTTCTATGTTAAAGGACGGTGAAGGAGTATTAACTACTTCACGCCTCAATACTTCTTACCAGGTACTGGCTCACTATTTTAAAAACAAACTGCCATCGGATATTTATACCGGGCTTAACAATCGCCTGGTAAATGATTATAACAGGGAAAGGCAATACTACATTAACGGCCAGAAAAGTATGCCTAATTACCGGCAGGATATACCCATGCCGGTGAAAGGCCGTAATCTTCGCTCCATGTGTTGGGATGAAGCAGCTAAGAACCTCCATTTTATATTATTTGGTATTCCCTTTTGTACAGTATTAGGCAGGGGATATGATGATAAACGGGTCTTATTACAAAAAATATCGGATGGCCATGCCAAACTCAGTAATAGTGCCTTACAATTAAAGGACAGGAAGATCTATCTGCTGGCAACTTTCGAGGCAGAAACGGATAGGCCGGTGACCACCAATATGATAGCGGAAGTCAGCCTTTCTATGGACTATCCTTTACAGGTAAAAATTGAAAAGCATATTTACAATATCGGTAATAAAGAGGAATTCCTGCATCGTCGCCTGGCCATACAGGCGGCTATTAAAAGAGCACAGGCCGCGGCTGGTTATACCTCGGGCGGCCATGGAAAGAAAAAGAAATTCAGCCTGGTAACAAAATATAAAGATGCGGAGAAAAACTATGTGGCACATAAACTGCACCTGTATAGCCGTAGGTTGATAGACCTGTGTAAAAAACATGCAGTTGGCACCATTCTTTTACTGAACCATACGGATAAGCAGGCGGCCCTTAAAGAAAAAGAAAACAATTTTTTATTGCGTAACTGGACTATGTCGGGGTTACGGGATAAGATTGTTTACAAAGCCCGCCTGGCCGGCATGGAAGTAATAGAAGAATAAGGCATTGATAATATTAATAAACGAGGCTGCTTGTACAGCCGCAGGGTGAGGCAGCTGGTACTCGCCAAATGTAGAAAATACCTATACAATAAGAATCCGATCTAATGTGCGGAAAGATTAAATATATAAACTAAACATTATGTAATATCAGTTTACGAATATATGTGCATGAGAAAAACACCGGATATTTCTGTTGTTTTTCTCATTTTTTATTTCCGTGTAT
>CAYUMH010000170.1:0-7880 GCA_964445775.1 uncultured Terrimonas sp.
TTTGTATTTATAGTTGATTAGTGTTAAGGTATATCTGATTTTTTTTTGATGAGTGCCAGGTAAAAGATTATTAAAGCAAAACTAACTTTTTATTTTTTTGCATTCATCAATGCTTCTTTTCTATGTTGCTGTTTACCGGCTTACATAGATATGGTTATGTGTAATTAACTGTTGTTATCCGGAAAATTTTGAAAATTCAACTTGTGCGTGGGCATGGTCATACTATGCTTACAGGCCATTTATTGCTATAATAATTTTATAGTAGCATGAAAATAATTGACATGTATTCTAGTGATAGCATACGTGAAGGATAAACTATTTTCTAAACCAAAACAAACAAAAACACATGAGAAAACTGCTAGTAGCACTAGTAGCGGTCCTGTTTGTGCATGCCTGTGCATGGGCGCAAAAAGCAATAACGGGACGTGTTACTAATGAAGCTGGAGAGCCTGTCTCCAGTGCATCGGTACTTGTAAAAGGATCTACAACCGGTGCCACCACAAAAGATGATGGAACTTTTTCTTTGGTACTGCCGGCCGGTGCAAAAACGCTTGAGATAAGTGCATTGGATTTTGTATCGCAAACTATTTCCTTAAGTAACATCAGTACTTATTACGTTAAGCTGAAAGGTAGTGACAGCCAGTTGAGTGAAGTAGTAGTAACTGCCGGTGGTTTAACCATTAAGAAAAGAGAATTGGGCACTGCCGCTACCACTATTAACTCTACACAGATCACGCAGGGCAAGTCTTCCAACTTAGCCGCCTCCTTATCGGGTAAGGTAGCCGGTTTGCAGGTAAATGCCGTGAACGGTGGTCTAAACCCTAATTACCGCTTGGTACTCCGCGGACAGCGATCCCTGACCGGTGATAACCAGGCTTTACTGGTACTTGATAACCTGATTGTTCCAAGCTCCTTATTAGGCAATTTAAACCCTGAGGATATTGAAGATATCCAGGTACTGAATGGTGCTACAGCCGCCGCGGCATATGGTTCCGATGCATCGAATGGCGCCATTGTAATCACTACAAAAAAAGGTAAGGTAGGTAAGGCGGAAATAAAACTTTCCAATACTACTACCATTGAGCAGGTAAACTATTTTCCCAAAATACAAAACCGTTTTGGTTCGGGTACTACACCCGATGCGGTGAAAACCTATACCCCGTATGAGAACCAGCAGTACGGACCGGAGTTTGACGGCTCCCTGGTTCCGATTGGTAAACCATTGGAAGACGGTTCCAGACAAACAGTTGTTTATTCACCTACCAATGCAAAAAAAGATTTCTGGCAAACCGGTTTTCAAAACCAGGTTGACCTGGTATTAACTGCCGGTGATGAAAAATCAAAATACTATGTATCCGGCCAGTATTTTAAACAACGTTCAACCTTACCGGATGATGAGTACACCAGGATATCAGTAAGGGCCAACGGCAGCCGTAAGATCTATAAAAACTTCTCCATGGAGTATAATACCAATTATATCAGTAACTCCTACGATATGACGAGTGCTCCGGGCAGTGTGTACAATGAGATCCTGCAAACGCCTGCACATGTTGATCTTACCAAATACAGTGACTGGAGAAACGATCCGTTTGCCAATCCAAACGGTTATTTCAATGAATATTATGATAACCCTTATTTTACTATTGGTAACTGGCGTCAGAATACCAAGAACGAATATTTCCAGGGAAATATACAGTTAGTGTATAACCCCTTTAAACCGGTTACGGTAACTTACCGTGTAGGCATCAGTTCGTCCAATGCCCAGAACAAATCAACTGCCGGCAAGTTTGTATTTACTGATTATACCAAAAGTATTTCCGGTAGCTCAAAAACTGATGTGGCGGGTAGTGTAAGCGATAGCAGAAGTGGTTCTGTTCAGCTGGTATCTGAATTGATTGCAGAGTATAAAAAGAAACTGGGTAAAGATTTTACTTTCAGCGTGATGGGAGCCGGTTATATGCGTGAAAACAGCAGTAAGAGTGTGGGAGTAAGTGCCTCAGGACTGGTTATTGACGGATTGTATAACGTAAGTAATACACAGAACAACCCGGGCGCCAGCGAGTCTAATTCCAAATCACGACAATATGCTATAAGGGGAGAATCAAGACTTTCATTCAGAGATTATTTGTTCCTGCACGTAACTGCCCGTAATGACTGGATGTCGGTACTGGAAAAAGAAAATCGCTCTTTCTTCTATCCTTCAGTAGACGCATCTTTTGTGGCTACAGAAGCTATTTCTGCATTGAAAAACATACCCTGGTTGTCTGAATTGAAATTGAGAGGTGCGTATGCATATGTAGGAAACGTAAACTTAGGAGCGTATGCGTTGAATACTGTATTCCCGGTTGCCGGCGGATATCCTTATAGTGGTAATGCCGCTTATACAGTAGGCGGAGGTTTAGTTGCTGAGGGGTTAAAACCAGAAATTACCAAAGGACCGGAATTTGGTTTTGATTATGGATTATTTAAAAACAGGATAACCGGTGGTTTCACCTATTACAAAACCAATACTTATAATCAAACCTTATCAGTTCAGGTTGCTCCATCAAGTGGCTACACCAGTTTGCGTACAAATGTAGGGGAGGTTCAAAACCAGGGTATTGAAGTGTCTATCAGTGCTATTCCGATTGAAACAAAAACAGGGTTAACAGTAACAGCCGGTTTACGTTATTCATACAACAAGAATAAAGTATTGTCATTAACTGATGAGTCCAGCGTGATCAACCTTTCTTCCGGTAGCGGTAGTCTGGTAGTTGCTGAAGTTGGCCAGCCTTTCCCTCTGTTAAAAACCACCAGGTATAACCGTGATGACCAGGGAAGGATTATTGTTAACAAAAATTCAGGGTTCCCGGCTACCAACGGTTCCTATACCGTTGTGGGAGCCACCAACCCTCCTCATATCCTGGGTACCGATATTGAGATCAGGTTTAAAGGATTCCGCTTTACCTCTTTATTTGAATATCGTACCGGCCATTACATCACTAACAGCGTTACTACCGGCTTTGATTTTACAGGTTCAGGTATCCGTACTACCTGGTATAACAGGGAGCGTTTTGTAATTCCAAATTCATCTTATTATGATGAAGCGAAAGGTGAATATGTGGCTAATACCAATATCACCACACGTTCAGGCGGTGCTGATTTCTGGACCGATGCGACAAGGAACACAGGCATTGGTGAAAACTATACCCATTCAGCCGCATTCTGGAAATGGAGAGAAGCCGTATTGTCTTACGAGCTGCCCGCAAAATGGTTAAAAGGCGTAGTACAAAGAGCCACTGTTAGTGTACAGGGACGTAACCTGTTTATCTGGGTTCCCAAAACAAACCTTTATACCGATCCTGAGTACAGTGCCAATGGCGCTTCCAGTAATGCTATCGGTATTACCAGTCTTGCTCAATCACCACCTGCCAGGTATTATGGCGGTACTGTAACTATCACTTTTTAATTCGTTTACAAATGACAAAGAAGATTATAAATAAATTTTTACTGCTGGGCCTGGTATTATTCAGTGCCTGTAGTAAACAACTTGATATTAATGATAATCCCAATCAGGCTACAGCAGTAGAGCCGGAATTAATTTTACCCGGTGCTATCGTACGCTCAGCATCACTGACAGTCAGTTACAATACCTATGGGGCTTCATTAGGCGGCTATATCGCCAATGCAGGCGGGTTCTCCGGCTTTGGTGCTTTATTGAATTATAATTTTACCCCCGGGTATTTATCTAGCTGGGGCACAACTTATGATAACCTGTTGGACTACCGGTATGTAATTGATAAAACAGAGGGCAACAATAACCTGGCTTTATTCAATGCTACCGCGAAAATTATGACGGTGTTTGAATTTCATCGCGTTGTGGATCAGCATGGCGATGTGCCTTATTCAGAAGCATTACTGGGGGCAAAAAATACAACTCCCAAATATGATAAAGCAATTGATATATACCCCGATCTGATTAATAAATTAGATGATGCCATCGCTCTTATTAATGCAGCCAGTTTTCCCAAGCAGTTAAGTGCAGCCGCAGACCCTTTATTTAAAGGCGACCTGACTAAATGGAAGAAGTTTGCTAATACATTAAAGCTTAGATTATTGGTACGAATCTCACATGTAACAGCGCTTGCTTCTTTGGTGAACGAAAAATACGCTGCCCTTGATCTCACTATTGGCTTTTTAACAGAAGATGCCATTGTAAATCCGGGGTATGTAAAAGATCGTCCAAATCCAACCTGGGCAAGCTGGGGGTATACCGTTAACGGTAATGTAGCCAATGCAGCACGGGTACCAACTTATTATATTTATGGATTTTATGATGGTACCAAGCTGGCCGACCCCAAGAGAGGATCTGTTATTTTCAACGACTTTGGCAACACGGCACGTCCTACACCGTTGAATCAGCTGGGTATTGAGTCTGGTAATCCTGCTATCAGGGCCAATTATTCTCCCTGGTATACTGGTAATAGAGTAAGTGCGAATGATATTACCAATGCGCTAGGCGTCGTAAAAGGTCCGACACAGGGACAACCCATCTTAATGGCCAGCGAATCTTACTTTTTACAGGCCGAATCTATTCTTAACGGAAAATTGTCGGGAAGTATTAAAAACAACTTTGAAAACGGGATCAAATCTTCTTTCTATTATTTAACCAAAGATGTTGATGGTAAAGTATCGGACAGTGCTAATACATTGGCCAGTATCAATTCTTATTTCCTGACCAATAATACCAGTTACCTGGTGAATTTTGATCTGGCAGTTTCAGATGCGCAAAAGTTAGAAGCGATCATTACACAAAAGTACATTGCTGTAAATATGATCAACTCTGATGAAGGGTGGAATGATTACAGGAGAACAGGATATCCTAAAACAACTCCTGGCGGTGGACGCTACAATGATATAGCTTCCACAACATCAAATTCTACAAGACCAGATAAATTGCCTACTATTTTAAAATATCCACAGGGTGAGTATGACTATAACTCGACTAATGCAAAAGATTTAAACCAGTTTAGCGATCTTATTTTTTGGGCAAAACAATAATTTATGATTATGAAAAATAAATATTTATCTTTTTTAATACTTTTTCTCACCGTTTGTCTGACCTCCTGTTTAAAGGACGACAAATATGCACTTGATCCATCGGGAGGAAATAATGTAATTGAGTTTTATAATGTAACAGCCCCAACTACCGGCTATAATGATTCTAACCTGGTATACCAGCCAAAAACTTTTGAGGCAGACCAGGTAGAAGCGGAGTTTACAATTGGGATAAATTTTGCCGGCCCCGAAAATGTAGCTCCAATGGATATAGTAGTAGGATTGGCCTTAAATCCTGCGGCTACCACCAAAGCGGGGTATACACAACTCGACCCTTCTTTGTATAGTGCTATACCTTCAACAGTTACAATAAAAAAAGGGGAGAAGAGGGCTTTATTCACTGTGAAAGTAAAGCCGTCACAATTCAATCTTGCATTTAGAAATGCGATCGGCCTTTCTATTGTTTCTACCAACTATGCGGTAGTAAGCGGTAATGTGGGTACTGCTGTGTTCAGTTTGCCGGTTAAAAACGATTATGATGGTATTTATAAAGTTGTATCAGGTTTTGTACAGCGTTATAGTAATCCTACCACACCAACCAGCGGCGACGCCTTAAATGGCAGCCTGGCAGGCAACCCTAACATGACCTTAACCACCATTGATGCAACTACCAGCCAGATAACGAATCTGAGATGGGCTGGCGGTACGTCTACCGTTAGTGGTATTGATAACCTGCGGGTAAAAGTTGATCCAGTAACCAACCTGGTTACCATGTTGTCTCTGGGTAATGCAACTTTAACGAACAGGCCCGGGTTTGAAAACAAGTATGACCCTGCAACAAGAACATTTACCCTTAATTTTCACTGGAACTTAACGTCAACTAAACGAGAAGTGAATTTGGTAATTAAATGGGATAAGGACAGGTAATATACCATATAATTCGAACTCGCGTTTTCTCAGAATCTCAAGAGCCGTGGCTGCTTCAATTCTTTGAAGCGGCCACTTTTTGTTTAAGCTTGCCGGTATGCGTAAATACTCCCGGCATGAATAAAAAGCCAGACTGGTAATGCAGGGGTATGTTAATAAACCCCATAACGACTACATCTCTTTCTATAAATGAGAATAAAAAAAGCTATCCCGTTTTGGAGATAGCTTTTCGTTTTTATGTTTGAAGTCTTTTATTTTACTTCCGCCATATCAGGTATCGCTTCTACCTTGTAAGCACCTGCATCCAGGCGTTCTTTGGTTACTGAGAAGGCTTCCAGTGTTTTCTGAATGTCCTCGTCAGTATGTACAGAAGTTGGTATCAAACGATAAATAATATGTCCTTTTGGTATTACAGGGTACACTACAATGGAACAGAAAATTTTAAAGTTCTCTCTCAAATCCATTACCATTGCGGTGGCTTCTTCAACACCTCCGGTCATATAAATAGGCGTAACAACCGAATCGGTTTTACCAATATCAAAACCACGTTCTTTTAAACCGGTTTGTAGTTTTAAAGCGTTCTCCCACAGCTTGGCTTTTAATGCCGGTTGTGTTTTCAATAATTCCAAACGCTTAAGGTTGCCTACCACTAAAGGCATGGGTAAACTTTTGGCAAAAATCTGGCTGCGTACATTGTAACGGATATAATCAATAATTTTTTTATCGCCTGCAATAAAAGCACCAATAGATGCCATAGATTTTGCAAACGTAGAAAAATAAAGATCAATAGCATCCTGTACACCCTGCTCTTCGCCGGCACCCGCACCTGTTGCACCTAAAGTACCAAAGCCATGCGCATCGTCTACTAATAAACGGAATTCATATTTGCTTTTCAGGTCAGCAATTTCTTTTAATTTACCCTGGTCGCCGGCCATACCAAATACGCCTTCGGTAATTAATAATATACCACCTGTTTTTTGTTTATCAATTAATGCAGTAGCACGTTGTAATTGTTTTTCCAGGTCTTCAATATCATTATGTTTAAACACATAACGGTGACCGGGGTGTAAGCGAAGTCCGTCAATAATACAGGCATGGCTTTCGGCATCATATACAATAATATCGTGACGGCCACACAGCACATCAATTAAACTTACCATTCCCTGGTAACCAAAGTTTAATAAAATGGCATCTTCTTTACCTTCAAAAGCGGCTAATTCAGCCTCCAGTTGCTCATGTAAGTTGGTGTTACCACTCATCATACGGGCACCCATTGGTGAGGCTAAACCAAACTGCGCAGCGCCATCAGCATCAGCCTTCCTGATCTCCGGATGATTGGCTAACCCTAAGTAGTTGTTTAAGCTCCATACAATTACATCCTGGCCGCGGAATTTCATCCTGCTACCAATATCGCCTTCCAGTTTTGGAAACGCAAAATAACCGTGTGCTCTTTCCCGGTGTTGTCCCAGTGGGCCGTAGTTTTTTAACAGCCTTTCAAAAATATCAGCCATAAAAAATATGCAGATTTTTAGTGATTCCTGTCGTTATCCTTCAGGATTAAAACGGTGCAAAAGTAAGTAATTTGCAAAATAAGCAGGCAGTCAAATTTATTTACTGTCTTTTTTAGCATTTATTTGGGGCTGTCGGCTGCAGATCCGCTGCCCAGCAACATTTCCCCGCCCGGCTGCAATCTGCCGGCTATAAGGCCGTCAGTATTTCCGCCTAAGCGGGGCAGCCCTTCAACTGTACCAGTTAACCCGGCACAAAAAAACTCCCGGGCCTTGCCGGGAGTTTTGTAATAATATAGTTTACCAGGCTTATTCCTTTTTACCGAATACTTTTTTAAAGAAGCCTTTTTTCTTTTTTGGTTCAGTAGCATCGCTACCTATTGGTTTGCTGTTTGGGTCCTTGGAAGG
>CAYUMH010000171.1:0-7860 GCA_964445775.1 uncultured Terrimonas sp.
GACCCGGAGGGGCACCTCCTAAAAATGAACCGGGGGTTTAGCCTGGTTATTTCATTAATCGTTTAGCTTCAAAGTTCAGGGCTTCCAGTACCATGTTATGAACATCGGACAGGTTTTGCGTTACCAGCGCCTCTAAAATTTTTTTATTCAGGTCATAACCCGAAGCTTCAGGAGGCAAAGTTCCGGCAATCCGGTTAATCAGCGTAATATTCTGATCTTTAAAATTACGAACGGCTTCCCAGGCCTGCTGGCTTACATAAATTTGTTGTGAGCTGTTATATTCGTATTCCTGTTTCGTGTTTTCAATTAATAAAGCACGCATTTCAGCAGCACTGATACCCGATAAATTTAAGCGGTTAATTAAATGAGGTATGGCAATTCTTTCTGTAAGCATCACCAGTCTTTCATAAGCCTGTAATTGCAAAGGGCTTGAGGTAAATTGGCTGCCGGTTGATGGCAATACCGGCTCTGGCTGATTTTTTATAACAGCCTGCTTATTTTGTAATGCCAGGATGATGGCAATAACAGCAGTTACTAAAGCCAGTATAGCAACAATAAGTGAAACGGTGACTAGATCCATTTTAATTTTTTTTCAAAAATAAGGAAATATGCCTGTCCGGAATAATGGTAACCCATTAGCCCTAGAACTGTTTTGTTTTTTTAATCAGTTTAGCACAAAACTTGCTTGCGTTTAGGAAAGTATTTTTTTTATAAAAAGTACCATTAACAGAAAGAAAGTTATCAGTTTTTTGAATCCTGAAAAGCAAATACAAAACACTAGCAAAGTAAAGAGCATTTAAACGTATAACGGATAGGTATTGTTGCTTATGATTATATTTGTGTAACAAAATAAGTACTTCCTCTTAGTTCTGTTATGGTCAATTCCTTAAAGAAAAAAAATGTCATCATTTATTTTCTTTCTACGATTTTGATTATATAGTTTTAGTAAAGATTCGTTTTTTTATAGTTGATAATATGTTGTTAACTGTTTAAAATACCTGTCGCATGTCCCATTAACTTAATGAAAACTTCCTCTTATGAAACAAAATTTACACGCCTTAAAAAGCTGTTTGAACACCGCTATTTTTTTTCTTTTTTTAATTTTTTTCTCGAGATCCACCTTAACAGCGCAGAATATTGACGAAAACTTACTTAGCTGTAATACGGTAACCCCTTACGTCAATAATGGTACATTAACGGCTTCGGTGGTTACGGGTGATATCAGCCTGCTCAACCCCTGGACGGGTACTTTTGGAGTGGTGATAGGATCGGTATCCGGTTCCGCTAATGTTGTTGATAATAACCCTGCTACTGTTGGTACTATGTCCTATACCGTGGCTGCAGTTGGCGGAATGCGCACAACCATACAGTTGGGTAATAATATTATACCTGCCGGTTATAAAGCCGGCGTGGTAATACGCAATACAAGCCTGCTGTCCTTATCGGTTTTTGAGGCTTTTACTGTTAAAACCTATCTGGGTACTGTATTACAGGAGTCGGCCAGTGTTGGAAACGGGCTTTTGTCGGTAGGGCTGATCAATACCAACGGGTTGAACAGTATCTCCTTACTTACTACCAAGCCTTTCGATCGTATTATGATTGAACAGAACACCGGCTTGTCTGTAACCCTTGCCACAACAGAGATACACCATGTGTTTGTTGAAAAGTTCTGTGCCGAAACTGTATTGCCGGCTAACCTGCCCTGTAACGAACTGATACGCTGGCAGGCACCTGCTTATCCCGTATTTATTGATCAGGGCCATTCGGGCGTGAACGTATCAGGCGCCTGTGTAAACTGTGGTATTACGGATGCTGATAACCTGATTGATAATGATGCCAATAATTATGCTTCAATCAATATTCTTGCTTCGTTGAGTGCTACCGCATCCCTGGCCGTTAAGAATGCCAAAACGGTTTACCCGGCAGGTATGTTTGCCGGATTTGAAGTAGATCTGCAACGGACAGTAAGCGTTGCAGTGGGTACTTATTATACAATTACTACTTATTTAGCCGGTGTACAGCAGGACCAGGTGATATATAATGCCGCACTGGTAAGCGGGGGAGTATTTGCTACCGGTGGTAAGTTTGTAACCGGTTTTAAAACCACGAAAGACTTTGATGAAATCCAGTTTACTTTAAACAATGCAGTGGCAGCGGGTACCAACCCGGTACGTGTGTACGGTGCCGTGGTGAAAAGATTTTGTGCCGGTGATGCATTGACCTGTAATACGCCGGTGTCCTTAACAGAAGACCGTTACCCGGTATATGTTGACGGACGGCATACAGGTATTAATGCTGTTGCCTGTGTAAACTGTAATATTATTGGCGCCGGTAATGCCA
This sequence comes from uncultured Terrimonas sp., assembly GCA_964445775.1. Taxonomy (GTDB): domain Bacteria; phylum Bacteroidota; class Bacteroidia; order Chitinophagales; family Chitinophagaceae; genus Terrimonas. Next base: position 2,341 of record CAYUMH010000171.1, read on the forward strand.
TTGATAATAACCCTGCCAATTATACCGAAGTGGTATTACCTGTAGGTGCTGCTACCACAGCAGCTTATGCGGTTAGTAATGCTACCACGGTTTATAATACTAACCCGGCTACACCCGTATTTGCCGGCTTTGATATTGAAAGTCCAACTTTGTTGGGTGTAAATGCTTTGAACGGCCTTTCTATTGTTACCTTATTAAACGGGGTAGTGCAACAGACTGCTACCGCTACCACAGGACTGGTATCTGCTCAAACCAGCCTGTTAAACGGTTTTGGACGGCAAACTGTTGGTTTTATATCTACCATGCCGTTTGACGGGGTAAAGATATTGTTTGATGGAACGGTGAATGTTAACCTGGGAACAACGAGGATATATGGCATGATACTGAAAGAGTTTTGTGCGGCCGAACCTCCCTGTAATGAACTAAAACCTTTCCAGAACCCCGACCTGCCGGTTTATGTAAACGGATTAAGAACAGGTTTTGATGGCATTGCCTGTGTTGGCTGCCAGATAAATAATGCCGAAAACATGATTAGTGGGAGTACCACACAGCCTGCAACAATTGTTATTGCTGCAGCGGTAGGGTCAAAAGCCAGTGTTTCGGTGGCTGATGCTATAGGAAGTTATCCGGTAGGATCATTTGCCGGCTTTGATATTGAATCAGCCGCTTTATTATCGGCCGATGTAGCGGGGCGAATGACCATTGATCTGTATAATAACGGAGCGTTAGTGCATTCCGGTGCTGCCAGTTCTTTACTGGTGGGTGCCGGCACTTCACTGCTCACCGGCGGACCTAACCGCCAGATTGTGGGTATAGTGAGTCCTGTTGTTTTTGACGAAATACAGTTGAATATTGAAAACCTTATTGGTGCAAACCTGGGCAATATTTTAGTATATAAAGCATATGTGCAAAGAACCTGTGCAAGGGATGTGGATTGTAGTACAAACGGACTGTTAAGCAGTACGGCACACGGCGCTGTTATTAATGCCGTTGAAACCGGCGTACGGGGTGGTGTATGTGCTGCGTGTACCGTACAAGGACCATGGGATGCCGTATCACCCGCAACAAATGATTATGCCAGGTTGTATAATACGGTTACGGGTATTGCTACCAATTCACTTTCTGTTGCAGTACCGGCCTATACGTTCCCGGCGGGTACATTTGCCGGCTTCCAGATCAGGAAAAATAATTTCATTATTGCTGCCGGCTTATTCCCTTACCTGACCATTTCCACCTTTAATAATGGCGTGTTGCAGGAGTCAAGAAGCGGAAGCGGCCTGTTAGACCTGGCGGTGCTGGTACAAATACTGGGAACCGGTAACAGCATTTATATACCGGGTTTCTATACAACACTTCCTTTTGATGAAGTAAAAATAAGTGTGGGATCGCTGGTAACAGCATTAGATCAGTATGTGGATGTATACGGCGCTTACGTGGATGTACGTACCTACACCGTAGGTGGTAGTTTCACCTGTAATATCAGTCAGCCCGATATTAATGCAGGCTTATTAAATCATCCCATTTCAGGCAATCTATCAACCAATGATAAAATTCAGGCTGGCAGCACTTATGGCGGAACGGTTAACGTACCGGCCGGTGTAACCAACCCTGCCACTACTTTACCGGTTGTTCAGGCCGATGGCGGATACACTTTTACAGGTACAGTGCCGGGTGTTTACCAGTTTTATATTTCGGTTTGTCCGCCGGCCACTACCGATAACTGTAAATTAGAGTTATTGACAATTACAGTGCAGGACACTTCCTTAACCACTGCAAATTCTCTCGTTGTAAATACCGATATCGCTGTTACCAGCTACAACACACAGGTAACCATTGCGTCGTTGGCTAATGACTGGCCGGGTAACAATGGTTACCTTTTACAACCATCGGGTATGCAGCTAACGGACCTGAATGGGGCAGCAGCCGGTAATACATCAGCCGGAGGAGTTGCTGTTATTAATACCACTACCGGCAATATTAGCTATACACCACCCACAAATTTTGTTGGGGTAGATACCATCCGTTACACGGTTTGTAATAATGCGCCTGTTCCGGAATGTGGCTGGGCCTACCAGGTTATCCGTGTATTACCACCGGCGGCCTCACCGGTAATATCTGCAGCAGACGATTTCACCGTTATTAATGTAAATGAACACCTGCAAAAAAATGCAGCAAACGGGGTATTACATAATGATACACATTCCGGCGGCGGTGTTATGCAGGTACAGGCTCTGGATACTACTATTACAGGGGTAGGACATTTAGTACTGTTCACCGACGGCAGTTACCGCTTTGTACCGGTACCAGGCTATGTGGGTACCGTAACTGTGCCTTATCATGTATCGGATGTTAACACACCTGCGATCAATACTTCAGCTACCCTGTATATTATGGTAAGGTATGCACCGTTAAAAGCCTTACCCGATGTAAACATAACAGCCATTAACAGGCCGATTGATGGTAACGTAAGTACAAATGATACCGGCGGAGGCAGTTTAACTTACGGAACTCCACAGGGTGCTCCGGGTAACCCGTCAGGTGCCAGCATTACACTGGCTGCCAACGGAACCTACACCTTTACTGCCAGTGTGCCAGGCATTTACCAGTATTATGTACCGGCATGTACCAATGGTCAAACTACGGATTGTCCTACAGAACTGTTGACGATTACTGTAAATGATTTTACACCGGGTATTTCCAATAACCCGATGGCCTATACGGATGTGGCAGCAACAAAATCAGGTAACCCGGTTACCATCAATGTACTGGCAAATGACAGGGTAGGTACTCCTGGTTTCACGCTGGTAAAATCGGGTGTAACCATTATTGACTTAAACAGTACGCAGGCTGGTAATACCACTTATGGTGGTACGGCTACAGTAGACCCTGTTACCGGTAACATAACTTATACAGCTGCACCGGGCTTTACCGGCCGGGATACGCTGCAATACAGTGTTTGCGATAACCAGCCAACACCAAAATGTGTAACTGCTTTTGCAGTTGTTGATGTATATCCGGCTAATATGTATAATACAGCTGTAGCAGGTGATGACCTTGCCAGTATTGGTAAAGGCGTTAAGCTAACGGTTACGGCTGCCAATGGTCTTTTGATCAATGATATGGACCCTGAAGGAAATACTTTAACGGTAACTGTACTGGATACGCTGATTGCCGGTAAAGGCCGGGTACAGATCGCCGCCAACGGCTCTTATATCTTTACACCACAGGCTGGTTTTGCAGGAACTATAGCAATTCCGTATACTGTACAGGATAACGGTTCGCCAATAGCTTCTGCGCACGCTACCTTGTATATATTAGTGAGGGAAGTACCCGATATTACGCCAATACTTACTTTAACACCAAATGAGATAAGGGGCACAACCAACCTGAATGTAAGGATACAGGTTAATGAAGTGAACAATGTAGGTACCAATGGGCTGATTACGGTGTACTTATCCAAACATCAGAACATTGTACTGAATTTTAACCAGGCCGATATAATGGTGGATGGCGTTCCGGTAGAAAATTCAAAATGGACATTTAATTCGACCTCGCATCCCGGCTACTACATTTTACAAACAACGGAAACTATTGCGGGTAACGGTAGTCTTACCGTTGGATTAACCGGCGTGTTCACGCCCGGCCAAACCAATGGACGGATCAACATTACTACCACCATTATCGCAGGCAGTGGTAAGGAAGAAAACAGCTCAAATAACTCAATGGCTCTCCCTATTATTTATACTCACAATTAAATCACTAGCTATGAAATATTTTTTAACCATCTTTTCTGCATTTCTATTTTGGACAACATCATTATCAGCGCAAACTGACCAGGACCCCGGGGTGGAAGATTCTTATATTCATGCCTCTGATTTACCATTGGTAGGAGTAGGGCATCCTTTCAGACTCATTTACTCCGTGGGAAACAATGGTAATGACCTGATCACCGGTGTTGCACCTGATCATATTGTGTTTACCATTCAGTTACATAAAGCCTCTCCGGCAGTAGGAGGGGTGGCAACCGTTAACGGTTTAGCGGCCTTGTCAGGTACTTTACTGGATTATTTTGATTTTGTGTATGATGATGCGCAAAAACTATATACGGCCACGCAAAAAACTACTGTTATTTTTCCGGATATTACTTCTGTGGCGCTGCCTGCAGGCTTACAGATCAACGCTGTTGTTACCGGTTTGAGCACAAACAGCAGCGACTTTAGTATTGGTGCAACATTAACACTGACCCCTCCGGTAGGCTCAACCGGTAATAACACTGCCAATGATGTTGGAGAAATATTCGCTAATACATTAAGTATCCTTCCTGTAACACTGTCCGAGTTCAGCGGTGCGGTAAACAACTGTAATGTATCATTAACATGGACCACTACACTAGAAAATAACTTCTCACATTTTGACCTGGAATACAGTGAGAACGGTGTAGATTTTATTACCATTAAAACGATACAATCCAAACAATCAGCTACCGGCGGCAAATACCAGGTAACCTACCCGCAAACTGCAGCCTCAGGTTATTACCGCTTGAAAATGGTTGATATAGATGGTACTTTTAGTTACAGTAATAAAGTATTGCAATTCAGAACAAGCTGTAATGATAACCGTATTACCTTATTCCCCAACCCGGTTGTGAATGACAAAACAACTATCACCGGACTACCTGCGGGCAGTATTATCCAGATACATCATGTGGATGGTAAACTGGTAAATACCTTAAAACCTGCGCAGTCCGTTTACCAGATCAATATGGAACGCTATGCCAGGGGAACCTATATCATTACCGTTATCAGTGAAAACAAACCTTTCAAAAACTTTAAAGTAGTAAAACAATAAAGCGCATTAAATGAACTAACACTGGGTGGTTTGGTCAATTTCAAGCAAGGCTAACGCAATAGCCTTGCTTTTTTTTGTTATAGTTCTTTGTTATATTTGAGCAGGTATTATACCATTAAACCTGCTGTTGCTGTAAAACCGGACAGAAACTATGTTAAAGCACCTCGCTATATGCTGTGTTTTTATTTTTACTGCAAGCCTGTTTAGCCGTGCACAGTTCCCCAGTATATTGCTCAGTGATACCAGCCTCCGTTCCTCACATATTGCAGTAGAAAAATACCTGGTCAGGTACCAGGCCGGTGATGACCTGCGTTGGGCTGATCCCGCATTTAATGATAACTTATGGAGACCCGTATCTATAAAATTTGGCAACACCGATACTCCTCCTGGTTGGCTGGGGTATTGCTGGTTCCGCATCTGGATAAAAAAAGACAAATATACAACCCTCAGTACCTGGGGCATACGTATTAACCAGGATGGAGCTTCGGAGATATTCTGGGATGGGAAAAAAATAGATGCCATCGGGACATTTGCCACCAACGCTGCGGATATTAAAGTTAAACGAACGCCTTATACCGTATTGCCCTTAGCCATCAGCGATACTTTGCCCCACCTGCTGGCCATCCGTTATGCCAATTTAAAGCCTGCTTTCAATGATTTTGCCGGTATGCA
>CAYUMH010000172.1:0-7755 GCA_964445775.1 uncultured Terrimonas sp.
CCTGCTGGCGGGAACTGGTGATGCCGAGTATCTTTAACCCGGGATAGAGCTCGCGTAATATACGGGTGGCTTCAATGCCGCTTAATAGCGGTAATTGTAAATTGGTAATTACCAGGTCGGGTTTTATACGGCCGGCCATTTGTATAAGTTCCTCACCATGTATTGCCTCACCGCAATAATGTATATAAGGGGCCTGCTGTAACAGGTCCTGAATGGCCTGGCGGTATTGGTAGCAGTTATCTGCCAGCAGCATTTTGATGGGTGTTTGCATAGTGTTATCAGGAACTGCGTACCTCACTATGCAGCCTTGTATCCCGGAAAAGACCTAATACTAAAAGGATGCATGTGATTAGCTGCTACTAAGTAATAATATAATTTGTATAAGACCTATCGTGTTAACCAGATATACGACTATACACGGATAGTTTAGTGTTTACCCTTATTTGGTGTCAGGGGCCGGATTTGAGATCGTAATTTTCCAATAAAATTTATAAAATATTTGTCATAATTGTAATACTAAGTTCAATTGGTACGAAGCTTGTTTATTATTCCTGCACTCCTTATCTGTAATTAAAATTTGAGCTTATTATTTTAACCTTTACAATTCAGTATCATGACAATTAAAATTGGGCAGTTGCAGACTTTTATTTCCACCAACTCGCAGGACAGTGTTATTAAATTTGGGGTAGAGAATACCATTAATAAATATGCCCCCTTTTTAGGAGGAACCATGGATTTTCATAACAGCAGGAAAGTGGTTAATGAAAACTGGTTTGAAGCTGTCGAACGGCTTCATTTAACTGAATTGTTTTATAACGAAGAAACAGGGCTTTTTAAAAATGACAGGGATATAACCCCTTTAACTAAAGCACATCTTTCTGTTATTAATAATGCCTATGATCTTTACTTTGAAACTTATCCGGATTGTAAACCCCGCTATCATACAACAATAGGCGTTGATGGCCGTTTGAGTAAAGCATTGCCAACAAAAGAAGATTATATTGCTGCCGATATTATGTGGCTGCATTTTTGGGCCAACTATGCAGGTCGTTATTGTTCCAAACCCGTTATTTCAAACGTTGAATACCTGTACGTATAAACATGCGCAGGTGTTACTCGTATGTGTTTGTTTACTAAACCAGGATAACGCTAAACTTTTATCCGGTATACTATAGAAAGATTTTACACCAGCCGGTTATAAGACCGGCTTTATTCCGGATTGTATTATATAACCATTGATTGCTCCTTTTTTTACATAATACCAGTTTGATAGTTTTCCCAGTATGGTAATGGGTTCATTTTTGCCCAGGGATAGTATTAATGGGTGTTTAACGGAGGGCCCTGTTCTTAACTCGGTTTTGTTATTACGTGTTATTCCCTTGCTTATTAAAATACTATCAGGAAAGGCGGGCACCGGCAATTGTTTTACAAAAAGGTGAGGATCGGTAGCACCACTATTCCCGTAAACACCAAAATGTAAATGTGGTATGGTGGTAATGGCATTACCGGTATTGCCCACAAACCCAAGAGTATCTCCTTTTTTAACCTGTTGCCCGTCCTGTGCAGCAATACTATCCAGGTGTGCATAGTATACCGATTTTTTGAAAACAGCATCACGCAGCCAAACCTGTTTACCACCCAATCCACGGTCACCGGTTGAGGTAATACGGCCATCTGCTACGGCTAGCAGGGGTGTACCCCTTTTGGCAACAATATCAATGCCCTCGTGTTTGCGGCCACCTCCGTCCCTGTCGGCTCCCCAAAAGCTGGTAATGGCAGCATTGCCTTTGCCTGCTACGGGAAATAGATAACCCGGTTGAGGGTAAATACGGAACCTGAATATAGAGCGGTTATGTATGCCCGGTTGTACAATAATAGTCAGGGTATCATTTTCGGTAATGGGCATTTCCAATAAGCTGGCTGTACTTTCCAGTTCCTGCAGCATATGAAATTTTGCCGGGTTGTCTTTGCCATCACGCAATAGCTCAGCAAATAACAAGGCGGAGTCTTCCGTTTTATCCAGTTCTGCTATCAATACCTGTCCCTGGTTAACGGCAAACCGGTAACTTAAAGCAGCTGGAATACTATCCTCTAATCTAGCAGTCATTACAAACGGAAGTTCAATGGTCAGCGGTTCTAACCTGGCTGATTCGTATGCCTGCTGCCATTTTTTTAATAATGAATCGGGGCCTTTATAACTACGTTCATACTTTTCCCGGGCAGTAGGATTAACAACCTTACGGATATTACAGGCTGCTGATAAAAGCACAATGCTAATAATGAATACTGTATAACGCATATGTATGATATGCAAAGAACCGGCCAAAGCTATCTGCTGGCATTAAAACAAAATGATATAGTTGGCCGGGTTTGATACAAGCCGGTGCTGATAGTAGTTATATAGCTGAAGGGCTGCACCGCTTAGGCGGAAACCCTTTGCTGCAGCATGGCAATGTGAAAGGGGCAAAGGTTGCAGCCGGGCGGTGGACTGTTGCTGCACAAAGTAGTGTAGCTGAAAGCCCATGACAATAAATGGTTTACTATGGGCGTGTCCCTTGCTGCCGGCAACACATAATAACGGTTCGTATCTCACCTGGTTTATACGATACGGCAACTGCGGGCCGGGCTATTTCGGGGTTCCGTGCTGCACTGCGTTACGCACCGGCTCCTGCGTCGCCGCCCTGTCTATCCCTCACGCAAACGGGTATTTTCGGGGTACAGTAAGTCCGGTTTTTATAATGCACTATGGCGTATTTTTGTGCGTATACGAGGGGAAACGAGCTTTTTCTTAGGTAATTTTTTCCACCATGAATCCCCAATTTTACATGTTATAACCGCTTTTTCCCTCTGAAAATGGTCAATTTCCCTCGGGGAAACCATAAAAACAGGGGTATAAGGCACTCTTAGGGAGCAGGAGAAAAAAACTAAATGTTTACCTTGTTTTTTAAATAATGTTTTTATATAACTTTAATATCAAATTAATATTACTAACCCAAAAATTCTACAATGGCAACTTCAAAAAAAGCTGCGCCAAAGAAGGCAGCTAAAAAAGCAGCTCCTAAAAAAGCAGTAAAAAAAGCGGCTCCTAAAAAAGCGGCACCGAAGAAAGCGGCTCCTAAAAAAGCAGCGCCAAAGAAAGCAGCTAAAAAAGCGGCTCCTAAAAAAGCAGCTAAAAAGAAATCAGCACGTAAACCAAATGCTGCATTCTTAGCTCCGTTAACACCAAGTGCAGAATTAGCTGCAGTTATTGGAAGCAAACCTGCTTCTCGTCCTGATATCGTTAAAAAAATATGGGACTACATTAAAAAGCAAGGTTTACAGGATAGCAAAAACAAAAGAATGATCAATGCCGATGATAAATTGAAACCATTATTTGGTGGCAAAGGGCAGATCTCTATGTTTGACTTAGCAAAAGTTGTTAGCGCTAACGTAAAATAATAGTTGTAATTTAATTACAAGATCATAGTTTTAAGGGGTACTTATGTATCCCTTTTTTTATCTGCTGTCTTGTAACCATTCATGATACAGGTTAATACATTACTGATGACCATCAAACAGATACTGGACAATATTTATCCCTTGCCACCTGCGTCCCTGCAAAAGCTGGAAGCCTGTATAACGGAAGTACATTATCCCAAAGGGCATGTGCTGCTTCATGCCGATAAGGTTGAACACAAAATTTATTTTATTAAAAAAGGTATTGCAAGGGGATATGCTTACCAGGAGGAGAATGAAATAACATTTTGGTTTGGCAGGGAAGGGGATACTATTGTATCCATGAAAAGTTATGTAATTAAACAAAAAGGGTACGAGGATATTGAACTGCTGGAAGATTGCGAATTGTATGAATTACATGCGGCCAGCCTGCAAACACTTTTTACAACGGATATTGCTATTGCCAACTGGGGCCGCAAGTTTGCCGAGAAAGAACTCATCAAAACCGAAGAAAGGCTGATTGGCCTGCAGTTTAAAACCGCAACCGAAAGGTATAAAGCCTTACTCGATGAAAACCCTGACCTGGTACAAAGGGTACAGCTGGGATATATTGCCTCTTACCTGGGCATTACACAGGTAAGTCTCAGCCGCATTAGGGCTGAGATACGGTAACCTGTTTTTTTATCATTTGTAAAATTTTACTTCATTTAACTGGTTCACCTTTGCACCAAATTACAAGGGTATGAACTGGATTATATTAATTATTGCCGGGTTGTTTGAAGTGGCTTTTGCAGCCTGTCTTGGAAAAGCAAAGGAAGTTACGGGTGCATCTGCATACGGATGGTATGCAGGCTTCCTGGTTTGCCTGGCCATCAGCATGGGGCTTTTAATAAAAGCCACCCAAACCCTGCCTATTGGTACCGCCTATGCGGTGTGGACGGGCATTGGTGCTGTAGGTACAGTGCTGGTGGGCATTTTCGTGTTTAAGGATCCTGTTAACTTCTGGCGTATATTTTTTATCATTACCCTTATCGGCTCTATTATTGGTTTAAAAACAATGGCGCATTAATCATTGTTTATTCTATTGTATAAAGCGGGGCATGAATGGCCTGTAATTTATCCATAGGCATTTTCAATACTTTTCGGTCATAGGTAAAAATGCCGTTGGTTTCTACCTCTACATCGGTAGTTTGGGTGTATACGGCAGCAGATAAACCTGATCGTATCAGTTCATGAAGCGATTGCACGAGCTGTGTATACCTCTCCAGCAGCTGTGCCTGGGTAGTAAATGATTGATAACCCCAGTTGCCTTCTTCCAGCCAGGTATGTCCTTTTACCGGCAAACCTAAGCCGCCAAATTCGCCGAGTATCAATATTTGTTTGCTCCCGTAAATCGCGGGATCGGGCATGGCGGGACCAGGATAATAATGCAGGTCGATAATCGGACTCACACCGATAAAGAAGTTGCCGCCACTAATGCCGTTGACCAGCCTGGATGGATCATATTTCATGGTCCAGTCAATAATTTCTTTGGTTTTAAACTGCCCCCAGGCTTCGTTAAAAGGCACCCATGAAACAATGGATGGGAAATTGTATAAGCCGTCCATAATGGCCTGCCATTCCTTACGGTAAATAGCTTCCGATTCAGGAGAGCGGGTTTTATCAAATACCAGTCCGGGTAATAAGGATTGTAATAAATGATGGTTGTCTACTTTTTCATTACCAGGCATTTTTATGCGAAGGTTTTGCAGCCAGTTATTACCGCCTCTGTCCCCACTCGGCATATCCTGCCATACCAGTATACCGAGTTTATCGCAATGATAATACCAACGGGCAGGCTCTGCCTTTACATGTTTGCGTATCAGGTTAAAACCCATTTCCTTTGTTTTGGCAATATCAAACTGTAGTGCTTCGTCAGTAGGCGCTGTATATAAACCGTCCGGCCACCAGCCCTGGTCTAACGGGCCATACTGGAAAAGAAAACGGTTATTCAATTGCATACGTTGTATACCATTTGCATCTTTGGCCATTGATATTTTACGCATGCCAAAATAAGTGCCGGTTTCATCTACAGCTTTTCCTTTTCGTACAATGGATACTTTCAGATCGTACAAAAATGGTGTTTGCGGTGACCATAGTTTTGCCGCAGGAATGTCAAGTAAAATATGATTGCCTTCGGTTATAGAACCGGTTGCCACCTGTTGTTTTCCATCCCATGCTGTAAGTTGTATAAGGTCACCGGCCTGCAGGTTATGTGCGTTGACGGCAATATGTATTTGCTGTTTGTCAATATCCGGGGTTTGTCTGGTGGAGATAATATAGGTTTCCGGTACATGTTCCAGCCATACGGTTTGCCAGATACCGGTTACGGGGGTATACCAGATGCCATGTGGTTTAGCAACCTGTTTACCGGTGGGTTGGGGGCCGCTGTCGCTGGGATCCCATACCTGCACACTAATGGTTTGTTTATTGCCTTTTTGTAAAGCCCCGGAGATATCGATAGTAAAAGGGTCATAGCCGCCCTGGTGTTCGCCCACAGCTATGCCGTTCACATATATTTTTGCCAACCAGTCAACGGCGCCAAAATGAAGCAGGGTCTTTTCTTTACGTAAGGTAGCAGGAATATCGATAACCCGATGATACCAGAGCACACTGTCTTTGCCCACCGGTTTTCCTACACCGCTTAATGCCGACTCAATAGCAAAAGGAACGGTAATATTTCCCTGGAAAACAGTGGGTATACCATCGGTGTTAGTTTTAGGAAGTATAGCATATTGCCAGGGGCCATTGAGGTTTTTCCAGTTGTTTTTACGGGTGAGTTGTGGCCGCGGGTATTCAGGTAAGGGGTTGTTGGGCACAACTTTGGCCGCCCATTCGGTTGCCAGCTTTGGTGTAAGTGTTGGTATTTGCTGTGCACTAACCGTTGTATAGCCGATAATAGATGACAAGGTCAGGGCAATGGCAAGGCTTTGTTTTTTCATAGCCTGAAAATAAGCCAGTTTTTTGATATTGTACCGTCCCTTGTATATATGGGATAAACAAAGTTGTAATGAAATCCTGCATTGGCTTGCTTTTTGGATATATGGTATATAAACAGCTTTATTATGTTGCAGGTAATATGTTTGGGTATTAGCTGGAAAGAGTTGTTGGTGGGTGATGAGGACTGGGTTTTTCTGTGGGAAATAGCCTTGCGCAGTTTTATTATGATCATAGCCATTATCCTGGCTTTAAGGATTTTAGGAAAACGGGGTGTAAAACAGTTATCCGTTTTTGAACTGGTGGTTATTATCAGTTTTGGTTCGGCAGCCGGTGACCCGATGATTTATAAAGAGATAGGAGTGGTTACATCATTTGTGGTGTTTATAGTGATTATTACCGTTTACCGGTTGATTACTTACCTGATAGGCAGGTACCAGGCTTTTGAAAATATAATGGAAGGGAAATCGATGTGTTTAATAAAAGAAGGAAGATTTTCCATCAATAATTTTAAAGCTGAAGCGTTGGGTACACAGGAGTTATTTTCGGAGCTGAGGTTAAGAGGCATATCACAATTAGGGCAGATAGAAATTGCCATTGAAGAAATATCCGGAGAGATCAGTGTGTTTTTTTATGAAGATAAGGATGTGCGTTATGGCCTGCCCATTATGCCTGCTGCAATGAAAGAGAAAGTGACCAGCTTTTCAAAGCAAGGACATTATTCCTGCAGCTATTGCGGTTATACAGAAGAAAAAGATCTGGGATCGCCGGTTATTTGTAAACTATGTGATACAAAAGAATGGGTGCCTTCCTGCAATAAAAAAAGAGTAACCTGATGCTATTAAATATAAAATGGTATGAATTTCCAGGAATCCATCATAAAAGAAATAGGTGATGTACTACACCAGCGTAAGGAAAGTATTGCCGTTGCGGAAAGTGTAACGGCCGGTTTTTTACAACTGGCCTTATCGGGTATTACAGCAGCTTCTGCTGTATTTAAAGGAGGAATGACTACCTATACCATTGACGAAAAAATAAAGTTGCTGGGTATTGATGCTTCGGAGGCTGCTGTAAAGAATTGTGTATCGGAATCTATTACGGAGCAGATGGCCGGGAATGTAGCTGGTCTGTTTGGTTCAACATGGGCTATTGCTACAACCGGTTATGCTACACAGGTACCGGAATCCAACTTTAAACAATTTGCCTTTTGTACCATATTTCATAACAATAAGGTATTGCTTACAAAAAAAATAGAATTATATCCTCATACCAATCCTATCGATGCGCAGCATTTTTATGCAGAGTCGGCGTTGTTTGAATTGCATGCTTTATTGGTACCGGGGT
>CAYUMH010000173.1:0-7625 GCA_964445775.1 uncultured Terrimonas sp.
ATTAAAGGATAACTGGGACAGGATGACCCAGCAATACCTGTCTGCTTACGGCCAGCAGTATGATTATACTACTACAGAAGTATTTAATGGTAAAACACGAAAAATAAGTAGTGGTGTTGCGTCTTATGAGCCTTCTATTGGTGGAGAAGAGAATCCATTTCAGGAGATTCTACAGGTGGCAAACAGGTTACCGCTTGGACCTGCAAGTTATGAAGCTATAGAAATGCCCATACTGGATGCATTCTACCCTGCGCCTCTTGTTGGCTATAGTAAAGTAACCGTTAGGTCTATACATAATGGGAAAAAAGATGCCGGCGGACGGAAGACCAGGTCAGGTATTGGAAGGCAGGTGACCGAATTTTATACTGCAAAGGATTTTCCGGTCAGGTTTAACTATACCGGTATTGATCCGGACAGTGATAAACAACAACATGTAGCTTCTTTATTTAAGTTTTTTGCAAAAACTTCCTTTGATGCCAGGGCCATCAGCCAGGGGTTTCTGGTGGAGCTGAATGATATGCATGGGAAGATGAAATCCCAGAGTTCTTATGGTGAAGCGGATACTACTACACAAATTAACCATACCCGTTATTATTACCGTAATACAGGACAGCAACGGTTAAACGAAAAATTTGACTTTGTGCATAATACTTTAGGCGGGGAGGTTAAAAAGGGTAATATGGGTATTGATATTGAATTAATGACCGATACCCGTGAGTTTTCGGTAGGTAGTACAAGTCAGCAGGTGCAGGCACAGGTAGACTGGATGATACCCGGACCCTTCCCGGTATGGCTGCCATTTGTCTGGCCGGTATTTGGTAAAAGTGAAAATTATTACCGGGCTGTGACTACTACTAAAGTGATCAGCTATCATAGTATTGTGGATAGTATTGTGGTGATAGACAAGGGTAGTAGTGCGACAACAAAAAATGAGGTATTTGATGCGGAAACCGGTTCGGTGATTGTTTCAAGTACGAACAATGAGTTTGATCAACCTGTTTACCAGGCCTCTTACCCGGCTTATTGGGCTTATGGTGGAATGGGACTGGCCTATAAAAATATAGGGGTTAGTTTTAAAGAGGTTAATTTTTTAGATGGGAAACCGGTATCAGTAATACCAGTCGGGGACCTGAAATATTATTTTGAAAGCGGTGATGAGATATACGTTACCGGAGGAGAAAGACCAACTGCATGTGAAGCGATTCATATATCGGATGACAATATCAGGCGCTTATGGGTGGTGGACAAAAAACGAAACAGCTCGCCTTTGACGGATATAAACCCTGACTTTATTTTTATTGATAAAGAAGGAAATCCCTTTACAAGAAATAATGTAACGATAAAAGTGATCAGGAGTGGAAGGCGCAATTTGTTAGGCGCCCAGGTAGCTTCATTTACTTCGATGGTAAACCCGGTAACAGGTTCTTCCTTAAAAAAACTGTCTGTGTCAAACAGCAGCCAGGTGTTACAGGCCTCTGCTATTGAATACAAAGAAAAATGGCAGACTGACAGGGATATTATTAAAAAATACAGGACGGAGAAAATATCTAACCCGGAAGGCAGTAACTTAATTGTGAATGGTGATTTTTCCGCGGGCAATACTGGTTTCTTTTCAGATTATGTAGTGGGGTCAAATACCGGTACTTACCAGATCTTGACATCTGTAAATGGCTGTAAGGATAAACCGATGACCGGCAATATGCTGGTGGCTGATGGTCATACCGTTGCTGATAAAGCAGTGTGGAGGCAAAACGTAACAGTAGAACCCGGTAAGGATTATATGTTTACCTGTTGGGCGCAGACGGTAACATCAGGTGATGTTGCCAGGTTAATCGTAAAAATCAATGGTGTGCAGATAGGTGATCCGATTATACTGCATCCTACTGCCTGTAAGTGGGACCACCTTTCGGTTACCTGGAGTTCAGGTGCCGCTACAACAGCAATAATATCGATTATCAATTTGGAAACCGCAAAACCGCAAAACGATTTTGCAATCGATAATATCAGTTTCAGATTGGCGCCTTCGGGTGAACCTAAAGATGTGGAAGTGCTAGATTGTGATGGCCACCTGGAGTTAAAGATCAACCCTTATGTAAAAGGGTTATTGGGCACTTTTGTGAGTCATCGGGCACTGACTTTTTATGGAGAGAAGGCTACTGCCAGCACTGCTGTTCCTACAAACATTGCCAAAGACGGTGTTCTGGCCAATTTTGCCTCCTATTGGCAGTTTAACGGTAATAATAACCTGGCGCCGGTGCCGGCTACCAGTTGGGTATGGAACAGCGAGATTACAAGGATCAACGGCCAGGGAGCGGAGTTAGAAACAAAAAATGCGCTTGATATTTATACTGCGGCCCAGTATGGGTTCAGTAAAACATTACCACTGGCTATTACACAAAACTCCCGTTATGGAGAGATGTTCAGTGAAGGTTTTGAAGATTATAGCTATAAAAACAATATCAATAAAAGTGTTGGCAATAACAGTTATGATTGTTACCAGAAAAATGTGGATTTTTCAAAATTCGATGGGGGAGAAATTATTTCAGAGGATTTAGCTGGCATAAAAGCCCATAGCGGCAAATACATGTTTAAGCTAAACGGCAGCAGTGGTGCAACTACTATGATACCGATAGGCAGCCAGCAGAATAATAATTTTAACCTTCAGTACCAGGCGTTATCAAAATCTTATGCAACCAGTTCCTATTCGACGAATGGTAGTTTTACTACTATGAAATATGAATACTGTGGTAACCAGCTAAACCGGTGGATAGCCGGAGGTGAGCGGGTTTACGCCAACCATTTCAATTGGTATACGCAAAATTATCCTGGTGCCTGTTATGATACTTACAATAAAGCGTTAGCAACCGGGTTAGGAGAGGCTGACGAGAACGGTTATGGTGGTTGTTGGATCGGCGGCCCTCCTACTGGCACGAATCCAAATGACGGCCCAACCTATGTAAAACAAACATTTTTTAAACCTTATTATAACGGAGCCCATGAGTTCTACATAAACTTACAAAAAAATGTCGGCAAGGTGCAGTTGATCATCAGGAAAGCAGACAAACACCAGGGAAGCCATAATTTCACTGCCCCTCCGGTATTGCCTTTTACACCGGATTATGAATACCTAAGTTCAACGTATGTGGATGCGGGTTCTCCTCAGGATGTATGTAATACATCGTTTGATATTCCTGTAGATGAAGCAGTCAAAGTTGTTCTTGATAATAATCTGTATTATGAGTTTATTTTAATATACACACCTAATAGTTGGTTGTGGAAGTCCTGTTCTTCAGGAACTTCATATTGGACATGCATCAAACAGCCAAGAGTTTGGGTGTCAAACTTTCAACGTGGTACATTTTATAGTAAGCGAACACCGGTTAATAATACCATTTGCAATTACACCGCTCCCATTAAGGCTGATGAAACCATGCTAAATTCATCCTTTAAGCTGGAGACGGGTAAAAAAATGTTATTCAGTGCCTGGACGCGGGAGGAATGTATACCACCAAACTGTACGGCAACCTCTTATACCAACCCCAAGGTGTATATTCTGTTTACCAATAGTAGTAATGAGACAGTTGCTATGATACCCTTTATTGCTTCCGGGCCGATCATAGACGGTTGGCAGAAGATAGAAGGGGAATTCACACCGCCTGAAGGTGCAACAAAAGCCATGTTGTGGTTCCTGAAAACGGGTGCAGGCAATGCCTATTTTGATGATGTGCGGGTTCATCCTTTTTCAGCTAATATGAAAAGTTATGTATACGATCCGGTGAGTTTATTGCTGAAAGCGGAGTTAAATGAAAATAACTACGCATCCTACTATGAATATGATGAGGAAGGTACACTCATTCGTACCAAGGTGGAGACTACGGAGGGGGTAAAAACCATTCGTGAAACCAGGAGTGCCAAACAAAAAGATATCACCACATTCAATCCAGTTATTTATTAAAGCTTATTTATGTTCAATATATTAATAGTAAAGCGTTTTAGGGTAAGAGCATTGCTGATGTGTATACTTATAAATTGTTCTTTACAGTCATTCGCTCAGCAGGATAGTTTACAGGCTTACAGGCATTTTATGCAGGTATGCACGGGCTATCAATCCGCCCCTTTGCAATTGCAGGTAGCGTACAAGGTAACAACCAACCTGGTATTAAGCCCGTCTGATACTGCTTCTATGCGTGGTTATTTCTACATAGGTACCAATGGTAAAGCGTATATGCAATTCGGCGATGTGGAACAGGTAATCGAGGATAGTATCGCATTAACCATTAATCATACCACACAACAGGTTTTTATCAGCAGGGATATTGTTAAGTCAAGCCAACTGCTCAGGCGTTATATCGGTAGTATTACCAATGATACTTCTCTGCAAAACCTGGCCCGGGCATTTAATATTACCAATGCCACGGCGACAGCAGAGCCTTCGTTCAGTGCTTATGAGTTATATTCCTATGCCCTGATTCCGGCCACAGTGCTGCCCAAACAAATGATGCGTGTGATTTTTAATAATCATACTAATTATCCTAAAGAGATTATTACTACCCGGCGAACATTGTTGCCAATAGACCCGAAAGATTCTGTTGCTTTTAAAACAAGGTTTGAAGGCCAGGGAGCCTTGGTACGTCTTCCCAATACAGCACTGGCATTTGTACGGGAGTACACCAATAATTACCAGTATCTGGACATAAACAAACAGGATGCTGCCTCTATACCCCTGAAAGTGAACGATTATGTGATCAAAGATGAGCATGGGGAGTTTCAATTGGTTGCAGGTAAATCATCTTATCGATTAACTGTCCAGTGATGCAGAAGAAGTAATAGGATAATGAATTAAAAAATATTAGCCGTTTATAAAACAGCGGCACATGACCACTTAAATAATTTACCATATATGGGTACAACTATTTATAAAAAGGAGCGTTGCCTGTTAAACAGGATGACAGGATTAACAAAACGGGGATTACAACTCGTAGGTATACTCCTTTTATCTGTAACGACAAGATTAGCAGCTCAAAATCCGCAGGGTGTTGTGTTGGATAATGGGGCCATTGAATCAGCTGTTATCAGTGTTATCAATGGTAGCGGATCGCCGGTAATACCAGGCGTTACAGCCTGGCAAAACGGGGCGTTCCTGGAAAATAATGTACTGTGCCCTTTTGGTGTAACCTGCACTTATAAAAATGTTATCAGTTTTTTTGTAAATGAGGAAGCCTCTTCGGTTGTTGTCGGGGATTTTGTTGCGTCAGTAGATTTGAAAATAGAATACAAAACCTCGTCTTCATCCCCCTTATCAGTTTTGTACAAAACTCTTAGCCTCGACTATAAAAAAGGGGAAGGACAACTGTCAGACAAACGGCAATATTTTCACTTTGATAAGATGCAATATGTGAAAGTGACAGTAGAGAATTTCCATTTCCCCAGCCCGGTGCCGGGGCTCGATTTTAGAGATATATTGACCTTGGAAAATCAAACGGACGCTGCGCTCCTTTATCAGCAAATTAGCAATTTGCCCTTTAGCTGGACCTCGCCTCCTGCTACATTGGCTGCAGGTTCGGATAACCTGCCTGTAAACTGGCAGTTACCAATGAGCCCCGGGAATAACGCCATTCAACTGGAATGGGCATGGCTCGAGGATGAAGTAGAGTCTCGGTATTTTGTAGGCGGTGCTTTTACAAATGCCAGTAAACAAAAGCTCTTGGACCAGGGCGCCACCAGGGTGGAATTGGGACATAGTGTTACATCATATAATATTCCAATGTTATATGATGGTCAGGGCAAACTGCACTACCGTATAAGGGGCGTAAGTAAAAAAGCATCCGGTACCAGGATTTTCGGGCCATGGTCAGCAATAAATTCTGTGAGCTTTGGCGGCCATAATAACAAACTCAACTGGCAGTCGACCAGCAGTTTTGCCGAGGAGGGAAAATCAAAAACGGTTATTAACTATTTTGACGGCAGTTTAAGACAACGGCAAACGGTAACCAAGGATAATGTAACCGGTAATATTGTATCAAGCGAAACCCTCTATGATCATGAGGGGCGCCCGGCAATCCAGATCTTACCTGCTGTTGGTATGACCAATATTATTGGTTACCAGGCTAACCTGAATAAATTCAACCGGCCTGAAAGTACCCTGAACCCTCAAAATAACGGGGAAAACCATGCAGACTTTTTTGACTTTAAATTTGCAGGTTCCGGTACGCCATCCTTACAAACTACGCCGGGCAGTGCTGCAACTTATTATAGCCCTTCTAACCCTGATCTGACAGGTGCTAATAAATTTATACCTGATGCGGAAGGTTATCCATATACAGTAACCCGTTATACACCTGATGGTACGGGCCGGGTACAGAGTCAGTCGGGTGTGGGTGCAACTCATAAAATGGGGTCGGGTAAAGAAACAAAATATTACTATGGTACACCCACGCAGGAAGAGCTGGACGCACTTTTTGGCACTGAAGTAGGCTATAAAAGCCATTACTTTAAAAATATGGTGCAGGATGCCAACGGGCAAATGAGTGTGAGTTACGTGGATATGAAAGGGCGTACGATCGCAACGGCGCTGGCTGGCAATAATCCTTCAAACCTGTCTATGTTAAGCACCCATAGTAATACATTCTATCCTAATCAATTCAGGGATGTATCGTTGACGGTCAATTTGCTGGACAGCAACGCCAACCAGTTAAAGGATAACCGTATTGAAGCGATTAACTCATTACTGGTGCCTTATACAACTGACTATACTTTTACCTATACGCTGACACCTGAGTCCTTAACACTACCTACCTGCGAACCATCGGAGCCGGTATGTTATGAATGTTTATATGACCTGGAATTTGTGGTAACAGATGAATCGGGAGAGAGTCCTTCACCAATAATTTATAAAAAATTCAGCAACCTGAGTGTGGATATGGATACCTCCTGTATCACCGGTACACGCTTATTCCAAGACAGTGCCAGCCTGTGCAACCGATATTCTACCATCACGTTTACACAGTTCCTAGGATCCGGATCATACAGTATACGGAAAACCCTTACGCTTAGCGAAAGTTCTTTAGCGAAGCTAAAAGAAAACTACCTGCCTAAGGCACTATGTACTTCTGAGTTTACTACGATTTTAGATTCGGTGTATACCGAACTCAAAGCAGTTACTGCCTGCGATATTCCGGCCCCGGTTGTTGATCCGGCCTCCTGTACATCCTGCCTGGCTTCCCTGGGTACACTCGCTGATTTTAAGACAAGTTACCTGCAGTCCATAGATCACCAGGGAACGCCTTCAACTGCATTGACTTTGGAGATGGAGGCGGCGTATATGTCGGGTCAAAAGAACTGCCGCTTATTATGTGGTACCGAAGTATTGGAAACTGTCAGCAAACGGGAGATGATGCTGGCGGATATGATGCCCTTTTCCGGACAGTATGCCCAGAAACATGTACTGATCGGTATAGGCAGTAAATACAATATTTTTGCAAATGACGCATATCCTAATCAACCTTACTATAAAAATCCCAGCGGCTTTTACCTGAATGATTATAACAGCAAGGATGAAAGTATACACACTGTTCCGGCTATATTACCTGCGCTGCCGGTAAATGATTTTAATGCATCCTTTAAAC
>CAYUMH010000174.1:0-7576 GCA_964445775.1 uncultured Terrimonas sp.
CTACCTGATCATTGCCCTATGGCAGCAACAAAGCTTTTTACTAAAGCCGAAATTCCTGTTACTGCTCTTTATTGCTCCAGCCATCTTTGCCTTTAAAATGGAATGGGTAACCTTTACGCATATTACAGACAATTTATTTTATAACCGTTACTGGAACCAGGTATTATACTGGCCGGTGTTGTTGCTATTCATCATCGCCTGTTTATTTATCGCCTGGAAATCGGGACTGGTAAGGGATACACAAAACTTTTACGGCATCAAAACAAAGGAGATGAACTGGAAGCCCTATATCCTGATGTTACTGATCATGCTCCCGCTGATCACCTGGGCATCTTTTCAACCCGATTTTTTACATACCTATCCCAAAATAAAAATGATCGCCGGTATTGAGGGTGTAGCACAATTAAGCTGGTGGCAGAAACTGTTATTCGAGTTATCCTACGGCAGTGATTTTATCAGTATTGAACTTTTTTTCCGGGGCTTTCTTATCCTGGCTTTTATGAAATGGGCCGGTCCGAATGCTATTATTCCCATGGCCTGCTTTTATTGTACCATTCATTTTGGCAAGCCCATGGCCGAATGCATCAGCTCCTATTTCGGCGGCCTGTTACTGGGCATCATTGTGTTTAATACCCGCTCGGTTTTAGGCGGTTTACTGGTGCATGTGGGTATTGCCTGGCTGATGGAACTGGGAGGGTATTGGGGGTTGATGAGAATGTAAGAATGATGAATTATGAATGAAGAATGATGAATTAGGAGTTAGGAGTTATGAATGATGAATTGCGCTTTGAGCGTTAAGCTTTCAGCTTTCTGCCTTAAGCATAATACCCCTTTAGGGGTTAGGGGAAAAAACTACAAGCCTGTAAGCCGGATTCTGTCGTGGGTTATCATTTATCTGTTCTCAACATTACTGTTGGACTCAATCTGCCTACCCTCTATCGCATTGCATTGCTGCAAACATGAGCGGGCCGCTCTTACCGATAGTTTACGTGGCATTTCAGCATGCAAGGTTTACCCGCCCCGGTTGTTACCAACCAACGCCGTGAGCTCTTACCTCACGTTTTCACCGTAACCGATGTTTACACAAAGGCCGTAATTTTCTGTGGCACTCTCTCTTACCATTACTGGCAGCCGGCTGTTAACCGGTACATTACCCTATGCTGTCCGGACTTTCCTCCCTTTTGCAAGCAAAAAAGCGATAACCCGGCTTGTAGCGTCTGCAAAGATACTCACTTCCTTGCAAATGACCTACCCATGATAAAACCAACCTTTACTACCATTGTTTTTTCCGCTCATCCGATATTTTAGCGTTTATAAACCGCTTTGATTTATCTTAGAACCTGTATCATCCAATACTATCAATACTTCTTTATCCATATTCATATGTTAACTTTTATGAAAACTGCTTTTGCCAGCAGTAATTTTTAACCTGATTCTTTAACAAAACACTATTTTATTTAAAATTCCCCGGTATGAAAAATTTGACCAAGTTGCTTGCTTGTATTGTTTTACTAATGACCAGTGTTACCACCTGGGCACAGAACAAACCCCGGTTTATTACCACTGTTGAAGGCTTAAAAGAGTATGAACTGGATAATGGCCTGCGTGTTTTATTGATACCTGATGCCAGCCAGACCAATATCGCTATCAACATTGTGTACAAAGTAGGTTCGCGCCATGAAGGTTATGGTGAAAAAGGCATGGCCCACCTGCTGGAGCATATGTTGTTTAAACAATGCGAGAAGTTTGAGGACATTAAAAAAGCCATTGCCGATAAAGGCGCTTTTGCCAATGGCACTACCTGGTACGACCGTACCAATTATTATGAAGTATTATCGGCCAGCGACGAAAACCTGCGCTGGGCCATTGATATGGAAGCCGACCGTATGGTGAACTCTAAAATACTGGCAACCGAACTGGCCAAAGAGTTCAGTGTAGTAAGGAACGAGTTTGAAATTAATGAGAACGACCCCGGGGGCGTTTTATTTGAAAGAGTAGTGTCATCCATGTACCTCTGGCATAACTATGGCAGCAGCACTATTGGCAGTAAGGAAGATATTGAACGTGTACAAGCGGAGAACTTAAAAGCATTTTATAAAAAATACTACCAGCCCGATAATGCCATTATTATGATAGCGGGTAAGTTTGATGAGGCCAAAGCACTGGATTATGTACAGCAATACTTTGGTCCCATACCCCGCCCCACCCGTGTGTTACAGCCTACTTATACGGTAGAGCCTGCCCAGGACGGACAGAGAGAAGTGTTATTACAACGTAATGGCGATGTGCAATACCTGATAGCCGGTTATCATACACCACCTGCAGCAGATAACGATTTTGCAGCCAATGAAGCTTTCCTGAATATTATTACCAACAACCCTTCCGGTAAATTATACAAAGCGCTGGTTGAGAAAAAACTGGCCACCAGTGTCTCTAATTTTGTTTTACCCCTGCACGATCCCGGCTTTAGCATGTTACAGGCCCAGATACCCAAGGATAAAAACCTGGACAGTGCAAAAGCAGCATTCTTTGAGGTAGTGAACAATATTAAAAACATTCCCATTACCGATGAAGATGTTACCAATGTAAAAAACAACCTGCTGAAGCGTTTTTCCAATACCACCAACAACTCTATTGAGCTGGCCATTATGCTTACAGAAATTGTAGGCGCCGGCGACTGGCGTTTATGGTTCCATTACCGGGATCAGCTGGAAAAACTGACTCCTGATCATATAAAAGCAGTAGCTGCCAAATATTATAAACCCAGCAACCGTACAGTGGGTTATTTTGTACCATCCGGCGTACCTGACAGGACCATTGTAAACGAAACCCCGGATATTGCAGCCCTGTTAAAAGATTATAAAGGCAAAGAAGTGGCTGAACAAAAAGCAGCTTTTGAGACCACTATTCCCAACATTAAAAAAAATACAGAATACGGCAAATTAACGAATGGTGGCAAATATGCGCTATTGTTTAAGCCAACAAAAGGTGATAAGATAAACGGCACCATTGTATTACAGTATGGCGATGAGAACAGCCTTGCCAACAAAGGGCTGGTGGCCGCTTTAACCGCACGTATGCTGAAAAACGGTACCACTACCAAATCCAAGAAACAAATTAAAGAGGAGCTGGACCGGATAAAAACGGACATTAATTTTTATGCTTCTGCCGGTCGGGTGAATGTTTCTATCAGTACTGATAAGGCCAACCTATCCAAGGCATTAACCCTGCTGGACGACCTGTTGCACAACCCTAAGTTTGACAAAGAAGAGTTTGAAAAAGAAAAACTTGCCCTGCAAACACAGTATGAAAGTAATGCCCAGGAGCCTGGTCAGCTGGCATACGAAAAATTAATGCAGTTGTCTACCAAATACCCCAAAGGGCATCCTTTTTACACCAATACCACGCAGGAAGCATTAGCCGAACTGGCTGCTGTTAAACCCGAAGATCTAAAAGCTTTTTACAATAACTTTTATGGCGCCAACAATTCCAATACCACATTTGTAGGCGAAATTGATAAACCGGTTATTACCGCAGCCCTGAAAAAAACCCTGGGTAACTGGAAAAGCAAAGTCGCGTTTAAAGAAATAAAACGCCAGTACTTTGAGGTAAACGGTACTAGTGCCAGCGTACCGGTAAGCGATAAAACCAATGCCCAGTTATTGGGTGGTATTAACCTGAACATTACCGAAAAAAGCAACGACTACCCGGCCGTGTACATGGCCAATGAACTGTTAGGTGGCGGTTCATTCTTATCGTCGCGTATACCGCAACGACTGCGTGAAAATGAGGGTATGAGTTATGGTGCCGGCAGCTACCTGGATATTGACTATGACCAACCCGGTGGTGTATGGGGCTTGTATGCGGCTTATAACCCCGATTATAAGGAACGCCTGGACTCGGCATTGAACCAGGAAATTGATAAAGCCATCAGTGCCGGCTTTACCCAGGAAGAGCTTTCCAAATCCATTGAAAGCTGGTTAGAACAACAGCGTACATCATTAGGTATGAATAATGTACTGGCCTCTATTATTAACCAATATATGCGCCAGGGCCGCAACCTGGATGACTATACACAAATGGAAAATAAAATAAAAGCCCTGGAATTAAAAGCCGTGAACGAGGCATTGAAAAAATACTTCGATAAAAAGAAACTCATCCTCATCAACTCAGGCGATTTTAAGAAAAAAGGATTTTAATTACTGGCCCATTCATATAGCTCAAACCCCTTTCCTGAACGAAAGGGGTTTGATTTTTTAGCCATTACGATGTTAGTATGAATGGTTACCTGCGCTTGTCCCAACGGTATCGTTGTGGATCGCACTCTTATACGTCCGGTAATACTATTCAGCAAAACATAAAAGCTCATAAGCATTGATACTGTTGAAAGGAGCCCGCCACAGTACTGTGAGGGCAAGCTGTCGCAAGGAACGATCAACAGTATTACTAAAGCCGGCATAATAAAAAAGGAACCATATCCGGTTCCTTATTATTAATTATTAACTACTAATTATTCATTAAACTACTCCACATCCACCTGTTTCTTAATCAAAGCACCTTCTACTGCTTCGGGTAAAAATTTCCGTTCATTGATCAGGTAGCCATTCCCGCTTTCACAGAAATGAACTTTCAGGTTCTCAATGCTGATGGGGTTGCCATCCGGTATATCGGCTATATTGGAGTGTAAAATATCATGGCCATCAATCACCACTACCAGTCCGCTGCCAATGGCCTGCATTTTATTGCCTTCGGTAATGATCATGCCTGTATCCTCGCTTAGTCCTACACCAATACAACCGGGATTAGCCGCTACGGCCTGTGCCAGTCGCCCGAAACGGCCACGTTTTTCAAAATGCGAATCAATGATCAGGGAATGAATAAATCCTAAACCGGTGGTTATTTTTACTTCGCCTTTTAAGTGGGCCCTGGCGGCATTGCCTTCGTAGATCATGGTATTACTCATGGCCATGGCGCCGGCACTGGTACCGGCTATAATAAAGTTTTCGTCGTTCTGGTAACGGTTTTTCATGATGCGCAGAAACTCGGTACCACCATCGGTAGCACTCAGGCGCAACTGGTTACCGCCACTGAACATAACGGCATCGCAGACTTTGATCCGCTCTAAAAAATCGGGATTTGCCGTATCGGCACGGTTGCGTATATGCATCACACCCACATTGGTGCAGCCAATTTTACCAAAAGCATCCAGGTAATTTTCGCCCACTTCATAGGGGATGGTGGAAGCTGTAGTGATAACTTCGATTCGTGAAGCAGGTCCGCCGGCTTCTGTTACCACACGTTTTAATATACCCAGTTCAAAAAAATTAAGGTTGCTTCTCTGAATCTCTCCTTTTTCCAGGTCGGTGCCCTTATCCTCGGCACCACCAATCGCTATCAACTTTCCTTTAGGTGTACTCATGCAATGGATTAGTTAGTAAGTGACAAATGTAAAGGAAAACTAAAAAAAAGGAAAAGTTTTAATTGCACAGCTAAAAACTGTTGATTAAAAGCAAACTATCCGTTTTTTACAAGGGAGTTTCTTTAACAGGACTATTTACAAATGAAGGGAAACTGCTAATTTTGCAGCATGTTAGCAGGATTACAAAACGTTACGTTTGAATTTGGTGCCAGGGCTATTATTGAAGATACAACATGGCATATACAACCGGGTGAAAGAATTGGTCTGATTGGGTACAACGGAACCGGGAAATCAACCCTTTTAAAGTTATTGGTAGGGCAATATACCCCCTCTTCGGGTACTGTGGAGCGCAGCCGTACCACGTCTATCGGTTATTTACACCAGGACCTCCTGAGTTTTGACACCAACGACAGCATTTTTGAGGTGGCTCTTTCGGCTTTCGAACGGGTAATACAGCTGGAAAAGGAAATTGAAGAAATAGGCAAAGAACTGGAACGTACCGGGGACGAAAAAACCCTGATTGAGTATACCGACAGGTTACACGAGCTGGAAACCCTGGGCGGTTATAATATTCATCATAAAACAGAGGAAATATTACAAGGCCTGGGCTTTAGTAATGCCGACCTGCAGCGCCCCTATAAAAGCTTTAGCGGTGGCTGGCGGATGCGGGTATTACTGGCAAAAATGATCTTACAGCAGCCCGACCTGTTATTACTGGATGAGCCTACCAACCACATGGACTTACCCTCTATTGAATGGTTAGAAAAATATTTGCTGCATTACCAGGGTTCTGTCGTGATTGTAAGCCACGACAAGTATTTCCTGAACCGCATGGTAACTAAAATTGTGGAAGTTTACCAGCAAACACTGCATATATACAATGGCAACTACGAGTTTTACGAAACCGAAAAAGCGGTACGTATAGATCTGCAGCAGAAAGCTTACGAGAACCAGCAGGATTATATCAGGCAGAATGAAAGGCTGGTAGAACGTTTCCGTGCTAAAGCCAGCAAGGCGGCCATGGCACAGAGTATTATGAAAAAGCTGGATAAGCTGGACCGTATTGAAGAAGCCAGCATGGAAAGGCCCGATATCCGCATTAACTTCCGGGTAGATAAAACGCCGGGAAAAGTAATTGTTGAACTGGATAAACTGCATAAACAATTTGGCGACAATGTAATTTTAAACGAAGCCAAAGCCGAAATTGAGCGTGGTGATAAAATAGCCCTGATCGGGGCCAATGGTAAAGGAAAGTCAACCCTCTTGCGGATTATAGCCGATGTGGAAAGTTTTGAAGGCGAACGCAAATGGGGCCATAATGTGGAAGAGAGTTTTTATGCCCAGCACCAGCTGGAAGTATTAAATGTGAATAATACCATATTGGACGAGATGAGGGAATGCGGCAGCCAGATGACCGATGTGGAACTGCGTACTTTATTGGGTTGTTTTTTATTTGGCGGTGATGATGCCGATAAAAAAATTAAAGTGTTAAGCGGTGGCGAAAAAGCCCGTGTTGCACTGGCCAAAACCATGGTAAGCAAGGCCAACTTCCTGATGCTGGATGAGCCTACCAACCACTTAGACATGCATAGTTGTGACCTGTTAATTGACGCCTTAAAAAAATACCAGGGAAGTTTGATCCTGGTAAGTCACGACCGTTATTTTATTTCCAAAACCGCGAATAAGATCTGGGAGATTGTTGACGGTGAGATTAAGGAATTTAAAGGTCCGTACGATGAATGGGTAGCCTGGAAAGAGCGCATGGCTAAAATCCAGTTAGCTGAACAACAGGCACAAAAAAACAAACCGGCTGCAGTAGCAGATACACCAGCCAAAAAACCGGCACCACAACCCGCTCCCGTTGTAATACCGGAGCCCCAGGCCAATGCCGGTCAGCCGATAAATAAAGAGCATAAAAAAGAGTTGCAAAAACAGCAGCGCATTTTTAAACAACTGGAGGAGCAGATTGAACAGTTACAGACTGAGAAAAGCAGGCTGGAAAAAAACATGGGCGATCCGGAGACCTATGCCGATAAAAACAAGTTTTTACAGGCAGAAACCGCTTATAATGATCTAGCCGTCCAGTTACAGAAGCTGAACACGGAGTTCGAACTAACCTTTGAAAAAATTGTAGGACTGGTGGGTTATCGATATTAG
>CAYUMH010000175.1:0-7425 GCA_964445775.1 uncultured Terrimonas sp.
GGTACCTGGGTTATTGCCAGGTTGTATTGGGTTTAATCAATATCTGGTGGGTAGCGTATGGCTTGTATTTCTGGGTGCTGGGGTTTGGTGTCTTACACATTGTGTATGGTGTAAAGATGTACCTGAAGGAAAAAAATAATAATCACTAAAGCGAGTACAATGCTCAATCCTATAGAAGGATTAAATAAAATTTTTGATAACCGTATCCGGCTGGGGGTCATGTCTATCCTTATGGTAAATGAGGAGATGAGTTTTAATGACCTGAAGTCATTGTTGCAGTTAACCGACGGCAACCTGGCTTCGCACCTGACCAGCCTGGAGACAGCCGCCTTTATAAAAGTGCATAAGGGATTTGTAGGGCGAAAGACAAACACAACCTACAGCGTGACCAAGGCCGGTGAAAAAGCGTTCAAACTGCATGTGGCGGCCCTGGAGAGTATGATCAAAGGTGTAAGGTAAATTTTTTTTTGCATTTATACTTTGTAATTCAAAGTACTTTTAAAATAAAATAAACAATATGGAATCTGTTGTAAAAACTGCCTGGGAAAAAAGCAAGTTGCTGGTAAAAGGCCTCATTATTGGTGGCATTGCTTTACTGTTACTTATACCAGCCTATTTTGTAAAAGAGGTAATTATTGAAAGGGAAAAAAGAGAGGAAGAAGTATATAAGGAAGTAAGCAGCAAATGGGCGAGTGACCAAACCCTCACCGGCCCGGTATTGA
Organism: uncultured Terrimonas sp.; assembly: GCA_964445775.1. GTDB lineage: Bacteria > Bacteroidota > Bacteroidia > Chitinophagales > Chitinophagaceae > Terrimonas. The sequence continues at coordinate 723 of CAYUMH010000175.1, forward strand.
ATATACCGTATACTGAGGTAGTGAACATAACCAATCAAAACGGAGTGCAGGAAAAGAGAACAACCAAGTACCTGTACCTGTTACCCGAAAGCCTGCAGGTAGATGCGCTGGCAGTACCGGAGAAAAGAAAAAGAGGCATTTTCCAGGTAATGCTCTACAGTGCTGATCTGCAACTGAAAGGCAGCTTTGACCTGCAACAAATAAATGAACTGCGTATTGATCCTGCACTGATCCACTGGAACGACGCTTACCTGAGTATCGGCTTAACGGATTTATCCGGCTTACAAAACCCGCCGTTGCTGAACTGGAAAGACACCGGCATTAACCTGAAAAGCGGAACCAGGGAAGGAAGTTTTTTAAAAGAAACACTGGTAGCACCAGTAAGTATTGCCGCCAATGAGAAGATCAGCTTTTCCACCAGGCTGGAGGTAAATGGTTCCCGTAACCTGCAATTCGTACCTGCAGGTAATGAAACAACGGTTAAAATGCGTTCAGCATGGCCCGATCCGAGTTTTACGGGAACCATCCTACCTAAACATGTTATCAGTGATTCGGGATTTACGGCCAACTGGAAAGCCCTGGCGCATACCCGGAATTTCCCGCAGGTATGGACCCAGGATACTTACCACAAACTGGATGCCACTGCTTTTGGGGTAGACCTGCATATACCCGTAAATGGCTATCAGAAAACATTACGGTCGGTTAAGTATGCGTTGTTATGTATTGTTTTAACTTTTGCCGGTTTCTTTTTAATTGAGACCAATAACAAAAAATCGGTGCACCCATTTCATTATGGTTTAATTGGTGTGGCGCTGATACTGTTTTATACCCTGTTATTATCCTTTACAGAATACATTGGTTTTAACGCGGCCTACCTGGTGGCTTCCGTAGCGGTGATAGGCCTGATAGCCTGGTTTGTAAAAAGTTTACTGGCGCTTTCCAGGCCGGCTATTTTAGTAGGTCTTATACTGGTGCTGGTATATGCATATGTATTTACCACTTTACAGTTAAACGATTATTCTTTAATTATGGGAAGTGTAGGGCTGTTCCTGGCACTGGCCGTGATCATGAAATTCTCTAAAAAGATACAATGGTAACTATATATTATTTCCATTAAACCCACCTTATGAATAGGATGTAATAACTATAACTATTCCTGGTTTGTAGTTAGTGATAAGGACCGCCCGATGGCGGTCTTTGTCTTTTTAGCCCGCAGCTAATAAGGATTGATACACAGCTTTTCGCTGATGGAGTATTGACTGGTAAACGGTAAAATGCTGATAAGCGAATGGGACGATGTCCCGTCTAAGGTATAACGCCGGGATACCGGAAAAACCGGTATGTGCGACCCGCAACAATGCTGTTGGGGCACGGCGCAAGGAACGATGCTCAGGTACTCCGGTTGGTAACATAAAAAAGCCACCTTGTATAAAGGTGGCTTTGTATGAAAGAAAGATGAATTAAAATCCTTTTTTATCGTCAGCACTGATCTTGCTGTTAAGGAATTCAACCAGCTCTTTTAAAGCGGCATCATTCGGCGCAGCCTGCGATGCTTTTGTTTTGGCATCAACAATTTGTTTTAAGATCATACCATTGATATAGGCATCTGTTTGTGCACGGTAAGAGGCCGGTATTTTTTCACGGAAATCAATAATAGCTTCTACGCCTTTTTTCACCAGGCCGGCATTCTTCAGTTTGGCCAGGTAACTGCCAAAACCAACTGCATTCTCAAACTTATCGTTCAAAGACATGTTGGCAAAATCGTCTACCAGTTTTCCGGCAATGCTTTCATCATCGGAAGAGAATAACTGCGCCATGATAGCCGATTGTAATGTTTTTTTAGCCGGTTTTTTATACAGCTCTACCGCTGCGGTTTGCGCTAATGGATCGCCGGTAGCTGATAAAGCATACAGTGCATTTCCTGCCACAGTATAAGAAGAATCGTAGATGGCTTTTTTGAAAATATCAATATACGCTGCAGTAGGCTCATAAGCACCTAAAGCGCCAATGGCATTGCCACGTACGGTTGGTTTAGGATCATTCTTAGCCAGGTCGCTGATAACAGGCTCTACCGCTTTTTTGAGTGCGGCATTCTTGAAATCCAGCTTTTGTAAAGTATAGGTACGTAAACCATCATACTTATCTTTCAGGGCAGTTTTAAGCAGGTCGATGGCTTTTGTTTCTGTAGCATTTTTTGCTGCAAAGTCCACGGCCTCTTTCCTGTCCAAGTAGTTGCCCGCATATTTATACTGGTGTATAAAGTTGTCCAGGGTTTTATTATCCTTCTTCACCCAAAGGGTTACTTTATCTGCATCCACATTGATCAGGTCGGGACGTTTGGTGTATTTAAAGGTGAAGCTGTCTACCGCCTGGGTAGCCAGTACCTGGTGCCTGGTTTTGGTAGCACCGTTATATACTTCTACGGCTAATGGTAACTGGTATAGGTAACCGCTTTTCTGCAATTGTTTTACAATTACGGTGGCGATACCTTTTTCATCGTTATAGTCATAACTGATGTCCACTACCGGGTGGCCGTTGTTAAAATACCACTGGTTAAAGAACGGATTCATATCCCTGCCCGTTACTTCTTCAAAAGCTAAACGTAACTGGTGCGCTTCAGCCGCTTTATACTTATTGGTAGTTAAGTAATTGTTCATGCCTTTAAAGAAAGCGCTGTCACCGATCTGGTTACGCAGCATATGTAAAATACGTCCGCCTTTATTATAGCTAACGGCATCAAACATATCTTCCTTATCGCGGTAGTGAAAACGAACCAGGTCTTTTGACTCGCTGTTGCTGCCTAAATAACCCTGTGTTTCGCCATAACCTTTATCATCGGCATAGTCTTTACCATATTTATATTCATTCCATAAGGTTTCGCTGTAATTGGCAAAAGATTCATTAACGGTCAGGTTGCTCCAGCTTTCACTGGTAACATAATCGCCAAACCAGTGGTGGAAAAGTTCGTGAGCAATAACATGTTCCCACTCGTTGCCATCAATCAGTTCACGGGCATCCTGCTGAGCGCTTTCCTGGTGCAGGGTAGCGGTAGTGTTCTCCATAGCTCCGCTAACATAATCACGTCCTACTATCTGGGCATATTTTACCCAGGGATATTCCACGCCGGTGATCTTGGAAAAATAGGTCATCATCTCAGGCGTGTTGCCAAAGATCTTGCGGGCTACGGGGGCATATTCTTTCTCTACATAATAAGTAACGTCCTTGCCTTTCCATTTATCTGTAATAACCGCATAATCACCTACGCCCATGAAGAATAAATAAGGCGCATGTGGCAGGTCCATCTTCCAGTAATCGGTACGGGTACCGTCTGTATTTTTCTTCTGGCTCATTAATTTACCATTGCTCAGGGTTACATACTTGGCCGGCACAGTCATATAAATTTCCTGCGTGGTTTTCTGGTTGGGCCTGTCAATAGTAGGGAACCAAACCGAGCTGGCTTCGGTTTCGCCCTGTGTCCATATTTGTGTAGGCTTGTTGGCTTCTTCGCCTTTAGGGTTGATAAAATATAAACCTTTGGCATCGGTAATCGCTTCACTGCCTTCTACTTTATACTCATCAGGTTTGGCGGTATACTCAATATATACTGTGTATTTTTCTTTGCCTTTATAGTTCTTATCCAGTTTAATGCGTAAAAACAGGCCATCATACTTATACGCTAATTTTTGGTTGGCAGTACCCTTTACCACGGAAACCTGGTGAATATCCATGCCTTTGGCATCAAGCGTTAAAGAGTCGGTAGCGTAGAAATGTGGTTGTAAGGTTAACCAGGCTTTTCCCAGAAGATGACTTTTGTTGTAATCGAACTTTACATCCAGTTTGGTGTGTACCAATTGGTTGATAACGGGAGCTGTTTCCCTGTACTCCTTTTTCCAGGTAGTATCGGCAGGGGCATCGGCATGTTGTGCATAGGTTAACAAACTACAGCAAACTGTAGCTAAAACCAGTATTGTCTGCTTCATTTTCGTGGTTTTTTAAATAATAAACCACAAATATATATGGCACTAAAGGTATAAAAATGAAAAAAGGATGAAAGGTAAGCAGATTTTAACGTGTTGTTATAGCGGTAATTGCGTTATTTTTGAGCTACAAATAATCCTGTAGTGGCATGAGAAAGATAGTTTTTGGAATGACTTTTTTATTGATGGCATCTTTTGTTTTTGCACAAAGAACCAATTTTGTGTACTTACAAACCGATCCGCAACAACCCTTTTTCATCAAATTAAATGAGAAGGTGATCAGCTCTTCGGCAGCCGGTTACCTTATATTGCCTAAACTGACAGCAGGTACACATACTATTACCATTGGTTTTGCCGGCGGCAAACTGGCAGAGCAAAAATTTGACCTGCAGGTACAAAACAGCGATAAAGGGTACCTGGTTAAACAACTGGGTGGGGGAGAACTGAGTTTGTTTGACCTGCAAACAGCGGCTTTGTTACCTGCTGCCAATACGAAGGGAGCTGCCACTGCTACTAAACTGGAAAAAGAAAATGTATCAGCTTTCACCAATGCCTTGTCAAAAGCTTCTTCCGATACTACTTTATTATATGGTAAACCCAAACAGGAAGCACCGGTAACACCACCGGTTGTGGCAAAACAGGAGCCACAACCTGCAGTTACACAACCCGCTCCTGTACAAACACCGGCAGCAGTGACTAAAGAAGTAAAGGATACATTGCTGGCAGTAAAAGAAACCGTTGTTCCGGAAAAAGAGACCAAAGCCGCGGTGAAAGAAACGGTTACCCCGGTTAAAGAAGAGGTGGTTGTGGTTACCGAAACGGTAAAAGAGCCTGTTGTAGCACCTGCGGTACCGGTAAACAAACCCGCGGTTGTGCCAACAGAGGCAGCGGTACTCAATTCAACCATACAACGCAAAGCCGTTACGGAAACAGGTGAGGGGACTACGGTGGTGTATGAAGAGGCATTTGAAAACGGCAGTAAGGAACTGATCACGATCATAGTACCACCGGCTAAGGAGATTTTTAAAGAAACACCGGTAACCACTACACAACAACCCATTCTGAAGGCGAATATCTGTAAGAACAATGCCAGTGAAAAAGACTTCCTGGCGGTAAGGCGTAAAATGGTGGCCAAAACCAATGATGAGGCCATGATTGAAGAGGCTGAAAAAGTTTTTAAAACAAAATGTTTTACAACCACGCAGGTGAAAAACCTGGGGAATATGTTTTTGTCCAATGCCGGCAAATACAACTTCTTTGCCATGGCCAAAAACTATGTTTCTGATATCAATAACTTTCCCGGCCTGGCTGCGGAGTTAAAGGACAACTTTTATATTGGCCAATTCAACAAACTGATCCAGTAAAATAAAAAATAATCTTCCAGCTTTTTTGCATTCAGCTTTGAGCTTTTGGCTTTATGCTTTCAAATAACAACCAGCATGCCGGTTCGATACTTTCTCGAATTATCCTATAAAGGAACAAACTACAGCGGGTTTCAAACCCAGCAAAATGCCAATACGGTTCAGGATGAAGTGGAGAAGGCATTTAAAATTTTACAAAGGGCACCGGTAATGCTTACCGGTTCATCCCGTACGGATGCCGGTGTACATGCTTTACAGAACTTCTTCCATTTTGATTTTGAGGACAAGATCCATCCCGATTTTGTATATAAGATGAATGCGATACTGCCGGATGATATTGTTGTGAAAGGTTTATACCCGGTAGAGGCAGAACAACATTCCCGTTTTGATGCGCTGAGCCGTTTATATCACTACTATATATATAACAGTAAAAATCCTTTTTTGGAGGACAGGGCCTATTATTTCCCTTATACTATCGACTTTGATAAATTACAGCAGGCCGCAAAGCTCTTATTTGAGTTCAGCGACTTTACCAGTTTCTCCAAGCGCAATACCCAGGTGAAAACTTTTCAATGTGTGATCAAACAAAGTGAATGGTTTTGGGAAAGCGGTTGTTTGGTGTACAGGGTAGAGGCGGACCGTTTTTTACGTGGGATGGTACGGGCTTTAACGGCTACCATGTTAAAAGTGGGCCGGGGAAAGCTGACACTGGACGATTTCAGGCAGATTATTGCGGATAAGGACAATACCAAAGCTCATTTTGATGTTCCGGGGCATGGTTTATTCTTGCAGCAGGTGATTTTCCCCGAGGCGCTGAAAAAAACTTTTTCGCTGTAATGCCCTGTTTACGGCACTTTTAAGCATCCATAAAAAATACTTTTAAAAAACATTTGTGAGGGGAGTATCACCTCCCTATCTTTGCCGCCCATTCGGCAAAACGGTGGAAAAAGTTCTCTGAAAAAAGCAAAAATGGTCTTCAAAAAAATATCGAAAAACTTTTCAAAAAAAGTTGGCCGGTAAGTGAGAAGCTACTATCTTTGCCCTCCGCTTTTAAAAACAGGCTCTTTGTATAAGTAATTGATAATCACTAAGTAGTATTAAAAAATTTGTTAAAAACTTTAAATATTATTTGGTAGATAAAATGAATCACTTACCTTTGCAATCCGCTTTGAAATAAAGCAACGTTCTTTACCAAACGAATTGATACTCACCAAGTTCTGAAGAAAAAATCTTCAAAAATTTGAAAATAAAATTTGGTAGTTTAGTAAAAAGTTCTACATTTGCACTCCCAATTGCGATAAGCGGTAAGAAAAAAGGGAAAAAGTTCTTGAAAATAAGGTGTGACGCTCGGGTCTGGAATCTCAA
>CAYUMH010000176.1:0-1859 GCA_964445775.1 uncultured Terrimonas sp.
ACCACCATAACCGCTGATCTGGTCCTGGTAGGCGCCGGTATGGAAAAAGCCTACGTACAAAGGTTCTTCGGCATTCACCTTGGGTAAAAACACTTCGTTTATATGTTCTTCCGAGTCATAATAATCATGACTGTCACAGGTAATGCCTCCCAACACTACCCTTTGGTATTCCTCGTGCCACTTATTAATGGGCAGCATTAAAAACTTTTCACCAATACCCCAGGTATCAGGTAAAGTAGTAATAAAGGAGGAGTCGATCATATACCAGGTCTCACGATCGTTCTGTACTTTCTCACTGGTAACTTTATAAATATGCGCCATGCTCTCCCCTACGGTAAAGCTGCCAAACTCGGTGTAGATGTTCGGCATTGGTACATTCGATTTCTTACAGGCCACTTTAATATTCCGTACAATCTCGTTGATCATGAACTGGTAGTCGTACTCAAAGCCCAGCGAATGTTTAATGGGGAAACCGCCGCCGATATTGATAGAATCCAGCTCAGGACAGATTTTCTTTAACTGGCAATACAGGTTAATAATTTTATTCAGCTCACTCCAGTAATAAATATCATCCTTAATGCCCTTGTTCAGGAATATATGTAACATCTTTAACTGAAACTTGCTTTCATAACCTTCAATCCTGTCCACGTAAAACTCCAGTATGTCTTTAGCCCTGATGCCTAAACGCGAAGTATAAAAAGGAAAAGAAGGCTCTTCTTCCGCCGCTACCCTGATACCCAGTTTAAACGGCACTTTTACCGTTTTGGCATACTCCTTTAATTCATCTTTATTATCCAGTACCGGTGTTACATTATGAAAACCGTTATTGATCAGGTTGGCAATACGGCGGGTGTACCCTTTATCCTTATAACCGTTACAGATGATATGGATATCCTTATTGATCTTCTTCTTCTCGTATAATTTCTTAATGATCTCAATATCGTAAGCATAGGAGGTTTCCAGGTGTATCTGGTGTTTCAATGCTTCCTCTACCACAAATGAAAAATGCGAGCTCTTGGTGCAATAGCAATAAAAATAATTCCCTTCATACCGGTGCTTTTTAAAGGCATGGGCAAACATCTCTTTTGCCTTATTGATCTGCATACCTATCTTGGGTAAATAGGTAAGCTTCATGGGAGTACCATACTTATCAATCAAAGCTTTAATATCCAAACCATTAAAAAACAAGTGACCATCTTTTACATTAATATCCTCCTGCGGAAAATTAAATGTTTGGTTAACCAGGTCGTGGTAAGTATTATTCATGTTATGATGCCCGCATAACGGCGAACGCTTTTTCCTGTGATTAATTTTATTAATAAAGGAGCAAAATTATAACATTGAAAAATAAAAACTGGAAATTAAAAATTAAAAAATCCGGGAGCGGGGGGGATGGAGGATTTTTGAGTTAAGATTTTCGATTTAGGATTGGGGCTGTCGGCAGGCGACGCTCCGGTCAGCTGCAGTTCCCGCTGCTGCGGGCTACGCTTTGCTCCGGTGCTTCGTTTCACTGCGCACTACCCCTGCGCATCGGGCAGCCCGTCAGGGATAGTACAGATTTAAGATTTCTGATGTAAGATTTAGGATTTATGACCCGAGGCCGGGGTTCGTACCTTATGGGCCCTGGTTCGTGTCTCACGAACCATTAGCATTGTTATGACAATAGCAGAGACGTTTCTATGAAGATAGCGATTGTTCAGAAGGGCTCTCCTGCGTCGAAGTGATGAACCCACCGTAGGTCCGCAAGGCCGTGGTTCGTGTCTCACGAACCATTCAGCAGCATTGCTATGACAATAGCAGGGGTGTTTCTATGAAGATAGCGATTGTTCAGAAGGGCTCTCCTGCGTCGAAGTGATGAA
>CAYUMH010000176.1:1959-7307 GCA_964445775.1 uncultured Terrimonas sp.
TGCTATGACAATAGCAGGGGTGTTTCTGTTTTGAAGATAGCGATTGTTCAGGAGGGCTCTCCTGCGTCGAGGTGATGAACCCGCCGTAGGTCCTCAAGGCCGTGGTTCCTGTCTCACGAACCATTCAGCAGCATTGCTTTGACAACAGCAGGGGCCTTTCTGTTTTGAAGATAGCGATTGTTCAGGAGGCATCTCTTGCGTGGAGGTGATGAACCCGCCGTAGGTCCTCAAGGCCGTGGTTCGTGTCTCACGAACCATTCAGCAGCATTGCTATGACAATAGCAGGGGTGTTTCTGTTTTGAAGATAGCGATTGTTCAGGAGGCATCTCCTGCGTCGAGGTGATTAACCACCGTGGTTCGTGAGATACAAACCATGGCACAAAACAAAAAACCGGCTTAAAAGCCGGCTTTTGTATATTTTATAACCTGTAAAATTATTTTACAGAGTTAACCAGGTTTTTGAAAGTTTCCGGGTTGTTCATAGCCAGGTCAGCTAAAACTTTACGGTCTAACTCAATACCTTTTTGTTGTAATTTGTTAATGAAAACAGAGTAAGTTAATCCTTCTTCACGAACGGCAGCGTTGATACGGGCAATCCATAAAGCACGGTACTCTCTTTTCTTCAGTTTACGACCTACATACATATAGGTCATACCTTTTTCTACTACGTTTTTGGCAACGGTTAATACGTTTTTACGTTTGCCATAAAAACCTTTGGCTTGTTTTAATATTTTTTTGCGGCGTGCTTTAGAAGCTACTGCATTTTTTGAACGAGGCATATTATAAAGAGTTTAAAATTTAAAAATGAATCAACAATAATGTGAACCGGGTTCCATTATTTCAGACGTAATAAACGTTTCACAAAGTTTTCGTTAGATTTTGCTACTGTACCGTCAATACGTAAAGCACGTTTGCGCTTGGTTGATTTTTTTGTCAGGATGTGACGTTTGAAACTCTTTTGGTGAGTGATTTTACCAGTGCCGGTTACTTTAAAACGCTTTTTTGCGCTGGAGTTTGTTTTTACTTTAGGCATTTTACCTTGTAATTATGAATGATACCCTTGAGGCGTTCCCCACGGGGGGATGCTTGTGGAGCCTCTTCAGGAAATAAACAGCCCGAAACCTGTTAGATTTCGGGCTGCGAAGATAATACACTTTAAAATGTTGACAAAGAAAAGATGAAAAATTACAACCAATTATTTATCAAACATTTATAAGTCTTTTTTATTTAGCTGGCTCTAAAGCTTCCTTAATACGGTCCTGTAAATCCAATAAATGGTTTTTAGTGGCCGCATCAGTTACCAATGGAGCTGCTGCTTTAATTTCAGCTGCTAAAGAACGTAACTGTGCTTTTACGATAGAAGGACCATCACTCTTTTTATCAAAACCAGAAGAGATAGAGATAAAGGAGCCACCCAGGTTAATTTGCTGCGGAGGCGTTACTTTAACCAGGTCAGCCAGTTTATTCACCAGGCTTTTCTGTAATTGTCTGCGGTAAGCATCGGTTGCCTTACGTGTAGCCAGTTCGCTGAAAACGCTTTTTCTTACGTCGGTCAGCAATTCTGTTGCCGTGTAAGCAGTAGCAGGGCTTTCCGCTTCAAAGCGTAACAGGTTATTGATAGTGCTTACGCTTACCAGGCCGCTGATCGCTCTTTCCTGTAAACCACCAATAACAGTTAAAGGGGTTTGGTTGGTCAGGGCAGTTACGTTTTCCTGGATAACCCATGTTGGAGTAGTAAATACATTATCCTTAACCCACTGTACGGCTTCTTTCTGGGTAGCTTTAGCTGTAAATCCATAAACCGGACCCGCCTGTTCTACACGTTTTGGTGTACGCTCAATACCACCTACATTATTGGTAACATGACCAATATAACGGCCAAACTGGCTGGTAACCTGGCTGTACATTTCCGCTAACTCAGTGTAATCTTTATTAGGCTGCTTGGTCCACTCAGGTAACTTAACAATAATTCTTTTTAAGTTTTTCAAGCCATAAGAGCTTGCTTTCATTGAATTATCGCCTAAGTCCTCAGTCTGGCTGCGGGGATCTCCCCTGTTGCTTTCGCCATCACCCCACCATAAACGTTTGTTGGCGTTTAATTCTTTAATAACGCGTTGGTTTAAAACTGCAACTTCGTCATCAGCAGTTTTCTGATCAGGCATCCAGCGGTAACCCCACTCAATAGCCCATTTGTCATAATCACCAATACGCGGGAATAAACCTACCTGGGCAATTTTATCTTCAGGCTGTGCTACGTAGTTAAAACGGGCATAGTCCATGATAGAAGGTGTGTGACCATTGGCCTCAACCCATGCTTTGTTACGCAGGTTTTCAACCGGTACGGTTGATGAAGAACCAAAGTTGTGACGTAAACCCAGTGTATGACCAATTTCGTGGCTGCTAACAAAACGAATCAGTTGTCCCATCAGCTCATCGCTCAGGTTGATCGTTTGTGCAGCAGGGTCAACGGCTCCGGTTTGTACAATATACCAGTTACGTACCAGGCTCATTACATTATGGTACCAGTTTACGTGGCTCTCGATGATCTCACCGCTGCGTGGGTCATGAACATTCGGACCGCTGGCATTAGGAATATCGGAAGGTTTGTAAACAATGGCGCTATGACGGGCATCTTCCAGGGAGAAAGTGCTGTCCTGCTCATAAGTAGGCGCTAATTTACCTACGATGGCATTTTTAAAGCCGGCTTTTTCAAAGGCAGCCTGCCAGTCGTTTACACCTGCAATCAGGTAAGGTATCCATTTTTTAGGTGTGGTAGGGTCAATATAATAAACGATCTGTTTTTTAGGCTCTACCAGTTCACCTCTTTTGTATTTCTCCACGTCCTCATCTCTTGGCTCCAAACGGTAGCGGGCAATATAACGGAAACGCTCAATGCCATGTGGATTAATGTCGAAATCAGTAATGGATTGTGTAGTGAAATAACCTACCCTATCGTCAAAATAACGGGGTTTCATCGGTACTTTAGGCAACAATACCAGCGAAGTGTTCAGCTCGTAGGTAACAGGCTGTGAGCTACCGCCGCCCATCATACCACCACCACCTGCACCACTGGTTGTTGGGGTACGGTTGTAGGTTTTCTGGGTTTTAATTTCAATGTTGGTAGGGAAAGATTTTGTAGAGATCACAAAAGAACGATCGGCAAAAACATTGCTTAAGCCAATAGATCTTTTAGAACCTGCTGAGAAAAAGAATACATCGTTATCACCGGTAATAAAATCAGTTACGTCAATAACGTAAGAAGAAGAGTCACGGCCGAAAGCCTTTACATCAAAAGCTGCGGCAATAGGCTGTACGTTACTGTTCAGTACACTTTTGTACATACCTTCTGTACTGTCACGACCTGTTTCAATAAATGATAACAGTTTCAGGAAAATTTTGTCGCCAGGGCCTTTGTCAAACGCAATAGTGCGCTGGTTAATGGCATCACCGGCGTAGCTGCCTAAACCTGTAGGCGCTTTTCCTAAGCGGGCTACGGTTAAAATTTCGCGGCCTAATAAACTTCCGGGGATCTCAAAATAGTATTTGTTGTCCACAAAGTGAACATCAAACATACCTTTGGATGTTTTGGCTTTGGCAGTAATAACATCTCTGTAAGCTTTTGGACCTGAGGTGGGACGAGCGCCCATAGCAGGACCTTTTGCCGTATCAGGGGCAGCGCCACCGGCAGGCGGGCGACCAGACTGACCCGGTCTTTGAGCAACAACTGTAGCAGTGGTAAGCAAAGCAATTGCTCCGATAAAAACCTTATGCATAGCTAGTTTTTGAAGTGAAAAAAACGGTTTGATAAAATGATAAGAACTACGCTACTGACCAAGCAGCCACTTAATTTTACGGTTATCAACCGCAGTAACAACAGCTAAAGGATTTAATAATGCAAAAAGCTTTACCAAAACAACCTAAAAGGCCTGTATTTTACCAAGTTTGAATCCCATGTGACGTAAACAGCTACTTAATAAGCAGTTAAAACTGACGATTAGACGCCCAAAATAGATTATTCCTGCGAATCATTCGTAACCATTCATAATAAAAACAGGGATTTTCCCGGAAATCCCCCAAAACGGGTGATTTTTGGGGATAAGATGTGAGATAGTATTAAGTATCAATATGTTTAAGGCCTAAATAGGCCCCAAATGATTTACTAAGGAGAGCGCAAGTATATTATGGACGACTATACATTTTTCTTCTTCTCTACATATTCCACATCATATAATTTATTGGGCTTCATATAAATCACCTTATTGGTAAAATCGAGGAAGGTATTGAACCGTTTCAATACCTCATTTCCCAAAATATGAATATCACGTCCCCGCATCGGCTTATTACCCGTTATCTGCTGTACCGGGACCTCATTGAGGATGTAGTCCCCTATCACTAACTTTTCCAGTTTAGCTGTGATCACCGGGATCTCATTTCCCTTCGCTCCTTTCATGATCACTCTTTTGATCTCTTCCATTTTTTCCACCGGGAAATCCGCTTTCTGCAGCAGATCATTGTCCAGCATGGCTGTACGCTGGTAACCGGTATCAAAGAGGAAAGAGTCCTTACTGGTTACGCCGTTCTGTACCATACTGCTTTGCACGGTAAATACATTGTCAAAATAATTTATTGAAAGTCTCGTATAGGTATTATCCTGTATCACCTGCCCGGGAGTTTGCTCATGTATCACCATTAACCCTTTATCATAATTCAGTTCCACCACTTTATCTTTAAACAGGTCCCAGCCAAAACGCCCGTCCGTACCATGCCCGGTAAGTTCCGCGTCGTATACTTTTGTCTGGTAATTACGGCTCCCTATTTCCAGGTTGTAAAATGTGTCGTACAGTTTCGTTGTACCGTTCAACCTGTTTCTCAGGATATTATTGGTCAGGATCAACTCAGTTGTACCCGTGTCAAAATTCAGGTTAAATGTATCCCGCTTGTTGAAAACCGCTTTTACAAAAATGGTATTCTGCTCATTGATGGTTAAGGGTATTGTATCACTCGGGAAAGTTTGTGCGAATGCATGAACCGTAAACAAATTTGCAATAACGAATGAGCAAAAGAGCTTCGACATTTTTTCTTTTCTGTTTTTTAATAAAGGAATTATTCGCGATCAGCGTATTAAGGATACAACAGGTATTTTTTACGCATGGTTTTATATTCACTTAAACCAGGCTCCCAGCTGGCCCGGATCTCCTGTTCAGATTTACCATCAATGATCTGCTGGCGGAATAAACCGGATCCGATCAGTCTTTCAATCACCCCCATTTCTTTGCTTAACTCGCTTTTAAAGAAGAGTTCTTTATTGGGAGATGCTTTATACAGGTCCATGATCCATTGCAGGTTGA
>CAYUMH010000177.1:0-7242 GCA_964445775.1 uncultured Terrimonas sp.
GTTTGCTCATATCAATTAATTCACCTGCTTTTTTTATAGCTAAGAATGCCGCCTGTATCACCGCTCCGGGTTCGCCAACAAAAGTTACAACAGTGCGGTTGGTTGCTTTACCGGGGTCCACATTTAGTAACCTAACACCTTCTACCGATTCAATTTCATCTGTTATTTGTTTTATTATTTGCAGGTTAACTCCTTCACTAAAATTTGGAACGCACTCGATAATGGGCTGCATAGATTGTTTTTTGTGAGCAAATCGTTTTAAGCGGTTTTATCAGGAAAAACCGGTAATAGACAAGGTAGCAAAATTGTAAGAGAAAATCAAAAAGAATGATGAATGTGGAATTATGAATTATAAATGATGAATTATGAATGTGGAATTATGAATTGGCCGTTTTGCTTTTGGGCGGGAAGATAAAATGCGAAGGAAAGTGTATAAAATAACGCCACAGAATGCCGATGAATTGCGGATAGTCTTTCAGGTGAATACCTCTTGATTTTACAGCCACATAAAAAGCAAAGGCAAAACTGCTTAAAAAGTTTACAAAGCCAATGGCCAGTACGCCTAAAAACACTACCAGCAGGTATTGCCAGGCTATATTTTCAAAGCCAACACCATATACCCCAATAGCACTGTTACCGGCCGATATGGTGATATGCCTGATATCGAAAGGAATGCCAAATACTTTACCAAATATACCTGCCATACCCAGGAAAAAGCCCAGGGCAATACTGCCCACCAGCGCCCCGGAGTGTTTTTCAATATAGCCGGCTAATTTTTTCCTCCTGCCTTCGGTCATTGATAAACGGAGTATAGGGTGCATCACCAATCTTTCGCCAATACGGCCATACCTTATTTTGTTTTGTACATAACCGGCAATAATACCACTTACAAATAAAAAGAAGCCGGTATTACAGGCATATAATAAAGACAGGCTTTCCCAGGGATGCTGATCCTTTAATAACTGATAAGCAGCATCTCCATCAGCAATCTTTGTCTTGAATAACAGGTGGTATAACCAGGCCAGTAAAAAAGTGCCCGGAAATACAATGATCAGGTTGCCGAAGAAAGAAGCTATCTGGCTCCGGGATACTTTAGCCACGGTAATGGCCAGGTTATTCAGGTCAGGCTGGTTGGATTGTTTTTTGGTATCCAGCGATGCCGCTACCGCACTGGCTGTAAAAGCCGGTTGTTTGGTGGCCAGTGTAGAACCGGTCTCCTCAATGGCAATAAAACCCGCACTGTAATTAACACTGTACATAAAGCCCTGCCAGAAAGGAGCCAAAGCCAGTTTACCCAGCAGGTTTTTAAATACAGCAATGAAACAGATGATAAAGCCGCCCCACATGGCACTGATGATCATTTTACGATACTCTTTTGCCGTAGACGTAATATACTTGCCGCCTTTATCCCCTTTATGTTCAGCAATCTGGTAAGCCAGGTAACCAATGCCCTGTGAAACAAATTCACGGATACTGTTTTTCCGGTTCTCATTTCTTACCAACACTTTAAACAGGTCTACAAAACGCCCCACATCAAAATGATCATCCCTGTCCAGTACATCGTTTAAAATAAGTATTCTTTGTAAACGGGTGCTTAGGATAAGCAAGGTATAGGTTTGCCGTAAGCTGGCTCCCTTGGTTGATTGCTCCCGGCGGATATAATCAATGTTTTTTGCACATTGCTGTATCACATCCTTAATTAATGCGCAACAGTGTGTAATAGTTTTATTATCGCTATCCTGCGTTAGTTTTTCCTGCAGATCGTGGATTAAAAAACTTTGTTTTACAAACGGGCTTTCCTCCCCTGTTTCTGTAGCGGGAATATAAGCCGCCACTTCTTTTTCGAGCCCTGTTTGTGCTACCTGGAAAGACAGGATACGCATGGCTGCCATTACATGTTGCTGCAGGCGTTTATCCCTTACACCAATAGGCATTTGTATGATGGTAAAAAAACTGATCCAGTTTTCCTGTGTAATTGCTTCTACCCATTTAAAATCATCGGATTTATAAAACACCCGGTCAATCACATAGAGAAAATCATCGGGGTCCTGTATAGCCGGCAGCATTTTATGCTTTAAGCGATCGAACAGTTCCTGCCAGAAGCCCCCGGCCAATGGAACGCCGCTTTCAGTAAGTGCTTTATTCAGGTTTGTATTTACCAGCAGTAATAGTAAGGCTCTTTGCAGCTTTTGCTTAAGTACTTTATGCTGCTCCAGCGCCACCATGGCCAGCTGCAGTTTGTTGTTGGCCGTTTCATACTCTTCATTTCTGGCGGGCCTGATGGTTTTGAAAAAAGAAACTAAAAAGTTCACTCCTTCTTCCCTGTTCGTTAACGTAATGCTATCCGCACTGGCAACTACAAAATCAAAAAAATGAGGGGCTTTGTTCTTCCTTTTGAGCATGTTACAAAAATAAGTTTTTATAATTACCGGTCAATTACAACAAGTTACGGGAAAAAGTAAGTACAAAAAAAGAGGCTGTCTTTATCAGACAGCCTCTTAATATTTTAATTTGAAGGTTAATTACTCATCAGCACTCACCGGTGCCGCTTCTCTTTTACGTGTGCTAACTGTTTCTACTGAGCGTTCCAGCTCACCTTTTACAAAACGCATGGCACTCCACACATGATCTAACTCTATTCTTTCAATACTTTCGTACCCTTCGCAGGTTAACCTGTTCCAGCTACACTCCCTGTTTAAATCGGTAACAATTTTTGAAGTTGCTTTAGGATAAGCTACCCAGAATTTGGATTCGCCTTTTAAAGATGGCATAACATCTTTTAAAATACCGTTAAGCTGATTTTCATTTACTGCAAAAACAAGAGCGAAGTCAATTTTCCTGTTTTTTAACAGCGGAGTCATGTTTTTTGCGAAAGATAACTTGCTGAATTGTTTTTCGATTGAAGAAGGTAAACCCTGAATTAATAGATTCTTTTCGTCTGCCAGTTGTAATTTTTCAAAAACCGTTGGAAGCATACTATAAAGCCATTTTTAGGTTTAAAAAGAACACGCCGAAACCCTGTCCACACTGTGTTTCCATTTGTCGGGAGTGCAAAGTTAGTAAAAAAACGTGGTATTTGTTGGGATAAGGGCAATAAAAATCCCCTTTGCAGCTTTTACAAAGGGGATTTGGCAGCAAATGAGCCGCTTATTTTGATACTGGTTTGTAGTATTGTAAGGCTTCCGGCATGTGTTTTTCCAGCTCCTGGATACGTTTTCCCTCACTTGGGTGAGTGCTTAAAAACTCCGGTTGTCCCTGGCCACCGCCTGCGGCTTCCATTCTCTTCCATAAGTTAATGGCTTCCTGCGGGTTATAACCGGCCATTGCAGTCCAGATAAGCCCATAACGGTCGGCTTCCAGCTCATGCTTACGCGAAAAAGGCAGTACACCCAATACATTTGAGCCGATACCAAAAGCTGTCATGAACAGGTTTTGTGTAGCAGCAGGTTTGTTGGAAAGGGCAACACTCAGTGCCGAACCCAGGCCTTGCTGTACCATGCCCTGGCTCATACGCTCGTTACCATGGTTAAACAACGCATGAGATACCTCATGGCCCATTACCGCAGCCAGAGCCGCTTCGTTTTGTGTAATAGGTAATAAACCGGTATACACTACAATTTTACCGCCAGGCATACACCAGGCATTTACATCTTTACTATCTACCAGTTTATACTCCCAGTTATAACCATCCAGCTCGGCCGATAAGCCTTTTTGTGCATAGTATTGTTTTACGGCCTGGGTAATACGTTGTCCTACCCTGGTTACCATTTCGGCATCCTTACTGGTAGCACTGCTGATTACTTTATTACTTGATAAAAAGCTCTGGTACTCCGTTACCGCCATTGACTGCAGTTCCGATTCGGGCAATAGTTTCATCTGGCTACGCCCGGTAACCGCATTGGTTGAGCAGCCTATTACGATAGTTGCAGTAGCAAATACTGCGAAGATTATCCTTATCATGGGTTTGTTTTTTACTTTTAGCAAATCAATCTCTATACCAATATTTTTTTTATAGAGCTTGGCTTAGTAAGGGCGGGAACAAAAATAGTGTAATTACAGGAAGTCAGGACGACATATCCCCTCTTCGGCGTTGCCTGCGTTTATCTCTTTTTTTAAAAATAGGCACTTTGCTTTCGGCGCCCTTTAAAAGACGGGTAATATTTTTCTGGTGTGTAAGAATAACCATTAAGGCAACAGCAATGGCAAATACCCTGTAAACAGGATTATCCACGTTAAAGATGATAAGGATAAAAATAGGAAATGCCACACTTGCCAGTATGGAGCTAAGAGATACAAAACGGGTAAGGTAAAGCACCAAAAGAAACACGCCGGAACAACCTAAGGCTGTCCAGGGAGAAATACCTACCACCAGTCCAAACAAGGTTGCTACCCCTTTACCACCACGAAAATCGGCCCAGATCGGGAATATATGGCCCAATACGGCGGCCAGGCCTAAAGCGATCTGCAGGTTAAGAAAACGGGTTTCATTATCCAACAGTTCCGGGGCCAGGAAAGCCAGTTTTACCGCCAGCATACCTTTAAGCATATCGACGATCATCACAATCGTACCCCATTTGGGGCCTAATACCCTGTAGGTATTGGTGGCGCCGGCATTGCCGCTACCGTATTCACGAATGTCAATTTTGAAAAAGTGTTTACTCACCCATACAGAAGTTGGGATACTTCCGATCAGATATGCCAATAATATTAATAAAAGCCCATTCATAAGAAACCGGAATCTATTATTTTTTGGTAAAGAGTTGAACTACAAAGGTAAAGAAAACCTGTCAGTAGGTAACAATTAATTAATACTAGTTCTCCACTATTGCTTTAACATATTGATAAATAACCACTTATTCCGATCAGCCACTTTCACTAACTGCAAGCCATGTTTTTGGGCAGCCATTACAATATCCTGCTCATCATCGATCAATAAACCACTGAAAAAGATGGTACCGCCGGGTTCCAGCTCCTTTGCCAGGACTTCCATATTGTCCAGGATAACGTTTTTATTGATATTGGCCAGTATTACATCAAAACGCTGGTTTAGTTCCGCCGTATCCGATTTAACCAGCTTAATTCCTTCGGTATGATTACGTGTCATGTTTTCGCGGGTATTTTCAATACTCCATTCATCATAATCCACCGCGGTAATATCGGTAGCGCCTATTTTGTGGGCCAAAATGGCCAGCACACCGGTGCCGGTGCCAAAATCGAATACTTTTTTGCCGGCCAGTTGAAGTTGTTGCATTTGTTCCAGCATCATATAAGTAGTGGCATGATGCCCGGTACCAAAGCTCATTTTGGGTGTAATGACTATTTCATGTACCACATTGGTAATGGGTTCGTGGAAGTCGGCACGAACAGCCACCCAGTTTTCTACCGTAACCGGGTTAAAGTTCGACTCCCATAACCGGTTCCAGTTTTCTTCTTCCACTTTTTTAACTTCATAGGCAGCCTCTACCGTTTTGGCCATGCCGGAGATCTCCTCTTCGTTAAAATCGGGTTCGCTAAAGAATACTTTTAAACTATTGTCCAACTCTTCAATGCCATTGGTATTGGTTGCCGATAAAAGGGCTATGAGGATTTCGCTGTTTGCTGCGGAGATATTATTAAACTGCACTTCGTAATAAAAAGCCATAATTGTATTTGTGCGAAGTACGTTATTTTATACCACACATGATTGTTAGTATTTTACCAAAAATAAATCAGCCACCCGGGGGCGGCTGATAAAGGTGTACGGGATGATAGAAACAAAAGTCTAATTAAAACCTAATGTACATGCAGCCGTACCGTAAAAGATTTAAGCATATATAGTTGGCGGATAGTTGCGCAGAAACATTTTAAACTCGTTGCTGATAGATTTTAACCGTTGCTGCAACATATCGAAGTCGTTGTTTAAAAAGCAATGCAATGCCACCGTATCGTCGCGCAATATACCCCGCATAGATTGTTTGCTGATATTATCCGCATGGCGCTTAATTGCTTTTTTGAGATCGTGAATATTAATCAGCTGGATATAAAACTGGTTATGCAGGTGCTCTACCTCCCACATGGCCAGGCGTTTGTTTTTTGCCACTACTTCTTTTTCTAGTTTGTGTACGTGATGTGTGAACTGGTCGCGTAAGTGCCGCAGTGTAAAACGCCATTGGCGACATTCTTCCGTTAACTGTGCAGTAGCTTTCATCATGGAATATAGATTTAAGGATTAAAAAAACTACAAACCCCGGAAAGTGAAAGAAAAATGGTAACTGTAATTTACAACCGTTTTTTGAAACCTGCTAATATTATTTTGCAGCAAATAATGCACCAATTTTGCTTTTTCGTCAATACACCAAGGTGAAATTGCTACTACCCATTAATAAAAGCGATATTTTCGGACGAGAAGCCTGCCTGAACTATTGAACCAATAGCCGGTAAGGCCGCCGCAATGCAGTAGCTAAGCAGGGTTTCACCCGCCACTGTTACCTGTACCAGGTAATGGCTGCCCAAAAAAAGAATACCGGATACTTTGCCTTCGACAATAAATTCCTGGTTTTTAACCTGCAAAGAGAAATATTCTGGTCTGAGGATAAAGCTATCGGTAGTCCAGCTAAGGTTTGTTAATTGTGCAATAGCCGTATTTGCTTTGGTTATAAGGTTATAGGTTCCCAATAAACCTGCGCAGTATAAATTAACCGGTTGATTATATACCTGTTCCGGTTTGCCCTGTTGTATAATTTTGCCGTCCTTCATTAACAATAATTCATCTGCCCAGGAAAGTACATCTGCCGCATCGTGCGATACTAACAGGGTTGTAATACCCAGCTGGGCGGTGATATTATGCAATACATTTTTTATAGTGGCCTTGTGTATACCATCCAGGTTGGAAAAAGGTTCATCGAGTACCAGTAGTTCGGGCTTTTTTACCAGTTGCCTGGCCAGTGCTATGCGTTGTTTTTCGCCGCCGGATAACTGGTTGGTACGACGCTGTAACAAATGACCGATCTGGCAGATATGATAGATGGTATCCGCCTCTGCATCACTAAGCTGGTTGGTATAACTCAGCTCTTCAGATACCGTATAGTTGTTACGCAGTTCAAAGTATTGACTCAGGTACGCTATTCCGGGATGGCCGGGCAGCAGCTTTTCCAGGGGGCCTTCTACCCTTTTGTTTTTAAAATAAGTTTGTCCGCTATCGGGCTGTATATAACCGGTGATCATTTTAAGCAGGCTGCTTTTACCTGAGCCCGTTTCACCTGC
>CAYUMH010000178.1:0-7079 GCA_964445775.1 uncultured Terrimonas sp.
CTTTTTTCTATATAAATTTAGTCATTAATATATACAAGTATGCCATCCTTTAACAATCGTATCAGACAAGTGCTCATACTGGGCATTTTGCTGCTTTTAATCTTTGTCATTATAAAAGAATTGTTCTCTTTCCTGCCCGGTATACTAGGGGCAATTACTTTTTATATACTCAGTCGTAGGCAATATTTCATCTTTATTTATAAAAAGAATATGAAAAAAGCCAGGGCTGCCTGGCTGTTCATCCTGTTTTACTTGGTGCTTATTGGTATTCCTTTCTATTTGGCTATTACACTGATCAGCCCCAAAATAAATGCTGTTTTAGCCAATCCTAACGAGGTAATGCAGAAAATACAGGAGAATATTGCTATTATACAGGACAAGGTAGGCGTAAACCTGGTATCCCAGGAATCATTATCAAAATCTTTAAATGCCGTTATTGACTTTTTACCCGGTATGTTAAACAGTACTGCGATGTTGGTCACCAATCTGGCCATTATGCTGTTCCTGCTTTATTTTATGTTGATTAATGGCCGCGACCTGGAGAAATACCTGAACCGTATTACACCGCTCAAACAGCAGAATATAAATAAACTGGCCGCCGAAACCAAAAGGGTAGTCAAGGCAAATGCGTTAGGTATCCCGCTTATTTCAATTATCCAGGGTATAGTGGCAACGGTAGGCTACCTCATTTTTGGTGTGAGCGACTGGGGATTATGGGGCTTTCTGACGGGTGTATTTGCCTTCTTTCCTGTTGTGGGTACTGCAATTGTATGGATACCTGTGGTCATTTTTACATTTGCCACAGGAGAAACATGGCAGGGCGTTGGCCTGTTACTATATAGTGTTATTATTACCGGTAATGTGGACTATGTGGCCAGGGTTTCTTTATTAAAACGGTTAGGTGATGTTCATCCTGTTATCACCATACTGGGTGTGTTGGTTGGGTTAAACCTGTTCGGTTTTATTGGCCTGGTATTTGGACCTTTACTGATCAGTTACCTGTTGGTATTGTTTGAAATTTATATGAACGAATTTGTAGATCCCGAACTATCTAATGATCTCGATGCGATGAAGCCGGTTACGGAATCGCCGGGAGAGGAGGATAAACGGGAATAATAAATAATGGGCTGCAATGCAGCCCATTATTTATTCCGGTTGTCAACGGTATCGTTTATACAGATTGATCAATGCAGGATGATATTATTTTATATTATATACTGCCTTGTGCTTGTTTTAATAGAAAAACTAATGAATGATGTAAAAACTCTTCCTGCCGGTGAAAAGTTTGATTTTTGTCTCTTAATTCCCTGTCTCAACAATAGGGAAGGGCTGGTGACGTCCTTAAAGAGTGTGACCTATACTTCAAATGCATTTTTAATAGTGGTTGTTGATGACGGAAGTACGATACCTGTGAGTGCGAAGGATATAACCGGCTATATAACGGGGGCGGTAAAAGTTATCCGGCTGGTGCGCAATGAAGGCATTACCAGGGCCCTGAATAAAGGGCTGGACTGGATCTCGGCCAATGTGAATACACAATATGTGGCAAGGTTAGATTGTGGTGATATATGTCATAAAGATAGGTTTATAAAACAGGTAGGGTTTCTTGATAAAAATCCTGCAATAACCTTACTGGGCAGCTGGTGTGCTTTTGAAGATGAGGTTAAAGGGCAAAAATTTACCTATCGGAGCCCGGAGCAACATAAGGCTATCGTTCGGGATATGTACTTAAGGAATTCATTCATGCATGCCAGTATTATGATGCGGTTAACAGCGGTGAAGGAAGCCGGTTTTTATCCTCTTGATTATGAATATGCGGAAGATTATGCTTTATGCTGGATGTTATGTAACAAGGCTGAAGTGCATATCATACAGGAGAGTTTAGTTAACTGTATGTTAAATAGAAAGGGCATCTCTTTTAAAAATAAGAACAAGCAACTAAAGGCCAGGCTGAAAGTAGTGCGTAATCTGGCACCAAATTCGTTGTATAAATTGTTTGGCATACTTAAAATATACTGTTTGCGCCTGATGCCAAGGGAATTGATATTACGATTAAAAATATTTATAGATAAGATGCAACGGGCATAAAATAAATGTTGTCAGGTAGCAAAATTATAATGTCAGGCTGTCCATCAGTGAATATAATTTTTAAGGCGGATGAGTTAAGGCTATTGAATAAAAATGTTTTTCATTTTATTTCTATTTAAATATAAACATTAACGTTTATATGTAAATGGGCGCTCATTTCTGCGTATAGGGACGTATAAATTACACGTTAATTTACTGTTAACTAAGTCTGTTTTTTGGTGCGAAGGATCGTGATAAACTAATATATGGTAGTAGTACATATTATTGAACCATTTGCTTCTGGTGTGGCATTATTTGTCAAATCACTAACAAAAGTGTTAGGCGATGATGAGCATATTGTGATACATGGGGAGAGAAAAGATGAAATTGAAGCACATTTGGTGAAAAAAGGATTTAATACATCAAACGTTAAGTTTATCCCCTGGAAATCGGCGCATAGGAAAATAAGTATTGCAAAAGACATTAAAGCGCTTTTTGAAATTTACGCCATATTAAAACGCTTGAAAAAAGCGCAGTTATGTGATGTGGTGCATCTTCATTCCGCCAAAAGCGGTTTCTTGGGAAGAATTGCCTGCAGGATGTTAGGACTTAAAAATGTGTTTTATACGCCAAACGGAGCCTCCTTTTTATCTACCAATTCAACGGCCAAAAGATTTGTTTTTAAGGGCCTGGAGGTTTTTGCCAATAAATTATGCGGAAAAGTGATCTGTAGTTCCGCCTCGGAGTTTAATGAATATAAAAGACTGGGTATAAAAACCTTATATGTCAATAATGGCGTTGAAACGGTTAACCGGAAGGATGAGTCGGCTAGAAATACTTCAGAAAAATTCCGGATTATCACTTGTGGTAGGATTGTTGCACAGAAAAACCCGGAACTATTTAACGAGATAGCTTCCTATTTTGTTGGTTTGGACAATTTTGAGTTTGTATGGATTGGTGATGGACCTGATGCAGGTATGTTACATGCAAAAAATATAAAAATTACCGGGTGGCTGGATGAGCATGCTGTGTACGACCTTATCAGAAGCGGGGATCTGTATCTATCCACCTCGCAATATGAGGGTTTGTCTTTTGCTGCACTGGAAGCTATGTCACTAAAAAAAGCATTGTTATTGAGTGACTGTGTGGGTAACCGCGATATTATCAGGCAAGGTGTAAACGGTGATCTGTTCTCAAACAAAAGAGTCGCCATCACTAAAATAATACAATATCAGAATAACAGGGAAATGCTGGAAGTAATGGGGGCATTATCCAAGGATATTAAAAAAACAGAGTATGATATGCAGCATAATTTCAGGATATACAAAGATATATACCTGGGCAGGCCGTATATCAGTAATACGCTGATGAAGCGATGGACTTTTAATTAGTGAATGATATTAATAGCTATTAATGGAGAATATTAAGGTTATAAAAATTGATGAAGAGAAAGATGTGTCAGAAATAAATGCTCTACGACAGGTGCTTGTTGCTATTAATAAACAAATGGAACAACTGGTTGCCGGTCATAAAGCAAGTATTGAGAAAGCGGAAGAAACAATCGGTCATCTTTTACAATTGGTGAATAAAAAAGAAGCGATCATTGAATCCCTGGAAATGCAGAACAGGGAGTTGAACCGTAAAGGTGAAGGCGAAAAACAATTGGTAAATAAATTGTTAGGTGATATAGAACGATTGAACCAGGATATCGGATGGTATAAAAAAACCTATGAAAAACGAAGTTTATTAGGAACGATCAAACAAAAACTGTTCAATAATAACAGGTAAACCGGTGTTACCTGCTTTCCTGGTTGATAACAGTATAAATATTGAACAGCTTATTTTACCGGATAACTAAATCCATAATAAAGGGCGTTTTTTAACAGGGAACAATTTATCAAAACAGGTAGAGTAGATGCTCTCTTGTATATATATTCAGTACTTATGGTTAAATCAGGTTGACACGATTGGTCACCTGTACTTCAAGCCCGGTGATACGATGAAAACAAACACGTTAAACAACAACATTATTGTAAGAGGATATACAGGCTCTTTAAGCCTGATGCAAACTGATTCTCCCTTAAACACCAGTTTATTTCCCCGTTTTGAAGATAATGGAAAGGATCTGACCATTGTTATACTCAGCTTTAACAGGGTTTCCCTCACGCTTCGGTTACTCAATTCCATACGCAGGTGTATGCCTGGTTACCAGGGCCGTATCTTAATTGCAGATAACGGGTCGTCGCCGGAACAATTGACTTTACTGGAAGATAAAATCAGTGGAATGCAAACCCTGAAGATTGACCTGGTGAAATATGGTGAGAACAAAGGAGTGGCCCGCGGCAGAAACGATGCCATGAATTATGTAAAAACGGATTGGGTATTGTCGCTGGATAATGATATTTATCTTATCGAAAATCCTTTAAATGCTATTGCGAAAGCCATCCGTATGTTGGGGGCTTTTTATATCAATGTGCCTCTGTTAAAACCGGATGGTCAGACCATTGACGCTTATGGAGGCGATCTGTGGATAGAACCATATGGCAATATGTATCATATAAGTGGCAGCAGCAGCTACCAGCAGATCAGCAAGAATGCATTTCCGCAAAAACTACCTTTCTTATCAACATTTGTATATGGAGGGGCTTCTGTTTTTTATAAAGACCATTTTTTGAAATTCGGTGGCTATGATACCAATATGTTCATTGGTTTTGAAGACACAGAGCTTTCCCTGCGATTGTATAAAGAGGGAATAAAAGTAGGTAATACAGCTGACTTCTGCTTTGTGCATGCGCATGATACACCGGTTAATGAACAGGACATAAGTGCCGAAAAAATAAGATTCTCTTCCGAAGCTATCAGGAATTCGGGTGAATATTTTAAGCAAAAACACGGGTTCATTGTGTGGCAGGAAGGAATTGATGAATGGATCAAAACAAGGTTCAAAGAACTTCAAATTGATCAGGCCGGTAAAAACGCTTCACCTGATACTGTCATGGCTGAAGTCACCGATCTTACACCTCAGCTCCCGCACCAGGGAGATGCCCTTCAGTTTGCTGAACTGGAAATAATGAAAAGGGAAGTGCAGCGCCTGCAGGATAAAATTGAGGCCATGGAAAGCAGCAAATTCTGGGTTCTGCGGAAAAGCTGGTTCAACATCCGGAAAAAACTGCGTATATCCAATGATGGGTATTCCATTCTTGATAAAAGGGCTTACCAGAAACATAAACGCCCCTCACAGGTAAAAAATGTGAACAGCTATCCTTATCAATATGATAAACTGCTTAAAGACCTGCCAGCCCTGGAACAATCTGCTGAAGCAGTATTGATATTTATTCCGTATATGGTGGTAGGGGGTGCCGAAACGGCTATTTTACAGGTGATAAAAGGGCTGATAAAAAACAAGGTTCCGGTAAGTATCATCGCAACAGACCGCAGTTATCCTGAAATGGGCGATACCTCCAAAGAATTTGCAGCCGTTTGCCAGGATTACTATTTTTTAGAAGATTACACTAACCTGTGGAACGACCCTGATCAGTGGAAGCATTGGAAAAACCTTACCTACGAGATCATTAAAGCAAGGGGGATCAGGCATGTGCTCATCAGTAATTCATCGTTTGCCTATTCAATGTTAAAAGGTCTAAAAACAGATTTTCCTTTCCTGCAGGTAATAAACCCTGTATATAGTACTGTAGGGCATATGATCGATAATATAAAGCAGGAACAATATATCGATCTGACCATTGTAGAAAACCCAAAGGTGGAGGATTACCTGGTTACCATGTGTCAAAGACCTGCATCAAAAGTATTAAGGATAGAAAACGGAGTAGATACTAATTTGTTTAAAAGATTGGCTGCCAGGTCCGGTCAACTCAACAACTTTACTATTCCCAAGGGTAAAAAGATAGTGACGTTTCTGGGTCGTTTATCGGATGAAAAGGGCCCTGATATTTTTGTGGATATCGCTGCCCTTTTAAAAGCGCAATCCCATATTCATTTCCTGATAGCCGGCGGCGGCCCGATGGCCGCAACCATCATTGCACAGATAGATAAATATGGTCTTCAGGATAATATAACCTTTATCGGCTATGCCAATGCTATCGATGTACTTTCGGTGAGCGATATCCTGGTAGTTCCCTCGCGTATGGATGGTCGGCCCAATGTAGTACTGGAAAGCCTTTCCATGGGAGTTCCGGTAATCTGTTCAGACGCAGGCGGGCTTCCCTGGCTTATATCCGAAAATGCAGGTACGGGTTTTTGTTTAAGCCTGAATTCACTGGCTTCGTTTGAAAAAGCCATACTGCAGTTATGTAATGATGAAGAGGCTTATAAAAAATTCTCCGCTGCCTCCCGGAGATTTGCCGAAGAAAAGCTGGATGTACGTTTTATGCAAAAAGCATATCATAAAGTGCTTCAAAAAAGAGCAGAGAAGACTGAAGTGATTGTATAAATAAAAAATTGACTGGCTTTGACCAGGAATGCACAGGGCAATATAAGAAGATGAAATATTGGATACTTACATCAGAATATCCACCTTATTATGGAGGTGGTATCGGGACATACTCCTGTCACCTGGCGCAGTTATTACATAAACAGCAGGTAAATGTAAGTGTATTTGTGCCTGACAGGAATGTGGGGCAGGTTACAGAAGAAAAGCTCGATGGAATAAGGGTTATCAGGTTCTCACCTTATTATGCCGATAACTCGGGGTTTTTAGGATATGAAGCGTTGGTCAGTTATTCCTTTACAGCTGTGATTGAAAAATACCTGGAAAAAGAAGAAGCGCCTGATTGGGTAGAAGCCCAGGAGTACGATGGTATTGCCTACTATTTATTGCAAAAAAAGCACCTGGGTTATCCTGTGTTAAAGGATTTAAAGATCATTGTTACCTGTCATTGCCCCTCTTTTATTTTGCTACCCTATAATCACAAAAGTAGCTATGCTTTACCTGCTTACTGGATTGGCGAAATGGAAAAATTCAATAACGCGAGTTACAAGAGACAGATGGAGAG
>CAYUMH010000179.1:0-7071 GCA_964445775.1 uncultured Terrimonas sp.
TAAAAATCCGGAACCAGGGATGCTGGTAACCGTACAGGTATTAAAATTAAAACTCAGCTGGCTCGGATCAACTCCTTCACCGCTTATGGTAACATTCCTGGTAAAGGCATCGGTACTGGTATGTACAATGGTACCGCTTACCACACCCGTTGCCGTAGGAGCAAAACGTACATACACGGTTTGCGGTGTGCCATTGGTCGGGGTCAGGCTGATGCTGGGTGTGAAAGTGGTATTATCAGCAGAAACAGTATAGGCGCCGGTTGTGGTGATCACCAGGTTACTGGTAAGATTGGTACTGTTTACTGTATAGTTTAAAGTACTGTTGGCACCTACATTTGTTGCAGGGAAACTTAAGCTGCTAACAGAAGTACTGATGGTTTTATCAGTAGGACTTTGCCAGTTTAAGGTAAAATCATCAATAGCTGTAGAAGGTCTGTTACCGGTACCAGCCGAGCCCGTAAAGGCAATAATACGGATGGTAACCACATCATTAATATCGTCCAGGGCATTGCCAAAGTCAACATGAATAGGTTCTACACCAAAATTGTTACCACCGGTAGTTAAGTTACCGGTAGCGGCGGCTACTGTAAAACTTGAAGGCGTTACACCTACACCATAATCAACCCGCCAGGTAGTAGCTCTTGGAGAACTGGCATCCAGTGATTGTAATAAAAAGTCGAGTGTGAAATTTATTTTGTTGGCCGTATTACCTATCTGGAATACAAAGGCAGCACCAGGGTCGGTAGCGCCTACCTGGCGTATACCAAAAGCACGGTCAGTAGTGGGAGCGTCATCAACACCGGAACGGAAATTTTTTAAACCGCCGCCTGTTCCATTCCAAACTGCATCAGCAGTTGGAAAAGCAAGTACAGTACCCTGGGTATTATGTGCACCGGAACGCCCGGTGATACCATCAGGTAACCCGGAACCAATGCCGTTAAAGTTTTGTATGTAAGGTGGGGCTGTTAGATTAATAACACCAATACCTGAGCCGGAAACCGCTACATTTTCCGTAGTAGCCCCGGAAGTACTATGGGTTATATTACCGGTTACAGTTGCTACAGCTGTAGGCAGGTATTTTACTGATATGGTTTTGCCGGTTACCAATGCAGGATCACTGGCTAAAACTGTTACACTATTGGAGAAAGTGGTGCCATTAGCCGAAACCACAAAACCTGTTGGTGCGGCAACAGTAATATCAGCAGTAAGGTTACCGCCTGTTATTGTATAAGTTTGAACAGCCGACTCGCCACCAACCGGTACACCGGTAAAGGTTAAACTGGTAACAGATGGTGTAACAATGGGTGAAGCGGGGTTAAATCCTTCTCCTTCCAATGTAACCGTTTTTTGGGTAGCGCCAGTACTGTTAATAGTTACGGCACCTGCATAAGTCTGTGCCGCAGTGGGAGTAAATCTTACATACACAGTTTGGTTGCTGGAAAAGTTTGCAGCCGGTATGGTAAGGCTGGTACCATAAGTACCGTTCTCTGTAGCGCTGATCGCAAAAGGAGCAGCTGTAGTTAAGGTAACATCGGCAGTTAAGTTACTACCCGCCAGGCTGAAGTTCTGAGCAGAAGACGTTGTATTGATATTGGTAACACCCAGGTCAAGCGTAGCAGGCGTAGGCGTTAATACCGGAGCAGTGGCCAGCGTAGCCGTGATGGATAAATTATCGATACTTATTTTAGGGCGGCTGCCGCTGCTGCCGTTGGCATCACCATTATGATAATAAAAACGTAGTTGAGCAGTGGCACTGCCGGAAAAAGCGGCCGGCAGGGCAATACTGGTAATGCTGCCGCTACCGGCAACATTATTGGTAGCTACATAAGGTAAATTGGTACCCGTTAATTCTGTCCAGCTTGTACCATCGGTAGTTGCATATAAACGTAATGTTCCTACCCTGTCACCAGTACTGTTAAACACAGTGGCAGCGTCAAAACTGATAGTGCCGGCTGTGGTTCCGGTAAAGTCCAGGAAAAGATCAAAACCTAAAGAACTGGTATTAACCGTTCCGCCGGTTGTTAAAAACTGCAGGTTGCCCGTGCCTTTTTGTACCCCGCCGGAAGTGCCCGAAGCGAAAGCCGCAGCGGTGGTGGTGGTGATACGTGTAGCAGAAGGGATAGCACCCGTAGTATTCACCGGGTTACCTCTCCAGGGTGCAGCGCCTATACCCGCACTTAAAGTGCCGTTGGCAGCAGCTGCAAATGTCCAGTTGGTAATGTCAGCAAAGTTTTCTGTGTAAGTGGTTGATGGTTGTGAAGCCATGGGAACCGGCGTTTGGGCAAATGCACCAAAACAGGCTGCCAACACTTGTAGAACTAACAAGAGTAAATTTTTTCTCATAAATAGGTATTTTTATAAAAAAGCCAATCCAGGCCGTGTGACAACGGCAAATAACTGTAAGGAGCAGTTATTATGGTTTCAAAACTAAGGGCTACTACTCAATGAAAAACAATTGTTAATAAATAACAATATTAAGTTTAGGTTAGCAGCTAAATCGATTGATTTGCAGGCTTTTCTAAAATCCCACCTTTTTACTCAATATGTTTATAAAATAATTTTTGGTTAATTTCGTTGTTTTTAAAAGCATTAATATGAAAACAAAATACTTTGCGCTGGCAGCTGTGGTGGTAATGGTAGCTGCTTTATTTACTTCCTGTGCCGCTTCCCGTAAAACCGGTTGTCCCGGCAACCCTAGTTCTTCAGCAAGGTTCAGGGGCTAAAACTAATTTGGTTATTTAAATTGATCCCTTATTTTTGCATCGCAAATGATTAATAACATCCATACACATCATCATATCGCACTACCCCATAGGTAGGCTGTGAGGATGTATGGTATACCATAACATATTTCTAAAGCTTACTTCGGTAGGCTTTTTTTGTGCCGGTACCTGAGTAAGAAGCGGAAAGTTCAAAGCTGAAAGCCTAAAGCAAAAAGCTTAAAGCAGAAAGCAGCAAACAGGAAAATAAAAATTAAAACATACTCCCTCCGGGGAATGGGATTATCAATTATGAACAAAAACATTAGAATTGCGATTCAGAAATCGGGCCGTTTACACGACGACAGCATGCGCCTGTTAAAGGAATGTGGCATTGATGTGGGTAATAGCCGCAACCAGTTAAAAGTGACCGCCACCAATTTCCCGGCCGAACTTTTCTTTTTACGGGATGACGATATTCCCGAATATGTACAGGACGGTGTAGCCGATATTGGTTTTGTAGGCGAGAACGTGGTACTGGAAAAAAACAAAAAAGTAACCACCATCGAAAAACTGGGCTTTGGCAAATGCCGTTTATCCATTGCCGTACCCAATAAAAAGAAAATAAAATCGGCACAGGACCTGGCCGGTAAAAAAATTGCCACCAGTTATCCCAATATCCTGTCGGCTTATCTAAAAAAACAAAAAATCAAGGCCGATATCCACACCATCAGCGGCTCGGTTGAAATTGCTCCAAAAATCGGACTAGCCGATGCCATCTGCGACCTGGTAAGTTCGGGCAATACCCTGTTCAGCAATGAGCTGGTAGAAATGGAGACCATCCTGCAATCCGAAGCGGTGATTATCAGCACACCGGGGCTGGCTAACACACAACAGCAATTATTACAAAAGTTACTGTTCCGTATACAATCGGTAAAACGTTCCCGTAATAATAAATATGTATTATTAAATGCGCCTAACAATCAGGTAAAGAATATTTGCCAGTTGTTACCGGGTATGCGTAGTGCCACGGTATTACCCCTGGCTGAAGAGGGCTGGAGCTCCATTCATTCCGTGATCAACGAAACTGATTTCTGGAACATTATTGAAAAATTAAAACAATACGGCGCCGAGGGTATCCTGGTTATTCCTATTGAAAAAATGATCTTATAAAGATGATAGTCTATAATTTCCCGGCACAAAAAAAATGGGCAGCTATCTGTCAGCGTCCCGTAGCCGATGCTTCCCAACTGCAAAAAACAGTAGGCCGTATTTTACAACAGGTAAAACAGGAGGGTGATAAAGCTATTACCGATCTCACTTTACAGATAGATAAAGTAGCGCTCAAAAAGATCAGGGTAAGTCCCGCTGAAATTAAAAAAGCGGCTGCTACCCTTTCCCCTGCGTTGAAAAAAGCGATCAACCAGGCTGCTGCCAATATCAAAAAATTTCATGCTGCCCAGGTCATCAATAAACCGGAGATCATAGAAACCATGCCCGGCATCCAATGCTGGCGCGAATCGGTGGGCATTGAAAAAGTAGGCCTGTATATCCCCGGTGGTTCAGCCCCTTTATTCTCTACCGTTTTAATGCTGGCCATACCCGCCCGGCTGGCCGGTTGTAAGGAAATAGTATTGTGCACACCGCCGGCAAAGGATGGCAGTATCCACCCCGCTATTTTATATGCCGCCGACCTTTGTGGCGTTACCACTATTTGTAAAGTGGGTGGCGCACAGGCTATTGCCGCTATGGCTTATGGCACCAAACAGGTACCCAAAGTATTTAAAATATTCGGTCCGGGTAACCAATATGTAACAGCAGCCAAACAAATGGTTCAGCTGGAAAATACTGCCATTGATATGCCCGCCGGCCCATCGGAAGTATTGGTGATCGCCGATAAAACGGCTAATCCCTATTTTGTAGCAGCCGATCTTTTATCACAGGCCGAACATGGTCCTGATTCGCAGGTGATTGTAGTAATAACAAAAGATGTGAATCCCGATACCATTAAACAGGCCATTACCGATCAGCTGGTAACCCTGCCCCGGCAGACCATTGCACAAAAAGCACTGGACAATAGTAAAATTGTGGTAGTGAACAACCTGGATGAAGCCATTGCTTTTTCCAACTACTATGCCCCCGAGCACCTGATACTGGCCTGTGATAAAGCGGATAAACTGGCCAAAAAAGTTACAGCCGCTGGTTCTGTATTCATCGGGCATTATTCACCGGAAAGCGTGGGTGACTATGCCAGCGGTACCAATCATACCCTGCCTACCAATGGTTTTGCCGCCATGTACAGTGGCGTATCGGTAGATAGCTTTGTAAAAAAAATAACCTACCAGCAATTAACCCGGGAGGGGTTGCAAAAAATTGGTAAAACCGTAATGACCATGGCGCAGGCCGAAGGACTGGATGCGCATAGCAATGCCGTAGCCATCAGGCTATAGGTTTCATTACCAAATTATCTGATTAACTAATTATCTAATTACAAATGGATTTTAATATAAACAACCTGGTAAGAGACAATATTCAACGCATGGCCCCCTACTCATCGGCAAGGCATGAGTTTACGGGCGAAGCCACGGTATTTGTCGACGCCAATGAAAATGCCTTTGGTTCGCCGGTGCAGGGTACCGATGCAGCCATGTATAACCGTTATCCCGATCCTTCGCAATGGCAGGTAAAAGAAAAGATCAGCCAGATCAAGGGAGTACCGGCACAAAACATTTTTTTAGGCAATGGCAGCGATGAAGCGATTGACCTGTTGTTCCGCATATTTTGTGAGCCGGCACTGGATAATATTATTATCTGCCCGCCTACCTATGGCATGTACGAAGTATGTGCCGAGATAAACAATGTACCGGTAAAAAAAGTAAACCTGCAGCCCGATTTCCAGTTAGACGTACAGGGTATTGCCGATGCCATTGACGAGAACACCAAACTCATCTTTATCTGCTCGCCCAATAATCCCACAGGTAACAGTATCAACCGTAAGGATATTGAGATACTGTTAAACAACTTTGACGGACTGGTAGTAGTGGATGAAGCCTATATCAACTTCTCCCGTCAGAAATCGTTTATAGCCGAATTAACGGAGTATCCTAACCTGGTGGTATTACAAACCTTATCCAAGGCCTGGGGTCTGGCAGGGTTAAGACTGGGTATGGCTTTTGCCGGCACCGGTATCATCAACTATTTTAACAAGGTAAAATACCCTTACAATATTGGTGAACATACACAGCAACTGGTATTACAGGCTTTAAACAAGGTGGAGCAGGTAAACGAATGGACCAGGACCACAGTGGAAGAAAAAGAAAAACTAAATGAGCAGTTAAATCAACTGGCGGTGGTAACCCGTGTTTACCCTTCCGATGCTAATTTTATATTAGCACAAATGACGGAGGCCGATAAAATATTCAAATACCTGGTACAAAAAGGCATTATCGTACGTAATCGCTCTTCCGTTATTTTATGCGATAATTGCTTACGCATTACCATCGGTACACCCGAAGAAAACAATACCATTATTAACGCATTGGCAGCATATGCCTGATTGTAAAAAATATGACCATGAAAAAAGTTTTATTTATTGACCGCGACGGAACCCTTATCTGCGAAGCCCCGCCCGATTACCAGTTAGACAGTTTTGAAAAGCTAAAATTCTACCCCGGCATGTTTACCTGGATGCGTAAAATAGCGCAGGAACTGGATTATGAACTGGTAATGGTGACCAACCAGGATGGCCTGGGTACAGCACAATTCCCGGAAGATACTTTCTGGCCCGTGCACAATTTTGTGATGAAGAGCCTGGAAGCGGAAGACATTCATTTTGAAGCGGTATATATTGATAAAACCTTCCCGGCCGAAAATGCCCCTACCCGCAAACCCGGTATTGGCATGCTGGTAGATTATTTAAATAATCCTGATTACGATATTGCCAACTCCTATGTGATCGGCGACCGTATTACCGATGTACAGCTGGCCAAAAACCTGGGTTGTAAAGCCATCTGGATTAAAGAAGATGTAAACCTGGGTGGCGCAGAGATACAGGACAGCGTAGCCGCCTTACAGGATACCATTGCGCTGGAAACCCTTAGCTGGCAGGTGATCTACGAGTTCTTAAAACTGGATCAGCGTATTATTCACCATGAACGTAATACCAACGAAACCAAAATAAGCATTGATATTAACCTGGATGGTACGGGTAAAACAAATATCAGTACCGGCCTGGCTTTTTTTGATCATATGCTGGACCAGGTGGGCCGTCACAGTGGTATTGACCTAGCCATAACCACCAAAGGTGATACACATATTGACGAACACCATACCATTGAAGATACTGGCATTGCTTTAGGAGAGGCTATTGCCA
>CAYUMH010000180.1:0-6969 GCA_964445775.1 uncultured Terrimonas sp.
CCCTTATTCACAGTTTCATGTGGGCGCTGCTGCCTTATTGGCCAATGGAGAGGTAATTACCGGCACCAACCAGGAGAATGCCGCTTACCCTGTTACCATTTGCGCTGAGCGGGTTTTACTGGGTATTGCGGCCATGTTACATCCCGATACCCCTATTGAAACCTTAGCCATCTCTTTCTCCTCCGAACACCGCGATGCGGCACACCCCATATCACCCTGTGGTATGTGCAGGCAGGCTTTGCTGGAATATGAAGGACGTATGCAGCAACCCATCCGTATCATACTTTCGGGCCAAAGCGGGCAGGTGTACATTATTGAAACGGCAAAACAGTTATTACCCTTTGCCTTTACCAGCAGCGAGCTTAAAGATTAACGGAGTGCGGTTATGAATGATGAATAATGAATGATGAATTATGAGTTATGAATGATAAGATAAGGTTTCACTTTCGGACTTACTGACTTTCGGTCTTCCGACTTACAATCTTCCTTACTTCCCGACTTTCGGTCTTCCTGACTCCTCCAATAACCTTAAATCACTTTATTCTTCCACTTACCACTACGCAAATACATATACGATAATAAGAACAATAAACTCCAGTACAATAACTCCGAAGCCCAGGCCCATACCAATGACAGGTGATACACATGTAACACCAGGTAAATGTATAAGCTATATACAGCAATGGTCACCAGCTCAATGGCCAGGTTCACCTTTGTGTTGGCCGTACCCGTAACACCATTTAGCCAAACAGTACCTACCGACATCAATAACAAGCCAATAGAAACAATGCGCAGTACCGGTGTGGCATCGGCTATAAAATCGGGACCCTGCCCGTAAATGGATAAAACAATATGCGGGAAGATATTAATGAGCACGCACATGACCAGGGTGAAACTAAAACTCAGGCGGGCAATCTTACCAATGATAAATAATACCTGTTCCTTTTTTCCCTGCCCGATAATATTACTCACCATAGCATTACTGGTATTGGCAAAGGCCCACATAAAAATGCCAAATACGCCAAACATATTCCGGATGGCATTACTGATAGCCAGCGGGCGGGGGCCATGTTTTTCAATGAGCAGGTAAAACAATAACCAGGCGCCTACACTTAACACAAACTGTAATACCAGGGGAGAGGATTGTTTAAAGATCAAACCAGCTGTTTGTGGTCTGAATTTTAAATAACTGAACAGGCTGAACTGCCGGTTAAACTTTTTATAATGAATCAGGCCTAATACAATGGCCAGTCCCGTTATTTCGGCACATACAGAAGCTATGGCCGCCCCGTTAAATCCAATGGCATTAAAACCAAACTTGCCATATATTAAAGCATAATCCAAAAAAATATTCAATACCGCTTCTACAAAAAAAGCATACTTCAGGTACTTACTGTTATTGGTGCCTACCAGCATGGCATTACACATCTGGAACAGGTATAAAAACGGTAAACCCAATATACGGATCAGCGAAAACTCAATGGCATCTTTCCGGATGGCTTCATTTTGTATTACCGCGCCAAAAAAATAAGGCGCGGCCAGGTAACATAACAGGATGCTGAAAGCCGCAAAAAGCAAGGCGATCCAGATAGATTGAGAGAATAGTAAACCAATATCATTACGCCGGTTTTCTCCTGCACGGCGGGCAATCAGCGCCTGCAAGCCACTGTTTAACCCATTGCCCACCAGGGCAAATACCAGGTAATACACCCCGGTAATGCCGGCAGCGCCCAGTTCCAGTTCGCCCAGTCCACCCAAAAAAATGGTGTTGGCCACAAAATTGATCTGTGGTACCAGCAGGGCCAGCGAAATAGGCATGGCAATTTTTAATATCTGCCGGTTACTGGTGCCTACCCTTAAATCGTTATGTGGTACGATGCTTGCCATAAAAAAGGCAACAAAGCTACGGTAAAGCATTCATTCAGCATGTTTTATTATTGTTTCCATTTGTAGTATTTGTACCGCCCTAATGGGTATTTTTTATTAACATTGCAGCTGAAAACGAGCAGATTTGAACCAGATATATACCATAAAAAACAATAAAGAAGTAGCGGCAAAAGAGCAGGCGCTGGCATTGTGCGTAGGTAAAACTTTTTTAGGTTTTTCCATCACCGGTCACGACGGGGCTGTATTACAATCGCTGGCCTGGCATACCGGTACTGTAGTGGATAAAAAAACAATTGCTGATTTTTTTGATACCTATCCCGAACTGTCAAGCAATTTTTCCCAGGTAAAAATTGCCTACAATTTCCCGCAAAACATGTTGGTTCCTTTTAAATTTTACAAGGAAGAGGAGAGCGGACAATTATTAAAAAAACTCCACCTGGTAAGCAATTTTGATATTATTTCCAATGACCGCATTGCCGGCTGGCAAATATGTAATGTATTTGCCGTACCGGAGGAAATTTACCTGGCTATAAAAAACAAATTTCCGCAGGCCCACTATGTACACCAGCATACCGTAAGTATTCACCAGTTAACCAACCTGCCAGGCAACGGCAGTTTACAGGTAAACTTTGGCGGTAGTGAGTTTAGTGTGGTGGCCGAAAACGAAGGACAATTATTACTGGCACAAACCTATACCTATAAAACGCCGGCCGATGTATTGCTCCAATTACTTTCCTGCTGCCAGCAATATAACCTGGAACAGGAAAAAGTAAAGCTGGTACTATCCGGTTTAATTACGCAGGAATCGGCCCTGTATAAAGAGCTGTATCAATATTTTATCCATATCGATTTTGCCGCTGTTAACGGCTGGCAGTTTGCTGATACGGAAGAAAATTACCCGGCTCATTTTTTTACTCCTTTAAACCAATTGGCCACATGCGTATTATAGCCGGCGAATATGGCGGACGTAAGTTTAACCCGCCTTCCAAAATGCCATATACCCGTCCTACTACCGATATTGCCAAGGAAGGACTGTTTAACGTATTGCAACACCAACTGGATATGGAGGGCCTTAAAACCCTTGACCTGTTTGGCGGCACCGGTAATATCAGCTACGAACTGGCTTCCCGTGGCGCTGAAGATCTTACTTTGGTAGAAAAGGATAACAATATGTTTGCCTTTATTAAAAAAACCATTGAACAATTAAACATACCGGGCATTAAACCCGTTAAAATGGATGTGTTTAAATACATACAGCAATGCACCGAGCAATACGACTTTATTTTTGCCGGCCCGCCGTATGCACTCACCACCATTGATGAATTACCCAAACTGATCATAGAAAAAAAGCTGCTTAAACCCGGCGGCATCTTTGTGCTCGAGCATACGCCCCGCAACGATTACAAGACTTTTAAAGGCTATAAAATAGAGAAGAACTACGGCACCACCATCTTTTCTTTTTTTACCGTTTAATTTTTTGTTCCCGGCTGCACCGCTTTCCTCATCGTCTGTTGCGTCGCACACTTGTACGTCCGGTAAGGCTATTGAACAGGAGTCAGGAAGACCGAAAGTCGGGAAGTCAGTAAGACAGCAAGTCAGAAAGTTGACACCTCCATTGTTATTCATAATTCATCATTCACAATTCATAATTCATAACTCATAATTCATCATAACTCTCTACCATGTACCATTAACCAGCTCCTATGTTAAAAAAAGAACTCCGCTCCATATACCGTCAGAAAAGAAAAGCGTTAACCGCAGCTGAAAAAAACAAACTGGACGACCTGTTACTGATCCAATTTCAAAACATTCCCTTACCGCCGCTTCAAACCATTTTAGCCTATGCGGCCATTGACGAGAACAATGAACCGCCTACCGACCTGATGGTGGATTACCTGCAATACATGATTCCCGAATTACAGATCGCCTATCCCAGGAGCAATGTAGCCACACAGGAAATGGAAGCTGTGTTAACCGATGAAACTGTTTTGTTTGAAAAAAATGAATGGAATATTCCGGAGCCTATTGGCGGCATAACCATTGCACCGGAACAGCCGGAACTTATTTTTATACCCTTATTAACTTTTGATACAAAGGGCTACAGGGTAGGCTATGGTAAAGGTTTTTACGATAAATACCTGGCCAATTGCCAGCCCGGCATCATCAAAATTGGCATCAGCTACTTTGAACCGGTTAAGGAAATAACCGACCGCAATAATTTTGATGTACCTTTAAGTTATTGTATCACACCGTATAACACATATGTTTTCTAATTTTTTCTTACGTTCTTTCCGTATTTTGTTATTACCGGTAGCCCTGGTTTACTGGCTGGTCATTACCATCCGTAACTGGCTGTACAACAAAAAAATTTATAAATCCACCGGCTTTGCCTTACCCATTATCTGTGTGGGCAACCTGGCTGTAGGCGGCACGGGAAAATCGCCCATGGTGGAATACCTGGTGCGTTTATTGGAGCAACGCTTTAAACCTGCCACTTTAAGTCGTGGTTACAAACGCCGTACAAAAGGATATGTACTGGCAGGCGATACCACTACGGCACTTGATATTGGCGATGAACCCATGCAATTCCATATAAAATTTCCTGATTTACCGGTAGCCGTGGGCGAGGAAAGGGTAGTGGCCATCCCCTTGTTATTACAGGATAAACCGGAAACCAATGTCATCATCCTGGATGATGCGTTGCAACACCGTGCAGTACAGGCCGGGCTGAACATTTTACTTACTGATAGCAGTAATTTATTTACCAGGGATTTTTATTTACCCACCGGCGATCTGCGCGACCTGAAATCATCGTACAAGAGAGCCGATATTATTGTGGTAACCAAATGCGACCCGGCATTGACAACAGAAGAAAAAAATAAGATCATAGCCGAAATAAACCCCCTGCCGCACCAGCAGGTATTCTTTACCACTACCAAATACGGCAAGGCTTACCATCTTTTTACCAGGGAGATCGTTAGCATTACCATGGACATGGAAGTATTGCTGGTAACCGGTATTGCCAACCCGGCACACCTGAAACAACTGCTGGAAAAACACACGGCTTCCTACCAGTTATTACAATACCCCGATCATCATATTTTTAATATTGATGACCTGAAGGAAATACGCAAAAAATTTAATACCATTAACAACGAAAATAAAATTATCTTAACAACTGAAAAAGATGCTGTTAGGTTATCAAAGTTTCAATCGGACATGCACGATGACCCTGTGTATGTTATTCCAATTGAACACCATTTCCTCTTTAACGAAGGCGAAATATTTGACCAGGCAGTTCTGCAATTTGTAAGCACAGTTAAACCAATTATATAAACTATGGGGAAGAAGCATTCGCAGAAGAAGACCACCAAAAGAAGACACGAAGCAGGCGGCAGCGCCGGTACGGTAAAAGGCACCCTGGAGATTACCCGTTCAGGCATGGGCTTTATTATTGTTCGTGACCAGGGAACAGAACTTATTATACGCCCGCACGATTTTAACACCGCCATGCACGGCGATACTGTTTTAGTAAAAATAAAAGCCGGCGGTGGCCGCAGGCCACAAGCCGAAGTAAAAACCGTTTTAGAACGTAAACGCACTGATTTTATCGGCAAGCTGGAAATGAACGATGGCTTTGCCTTTGTGATAGTAGATGGCGATAAACCCACACCCGATTTCTATATTCCTTTAAACCATATCAACGACGCCAAAAACGGCGATAAAGTAGTGGTAAGACTGGTAAAATGGGAACAGGGTGATAAACGACCGGTAGGCGAAGTGGTAAATGTACTGGGTGAGGAAAATATGAACGATGTGGCCATGAAGGAGATACTGCTGGATGCCGGCTTTCCTTTATCCTTCCCCGATGATGCACTGGAAGTGGCAGCCCGTATCCCCGATACTATTTCCAACGACGAAATAAGCCGCAGGAAAGATGTACGTGATATTCTCACTTTTACCATTGACCCGGTTGATGCCAAAGACTTTGATGATGCCATTTCTTTCCGCATTTTAAAGAACGGCAGTTATGAAATAGGGGTACATATTGCGGATGTAAGCCATTATGTAGAGCCGGGTAATGCCCTGGATAAAGCGGCTTATGGTAAAGCCACATCGGTTTACCTGCCCGACAGG
This sequence comes from uncultured Terrimonas sp., assembly GCA_964445775.1. Lineage (GTDB taxonomy): Bacteria > Bacteroidota > Bacteroidia > Chitinophagales > Chitinophagaceae > Terrimonas. The sequence goes on from CAYUMH010000180.1 coordinate 6,025, forward strand.
GTAAATCCAATGTTACCCGAACATATTTCCAATGTACTTTGCTCATTAAGACCTAATGAAGATAAACTGACCTTCTCTGCCATCTTCCAGGTAAATGCCCGGGGTGATGTAAAACAATACTGGCTGGGCCGTACGGTGATACACTCTGACCGCCGTTTTACCTACGAGGAAGCACAGGAAATTATTGAAACCGGTGAAGGTGATCATGCCGAAGTGATAAAAACCTTAAACAGCATTGCACAAAAGCTGCGAAAACAAAGATTTGACAAAGGCGCTATCAACTTTTCCTCGCAGGAAGTACGTTTTAAACTGGATGAAGCCGGTAACCCTATCGGTATCATGGTAAAAGAAAGTAAGGAAGCCCATCAGCTGATTGAAGAATTTATGCTGCTGGCCAATAAATATGTGGCCCAAAACGTAGCTAAAATACAGGTAAAAGGTAAACCTTTACCATTCCCATACCGGGTACATGATACTCCTGATGAAGAAAAACTATTACCCTTTATTGCTTTTGCCAATAAATTCGGCCATAAGTTCGACAACTCTTCACCGGAAGCTATTGCCAAATCCTTTAACCAGTTATTAAAAGATGTGCATGGTAAGCCCGAACAACATGTTTTAGAACAGTTGGGTATCCGTACCATGGCCAAAGCCAAATACACTGGTGAAAACATCGGTCACTATGGCTTAGGTTTTGAACACTACTGTCACTTTACCTCGCCCATACGCCGTTACCCCGATATTATGGTACACCGCATACTACAGGAAGTGTTGGACGGAAAGATGCTGGTTGATAAACTTATGGAGGAAAAATGCAAACACAGTAGTGAGCGTGAAAGAGCAGCCATGGAATGCGAGCGGGCCGGCAACAAATACAAGCAGGTGGAATTCATGCGCAATTACCTGGGTGAAAAGGTATTTTTCAAGGGACTGAACATTTACCTG
>CAYUMH010000181.1:0-2282 GCA_964445775.1 uncultured Terrimonas sp.
TACGCCTGCCGTAATGCCTAAAATTGGTAAATTAGGTAAAGTATTAGGTCCTCGTGGCCATGAGAGAGGTTTAAACCGGCGTTAATACCTAAACGCCAGGGCTGGGTTTGAGCCAGTAACGTAGAGGAAATAACAATACAGCCAATTAGTAATAACTGTTTTAACAATGCACTCATACAACCGTTTAAAATTTGGCCAAATGTAGTAAAGAAGCGGCAAGAAGGAAAGAAGTCTTAGTGCTTGTTAATAAAATAGTTATACAGTTATATCCCCATCGTAAAAGCCCTGTAAAAAACAAAACCCGTTCAGTAACTGAACGGGTTTGTATATGTTGAATAAGCTATAATTAAGCGATTTCAACTTCTGCACCAGCTTCTTTCAGCTTAGCAGCGATATCTTCAGCTTCTGCTTTAGATACACCTTCTTTAACAGGCTTAGGAGCAGTATCTACTAACTCTTTAGCTTCTTTAAGACCTAAACCGGTTAAATCTTTAACCAATTTAACTACGTTTAATTTAGAAGCACCACCGTTTTTCAGGATTACGTCAAATGCAGTTTTTTCTTCAACTGCTGCACCACCACCACCATCAGCTGAAACTACAACTGCTGCTGCTGCCGGCTCGATACCGTATTCTGATTTTAAGAAATCAGCTAATTCCTGTACATCTTTAACTGTAAGAGCTACTAAGCTCTCTGCTAATGCTTTAATGTCTGCCATTTTTGTAAAATTTTTTCCGCCTTCATTGTTTATCACTCCGGCGGAGGTTTAAAAAAATTTGTTTTCCCTGTACAGCCCAAAGGCTTTTCAAATCCGCCAGGGATAAGCGAATTAATTATTTGATTTGCCTGACGCCTGTTTAGGTAGTGTTTGCCTGTTGATAAGCGAACAGAACGATAAACGGAGCGTCGCAACATCAGCCCCACCAGGGAACTGAAGCCGGTAACAAAAATTACTCTGCAGGAGCTGCTTCTGCTGTTGCAGTAGCGCCTTCTTTTTGCTCGTGGTGGTGCAGTAAAGCAGCCAGTACACGTTTTGCAGGAGATTGTAACAAACCGATAACTTCGCCGATAAGCTCGTTTTTAGTTTTAATTTTGGTAAGTGTAACCAGGCTTTCGTCGCCGCTGTACACATCGCCATTAATAAACGCTGCTTTTAACTCAGGTTTGGTTTTGTTACCTTCTTTACGGAAAGCACTTAAAATTAAAGCTGGTTCTTTAGGGTTTTCAGAAAACAATAAAGCCGTTACTTTATTTAATGATTCATATACACCGCTGTATTTTTCAGCGTCGATTGATTCCAAAGCTTTTTTGATCAGGGTGTTTTTAGCCACCTTCATTTCTACTTGTTTGTCAAAACAAGCACGGCGTAATTTACCTACCTGCTCAACAGTTAACGATTCAGTATCGGTAACGTAGAAGTTATTGTATTGAGAGAATTTGCCTTTCAGCAATTCAATCACTTCGTTTTTTTCTTGCTTAGTCATTTTATTAAGATTTTGACTGTTCTGTTAATGAGGTTTGTTGTGTTCAATATGTGTTGAACGGCAACAATCTTAGTGAATAAATGCTTTTGTATCAACAGCAATGCCGGGGCTCATAGAGCTGGCCATGCTAATGCCTTTCAGGTAAGTACCTTTGGCAGTTGCAGGTTTTGCTTTAATGATAGCGTTGATAAACTCCTGGCTGTTTTCTACGATTTTCTCGGGTGAAAAACTTACACGACCGATTGAAGCGTGAATGATACCGGTTTTGTCAACTTTAAAAGCGATTTTACCACCTTTTACTTCGTTAACGGCAGCAGCCACATCGTTAGTTACTGTACCTGTTTTAGGGTTTGGCATTAAGTTACGAGGACCTAATACTTTACCTAATTTACCAATTTTAGGCATTACGGCAGGCGTAGCGATGATTACATCGATATCTGTCCAGCCACCTTCAATTTTGGTTACAAATTCGTCCAGACCTACAAAGTCAGCACCGGCTTCCTGTGCAGCAGCTTCTTTATCAGGAGTGCAAAGAACCAATACTCTTTTTGTTTTACCGGTACCGTGTGGTAAGGTTACTGTACCGCGGATAGCCTGGTCGGCTTTTTTAGGATCTACGCCTAAACGTACGTGTAAATCAACAGAAGCGTCAAATTTGGCGGTGTTGATTTCTTTCACTAAAGAAGAAGCATCTTTAAGTGAGTAAGCTTTATCAGCGTTAACTTTTCCGTTAACAGCTTTTCTTTTTTTGCTAATGAATGCTATGATTAATTCGTTTTAAAAAGTTTTTGTTTCTGG
>CAYUMH010000181.1:2292-6945 GCA_964445775.1 uncultured Terrimonas sp.
CTGGTTGTGTGAACCAAGCTGTGCTTAGTTTTCCCAAGGTGCTTTACCTTCCACGTTAAGACCCATACTGCGGGCAGTACCGGCTACCATTTTCATGGCGCTTTCTACAGTAAAACAGTTTAAATCGGGCATTTTGTCTTTAGCAATTGCCTCAATTTGTTCCCAGTTTACTTTGCCTACTTTCGCACGGTTGCTTTCTTTAGAACCTTTTTGAATTTTAGCGGCTTCCATCAGCTGAATTGCTGCGGGAGGAGTTTTAATAACAAACTCAAAGCTTTTGTCGGAGAATACGGTAATTAATACAGGAAGTATTTTACCTGGTTTGTCCTGCGTTCTTGCATTGAATTGCTTACAGAATTCCATGATGTTAACACCTTTGGAACCTAGAGCCGGACCGATAGGAGGTGCTGGATTAGCCTGGCCTCCTTTACACTGTAGCTTCACATAGCCACTGATTTCTTTTGCCATTTCGTTTTAGATTTATTGGTTCAAGCGACCCATTCCAATTGGAAGCGGGTCTCCCAAATTCCTCACAGCCTGTTTAAAACAGGTATCGAAAGAACTAATTGGGGGTGCAAAGGTAAGGATTTTCAAGTCATAATTCAAAAAAAGACTTTAAAAGCTCATAACCCAACCATTTTAAGCACGTTATATTATAAAATACAGAAACCGCCCTTACAGAGCGGTTCCCGAATTTTATTAATTTTCAGTTTACTTCTGATATACTACTACCAGTTTAGGCTTTTTAGCCGTATGTACCGTTGTTTTTCCAGAAACAAAAATACGGCTGGTATAAGCATTCTGGTCCTGTAATTTTAGTAAGAATCCATGATTCGCATTACCATCAACCATTGAAGAAACCATATTTGTTACATCAAGATTTAAATCAAGCATTGACTGAGCTGTGTGTGGCACCACTAACTGGTTGGTTGTATTAACACCTGGGAGGTTATGCCAGGTTATACCCGGAAAAGTCCATGCCGAGGTAATTTGCTGTACAACAAATGAGTTATTGGTTCCAAAATTCGCGTTCACCAGGTTACCATTATGCATCGGCGCCGGGTAAGAATATAAATACAGGTTAGCACTAATTACTTTTGCTCCTGCAGGAATAGAACTAAAGTCAAATTTCAAGAGCGATCTAACATCAAAACTCCCGCCGCCTCTTGTCCAGGCAGTAAGTACAATATCATCTGTAGATCCCAATTGGGTAAAATCCTGTCCACCGTCAAGTAATACTTTTAATTCAAACAGGTCCAGGATAGTAGCAGTAGTGGAAGGAGGATTAACCACCGTAACTTTCATGGTATCCACGCCGGTTGCACCTGCATCATCTGTAACCATTAGCTGAAAAGTATACACCCCTTCTACCAGGTTTTTAATTACTGTGGAAGGCGAACCTGGATTAATAATAACCGTTTCTTTCGGACCGTCTACCTGGCTCCATAAATAGGCAACCACTTCCCCATCTGCGTCAGCGCCCGATCCGTTCACTGTAACAGTATTGGTAGGTAAGGTTATTGTTTGTGAGGTTCCGGCATTTGCCACAGGAACACTGTTGTTCAGGTAATCATTTTCTTTCTGACATGAGAAGAAAACAATAGCAGTACTAAGGGTAAGAATGATGTGCTTGAGGTTCATGGTGGTATTTTATAAGTGTCGCAAAACTATGAATTTAGGAGAATAAGTTCAAGCAAAATGGAGATTTTTTTATTGCTTTACTCCGTGTTTATAACCAGTGTAAAAGACTATATCTTTATTTTTAACATTTCGTTAAGACCTCTTACTTATTCAAATAATCCTCATACATTTTTTGAAATATGGCTTTGGCCGGCAACAGGTTTTTATCAGAGGCATCCCCTATCGATTCAACAATACGTTTGGCAACTATATCAAATATCAACCGCGATGAATCGGTGGCAAAACCCAATCCGTCTTTATAATTGAACGAAGCCCAGTGCAGGGCCGTTGAATCAGCCAGGTTTTTACTGAAAGGAAACATACCCTTACCCATGCCGAACTGCGATGATAAAGTGGTAGCCAGGTCAATTTGTGACCCAACATGTGTTACTACCTTACTGGTTTGTTTTAACGCACCGCCTAACCACAACATAGGCGTTCTGAAATTATCGGCCCGGTGGCCGGTTTCTGGTTTGGGATGGCCGTGATCACCAATCATCACGATAACCGTATTATTCCACCAGGCTTGTTTTTTACATTGTTCAATAAAATCACCAATAACAGCATCCGTATAGTGCAGGGAGTTCAGAAATTTACTCGTAATATCTTCACCGTGAATAACAGTAGGCACCGGTGTTTCAAAAGGCTCATGGCTGGAGAGTGTTAACCATGTTCCGAAGAATGGTTTTTTAATCTTTTGCAGTTCCAGTAAAACCCTTTGTGCCACTACCCCATCATGAGCGCCCCATTTAGAATTCATATCAGCCGCTGCAAATACCGATTTATCAATAATAGGATCATACCCCCCATGCAAGAGGTAGGATTTTATATTGGCAAATTCCGGCTCACCACCATAAAAGAACGGTGTAGTGTATCCTTTTTCTTTAAATAGTCCTGACAGCAGTTGCAGTTTATTCGACTTGCCGGGATCCTGGATAACAGAGCCAACCGGTAAAGCCGGGTACCCGCTTAAAATAGCCGGTACGCCTTTCGAAGTTCTGTCACCGCTGGCATATATATTACTGAAGTAAATACCTTCCTGTTTCAACCGGTTAAAGTTGGGGGTAACATCCTGACCTTCTACCTGTGCATGAATGGCTTTTTCGGTAAAGCTTTCCCAAATGATCAGTAGTACATTTACCGGGGCTCCGGGTTTTGTATTGATCCAGTATTCCTGCTCACCTTTAGCGGCATACAAGCTATCCGTTATAGCCGCTATCTGCGCATCGCCCATAAAATGATAACTCTCTTCCTGCAGGTCATTTTGTTTAACGGTACTTTGAACAAAATTCCAGACCGCATTAACGGCGCTGTGGTTGGCGAAGTTATTGGTAGAAAAGTAGACAGAACTCTGGTTCATTGGTGCCAGCTGCAAGCCGCCACGTATAGGTATAATTAAGGATGCGGTTACAGCCAGTAGTACAATGGCAGTAACCAGTTTAAATTGATGTTGCGGCGGGAAAAAAATATGTGTCAATACCTTTTTTAAACCATACCAGGTAAAGGCTACTATTGCAATAAAAAATAAAGCTATCCAAAATAAAGGCAGGTGACTGAGAGAAGGATATACTGCCTTGGCGTTTGGCAGAAATACCAGTAAATCATGATCAATCCTGAACCCCCAGGCTGCATACAGGGAACCATCGGATAAAACAATAAAAGACACCAGCAGGAACACGATAAAACTGTATACCCGATAAGGCTTTATTTTATTGAAGTAAGGTATTACCAGCGACAATAAAACCATGAGGCATACAGGCGCTATTAAATAAGCCGCTGCAGAAGCATCCATCCTGAGCCCGTAAAAAAAGCTTAGTGCAATATTTACAAACCCCGCTTCTTTTGCAAGAGCCGGGTTGTATACTACAAAAACCAACCTGGCTAAAAAGAATATAACCAGCCATACCAGGAAGTACAGCAGCAGGAACTTCAGTTTATCTTTCATTAATACAATGCAGTTGTTTTATGGCAAACAGTTCAGCTCAAAATTCAAAAGCCATCCAAAATTATGGATGGCTTTCGAAAACGAAAAATCAATATGGCTAATTCAGTTTTTCAACCTGCATGTAGTTTAATTCTACAGGAGTTGAACGGCCAAATATTTTTACGGTAACTTTTAATTTCTTCTTCTCGTCATTCACCTCTTCAATTACACCATTAAAGTCGTTAAACGGACCTTCAATAATTTTAATGGTTTCACCAACAATGAAAGGCTCACTCATGCTAACACCACCGGCCTCAGCCATCTCATCCATTTTGCCTAACATCTTATTTACCTCTGCCTTACGCAGTGCAATAGGATCATCTTTACCCAAAAAGTGAATAACACTATTGGTGCCACGGATCATATCACGCAAATCATCAGATAATTTTCCGTCTACTACCTCCACCATTACATAACCGGGGTAATAGTTACGCTCACGCATTACTTTTTTTCCGTTGGCAACCTTATACACTTTCTCAACAGGTAAAAAAACCTGTTTTACCATTTCGCTCCAGCCACCACGGGAGATTTCCTTATCTAAAAGTTCTTTTACTTTACGTTCTTTACCACTAACCACCCGTAGCACAAACCACTTGGTTTCTTGTTCGGCTGGTTGTGTATGTTGAGTAGTTCCTTCCATTACAAATTAGAAAAGTTGTTTATAAAGAAAATTCAAAGCTCCGCCGGTTAAAAAGTCCATCACCCAGATCATGGCAGTAATAATGATAGTAGCCACCAGTACAATCATCGTTGATTGCTGTAACTGATCCCAGTTTGGCCAGGTAACTTTCTCAGTAAGTTCCTTATAGCTGTCCTTAAAATAGTTAACAATTTTTGTCATTCCTATTAGGTTTAAAGTCTAAGGTTTAAGGTTTAAAGTAAAACAAAGTTCAACGAGTGAAACATTAAACTTTAAACAATAAACATCAATCCGCACGGGCACTAGGATTCGAACCCAGATCAAAGGTTTTGGAGACCCGTATGCTACC
>CAYUMH010000182.1:0-6914 GCA_964445775.1 uncultured Terrimonas sp.
TTTAGATTTTAGATTTTAGATTTTAGATTTTAGATTTTAGATTTTAGATTTTAGAAAAAAACTTTTTTGTATAGAAGCATATTGTGTACCTGCTAAAGTTTATTTTAATAAACAGACTTATAAATAACCAGAAAAGCCCGTGACTTACGTCGCGGGCTTTTCTATGTGCTGATTATTTTCAATCGGAGAATAAATGCTATTAAACTGTTACTGCTCTTATTTTAACTTTTGAACTTCTTGAACTTTTAAACCTTTTGAACTATTAACTACTTCTCTATTTCAGCCCTGCTTTCTTTGCAATATCCCTCCAGTCATAATAATGAAACACTTTACCATTGCTCATGGCCACAAATAAACCATTGGGGTAATTGGGTAAAGGGATAGCGGTTACTTCGGAGCCATCACTTTCCAGGGTTGATACCGGTACTTTCCCGATCAGCGTATGGTTGTTTTTATTATCCTGAGCCCCTTCCCTGGGGAAGATCATAAAACTGTTGTCTTGTTGATTAGATACCAGGATATAACCGGTAGAATCGGTTGCCTGGTAAATGGAAATACCTTCATGATCGGAAGTAAAGCCGGTAGTACCAAACAGGGCCAGCTCTTCATTATTTTTCATATCCGGATCAGCATAGTATTTATGTACACCCACCTGTTCATCGGAGTAATAAATAAACCCTAATTTATTGTCAACGGCTATGGCTTCTATTTCTTTTTTGCCACTGTATTTGCCAAACTTCCTTACCAGGTCAAGGCCCAGTTTACCGCCTTTGTCAGTAAGGCGGTATTGCCATAAATAATCATCAGCAGGGCCTGTTTTACGGCCTACAATTACAAATACGGCACTATCCGAAGGGCGGGTATAAACAGCAATCCCCATCGGGTCACGCTGTTGTTCGCCTTCAAATACCGGTATGCCGCCACCATCAACCGGTTTTAAATCTGGCATAGTATATATTCTAACAGCATTGGCTTCTCTTTCTGTTGTTAAAGCCACATCTACCCTTTGACCGTTCAGCAATACATCATAAGCAATGTCAACATTATTAGGTCTTTTTAAGCCTGTTACTTTATTAACGATCTTACCCTGCAGGTCGTACACATACAAGCCACCGCCTGTTTCTTTATCGGTACCGATAATTAAACTTTTTGTGGTATCCTGTTTATTGATCCAGATAGCAGGGTCATCGGTATCAAATTCAACCGGCTCAGTAACAGCAACCGGTTTAATAGCATCCGGCGCTATGGTACCGCCTTTTTTTTCATTGTTACAGGCCGCCAGTACAACAGCCAAACCTATCCATAAAAACGGGGTATGTTTCATGCAGTTCATATTATATGGTAAAACAAACTCGCCTGCCGGTTATGATGCCGGCAAGCGAGTTTCTATTGGTTGTTTATTATTTACTTAAATCGAATTTAACACCCAAGTTAAATCTTGGTCCATAATACTCCATTTGTGCTGTTCTCTGTTTAGCACCCTGGTAATAACGTAAGCCCTGGTTGGTCAGGTTATTAGCTTCGGCAAACAACCTGAATTTTTTGTTGAAAGCGTAAGACGCATTCATGTCAAGGAAAAACTGTTTGTCATAGTAACGGTCGTTAAAGGAGTCTTCACCATAACCGGCATCATCACTGTCATCCACATAAGCCGAAGTAAAGTTACCGGATACACGCACTACCAGTTTACTGTTCTCATATGATACTGAAGCATTGAACATATGAGGCGCTGCACCGGGAAGTTTTACATCGCTCCTGATCTTTTCACCATCGGCATAAATACCCTCGGTTTTAGAATATGTATAAGTATAGTTAGCATATACACCTAAACCTTTCCAAATGCCCGGTAAAAAGTCCAGCTGTCTTTGTGCTGCTAGTTCAAAGCCCATTACATCGGCACCTGAGCCATTGCGACGTTGTGTAAAGCGCCATACTTCACCCGTTCCAATTGGGTTAAAGCTTGCTTCCGGAAAGTCGCGGCCAAATTTTTCAGTATTATATTGGTTATCAATATAGGTAAAATAAAAATTGTCTAATTTTTTGTAGAATACACCACCCGAGATCAGGCCTACTGATTTGAAATACTTCTCTACCATTAAGTCTACGTTTTTAGAACGTACAGGTTTTAAAGCAGGGTTACCGGCTTCCAGTTCCTGGTCGGCAGGGTTTATCAGGAAATAAGGCACCAGGTCATAATATTTAGGACGGGCAATTGAATGTGTATAGGCGGCTTTTAATACCAGGTCGTTAGCGATATTATATTTTAAGTTTACACTTGGTAAAACATCGGTATAGTCATCTGTAAAAGTATTCTGCCCTTTTAATGTTTCCTCATCTTCCACAATATTACCGGTATATTTCAGGTTGGTATGTTCAACACGTACACCAATATTTGCTGAAAACTTATTGGTAAAATCCTGTTTCAGGCCAATAAAACCGGCATAAATATTTTCAGAAGCGGTATAGTTACCGGCAAGGTATTCTGCAGGTACATCGGCCTCATCAAATAAGGTGTTATTTTTTAAATTCAAACCACCTAAAAAGCTTTTATCAATAAACTGTCCGGCTACATAGTTTTTACCAGCCAGGAAGTTATTGCTTGTTTTATTGATCAATGGCAGTAAACTAATGTTGGCATAGTTATCTTCATTGGCACCGATCGGCTCATATTCAAAGAAAGTGTTTGCTCTTTCTTTTGATTTAGATCTTAAACGGCCACCAAAGTATAAACTACCTTTTTGTTCTTTAATGATGCTAACCGGTAATTCAAAATTCAGTTTGGCATTCAGGTCTTTTTCAAACTGGTTTTGGAACTGCTCCGTTAACTCATCTAAACGGGTGTAGCGGTTTAATGCTTCACCATCTGTCAGCATGGGTTTTTCGGGATCAAGAATATTTTGTGTTACCGCTATATTCCTGCGGCCCATAGCAATATAACGTTCATTAGGTCTTTCTTCTGAAGCCTTAGCATATTGAACACTCCAGTTGGTTTTTAATTTACCCCAGAAATGATCACCGTTTAATGCCAATGAACGTACACGCTGGTCCTCTAACCTGGCACCATCTATACGACCGCCATTTAAACCACCTTTTGTCTGGCGTAATACCTCACCACCTGTATAACCGGTGATCTCACCGTCAGCACCATATTGTAAGGTATAACCTGAACGGGTACGATGACGCAGGCGATAACGGTTCTCCCTGTCATCACGCCAGTTATAGGTACCGGTCAGGTAAATAGTATTGCGCGGGTTGATCTTAAAATCAACAGTAGAAGAAATACTGCGGCGGATACGGGTAATATCATATACACGTATATCATGATCGCTTATAAATTCTTTACCGTTCGCATCTTTGCTCCATACCGCTTCTACGTTGTCCGAACCATATTTATTGGTATTGTAAGAACCATTCACGATAAATCCAAAACGCTGGTCCTTTGTACGGGCGCCTACTAATAAATTAGCGGTACCGTTAAACCCTTGCCTGATGTCGCTGTAGCCGCCTGCCAATGTTCCGGAAATACGTAAACCATTGGGGGCCGAACGTGTAACCAGGTTTACCGAACCACCAATCGCATCAGCATCCATATCGGCCGTCAGGGTTTTATTTACTTCTACGGTTTGCACCATATCGGCAGGTATCAGGTCCATCTGCACACGGCGGTTATCACCTTCAGCAGAAGGCACACGCTCGCCGTTTAAAGTAACGGCATTAAACTCAGGTCCCATGCCCCTGATAACAATGTTACGGGCCTCACCCTGGTCGTTTTGCATGGTAATACCGGGTACGCGTTTAATGGCATCGCCAATATTGGCATCGGGGAAACGGCCTATCTGGTCGGCACTTACAATATTGGTAATATTACCGCTGTTACGTTGCTGGTTCAGGGCTTTTGCCTGGCCTTTTAAACGGTCGCCTAATACAATTACTTCCTTATCAGTAACCACTGCACCGCTTTTTAATACTTCAGTCACCTGGAGTATTTCGTTACCGATCTTAATTTCTTTGGTATTGTTACCGTAACCGATGTAGGTAATGGAAAGGTTATAGTTACCTGATGACAGTTGAATAAATGCTTCCCCGTTTTTATCGGTTACCACGGTATGTTTACCGGGTTTAATATCAATAGTAGCACCGGGAAGATTCAGGTTATCCTCATCTTTTACTTTAATTTTTACACCGCCTTTTTGCGCAGCGGCTGTAAAAGAAAGGAACAGAACACATAAGCAGCTAAATAATGTAAGCTTCATAAGCCGTTTTTAATTTGCGGCAAATGTATTGGTGCTATATTAAGCCATTGTTACGGCAGTGTGACGGAATTATTAACAGAGAGCAATTTGATAATTTGGTAATGAGGTAATTTGGTAATGAAAACGGAGGTATGGTAAAATGCTCAATAGTGTTGATACACTCCGCTTAAAGTACGGAGTATTCTGTTTTGGCCAATAGTATTGATACAGTACAAGTGAGTGATCCGCAACAATACTGTTGGAACACGGCACAACAGGCGATGCCAGTAGTACTGAAGCCGGTAAACAAAAAGTAGACAGTATGTGGATTTTAGTATATAGTATGCAGATCGTAGTATATAGATAGTATTTAGTAGCAGACCTTGTACCAAAAAGGCCTCAAATCGTAAATCTTACATCCAAAATCATCCATCTTAAATCTACTATAATAGTTACCTTTGCGCCCCATGGCAAACAGTTTACCGCACGATAGTATCAGGCCTTACGAGCAGTCGGAAAAAGGCAAAAAAGAACAGGTGGCCGATATGTTTAACAACATTGCCGGCAAGTACGATTTTATGAACCGTTTTTTATCCGTCGGTACCGATATTGGCTGGCGCAAAAAAGCGATCAAATGGTTACAACCCACTGCACCTCAACATATACTGGATATTGCCACCGGTACGGGCGATATGTCCATTATGGCCTGTAAAATGTTAAAGCCCCGCCAAATTACGGGTATTGACATATCTACCGAAATGCTGGAAGTAGGCCGCAAAAAGATTGAAAAAGAAGGACTTGTTGATAAAATTACCCTGCATACCGGCGATTCGGAGGCAATAAAATTTAATGACAATACGTTTGATGCTGGAATGGTGGCATTTGGCATCCGCAACTTTGAGAACCTGGAACGTGGACTGCAGGAAATATTAAGGGTTTTACAGCCCGGGGCGCCGTTGGTTATTTTAGAGTTTTCCAAACCTAAACAACCTTTTAAAACGCTTTATAACCTGTACATGAAATTAGTTGCGCCCAACGTAGCACGTATGATAACCAGGGATCAACAGGCATACGAATACTTAACGGCATCGGCCAATGCTTTTCCTGAACGTAAACAGTTAATTGATATTTTAAACAAAGCAGGTTATACCGATACCCGTTACAAATCGTTAAGCTTAGGCATATGTTGCATCTACACAGGAAAAAAGCCACTGTCCTAAATATTGTTGTAGCAATTCTTTTTTTAGTCGTTGCGCAAAATAATTTGCAGGCGCAGTTTCGTGAACCTAACCTGCCTAACCACGACGATAAACCTTATTATTTTGGTATTACACTGGGTGGCAATATGGCCAGTTTCCGCACCTCGCTGCATTCCCGTTTTTTACAGGACGATAGTGTATATGTTGCTGAGCCCAATAACAATGGTGGTCTTGCACTAGGTTTATCTGCAACCTTACGTTTAGCCAACCGTTTGGAGACCAGGATCAATCCCCAGCTGATATTTATGAACCGCAGTATGCGGTATGTTACCAAATACCCTGAAGGAATAGAGAACAGTACCAATACCGTAAAAAATATTGAATCTATTTTAGTTTCCTTTCCCTTACAGCTAAAGTTTCACAGCGACCGTATACATAATTTCCGTGTATACATGCTGGGGGGCGGCAAGCTGGATTTTGACCTGGCCAGTAATGCCCGTGCCCGCCGTGCCGATGACCTGGTAAAACTGCAAAAAGTAGATTATGGTGCTGAACTGGGTATTGGTTTTAATTTTTATTTCCCAACATTCATTCTCTCTCCCGAAATTAAAGTGAGCCAGGGCCTGCGTAATATCCATAGCCGTGATGCCAACTTAAAATACTCCAGTGTTATTGATAATATACAGTCCCGTATGATCATGTTTACCTTGCATATAGAAGGGTAAATTATGAATGATGAATGATGAGTTATGAATGATAAATTTATAAGTACCCGACCTGTCTCAATACTAAATACTTTATACTAAGTACTACCTGTAGTTGTAAAGCCTCCACGTAAAAAAAATCACCGCCGCACGCAACCCTTTTGGTACTCAATGCTTCTTGGGCTTACCAACCAACATTTTTTTGCAAAAACTCTCTGCCATATTTCTCTTAGCATTGCTATCGCTGTTCTTTCACGGGCGACAGTTAAGCTACATGCAATGTTTACTCATTAATGAATTCAGGCAGGGCATTGCGCTTTGCGATTGCCAGCAGATTACCAATATACAGCCGCAGGATGCAGATACACAGAAAGACCATGCACAACACCAGCATTTTTCATTGGCCGAATGGTATATACAGCAGCCTGTCTGTACAGTAAGTACCATCATTCATGCAGCCAACCCGGCTCCGGAAATTCCTTATACACAAGGTTTATATCACCAGTTCCATTTCTCCATTCTCAAGCCCCCGCAGCCTGTTGTGGCTTAATCAACGTATTTTAAATACAACCCATACACGCTGTTGTGATAACATAACAATGGCCCGGCATTATTATGCCCTGTTGTAATAGGGTTGCTATTCATTACTGTTACTTATAAAACCGGTTCACTCATTAAACAAAAAAACATGAAATATATCGTGATGGCATTCCTATGCCTGTACCTCAACCAAGTTATCATTGCTCAAACCAATAACCAGGCTCCGGATCCTGTTATTT
>CAYUMH010000183.1:0-6912 GCA_964445775.1 uncultured Terrimonas sp.
GAGGAGATCAGGAATATGTATACCGCTCTTGGTGTAACCGTAGGAACACCTGAGGACCCCAAAGAACTGAACCTGGCCAAGCTGCGTTATCATAAGCTGATTATTATGACCGATGCCGACGTGGATGGCAGCCACATTGCCACATTGATACTGACCTTTATTTTCCGCTACATGACCGCCATGGTAGAACAAGGTTATGTGTACCTGGCCCAGCCACCTTTGTACCTGGTTAAAAGAGGAAAAGAACAGGCATATGCCTACAATGAAGAGCAACGCAAAGCTTTAATAGAAAAATTAGGCGCCGGTAAAGAAGATTCTGTTACCATACAACGCTATAAAGGTTTAGGTGAAATGAATGCGGAGCAGTTGTGGGACACTACCATGGACCCCAGTACCCGTACTTTAAAACGCGTAACCATTGAAAGCGCAGCAGAAGCCGACAGGGTATTTAGTATGCTGATGGGTGATGAAGTAGGCCCCCGCAGGGAGTTTATTGAGAGTCACGCCAAGTACGCTAAACTTGACATTTAATATATAAAACTTTGTTTTTTAATACTTTAAACAAGGTTTCATTCGTTAACTAATATGTACAAAACTTTTGGGCGGCCAAAACCCTGATTTTTTGTAACTTCAATTAAATAATTTAAAAATTTGAGTCATGGCAGAAGTAACATTAACAGCGTATAACGTAAAAACCAAAGAGAAAGGAGTACCTATCCAGGAAGCGGTGATCACTAAAACTGCCAGGGGTGCATATATGGCGCAGGGTCATGACGGAAAAGGTAATAAACTTACCACATTATTGGGTGAGGAGAAAGCACTTGCCGCCATTAAAGCCGGTATTGCCAAACAAGGTTGGTAATTTTTTTACTACATATTTTACGAAAGCAGCCCCAGGGCTGCTTTTTTAGTAATAGTACGGCTTATTATTACTTCCGGGCCTTGTTTTTTGATCCTGTTCAGATATTAGCTTTCACTTTAGTCGTTTTCTGCGTTTCCCGGATATATATTTGCGCCGAAAAATTTTAATCATTAAACATCATTATTACATGAAGCGCCACCTCTTCATCATTGCCGCAATGGCCTGCGGCAGTTTTAACCTTCACGCACAGGACCTGCCCGGATTCAGAACCAGTAATTATAACGGGGTAACCGGTATTTTCAGTAACCCGGCCAATGCGGCCCAGAATAACTATAAATGGGACGTTAACCTGTTTGGTATTGGCATAGGTGTAGGCAATAACAACGCCTCTTTTGACTTAAAGAATATCGGGGAGCTGGTAAAAAACGATTCACTGATCAACCAATTTATAGGTACCAGGGGTAAATCGTCCAACGCATTGCTGGGTGTTGATATAAAAGCATTATCCGTTTTAATAGGCCTTGATAAAAAAAGCGGCCTGGCTTTAACCACCCGCGGACGCATGATGCTGAATGCCACTGACCTGGACGGCACTTTAGGCAAACAGCTCATTGATGGTAATTCCGGTGACGGCATTACGTTTCCCTATACCATTAACTCCGATAAAAACATGCGTGTAACCGCCAATGCATGGTCGGAAATTGGTTTAACCTATGGCCGTGTATTGCTTGACAATGGTAATCATTTTATAAAAGCCGGCCTTACAGCCAAGTACCTGGCAGGTGTAGCCAATGCCTATGTAAATGTGAACCGTCTGCAAGGTTCTCTTACCCAGGACCCGGTAACGGATGATGTGTATTTATCCAATGCCCAGGGTGGCCTTGAGATAGGTACCGGTGGTATATCGCTGGATAATTTTGATGTAGCCGAACTAAGCTCCTTTAAAAGCAGCGGCTTTGGCGCCGACCTGGGTGTAGTGTACGAATGGAGGCCCGGTTATGAAGCAGGTACCGAAACAGCCGGCAATAAGTATAAATTACGGGTAGGTGTTTCGTTGCAGGATATCGGCAGCATTAAGTACAAGAAAGACATGGCCAATTCGGGTGGTTACAATATTGACATCAGCGGCGTTGAGGCCCTGAACCTGAATGAAGTGGGTGAACAGCCTATTGATGAGATGAAGGATTATTTAGACAGCAAACCACAGTTTTTTACCCCCTTATCCAGTACCGGCAGCAATTATAAAGTAACACTGCCTGCTATGCTTAACCTGGACGTGGATTACCTGATTCTTGCAAACCTGTATGTAAATGCTGCCGCACATATTAACCTGGTAGCTACGGATAAAAAGTTTTTCAATACTAATTATTATAACTCCTTTTCCGTTACACCCCGTTACGAAACAAAAAAACTGGGTGTGTTTTTACCCCTTAACTACAGTGCACTGACCAGTTTTAATGCCGGTGTTGCTTTTCGTTTAGGTCCCGTGTACCTGGGATCGGGCAGTGTACTGACCGCATTGTTTAATTCATCCAAACAAGCCGATATATTTTTAGGTGTCCGTTTTGGCGGTTTAAGATAACTGATCTTTTTATTTGTAAGCGGCTGCTCCTGTGAGCAGCCGCTTTTTTTATTCATGTT
Source organism: uncultured Terrimonas sp. (assembly GCA_964445775.1). Classification (GTDB taxonomy): domain Bacteria; phylum Bacteroidota; class Bacteroidia; order Chitinophagales; family Chitinophagaceae; genus Terrimonas. The sequence continues at coordinate 2,504 of CAYUMH010000183.1, forward strand.
CTCTCGCAGTAACGGATTTGTTAAGCCAGGCATTATTCAGGGCTTCAAAAGCAGCCAGGTCCTCTGCTGTAAAGGTTTTGTTGGTAAGTGTTTTTAAATCGGGCTGACCTGCATTTACCCAGGCCGTATACCAGAAGCTGGCAACAGCATAAATACTTTGCCGCATGCGCCGCTCCACCATACCTTTCATACGGGCATCGTAGGCCATGGTATAAGCCGTGGAATATTGTTTAATAACAACACCGTTCCTTTCTTCAAATGCATATTTCTGATCGGCCGGAAATTCACGGGAGAGTTCTTTTTCAAAACGCAGGACCGTATCTACAGCGGCTGCGCTTTCCAACACCCTTGCCCAGATAAACTGGCCGGGATTTTTTATATAATCGGCTTTGCCAATGAAAAAATCCCAGTTTTTTTCTGCAAATAATTCCGGCACCCTGCTTTCCCAGAAACCGTGAATGCCTTTTTGATCAGTATACTGGCCATTATGGTTTTTGGTGGCGTGCAGGGGCACATGTGCATCGGCAATATAGTGTCCTAACTCAGCAGCATATTTTAAAATCTGTGCCTGGTTTTTATCTTTAAAAGCCTGTGTAAGCCGGCCCAGCATGGTTTGTACCCACCAGGGTACGATGCCGTATTTTTGTAAACTATCCTCGCTGTATTTATGAACTGCCTGTTGCCAGCCACGGGGCAATGAATCATATGGATACACACCATAATGATCAATATCGATATAGTGACGGGGCGCTTCGGCTGCAATGGCATAACGGCGTTTATCCGGATCAACCGCATGTTCCTTTAAAAATGAGATCTGTGGCTTAAACAGTACCAGCATATCGGCCGGCAGCAGGAAAACGGCATATTCGTTAATAAGCCGGTGGCCAAAAAAGCCCCAGCTATGGGCCTGGTTGCCATAACAGCATAAGCCCCATAAGAGGATGATTTTTTTCATAAGCAGGAGGTGTTTCAGGTTATTGCTGTAAGTTACTGATTCCGTGCAATTATCCCCACCCCTGCTGCCTTCAAATTAATAGTTGATTTATTTAATACGTCCGGGATTTTTTTTGATAAAATCTTCCCAGCCGCCGAAGCCCTTTTTTAATTGTCCTACTACGGAGTTTAACTGGTAGTGGTGACACATGGCTACGGCCAATGCATCCGTGGCATCGAAGTATTGCGGTTGTTCTTTAATGGCCAATAGCTGCTGCAGCATTTTCCATACCTGTTCTTTATCGGCATTACCATTGCCGGTGATAGCCTGTTTTACTTTACGGGGCGAGTATTCGGTTACCGCCAGTCCCGCACGCATGGCCGCTGCAATGGCCACACCCTGGGCACGCCCCAGCTTTAACATACTCTGTACGTTCTTTCCAAAGAAAGGCGCTTCAATTGCAAATTCTGTGGGTTTAAAATCGTTGATCAGTTCCTCAATTTTATTATGTATCAGGTGCAGGCGTTCGTAATTATCTTTTTTAGCACTCAGCTTCAGTGCATGCATTTCCAGGGGCTTTATTTTATTGCCTTTAATTTCAATAATACTGTAGCCCATTAATAATGTGCCGGGGTCAATGCCTAATATGATGGTTGCAGGTGTACGCAATGGCTATAATTAAGTACCAAAAGTAGTCAGATAAATTGAGAATGTTCTTGTGCCGGAATGTGCTAATGTGATAATATGCCGATATGCTAATGAAAAACAGGTGATGATAATAACAATGCGGCCGACTAAACGTACATTTTCTTTTATAAAACAAAAACGGTGAGATTTTTTCTCACCGTTTTCAAATTATTTCTTTTTAACCAGGGAGGTCAGGGGATGTCGCAGGTTTTCAAAACTCATCATATCTATTTTTACTTTACCTACTACAATGGGGCTTTCAATGCGCACGGGTACGTGGTTGGCATCGTCGGTCACCCATACGGTCATATTCTCCCCACCTTCAAAGATGGTACCTTTAATAAGCATGGGTTTAAATTTAATGGCTTTGAATTTACCATAACGCGTGGTTACCGTTTCCTTACCTAAATAACGGATATACATATTGTACACTTCATTATCCAGGAACATGGAGAAAGCAATTTTATCGTTGGGGCGCAGTATGGAAAAATCAATATTACGCGCATAGAAAACCGAGCTTACCACATCCTGCACACAGGCCGGCACTTTAAACACACCATCATTGGTAATTGCCGTATTGGCTGTTTTATTAAAAGTTACCAGCTGGTATTTTTTATGATTACCCTCGTGCACATTCCGGACAAATTTCATGGCCTGCATGGTGGTGGTATCAATATAGGTTTCGTATTTATCACGCACCTTAAATATCCAGTCGTAGGAGTCATTGGTTTTACCCTCGCCCACAATATGGTATACCGGTTTACCATTTAAGGTTTCCAGCGTATTGGTAAAAGTGGCGATGCCCGCATTTACATATACCCCGGCTACATTGTAGTAAACGGTAAACGAAACTTTTTCCCCGGCTTTGAATGCCACATTTTTAATAGTACAGGCATCGTTGGTATAGGTTTTACCCTCATCCGAAGCAATACCCATGACCATGAGTAATAAAAACGGAGCAGCAAAAAATTTAGTTTTTTTCATTTCTATTATTAAACACTTTTTTTACACTTAGTATCAGCAAACTGCCTGCCAATGCCGGGATAACCAGGTTAATTAACCAAATACTTATGGTTGTGAGGGTTATACCCAGCCCGTTTGTACTGAAAATACCTATCAGTTTAAGGCTGATCTCCCCTTTTAGTCCCAGGTCGGTAAATAAGGCAATGGTAGGCACCACGGCCATTACCAGGAACATGAGACTAACACTTACCCAGGCCTCTTCAAACCCTATGGTTACCCCAAAGAACCGGAACAGTAAATAGTACTGTAATATAAATACTAAAAACCGTATTACAGATAATGACAGTAAGCTAAACAGTATAGTTGCATTAAAGTTTTCCAGGGCATTGATAAGCCAGGTAAATTTTTTAATGGCGGGTATCTGGTCAATCCGCTTCACCAGCCAGGAGAGCCTGAAATAAAATAAAGTTAAAATTACCAGCACCATACCCACCCCGCTGGCGATCATTTTGATCCACAGGGGCGATAGTATATGCTGCTGTGCCAGGGCATCGGCCATAAACAATAAACCAACGAGCCCCATTACCAGGGTAACCATGATCTGGCTGATACTGCCTACTACCGTTAAGGATACGGCTTTAAGCTTATTGCCCTCGTTCATATATAAAATACGGCCCAGGTATTCGCCCACCCGGTAAGGGGTGCTGATAGATACGGATACCCCGGATAAAATGGCTTTGAAAGCTGTTTGAAAGCTCACTTCCTGGACCGGCTTTACCGATATACGCCATTTAACGGCCTCAATACCCCAGTTAATGAGCATGAGCGCCACCGCACCAATGACCAGCCAGATTTTTTTGCTGTTAAAGGAGTCCAGTATCTGTTGCCAGGCCAGTTCAATATCGGGTTGCCGCGCAATTTGTGTGTAAATAAACCAGATAAGCCAGCAGAATAACAGTGGACCTAAAAAGTACCTGATAAACAGGTTGATGTATCGCTTGTATTGCCCGGTTATTTGCATGGTTATGAATACAAAGAAAATGGTTATTGACCAGAATTAAAAACCGTCCGTACATTAGCTTTGGTCTTTTCGTAAAATCTCTTTATTGTTTGTGACGATCATACGTTATTTGAGGCCACCTATGAAGATAAATATTATTATGTGGTTCGTGAGACACGAACCATGGCCCACCAACCATGGCCCAGAATTAAAACCGTCTGTACAAGCTTTGGCCTTTACGTAAAAGCTCTTTATTGTTTGTGACGATCATACGTTAATTGAGGCCATCTATGAAGATAAATATTATTATGTGGTTCGTGAGACACGAACCATGGCCTTTACGTAAAAGCTCTTTCATGTTTGTGATAAACCTACGTTATTTGAACCAAGCCATTAAAGTAGATAGTATTATGGTTCGTGAGACACGAACCATGGCATGGGTTAAGACACGAACCATGGCCTATAATTTAAAAACGTCTGTACATTAGCTGCTACCTGTGCGTAAACCTCTTTATCGTTTACCGAAATCGTACGTTATTGAGACAGGTAATGCGAGCAACTACGAGGCTCGAGAGACACGAACCTCGACCTTCAATGGTTCGTGAGACACGAACCATGACCCACGAACCATGGCCCAGACAAGACCCATGATTTCCAGGCTGTGTTATATATCTGCCAGTTTAAAAGTTTCTTTCAACCTTATGCCCTTTTCTGTTTGGTGAACGGTACAACATTCGTGCAGCGGATCATGTTCCAGGAAAAGGATATAGTTATTATCGGCCGCTTCCTGCAGGAAAGATTTTTTTTCATCAAGGGTGGTCAGCG
>CAYUMH010000184.1:0-6853 GCA_964445775.1 uncultured Terrimonas sp.
TTTTTTTTTTTTTTTTATAGGTCACCTGGCTAAAACCGGTGATATTTCCTTTGAAAACATGAAACGCGCCATCATTGTTGGTTCAGCTATGGCGAGTTTCTGCGTAGAGAAATTCGGTCCTACCCGTTTAAAAGAAGTAACCAAGGCCGATATTGACAGGCGTATCCAGCAGTTCAAGGAACTGATCAATTTTGAAATTGAGTTAGTATAGTAGTATAAGCTAAATGCATAAAGCTGAATGCTTAAGGCCTTTGGAGGTTTTAAGTATTCAGCTTTTTTGTTGGATAACAGTTAATGGTTATTCGTTAATTGTTATTAGTTAATAGTTAACAGTAAGACTGGAGGGCAATGCCGTCCCCCCAACCTTTTGAACGCTTGAACTTTTGAACCTCTTGAACTTTTCCCACCTTTAAACATTAAACCTAAAACCTTAAACATCAAAAGTCCCTGAACTTATTAAAGCTTTATTAAAATCCGCCGGAGCTGAACAATTAATTGATAAATGGCGTTATAAACCCTTATAACTATTGTATTTTTGACCTGTATTTGATATTAAGTCTGATACTTTATACTTAAATACTTTACCTGTTATGCTGAAAGTTATACTATACGCCTTACTTGCCTGGTTTTTATATAACCTGATATTTAAATTTATCATACCTGTTTATCGTGCTTCCCGCACTATGAAAAAACAGTTTGCACAGATGCAGCAACAGTTTCAGCAGCAACAGCAAACGCATGAAAGCGTGAACCAGGGCCGTTTTACCCAAACCAAACAGGCTCAAAGCCCTCCTCCTCAGAAACATTCTGACGATTATATAGAATTTGAGGAGATTAAATAAGGCTATTTAATCCAGATTATATATTTTTGCGGCCGCACAGCGCAGTTGCACTGTAGGACCCTTAGCTCAGACGGTTAGAGCATCTGACTCATAATCAGAGGGTCGCTGGTTCGATCCCAGCAGGGTCCACTATAAAAATGCCCCGGAAAACGGGGCATTTTTATAAGGTTAAATAGTTAATAAGAGTTGATTTCCTGTCTTTTATATGCATTTTATGCCTTATGGTATAGAATTTAGCATAAAAAGACGGGTTTAACCTTTTATTAACCGCATTGAAAATACATTTGCCCATTACTACACATTTATGAAAAGAATATTCTTAATTGCTCTTAGTGCCTTCTTTTTCACAGCTGTATCGGCACAGGACTCTACTACTGCAAGAGAAGGGGTTTTAAAAAAGGCCGGTAAAGCCAATGATCATTTAATGCTCCAGTTCGGTTATACCGGCTGGGCTGGTATTCCGGATACTATCAGTACCAAAGGTTTCCCCCGTACGTTTAACGCCTATTTTATGCTGGATTTTCCGTTTAAATCTGCTAAAAAATTCAGTGCAGCCATTGGTGCAGGTATAGCGTATGACAATATGTATTTTGATAAAACTTTTGTTGATATAAAAGGTACAACCGAAAACCTGCGTTTTATTAACCAGGCCGATACCAACAATTTTAAAAAACATAAGGTAGGAACTATTTACCTGGAAGCTCCTATTGAACTGCGTTTTGTAGCGGATCCTGATAACAGTGACCGTAGCTGGAAAGGTGCTATCGGCATTAAAGCCGGCTGGTTAGCCAAAGCTTTTACACGTAGCCGTACTTTACAAACAAGAGCGGGCGGTGTTATTAATGACTACACGGTAAAAGAAATGCAGAAACGTTACTTCAATACTACGCGTATTGCAGCTACAGCCCGGGTTGGATGGGGCCATTTTTCTTTATTCGGTTCTTTCCAGTTAACCAACCTGTTCAAGGATGGTGTGGCCCCGGAGGTCCGTCCTTACACGATTGGCTTAACCTTAAGCGGATTATAACGTATTTATCACTGTATTATATAGAATGGAAACCCGCATACCATGCGGGTTTTTTTTATAACATGGCGGTATGCTCATCGCCGGTATACTTATACTGTTAATGGTGGTGCAGTAAGTTCCACATACGATAAGCAGTTTTTTAACTGGTATAACATATAAAAAAGAGCAAAAGAGGTTGACATTGGTCAATAATTCACTACTTTCATTCTTATACAAATAACACCAGAAAAAGTAAGATGACCTGTAACAGCAATTACGGGATCTGCTTTTTTGAAAATGACGACTATGAAAGAAAACAGTTTACCATCCTGCATAATAGTTGATGATAACAAAATAGCCCGGCTGATGCTGCGGCAGCTGCTGGAAAAATCCGGTTCACTGAATATTGTTGGCGAATATGAAGATGCCATCAGTGCCAAAAAAGGCCTGGAGACAATAACTACCGATATCCTGTTCTTAGATGTGGAAATGCCGGGTATGACGGGATTAGAATTACTCAAATTATTACCGGTAAAACCACTTACAATTCTTACCACTGCCAAACAGGGTTATGCCGTAGAGGCTTTTGAAATGAACGTGGTGGATTACCTGGTTAAACCCTTTACCATGGGCCGCTTACTGTTAGCGGTAGAGCGGGCTTTGGAACTGCTGAAAAGCCAGGATACGCAGCTGGGCCAGGTTTCTACAGATTTTATGTTTATTAAGGAAAGTAAGGTGATACGTAAGCTGAACCTGAATGATATTATGTGGATGGAGGCCAAGGGTGATTATGTGAAAGTGCATGTGTTGGGTAAAAACCATATTATCCACTCCAGTTTAAGGGCCCTGGAAGACAGGCTGCCGGCACAACAGTTTATAAGGGTACACCGCAGTTATATTATTGCATTTAATAAAATTGATTATATAGAAGATATGGTGGTCCATATTCATGATGCGGCCATCCCGGTATCTGATAGTTACAGGGAACAGTTATTGACCAAGCTGAACCTTTTATAAAAGGTTGTATTTTTAATATCCATGAAACGGTTTTTCAAACTTTTTTTTCCTATTGTAATACTGGCTTTGGCACTGATGGTGCTGATATTTATTACCCAGTTGTTTACCAACCAGGCCAACCGGGCTTTACGGTATGGCAACCTGAAAGCGGTAGAGACCTTTCGTATCAACAACCGTATTACAGAGCTGGCCAACCTGGCTTTTGACCTGGAGAAAAAACTAAGTTCGCATAATCTTACCATTGACAGTGCCCGGTTTAACAAATTGAATGACTCGCTTACCATTCTGGGATATAACAGTAGTGCCCTGGCCAAAGCGGCCGCTACCCCGGAAACCAAAGTGTTCTTAACTAATATGAACACTTTTATTGACCGGCAGGTAGAACTTTCTCTCTCCATACTTACACAAAGCCTGCAGGCTTCCAGGCTAAACAGCAGACGTTCGCTGATAGACTCCCTACGCAAAATGCAGCTGAGTGATGATATTTATGTGAACTGCCTGGAGGTACAAAAAAGGCTGGACAGTGAGCTGGAGAATACCTTGCGGGATAATAATGCCCAGGCCAGTAATTTATCCTTATTTAACAGGTTGCTGGCTATTGCGGCCATCATTGCCATATTGGTGATGACGACCATTATTATTCGCCGGCACTCGAAACAGTTACAACTTATCAGTGATTTTAAGGCGGCACAAAGAGCAGCATTACGTTCTACAGAAGTAAAGGACCAGTTTCTTGCTAATATGAGCCATGAGTTACGAACGCCTTTGAACGCCCTGATAGGCTTTGGTCGTTTGTTATCACAAACACCCTTGAACGATACCCAGAAGCAGTATGCAAATGTGATCAGTTCGTCCAGTAATAACCTGTTGAATATTGTAAATGATGTACTGGATTTTTCAAAAATAGAAGCCGGTAAGCTGCGTATAGAAAAAAGGGTATTCAACATAAAACAACTGCTACAGGATGTAGCCCTGATGTTCTCTGCTTCTTTTAAAGAAAAAGGGATTGTGTACCAGAGCAATGTGGATGAAAAGATCCCTGAGTTTATAAAAACGGATGCCGAACGTTTAAAACAGATATTGATCAACCTGATAGGGAACGCTTTAAAGTTTACCGATAAGGGTACTGTTACGTTAGGAGTTTCTGTAGTGTGGGATAATGATACGGAGCGTTTAATGAAATTGGGCTTCAGCGTGAGTGATACCGGAAGCGGCATCCCGGTAGATAAAACAGAATCCATTTTTAAAAGATTTGAACAACTGGAACATGCTACTACCCGCCAGCATGGCGGTACCGGTCTGGGTTTGACTATTGTAAAAAGCCTGGTAAACTTACTGGGCGGGAATGTGTCGGTTCATAGTGAGATGGGCAAAGGCTCGGTTTTCTCCTTTTCTATACTGGCAGATAAATTAACACCTGAGGAACGCCAGAACGTAAGTTTGAACGAGGATAGTAATTATCATGCCGTGTTGGCCGATTTATCGGGGTATAAACTATTAGCGGTGGAGGATAATAAGACCAACCAGCTATTATTAAGTCATATTTTAAAGAAGTATAAAGCAAATGTGCAGTATGCTGAAAACGGCGAACAGGCTTTGCAGGTGTTGCAGCAGCAGTCATTTGACCTGGTATTAATGGATATCCAGATGCCGGTCATGGATGGTTATGTAGCAATAGGTCATTTACGGAATGATATGCTTTTAGAACTGCCGGTAATTGCGATGACCGCCTATGTTTCTGCGGACGAAAAAAACAAATGCCTGCAAAACGGGTTTAACGGTTACCTGGCTAAACCATTGGAAGAGTACACTTTAATAGCTGAAATACAAAAATTCCTGGAGCCGGAAAACAGCGATACAAATATGGTGGCCACCAATGAGGAGGAAGATTATTTTCTTAGCCTGGTAGGCGGGGATATGGAAACAGCCAAAACTTTCATCAATGAAATGCTCACCCAATGGGAAGTGGATAAAAAGACCATGGAAATGATCTATAAGGAAAAAGAATTTCACCTGTTAAAGCCTGTTCTGCATAGCTTAAGATCAACCTTTTCGCCCCTTGGCGCATCTCATCCTATATACAATACCATTTCGCAGATTGATAAACATTTTATCGGCGGTGATTTAAACGGAGGAGAACTAAAAACCTTTATAAGAACCATTGAAGGGTATAACAAAGACTTAATAAAAACGTATCTTCGTGATTGATTAGTAAACCTGTCGTGTAAACGGCAGTGATTTTGGACTATGAGTAAAAAAGGCACTAAAACATTATTCCCCGATAAGTCTGCAGGACATTACCCCGCACTTATCCTGTTATGGGCAGGTGCTTTTGTCATTTTTTTAATTATGATCACCTTATGGTATAAGGAAGATGAAGCAGAAAAGGGAATGTTTGTAGATGAGTTATTATTATCTGCTAACGACCTGAGCATATCCGGCAGAAAAGAGCTGATCAACACATTATTAACCAGTAATAACGAATACGATACTGTAAGCACCAATACCTTTGCCGGCAGGGATAAATTATATAAAAAACTATACGAGCAACAGGTGAAAAATACCAGCCAAAGCCGTAGCGGCGGAGGCGGTATTGATATTCGTCCTGTTCCATGATAAAGTCATATTCCGACTGAAAAGCCACTTCAAAATCTAAACCATTTTTAAAAAGAAGATATGACTAAATGCATATGGTCACTTATCTGTCTGTTTGTATTGGTATCATGTGGAACCCAAAAGCGAATGGCAGCGGCAAAAAAATCTCTGGATGCGTATAATCAAAGTAAGGCAATTGAATTAAACCGGTTAGACAGTTTAAAACAACTGGTTAACCAGAAGGAGCAAAAGGGGCACCTGGAAGATACCTTAAGTACGCAATCGGAAATATTGATTAAACGTTTGCAGGAAACAATTGAGGCCGAAGCAAAAGGGGCTGAGTATATTGCCCAAACCCTTACAGATAAAAAGACTTTCCGGAAAGCCTATAAAAGTGAAATACAGGCAAGGTTGATTGAGCTGGATACTTTTAATAACCGTTCGGGCAAAAGGGAGCAGGTGTACCAGATGCTTAACGATGCCATTAATATTACCAGTTATAACCTTTTTAGCCTGGCCGCTTTTTTTGACCCCGGCGTATACCGTGTAGCACCTGAAAATACGGACAAGGTGGAAAAGCTGTTTAGCCCGGTGATTGATTCTATTGCCAGGTTCTCCAATAAATACAAAAACATTCCTCATAAAGCAGTTATTGTTTTACTGGGTTATGCCGATGAGCAGGCGATACCCGAAGGAACAGGTTTATACAAAACACTGGTGGAAATATTAAAAAACCCCGCTCCCAGCCAGCAATTATTAAATAAACAGTTATCGGAGTTCAGGGCGAAGGAACTGCTTCGTAATCTTAAGTTTTTAATGACACAGAATGCCGGCCGTTTTACCAATTACAATAATTTAAAAATAGGGTATGTGGCCAACGGAAGGGGAGAGGAATACCCTTTTGCGCATATTACAGATTACCGGCCGGATGATGACCGCCGCCGGATTGTATTGTGTTACTGGCTGATACTTCCTGATATCAGGGAGAAATAATCACTCAACGTTTAAAATGCGCCATTAGGCGAAACATATTTATCAACCATCGAAATATAAAAGAACAACCCTGTTTCTTTATTTTCTTTGTGTCGGTTTAGAGGGCTTAAAGTCTGGGCTAAGAAACTTTTCTAAGTATCCTAGCCCATTCTTTTTTTATATACCTGCCAACATTACTTCACTTCGGCTGATACCTGACAACTTACTGGCTGCATTCAATAATATCCCGGTGGATTTGATATGGATTTTCAATACCCGCTTTTTAACAGAAAGAACGAATAATGCTTTTCAACGAATAAAAAGGCATATTGGGCGAAATAAGAAAAACAAGGTTAGAATACTTGCTTTCTTTGTGTCGGTTTAGAGGGCTTAAAGTCTGGGCTAAGAAACTTTTCTAAGT
>CAYUMH010000185.1:0-6648 GCA_964445775.1 uncultured Terrimonas sp.
GGGGTATTGTGTGCCTCGGCCGTGATTGAGGTAAGTACCTTCAAACATGCAGGTAGAGGGATAGAGTAAAATAGACTGAGGTGTATTTAAGTTGGGCGAAGGGTTTACCGGTAATACATAGGGCATATCATGGTTATAGTTGGCCACTTTAATAATTTTCAACGCACACTTTACTTTATTGGTAAGCCAGCCTTCACCATTCGCCATCTGGGCAAATTCGGCAACGGTCAATCCATGCGACATGGGCACGGGGAACATACCGATGCCCGATTTATATTTCATATCCAGTATAGGCCCGTCAATTAAATAACCGTTGGGATTAGGCCGGTCCAGGATCAGCAATTCTTTGCCATGCTCTGCACAGGCTTCCATTAACCGGGACAGTGCATTGATATTGGTATAAAAACGGCAACCTACATCCTGCAGGTCATAAATAACGATATCAACATCCGCCAGGTCCGCCTTTGTAGGTTTATTTTTTTTGCCGTATAAGGAGATAATAGGAATACCCGTTGTTTTATCTATTTCATTTGATACTACAACACCTGCACTCGCATTACCACGAAAACCATGTTCAGGACCAAATACTTTTTTAATATCAACGCCCAGTGACTGTAAACTGTCCACCAGGTGTTTTTCGCCAATGATAGTGGTCTGGTTAGCCAGCAGCGCTACTCTTTTTCCTTTCAGGTAAGGCAGGTACAGCTCAGTCTGCTCTGCTCCTGTTTTAATTTTTGTTTCCGCAGGCAAATCAAAAGCCGCAGGTGGATCATTACGGTTAATACAAAGACTTAAAACAAGCGCAACGGCAATTAGATATTTCATCGTTATACATTTTTGCATGGCTAACTGACAGGCAGTAAGTAACCAGGGTAAAATAATACGCTAAAGTTAAGTGATTATCGTAATGCCATGTTATAACTTAAACAAAGAATAAAGCATTATATGCAGCTTTAATCAGGTTTTGCTTTATATAATTTTTTAACCGGCATGCTGACCGCAAAATCCGTCAGGATTCAGATTTTGTGGTGTATTATAACTAACAAGTATTTTTAATAAAATTCATTTTCCATTGGTACAAGGTCCTGTAGTTTTGGTAATGGCCTTATCCATATTTTCTTCCTCGTATTACTTAATACCTTACCATTATCAGACCTTTCCGTTTTTTCAACCCTGATGCCGGTGGACAGGTTAAAGTCAGTGGTGGTCATTTCACCGATACCATTCGCATTTACCATGGAAAAACCTATCAATTCAAAATTCCCGTTCCGGAACCTGAACTTATGTTCAAAATGTCCACGCAATAATTGAAAGTTTATACTTAGTATGCCATTCCTGATAGTCACATCGCGAAAACCATTTCCTGATATATAACCACCCCTGCCTTCGGGGTATTGCGGTTCAATTATTTTTGAGGAAGCCGTTATCAGTTCATAGCTCCCGGATTTTTCTTTAAAAAATATTTGCACCTGATACGGAGCCGTTTCGCTTAATGTGTCCTGGATTACTATTACTTTATCCGGTAAATTATCTTTATTCAAATCACCGGCAACGGTCATTATAATATGATCAAAATTATACCGTGTGGTGTTCGATTGAGCAATGCTGTTCACCTGCAAAAAGGTCAGCAGGGTAATTAAAATTTGTTTCATGATATGATTTGTAATAGGGATACGGATTAATAGATATGTTAGTCAGAAAGTTTATAAAGATACTCTTCAATCTCTGCCTGTCTTGCATTGGCAAAACCCTTGTCCGTTCCTACTCTTACAAAGCCGGCTTTTTTCAGTACTTTCTGCGAGCCGTAGTTATCAAATGCCGTACTCGCATGGATGGGCCTGGTAGGTTCTATTTTTAAAAAATCATGCAGGGCGGCAGAAGCTATACCACGTCCCCAGTATTCCCTGTCGATCCAATAGGTAAGCCCGGCTTCATCCTGTATCATAAATTTTGCAATGCTGCCTACAATCACGCCATCCAGTTTTATGGTGCACATATGTATAGTGGGATCGACGAGGTGTTTACTGTATTTTTCCAGGTAAGCGGCTTTGTCATTGGGGTCTTTAGCGGTGAATGCGGCTAAATAATTGGCTTCCTGATCCAGTTGAAACTGGAAGAAGATGTTTAGATCTTCTATTATAGTTTCTGTTAGTATTATATTAATCATAAGCATTATTAAAATATCTGTGAGATCATAGTATGTTCTTTTACTTTTTTAAAATTGCAGATAAGTATTTTAGCATTATCAATAAATAAGATTTACTAACAAATGTTGCACAGTTAAGCTCATTAATACACCCCGATTACTATGTAGATACATTCTCTTATTCTCCAAAAATTTCTTTTTCAAGCTGCTTATAAATATTTGTATCTTTTGTAATTAATGGAGCCACTGTATCTCTTAAAAAAATTTCTTTTGAACTGCCAGATTTTGTGAGATTGAATATTTTCTTTATTGATTCATAAATTTCTGCAGAAGCAGATTTAATATCATCTTTAGAATTTCCTCTTAAATTACTTGCCTCAAGCTTTTGTTTTTTAACTAAAAGCACCTCATCATACTTTTCAGACATACCCAAATAATTACACAACTTCAAAACCACTTCATCATCCCAGAGGTATGATTCAATGTGGCGACGAAGTAATACCTTAATGCCTTTATTAGCAAATTCAATAATTTCTGCTTCATTTTTATCATCCCCGTCAATCAACCTAACAATATTTGAGGCTTTTAGAATAGATTTCAAAATAAGATATGAAGTATTATTATCATTCTCTAAATCATTAAACCCTCCTAATGATACAAACAATACATTTTCATATTTATCAGAAAATATTTTATTGTAAATTTGTGAATCAAAATTTTTATTTTTTCTCCCATTATTATCTCCTTCACATAAAATTATTTTTTGAGGTGCAAGTAGCATTGAAAAATCATCTAGAGCAAGTTGAATAGATTTTTCCCAAATATTTTTATCAATTTTTTGAGGAGTCAACTCTACTCGATTATCAAAATCCAAGTGATCAAAACTTAAAAACGCAATTGAGTCCGTATCGTTCTTTGCTATTTCCCTGGCTTTTTTCAGTATTCCAAGTGAATGTGTATTAATCCACAACTGGGAGTTAGAAGGAATTAATCTAAATATTTCTTCAAAAAGTGAGGCTTGCAATTGAGTATGCATATGAGTTTCTGGCTCATCTATACAATATATGGCATCGTCAAAATAGGATGATTTTATTATCAAATCAAGCAAAATATCAAATCCTGCTTTTTCTCCACCAGAAAGGTTTTTATAGTGATAATCTTTTACGCTTCCTTTTTCAAAATAAAATGTCCCATCTTTTAGGGGGTCTCCAATTGAAGAAAGTGTTAAGTCTTCAAAAACATTTAACAGTGATTGTCGAATCTTTCCAATTAAATTTTCTCTCAAATCTTTTACAGGTATCTTATCATTCTCGGAGTTATAAACACCTTGCAATGTTAAGGATATTAAGCGTTGATAATTTTCAGAAACAACAGTGTCATTTTGAATAAGATTTGATATCCTAATTTTCTTTGTAGGATCTTCCATTTTGGTTAAGGAGGAAATAGTAAAATCCGCCTGATTTCTATATGCTGTACGAAAGTAAAATTTCCCTTTTAGCTGGTCGCTTTCTTTTCCATTTTGCAAACTAAAATCATGAAAATGCAGTTTTACATTTTCATCATAATCAAATGAAACTAGTTTATTTTTGGGATAATATAATTCATCTCTCCCGCTATATTTATCCATGTGATTTCTATACCAAATATGTAAGGCATCAAATAAAGATGATTTCCCACTTCCATTTGGACCTACAACTATTATAATTTTGGCTTTAGGAGAAATATTAGATATGGTTAAATCAGTAAATCTTTTAAAATTTTTAATTACAATTTCAGAAATTTTCATATCAAAATTCATTTAAATCCGAAAGTAAAAGATTGAGACATCTAGTGCCTATTTTAATTTTATCACGCTTATTCAAGCGTTAATAAATAAAATCAGTTAAATACAATTTATAACACCTTATCTTCTTTGCAGCTATTTTCATAAGCCCTGTCACAATTATCGTGAATCTGTTACTCTTAAAAAATCAATTCGACAGGCTTCGCAAACTTCATTTCGTCATGAAATAGAACTTCAGGAGACTCATCACTTAATTATTTCTGCTATAATCAAAATATTTGTACTTTTTTGGAGTTCCAAATAAATGAATTTCATCGTTTATAATTGAAAGGCTTCTCTAAGTTCCTTAACATATGTATCTACCTTACTATTCACAATATACCTAAAAATCTAATTTTATAACGCAACCTTTTGTACTGGCGTGGATGCGCTATCTGCTGTCCGATTGACAGCAGTAGCTGCAACCGTGTTTGGACAGGCAGCATAGCCGTTGCACTACTGCCAAAAGCGGGAACTGTAGCTGAACAGGGATATACGGCTGACAGCCCCAATACTAATGTGTTAATTTGCTGATTTGATAATTTGCTAATGAAAAACAGAAAGGTATAAACAACAAAACTCCCGTAAACGGGAGCTTTGTGGCAAGTATGATGAAGCATTAACTTTTTTTCTTACCCTTTGGCGCGAACATGGCCAACATACGGCGGCCTTCCAGCTTAGGCATGTTTTCGAGGATACCTACTTCGGCTAAACGCTCGGCAAATTTCAGTAACAATAATTGCCCGCGATCCTGGAACTGGATTGCACGGCCTTTGAATTGTACATAAGCTTTTACCTTATTGCCATCTTTTAAGAATCCTTCGGCATGTTTTGCTTTAAAGTCAAAATCATGATCGTCGGTATTAGGCGTAAAGCGGATCTCTTTTACCTCGGAGACCTTGCTCTTTGCCTTCATTTCTTTTTCCTTTTTCTTTTTATCGTAAAGGAATTTATTGTAGTCGATGATCTTACATACCGGGGGATCAACCTGCGGAGAAATCTCCACCAGGTCTAACTCCTGATCCTGCGCCATTTTAAGCGCTTCCTGTGTAGAATAAATACCCACCTCTACATTGTCGCCCACAAGACGGACCTGTGGTACACGTATATGATGGTTAATTCTGTGTTCGGCTTCTTTGCGAGGTATAAATCTGCCTCTGCCGCCTTTGTTAAATCCGCCACCGCCGCCGCCGGGCTTAAATCCGCCCTGGCCGGGTGGTCTGCTGAACCCGCCACCGGGTTTTTGTGGTACTGCCATTTACGTTTTTTAAATGAAGTCTACCTCCTGCAGGTAAACGTTTTTGCTGTTTTTTAAAACCCTCTATTCAGGATACGAGGTTGGTTATATTGATTATTTTTTGAAATTACTACATTTTTGGTTAACCGTTTTTTTTATTTGCCGGATTAAAATAAACCGGCAACAAACGGTCATTAGCCTGCAGTTACTTCAGGGGTATCGGCCCTGCGTTCTTTTATTTCTTCTACTACCTGTTGTACAAATTCATCCAGCGGTTTCGCCCCCAGGTCGCCCTTACCCTGGCGCCTGATAGACACCTGCTTTTCATTCATTTCCTTCTCACCCACCACCAGCATGTACGGTATTTTTAACAACTCGGTTTCCCGGATCTTTTTACCTATTTTTTCCTGGCGATCATCTACCTCGGCACGGATATCCGCTTTTTTCAGTTTGGCCTGGATCTCTTTGGCATAGTCCAGGAATTTATCGCTGATAGGCAACACTTTTACCTGTACCGGCGCCAGCCATACCGGGAATTTGCCGGCATATTGCTCCAGTAAGAAACCGATAAACCTTTCGTGTGTACCTAAAGGTGCACGGTGAATGATCAGCGGGGTTTCGGGTTTGTTATCCTGCGATGTGTATTGTAATTTAAAACTGCGGCCCTGTGAAAAGTCGACCTGGTTGGTAGCCAGGGTAAATTCACGGCCGATAGCGCTATAAATCTGTACATCAATTTTTGGGCCGTAAAACGCCGCTTCGTCCTGTACTTCCACAAAAGGAATGTTGGACTCCGTCAATACATTACGTACCATGGCTTCTGTTTCCTTCCACAGTTCCGGTTCGTTCACATATTTTACACCCAGTTTTTCAGGCGAGTGTAAGGATAAACGCATTACATATTTATCAATACCAAATATCTTAAAGTATTTCAGGTACATATCATTTACCGCACGGAACTCATCGTTGAACTGCTCCTTGGTGCAATAAATATGCGCATCGTTCATATGTAAACAACGTACCCGCATTAAACCGAATAATTCACCGCTTTGCTCGTAACGGTACACGGTACCGTATTCTGCAATACGGTAAGGCAGGTCACGGTAACTTTTAGGCTCCGCCGCAAATATTTTGTGGTGGTGCGGGCAGTTCATGGATTTCAGGTAATACTTTTCACCATCCATTTCCATGGGCGGGTACATACTATCGGCATAGTAAGGTAAGTGACCGCTGGTCAGGTACATATTCTCTTTGGCAATATGCGGGGTTACCACCCTTTTATAACCGGCTTCAGATTCTGTTTCCTTGGCCAGTTTTTCCAGCTCCTCAATCACCACGGTACCATTGGGTAACCACATAATTAAACCCTGTCCCACATCATCATCCATGGTATAGATGTTTAATTTCTTACCCAGTTTGCGGTGGTCGCGTTTTTTCGTTTTC
>CAYUMH010000186.1:0-6537 GCA_964445775.1 uncultured Terrimonas sp.
ATTTCCTGCTTTTCATTTTTTTTATTTTGTACTCTTCCTGTTTCGCTTCAATGGCCGAGTTAAAAGCTTTGAAGGCTTTTAACTCATAAGGTGTACAGTTCTTTGTAGCAGTTACCGTGCCTTTATTATGCCTTGCTAAACGTGCAGCAACGTCTGTAGAATATCCAACATAAAACCGTATATATTTTATAGAATATAAAATATATACGTAGTGTATATCAAAACAAAAAAGGTAACCAATTACTTAGTTACCTTTTGAGTGCCCCGGACCCCGACTTTAATCGGGGTAGGACCATTGCTGGCCACCCCGATTAAGATCGGGGCATGCCTACCAATTCCCGGCTACCAGGAATTCGATATATTTCCTGCTTTTCATTTTTTTTATTTTGTACTCTTCCTGTTTCGCTTCAATGGCAGAATTAAAAGCTTTGAAGGCTTTTAACTCATATGGTGTACAGTCTTTTGTAGCAGTTACCATGCCTTTATTATGCCTTGCCAAACGTGCAGCAACGTCTGTAGAATATCCAACATAAAACCGTTGGCATTTTATAGAATATAAAATATATACATAGTGCATATTAAAACAAAAAAGGTAACTAATTGCTTAGTTACCTTTTGAGTGCCCCGGAACGGACTTGAACCGTTACGGCCATTGCTGGCCACAGGATTTTAAGTCCTGCGTGTCTACCAATTCCACCACCAGGGCTTTTGTTCTAAACAAAAAATTCCACCCGCATTGTACGAATGGAATCATTCTGAGCGGAAGACCGGGCTCGAACCGGCCACCCCGACCTTGGCAAGGTCGTGCTCTACCAAATGAGCTACTTCCGCATTTGCTGTTTTAATTTGTTCAGCATCAAAGAACTTTGGGAGTGCAAAATTAAGGATTTGCGACCTTATAAAACAAATTTTTTCGAAAAAAAATTATTTATATTTTGGAGTGTATAAAGTGCTCTCCTGAATAGTCACCTGCGGCTTCTCAAACTTCTTTGTATAAAGTTTATAGCAACCACCAAAAGCAAAAGCTACCAAACAGGCAATGCTTAAGTAGAAAATAAAACCGGAAGATGATACCCAGCTATGAGTAAAATCTTTATCCTGGATTTTTTGCAGTTCCTTTTTATAATCTTCTGTATGTGACATCGTTATAAATTGTTGCGCAAAAATAAGGATTCAATCCAAAAAAACTCAGTCTTTTTTAACAATTTCTGTAAATAGTTTTTTCTTTTTTACAAAGAAGGCCCAAACTATGCTGCCGGCGTACATTCCACGCAAATTTTTTGTTTTGTGTTTGGGGAAAACACTTTGTTTTTGCTTAGCAAAAACCCATGCCGTAAAGGCCCAGTGTGAACGGCAGATGGCCCAGCAATACCCTGTCTGCCCCGCAAACAGTCCTTTTAAAGCTGTTACGGTATCCAATGCGTAACGGATAGGGAATACATATAAACGTTGTGACCAGGAAAGATTTTTATACAACATCACCAGGTTGTTCCTGAAGTTTAAAAAGGTTTTTAAACTATTACCCTGGGGTAAAGTGCCACCGCCAACATGATATACTACTGATTGCGGACAGACATATACGAGTTTACCGGCCTGCTGTAAACGCCAGCACAAATCTATTTCCTCCATATGCGCAAAAAAGAAATTATCAAAACCCTGCATGGCATGATAATCAGCGGCACGTATGAACAAAGCAGCACCGGTTGCCCAGAATACCGGAACGGCATCATTATATTGTCCCTGGTCTTTTTCGCAATGATCAAAAACACGGCCTCTTGAAAACGGATAGCCATACCGGTCAATCCAGCCTCCGGCAGCGCCGGCATATTCAAATGTATCTTTTTGGTGATACGCTAAAATTTTAGGCTAGCAGGCTGCAATGTTTTTATTGCCTTCGCAAAGTTGTACCATGGGTTCTATCCAGCCGGGTACTACTTCCACATCTGAGTTCAGTAATACATAGTAATCGGCTTCCACTTGCCGCAACGCCTCATTATATCCCCGGGCAAAACCAAAATTCTGTTCAAGTACAATAGTCCTGATCTGCGGATAATGAGTTGCTAAAAAAGATAAGGAATGATCGGTGGAAGCATTGTCAGCAACAATAATATCGAGATTGGCATAACCAGATGCTATTACCGATGGCAGAAACTGCTCCAGGAATTTTACACCATTCCAGTTTAAAATAACAACAGCAACTTTAGGTTGACTCATATTTTTCAATTACTGCGAAAGTAAAACAAAGAAAATAATCGGACTATAGAAAACAGGGTGGTGGCGTAACGGTCTGTTTTATTACTGTAGCAATGGATAAACAATGCAGCCGGCCGCACCGGTTTTCAAGGTTTGTTTTTAAAGCGTGTATACGTGTATCATTTTATCGGTTTATTATTTAACTTTACTTACCGTGATGATGCTTAAATAGTTGTGGGATAAAAAAAGTTTTAATTTTTTTCAAAAAAAAGTAAAAAGTATTTGGTTAAGAAGTATACCCCCCTTATTTTTGCACTCCCAAAACGGGAAACAAGGTTGATTTCGTAGCTCAGTTGGTAGAGCACATCACTTTTAATGATGGGGCCCTGGGTTCGAGTCCCAGCGGAATCACAGAGAAGCGGCTAATTATTTAGCCGCTTTTTTTTATGCATCTATCCTGCTAAGTGCAAAAACTTATACTACCTGCACTAACAGGCTTTTATTATCTTCGGAATATGTTTCAGCAACTTTTTAACTGGCGAACCTTACTGGCGGTAATAGCCATTGCTATTGTTACCGGCACTGTTTTTTATTCGCGTTACCTGTCCGAAAAAATTGCACAGGAAGAACGGTTAAAAGTAGAACTATGGGTGGAAGCCAGTAAGTCATTACTCGACCCCAATGAAACAGCCGTAAGCCTGCCCTTTAAAATAGTATCACAGAATACGGATATTCCCATTATAGAAACCAATGAAAAAGATAGTATCATCGGCTATGTGAATCTCGATTCGGTAAAAGCCGTGGATGATAAAACCTATCTCCAGCAAAAATTAAAATCGCTTAAAGCCATTAACGAGCCTATCGTTTATGTTAACCCGCAGGACTCTACCCTGGTGAACCGTTATTATTACGGGCATACCAGTTTGCTGAACGAAGTACGTTATTACCCGTTGGTACAATTATTAGTCGTAGGGCTGTTTATTATTGTAGTGGTGCTTACCTTACGCAGCAGTTATATTTCGGTACAAAACCAGGTATGGGCCGGTATGGCCAAAGAAACGGCCCACCAGTTAGGCACCCCGGTATCATCGCTGGAAGGCTGGGTGGAGATGATGAAAGAGATGCCCGCCAACGAACAAATTGTAAAAGAGCTGGAAAAGGACGTAAGCCGTTTACGGTTGGTATCGGACAGGTTTGGTAAGATTGGCAGCACACCCCAGCTGGAGGAAAAGGACCTGGTAGGGCAGGTAAATAATATGGTGGATTATATTAAAAGACGTTCACCGGATAAAGTGCAGTTTGAAGTGCTGACCCATGATAAAACCAGCATGGCGGCTAAAATATCCGGGCCCTTATTTGACTGGGTAATAGAGAACCTGTTAAAAAATGCCCTGGACGCTATGGAGGGCAGGGGACAGATCAGCGTTAATATGCAGGAGCAGAAGGATAAAATAGTGATTGATGTAAAGGATAGCGGTAAGGGCATCAGCAAGCAGCACCTGGATAAGATATTTAACCCGGGCTTCACTACTAAAAAAAGAGGCTGGGGACTGGGCTTAAGTTTGTGCAAACGTATCATTGAGCAATACCATAAAGGGGAGCTATTTGTAGTGGCATCAGAGCCGGGCAGGGGCACCACTTTCCGGATCGTATTACCCATAAACTGACCCCTTATAAGTTTTTAAAAATTATAACATCTTCCCCATTATATTTGCAAACCGTTGCCCGGGTGGCGAAATTGGTAGACGCACTACCTTGAGGTGGTAGCGCTGCTAACGCGGCGTGCTGGTTCGAATCCAGTCTCGGGCACTTCTTGTATTAAATCTTGCAGATCGTTGATTTGCAAGATTTTTTGTTTTAAGGGAGCAGTTGCCCGGAACGGGCTTAAAACATGGTATTGTTTTGAGTGCGGAAAGGCTGTTGACCAACGCAGGACGGCCAATATTTTCACTTATACAAACCCTCAAAATGCTGTAGAAAATCCCACTGATGCTGGTCCGGTAAGATCTTACAGTCATTATTATTGATGATGGCCTCCTTCACGATCGGTGAGGTGATAATATTTCCCTCTTACTGCGTCACCCTCATGGTTTCCCCCATAAAACTTCCCCACTGTTTTGATCAGGTATTTGATATACTCCGCTGACCATATAAAGCGCTGAATGGTCATGGTTGGGAGATGGAAGAAAGGGGCAGTAAAAGCGTGTAAAGCTGAGCTTGTCGGCGATAGTCGTAACTGTATGGGTAGTCGCAATCAGGCCGGCGTTTATTGACGTTATCAAACTTGCTCTATATGGGATAAAAAATAAAATACCCACATTATCCTTTATATTTGTTTTCTTATACATGTCGGTTTAGACAAAATCAGCCTCTTCTTGTACTGCCTCTGCCTCATAAGTTCATTGATTATTGTTAGTGGAGAGCACAAATATCATGTGTCCTTTGCTAAGCGTTTTAGGAATTGCATTTTTAACGTAACTGTAAAAACTGTTATTTATGAAACTGTCAGAATTTATTGCATTGCCTGAGGATCACAAAAGATCTACCGTTTTGACCCAAGGTGTGGTTGTCGCTAAAAGATACCAAGCCGGGAAAACGGTCTTTCTGTATCAATTAGATGACCTTTATATTGAAACATACTGCTGTGTCAAGAATAAAGAGATTGACGAGTATAGAGCGTTTCAGGATCCCAAACACCTGACTCCCTATCTCAATGCTATTAATATAGATCACCTGCTGAATTAAAAAAGGGAAATATACTATGCACCCATGATGCTTACCTGTATTTCGGATAGGGGTAACTGGCATTGTTATGCCCCGGATTTTGGCCCGGTTTATATTGGTGAAGCAGGGTATATGTTCTGCTATTTAAAATGAATGCAGGTATGAATTCCTGTGCCGGTACCTGCGAAAGCAACATCCGGTACCGTTTAATACGTCAAATCGTTTGGTTTCGCGTTGCCAGAAACGATGGGCTGCCATGTTATTTAAAAATTGATCGATATTCCCGTTTATTACCACGCCGGGACTCGTTTCGCAATAAGTTTTTCCATAAAAGCCATAGCCTCTTTATCGGAACCTATTGCTTTACTATGCCGGAATTGTTCGTTTACAAAATGAATAGCATCCGGCTCCATCAATAATGCCTGGAATACTTAATCTTCTTAATAAAACCTTGGATAATCTATGATTTATATAAGTTTTCTTAAGAAAGTTGTAATAATAGTAACAGCATACGATATCATCTTTGCAGGGTAATAAATCAGTTACAATTAAATTAAAAAATATGCTGGCTAATCAGGATAAAAACAAGGTGGGTTTTCTAGTTAAAGGAGATTGGGGAAAGCAGGCAAAACTGCTGAAGGTGAGGTTCCCTAAACTTACAACGGCGGATTTGCAATATGAGCCCGGGAAAGAAAATGAGTTGCTGAGTAAAATGGCTGCCAGGTTGAACAAAAAACGGGAGGATATAATGGATATCTTAAAAAAAATGACAGCGGAACTGAACTAACCGCCTGTCATGCGTAAAGAGCAAAAACAAATATCCTTTACGCCTGTCTGTTAGACGACCTGCAGGAGATTGGACAAAGCATGTCGAAAAACGATAAAACAATAAATAGCGGCAGCTAAAAAGATGAAGAACAAAGATGAAAATATAGCTTTAGTAAAGGATATATTGTATACCACGGAAGTAATGCAGAAAGAATGCCCCGAAATTTATGGGTTGTTACTGGAAACACCTTTAGCAACAGCAGGGTACATGGCAGGTATCACTACAGTCGATTTGCAGACTTATCTCTCAACCATTAAAGCACAGTTAAACACTTTCCGGCTCCCGTCAATCCGGTGCTGAATACAAAGTGTGAATGATGTAACTTTTTTTACGAAAGCCATAATAAAGGAGGGGCGGAGCTTGATTATCTTTGATCTGGTTTTTCATAGGATATTGGATTTTAAAATGAGGACTGGATGTCTATCCCGGCCCTTTGTTTTTTTATGATTGGCGAAGTTTGCTTTTTATTGTTAGGAAAAACAGCCCACAAATAAAACCCGTTCAAATAAGCAGGTGTAAAAATAATTATCCCCGTTTTTTCACTGCGAAAAGGATAAAAGGACAACCATGCAATAATATCCCCAAAATGATCACATATCAAATGGCTCCGCTATAAGATAGATGGCCTTTTGTTTGAAGGGCGCCTTTTAAGGCTGAAAAAAACAAAAAGCCACTTCGCTGATTAATACAGTAACTTCAAGGTATATCAACAATATAAAGTGATGTTATTGAAAGTTACCAGGAAGGATGTGTTGTTTAAACCGGATGAAAGTCGTGTTATTGCGCGGTTT
>CAYUMH010000187.1:0-6400 GCA_964445775.1 uncultured Terrimonas sp.
GCTTTTGGTACAGGCGCTTTAGGTGATATGGCCTGTCATATTTTAGATCCTTTCTTCAGGATGTTACCGGTTGATTACCCCAATAGTGCAGAATGCAGCGTGGCTAATGTATACAGGGAAATGTGGAAGGAAACTATTTATACCGACAGTTGCCCCATGTCGTCCATTATTCATTTAAACTACCCGCGTAAGGATGGTAAAGGCAATATTAAATTATCATGGTACGATGGCGGTTTAATGCCCCAACGCCCGGAAGAATTATCGCCGGAAGAAGCCTTTGGTGACTGGGGCGGTGGTATATTGTTTATAGGAACAAAAGGAAAGTTATTGTGCGATTGTTACGGTGCTAATCCGCGTTTATTACCCTTAAAGAAAAATGAAGGACTGAATGTACCTAAAACCCTTGCCCGTGTGCCGGAGGGACATTATGTACAATGGGTTAATGCCTGTATTGCCGGTTATGGTAAGGCAAAAACAAGTTCGCCGTTTGAATATGCTGGTCCGTTTACCGAAAGCATATTAATGGGTAACCTGGCTTTAAGAAGCTGGGTACTGGAAACAAAAACAGCTGACGGAAAAACAAAACTACCCGGCCGTAAGAAATTGGTATGGGATGCAAAAAATATGAAAGTGACGAATTTTGATGAGGCCAATGCTTTTGTACGTATTCCTTACCGTGAAGGCTGGAGTTTGAATGAAACTATTTAATACATGAGTGATACGTTGGAAGTATGGATGCGTGGTCCTGTTGAAGATGTGCCTGCCTTATTACAACCGGTGGCGCATGCACTATTACAGGCAGTTGAAGATGCTGAGGATAAACTGGCAAACATACAACCGCAGGCTTTATGGCAGCGACCCAACGGTGTTGCATCGGTTGGTTTTCATTTACTGCATATGCGTGGGGTGGTGGACCGGATGTTTACTTATTCACTGGAACGGCCATTAAGCGAAACTCAATTTGCGGCCTTAAAAGCCGAAACGGAAATACATGATAATTTATCTGCCGCCGATCTCATAACGGGATTTAAACAACAGGTAGCAGATGCCATAGCGCAATTAAAACAAACAAAAGAAACTGAATTAACCGCAACCCGTTACCTGGGGCGTAAACGCATTCCTGTTACCTTAATAGGATTATTATTTCATGCGGCCGAACATATACAAAGGCATATTGGCCAGGCCCTGGTGACGGCTAAAATGTTGTGATGGAATAAATGAGTGTGATTTAAAAGAAACTATTCCTGCTTACTTATTTTGTTTTACCACTTTAAACGGATAGATGGTGCCGTTATCCTGTACCAGCCGTAACATATAAACACCTGCCGTGTATTGCTGCATATTAATAACAACACGATTGCTGTTTACCGGTTGCTGGTAAACTATTTTACCTGTTATATCATAACAGAATAGATGGGTTATTTTTTTGTTTGCCCAGGTAATGTTCAGGTTGTCTGTAACCGGGTTGGGCGAAAGTTTTATCCAGTTTGTGGGTTCAAAATATACTACCTGTATGCGGCTATAGGTAAATGTATTATCCTTATCACGCATGATAAGCCGGTAAAAATTATTTCCTTCTAATGGAGCGTGATCAATAAAACTATAATTATTTACCACGCTGTTGCCGGTGGTTGCCGGTACCGAGCCAATGGTTGTCCATTGCTGGCCGTTACTGCTGCGGGATACATCGTAATGAGAAAAGTTGACTTCTTTCTCCGTTTGCCATTGTAATAAACTGGTTTGTTGTTGCCTTTTTGCGGTGAAAGATAATAAGGTAACCGGTAAGGGTTCATTGTTTACCACAATATATACGGTAGCAATATTGCTGATAACGCCGTTGATATCGGTAACAGTATATAACACACTATCCATGCCGCCAAATGCACTGTTTGCGGTATAAAATAATACACCGTTTGGTTGTATGCTTACTGTGCCATGCACAGGCGGTTTGTAAATACTGATGCTTGTAAGATTAAAAGATACACAGGGACTGGTATCATTTTCCAGTATGGCAATGCTTACTGTGTCTTTGGTCTCCGTCATATCATTCACCGTTACGGGTGTGGCGGGCACAACATATACAGCGGTTGAGCTATCGGACACACAGCCTGTAGCAGCGGTACAAATTACTTTATAGGTAGCAGTTTCGCTTACTACCAATGATGGGAGTATGGCGCCGGGTATAGCGGTACCATTTTTAAACCATTGATAGGCGATGGCGTTTTCCGCATGAGCGGTTAAGGTTTTGGTCTGACCAATACAAACAGGTGTTGTTTGTTGTGCATGGGCTGTTAACCCACACACAACAAACAACATGATGAATAATATGATTTTTCCTGTTTGCATGTATTGATATGCCTGTTATTGATTACTCAATTACAACTACCGGTGTTGTTGGAGCAGTTAATACCGTTACAGTATGTGTTGCAGTACCATTACAGTTGCTTAATTTACTACCATCGTTGGCAGGTAAGGTGTAAGCCACGCTTACATTATAAGCGCCTGCAGTAGTAAGTGAGTATGTGTTATTATTAGTACCACTGGCTACGCTGCCGGTACCGCCTGTCCAGCTAAAGTTATAACCGGTACCAGGGGCTGCAGTTAAATTAAGTGCGCTGTAATTGGTAGTAGCACTAAGATTACCGGTGATGCTTACGCCTGCGCAAAACTCAACGCTACCGGTAATGCTGGCCGTAAGCTGGGGTAATACATACACGGTGTGGGTGGCCAGATCTGACCAGCAACCATCGGCGTTTTGTACACGCAGCCTGTAGGTTTTTGCTTCGGCGGTGGTAGCCGTAGCTAACGTAACCGTAGTGGTGTAGTTAGCCGTTGCACCGGTTTGTAATACGGTACTGGTACCATCAGTCCATTCATAGGTTGTATAAGTAATGGTACTTACATCGGGTTTTAAGGTGAAGGAGGTACCGCTACATACATAGAAGCTGCCGGCAAAAGCGGGTAATACCATCGCTAATGTGGCAATTGCACAAAGCAGTGTTGTTTTTAGATACATTTTTTTCATGATTGGATTTGTTTGATTTTAATAATTGTTTATTGTAAAGAGGTATTAGGTATTAATGGATTTGGTTTTACCGTTACGGTAACCGGTGTACGGCCTGAAGGGTAACTGGTACCGTTTTCTATTGCAACCACATGGTAGTTTTTGGTACTGGTAAGATTAGCCGTGGTTAAAGTATGGGTGGTGGTGTTTAAGGTAGCGGCTATTTCTGTTGTATTCTCATACAGTTTATAGGTATAACCTGCCTGGTAATTTTGTATGGTTAACACGGCAGGAAAACCGGTACAAACGGATATATTGCTTACTTGTGGAGCAACAATAAAAAAGGCATAGTATAGGTTAATACTGCCCAGTACACCGGTCATGTACAACCGTACACCATCATAAGCTACATTAGGAGCGCCATAATTATTTTCGCCATTAACATAGGTAAGGGCAGTACCTACCAGGGTGGTACCATTGCTTGGCTGTATCCTGGTACCTGCCAGTACTGACAGGGAGGTGGAAGCCCTGACAAAGATTGGGGTAGAGCTAATGGGTTTGTTAACACCGGTAAACTGGAGGTTTTGCCAGGCAAAGCCGGCTACTACAGTGGATAAGGTAGAAAAATTGGTATAATCACCATCGGATGCGCGAAGCGGGTTACTAACTGAACAGGTAAGGAATGTAAAATCATTTTGCTGTGCATTGGCGTACACACGCTGAGCACTGACAGGAGAAGTACATACACACAAACACAGCAACATAAGGGTAGCTGTGTGCAGGGCCATACGAATGGCTATATTTTTTTTATAGGGACTACTGGACAATGAAGCTAATGTGCTGTTTTTTATAATGATATTGGAACAGCAAAACTAGAAGCTTTCTGTAAAATAAACTATAAGCAAAAAGCCCAAAACTTATTGAGTATTAACCATTAAGAACATATTTCGGGTTGATAAATGTCAACCAATCCGGTGCTTTTTGTTTAAAGGGATGACGGTATTCAAATAACAGCTATGGCTTTTCAGACTTACAGCACTTTAGCATTAACAGGCCCCCCTTTGTGGTTGACCGGGATATGGTAAATAACCCGGAAGGAAGGCATGCCGGGTAAATTTGGCAACGGAATATATAGCAGTATGTTAAACCGGTGGATATAAAAGGGAATAACTTAGGTATAAGTTTGATTTTTAATTGTTTGTGTATGAATTGGTTGTAGATAAGTTGCGACAGGAAGTAAAAACTTTGGTATTGTTTTTTTACAAAAATCCTTACCTTTGCGGCGCCATAAGGGAAAACTGTATACGTAAGTGTACCAGAAATGCGGAGTTTTCTTTACATGGCAAATTATGAGAGTCTAATCAAACATATCGGCAAATGAATGGCAAAGTGATATACATTTTGCGCAACAGTACCTACATACCCCGCCGATAATCAACTTACAATAGCTGATAAGCGAACAGAACGATAAACGGAGCGTCGCAACATCAGCCGACAGTATTACTACAGTTGACACAATAAATATTTTAATAAACAACACGTAAACATTCAAATTAAATAGTCATGGCTGACTTAAAACTTCAAAGGAACTTTGGTATTGCCGCCCACATTGATGCGGGTAAGACCACAACGACAGAACGTATCTTACGTTACACCGGAATGATTCACCGTATTGGTGAGGTGCATGATGGTGGTGCTACCACCGACTGGATGGAGCAGGAGAAAGAAAGAGGTATTACCATTACTTCTGCAGCGGTAAGCTGTAACTGGAATTTTCCTACCGTAAAAGGTACTGCTGATGCAAACAGTAAAAAATATTCTTTTAACATTATCGATACTCCGGGTCACGTGGACTTTACCGTAGAGGTGGAGCGTAGTATGCGTGTACTGGATGGTCTGATTGCTTTATTTTCTGCGGTTGATGGTGTAGAACCTCAGTCTGAAACTGTATGGCGCCAGGCTAACCGTTACAATGTACCCCGTATTGGTTTTGTAAACAAAATGGACCGTAGCGGTGCCGATTTCTTAAACGTGGTAAAACAGGTGAGAGAAATGTTAGGCTCTAAAGCTGTGCCTTTACAATTACCAATTGGTGCCGAAGATGATTTCCTGGGTGTGGTTGACCTTATCAAAATGAAAGGTATTATCTGGCATATGGAAACAGAAGGTATGACCTTTGACGAGATTGATATTCCTGCTGATATGCAAGCTGAAGCCGAAGAATGGCGTGCAAGCCTGGTTGAGGCTGTAGCAGAGTATGATGACCAGTTAATGGAGAAATTCTTTGAAGATCCTAACAGCATCAGCGAAGACGAAATTCATGAAGCGATCCGTAAGGCTACAATTGACCTGAGCATTGTACCTATGATGTGTGGTTCTTCATTTAAAAATAAAGGTGTACAAACTGCTTTAGATGCGGTTTGCCGTTACCTGCCTTCTCCAGTAGACGTAGAAGCTATTGAAGGTACTGACCCTAACGATCCTGAAGTGAAAATGTACCGTAAACCGGATCCTAAAGAGCCGTTTGCTGCATTGGCCTTTAAAATTATGACTGACCCGTTTGTAGGTCGTCTGGCTTTCTTCCGGGCTTACTCTGGTCACCTGGATGCCGGTTCTTATGTACTGAACGTACGTAGCGGTAAGAAAGAGCGTATCAGTCGTATCATGAAAATGTTTGCCAACAAACAAAACCCTATCGACTTTATCGAGGCAGGTGATATTGGTGCAGCGGTTGGTTTTAAAGAAATTAAAACCGGTGATACTCTTTGTGATGAGAATCACCCGATTGTACTGGAGAACATGTTTATTCCTGAGCCGGTAATTGCTATTGCCGTTGAGCCTAAAACACAGGCTGACGTTGATAAAATGGGTATGGCTATTGCCAAGCTGGTTGAGGAAGATCCTACATTACGTGTGAACACTGACGAAGATACCGGCCAGACCATTTTACGTGGTATGGGTGAGCTTCACTTAGAAATTATCATTGACCGTATGCGTCGTGAGTTTAAGGTAGAAGTAAACCAGGGTGCTCCTCAGGTGGCTTACAAAGAGGCTTTCAACACAACTGTACAACACCGTGAGACGTTGAAAAAACAAACCGGTGGTCGTGGTAAATTTGCCGACGTTATGTTTGAGTTAGGCCCTGTTGATGAAGAATGGAAAAAAGAGAATCCTGATAAAAACTTCCAGTTTGTTAACAATATCGTAGGTGGTTCTATCCCACGTGAGTTCATTGCTCCTATCCAAAAAGGATTTGAAGCTTCTATGACCACTGGTGTATTGGCTAACTACCCTGTTGACAATATGAAGATCCGTATTTTCGACGGTAGCTTCCACGCAGTTGACTCAGACGGTATGTCGTTTGAGTTATGTGCTAAACAAGGTTTCCGTGAAGCG
>CAYUMH010000188.1:0-6112 GCA_964445775.1 uncultured Terrimonas sp.
GCTGGCTGGCAGGCACCAAAAAAACGGAGGTAGAGGCAAGGGCTAAGGAATTATTAGCCATGTTAGGGCTTTCACACCGGTTAGAAAATAAACCCAACCAATTATCGGGCGGGGAACAGCAAAGGGTAGCAGTGGCCAGGGCCCTTATCAATAACCCCGATATTGTTTTTGCGGATGAACCCACCGGCAACCTGGATTCGGCCAATGCACAGGACCTGCATGACCTGTTTTTTGATCTCCGGAAAAAGTTTAACCAGACTTTTTTAATTGTTACCCATAACGAAGAACTGGCCAAACAAAGCGACAGGGTGTTGCATATGCGGGATGGAGCGATAGTAGATAATTAGCTAATTTGATAATGTGCTGATGTGCTAATGAAAAAGCCTTGGTAAATTGAAATGCTGATTGCAGGGGATAATTGTTTGTGGTTAATTCCGTTACCCAATTATCAAATCAACGTATTAGTAATTTTTTTATTGGTTCTCTTCATTAGCTAATTATCACATCGGCTAATTAGCTAATTCGCCTTACACTCTTGGTTTCCACGGTATTTCTTCCGCTTTTTCCAGGAAGGCCACATAACGGGCCAGCACAAATAAATAATCGCTTAAGCGGTTTAAATACTTCTGTATAATAATCTCCACTTCGTGACTTTCCTCACTCAGGCGAACTACCTGTCTCTCGGCACGACGGCATACACAGCGGGCTACATGCAGATGCGAAGCAGCAATTAAGCCACCGGGCAGGATAAAACTTTTCATAGGTGGTAACACCTCATGCATTTTATCAATAGCTTTTTCCAGCAGGGTAATATCTTCTTCGTGCAGGTCGGGTATTTTTAACTTGGTCTCTTTCTCCGGGTCGCAGGCAAGGGCCGATCCTACTGTAAAAAGCCGATCCTGGGTTTCCAGTAAAACGGCACGGCTGTCCGCATCGGTTATATGATCGCGGCATAAACCGATATAAGAGTTCAGCTCGTCCACGGTACCATACGCTTCAATACGTAAATGGGCTTTTGATACTTTGGTACCGCCAATTAAACTGGTAGACCCTTTGTCGCCTGTTTTTGTATATATTTTCATGGCCATGGCGTTAATTTGATAATGTGATAATTTGGAAATGAGTGTGCCGGTAAATCAACTATGAACCAATAGCTATTAACAGTTTATGGCGTTGAGCTTTAAGCTTTTTGCTCTTTGCTTTCGGCTTTTTTGATAATGAATGTGCGGGTGAACAAACGATGAACCTATAACTATTAACCATTAACTGTATTAAGCTTCTGCCTTTGGCATTATGCTTTAAGCATCTTGCTTTCAGCTTTTAGCTCTCTGCCTTCAACGCCTTCTTCACATCACTTTCAATCACTCCATCCCGCAGGCGTATTACGCGGTGGGCATGGTTGGCAATATCTTCTTCGTGGGTTACCAGTACTACGGTGTTGCCACGGCTTTGTATATCACCAAAAATATCCATGATCTCGTAAGAGGTTTTGGTATCCAGGTTACCGGTAGGTTCATCGGCTAAAATAAGGGAGGGATCGTTTACCAGGGCACGGGCAATGGCCACACGCTGGCACTGACCACCGGAAAGTTCGTTGGGCTTATGGTCCATGCGTTCGGTAAGGTTTACCATCTCCATTACGTGCTCGGCTTTTTGGGTGCGTATTTTTTTGCTTACACCGGCATATACCAGGGGCAGGGCCACATTTTCCAGCGCTGTGAGGCGGGGTAATAAATTAAACTGTTGAAATACAAAACCTATTTCCTGGTTACGTACATCGGCCAGGGCATTATCTTCCATCCGGCTTACATCGTGGCCGTTTAAAATGTACTTACCTGCAGTTGGGGTATCCAGGGCGCCTAAAATATTCATGAGGGTGCTTTTTCCTGAACCGGATGGTCCCATCAGGGCAACGTACTCGTTTTTCTGAATATCGAGGGAAACGCCTTTTAATACCTGCAATTCGTTTTTTCCCATGAAATAACTTTTGCGGATATTTTCAATATGGATAATGCTGTTCATGTTACGTCAGTCTTTTTTAATTACTTTAGGCACTTTAAAAAACTGGCCATCGTTTTCAGGTGCATTCAACAGGGCATCCTGGCGCGACACTGATCCCCTGATCACATCTTCACGTAATACATTGGTTTCGTCGCTCATATGCAAGAGCGGCTCTACACCGTCAAGGTCCAGTTCGTTTAATTTTTCCACAAACGCTATCATGCGCTGGAGGTCCGATTTGATCTCCTCTTTTTCGGCGCCGTTATATTCCAGCCGGGCAAGATGCGCCAGCTTGGTTACCATGGCATCATTTACTTCCATAAGTACAAATATAACTGTAAGTTTTAAGTTGTAAGTGATAAGTTGGTGAACGGCAGATGGGGGTGAAAGGCGTAAGGTTTAGGGTGGAAGACATAAGGCGGAAGGGAGGTAAAGGTGTACAATACAGGGTATAAGGGGTAGGGTATGGGGCGTAAGGTATAAGGTGTAAAGAGCCGGGTACAGGGCGGAAACTTTAAACGGCAAACCTTAAACTTTAAACTCTCTAATGTTTATCTTCGCACCCTTATGGAAAAGAAAAAAGAGATAGTGATGAGTGGGATCCGGCCAACCGGGTTTTTACACTTGGGCAACTACTTTGGTGCCTTGCGCAATTATGTGCGTATGCAGGACGAATTTGAGTGTTATTTTATGGTGGCCGACCTTCATTCCCTGACCACCCACCCCGATACAAAAGAACTGAAAGGCCATGTGCACCGTGTACTGGCCGAAAATATAGCCTGTGGCCTGGATCCTGATAAAGCCGCATTATATTGCCAGAGCCATGTGTACGAAACTGCAGAACTATACCTGTACCTGAACATGCTGGCCTATAAAGGTGAACTGGAAAAAACAGTAACCTTTAAGGATAAAGTACGCCAGCATCCCGAGAATGTAAACGCCGGTTTATTAACTTACCCGGTATTACAGGCAGCTGATATTATTTTACACCGTGCATCCTATGTGCCGGTTGGCAAGGACCAGGAACAACACCTGGAAATGGCCCGCAATTTTGCCAACCGCTTTAACCACCGTTATGGCGATGTTTTCCCCGAGCCGCATGCATTTAACTATGGTGGCGAGCTGGTAAAAATCCCCAGCCTGGATGGTAGCGGTAAAATGAGCAAAAGCGAAAACCAGTATGCTACTTTATACCTGGCCGATGATGATGACCTGATCCGTAAAAAGGTAATGAAGGCAAAAACCGACAGTGGCCCTACTGAGCCCAACAGTGTAATGCCTGATTATATAGAAAATATTTTCCAGCTCATGCGCCTGGTAAGTAGCCAGGAAGTGATTGATAAATTCACCGCGGACTTTAACGGCTGCACCATCCGTTACGGCGATATGAAAAAACAACTGGCCGAGGATATGGTGAACTTTATTGCCCCCATCCGCGAAAAGGCCGAGAGTATCCGCACCAACGAAAAATACCTGAAAGAGATCATGGAAAAAGGTGCAGAGAAGGCCCGTAAAAGTGCCAAAGCCACTATTGAGTTGGTACGTAATGCAATGGGTTTAAACTATTATTAATTTTTGGGGTGTCCCCGGTTACCGGCACTGCGGCTCATACTTCGCCGGCTTCAACGGTACGGGGCCGGGCTATCCGCTGTATCTTTTGCCCTGCGCTGCAAATGGCCGGTGCTATGCAAAAGGATGCCGCTGCTATCCCTCACCCGGAATAGTAGTGTAAACTGCGCCTTATAATACAGGGATATAATAATAAAAAGAAAGCCTGTTTTTTTATCTCCGGCCCGAAAGATTTGTATATCTTGGACTGCTGAACCGTTGCCGGTAAAGCCCGGTTAAACCTTATCGATTTTAAATTTAATTCGGAATTTTTTTCATTTAAGATTATGGCAAAAGCTAAGTCAAAACCTAAACATATTGCAATAGCCGGTAACATTGGCGCCGGAAAAACCACCTTAACAGAAATGTTGAGTAAACACTATAAGTGGATACCCAATTTTGAGGATGTGGACCACAATCCGTACCTGATGGACTTTTACGAGGATATGCCCCGCTGGAGCTTTAACCTGCAGATATATTTTTTAAACAGCCGCTTACAACAGTTAGTGGATATACAACGTGGTACCGAAACCATTATACAGGACCGTACCATTTTTGAGGATGCCAATATTTTTGCGCCCAACCTGCATGAAATGGGGCTGATGAGCAAGAGGGATTTTGATAACTATTATAACTTTTTCCAGACCCTTAAAACCCTGGTACAACCACCCGATCTGTTAATTTACCTGAACGCCTCGGTACCCACCCTGGTAGGTCAGATCCAGAAAAGAGGCCGGGAATACGAGGAAAATATCCGCCTGGACTACCTCAAAAAGTTAAATGAATACTATAATAAGTGGATTGACGGCTATAAAGAGGGCGCTTTGTTGGTAATTGATGTAGATAAGAATAAATTTGCTGAGAAGGAAGAGGATTTTGGCGAAATAATTGCTAAAATAGATGCAGAACTATATGGCTTATTTTAAATACATAACAGTAACGTTGCTGGTATTAACCGCAACCACTTTGCAGGCCCAAAGCCTGAAAGACGCACTTTTTAGCGGCAGGTTAAAAAGTGACAGTACCGGTGTGGTTAAAAAAGGCGATAGCCTGCAATTAAGAACCGCGGCCGAAGCCCGTGTATTTAAAGATTCCATGCAGCAGGTAGCCATTGCCGATGCTAAAAAATCGGACTCGCTGGAAACCATTGTCGGCTCATCCATTGTTACAACTGTAATGGGCAGCGATGGCAAGGTAGATACCATTATTTCAACGCCTATTACCATTGCCAATAAGGTAGCCGATCCCAACCTGGATAATAATGCTATCTGGAAAAAATTCATCGATCAGTACAAGCCTGTGCTGGACAAGGAAGTAGCCGGCTCAAACAGGATAAAAAAAGGTATTTACTCCGTTTTAATTGAGTACGATATTGAGGAAGATGGTACCGTATCTACCAATAAAATTACTTCCGATCCTAAAAACTCCGCTTTGGAGGATATGGTAAACAAACAAATGATGTTTGAAGTACCACCTATGCACCCTGTACTGGGGCCTAATGGCAAACCCCGTAAACTGGGCCGCCGCCAGTTACTGAGTTTTACCAAGAATTAAAGATTTATAATTGGCATAAGCATCCAGCTCCTTTAAGGTAGCTTTTATTTTTGCTTCCCATATTTTCTGTTGCTCCACATTGATGCTATGATGGGTGGCCGCATCGTATTCATTCTGAAAATCATCTTTCTCTTTGGCAATACGCTGGTAAATATCCCGCAGATCGGTTTTATAGTTTTTTTTGTTAAAAGTATATGCCTGCACTGCCTGGTATAGTTTACGGATATAGATCTCCGCAATATCAAAATGTCCCTGTTCATGGCCCAGTATCAGGTCGGTTTTATCCTTTACCCAGGATTTGGCCGGGTTAAAATAGGAATTCAGTTCATAGGTAATATTGCTTCCTTTTACGCTATAGCTAAAATGCAGGCTGGTGGCGGTGGATGCCGATGCTCCCCGCGTAACGGCCGGTACAGGAGCTTTAAAATCGTTCCAGCTAAGCTTGCGTTTGCTGCTCCAGCTTATATAATTATCCGTGTCTTCCTGCGCCAACAGTTGTGCGCTCATACTCACCACACTCAAAAGAATAAAAAACAGTTTATACATGGAATAGATGCTTTTATAAACAAATATAATAACCGGTGAACGCTGTAATTATGTATTGGAACGTTTTTTTAGATGCTCAAAGTTTGTAAAAGGTATGCAAAGTGTTGTTAAAACGTTGTGTTAAGCTGGAAATACTTATTATTTTTAAAAAATGCTGTAAAGGAATGAAGACACTCAAGCAATACTTGGTTTTTACTTTGCCTTATTTAGGTTTCCTGTTTTGTTTATTGGTATTTGTGAACTATGCTTTCAGTTCTTATATGGTTGCTATGGACAGGCCGGGAGTAAATGGTGGTATTTACTGGTATTACAGGCTATCAAAAGAAACCTACCTGTTATTGGTTGTGCCCATAGCCTTTTACAGCGTTATATTAACGGGTTGTTTTTTTATTAGCATACTAAC
>CAYUMH010000189.1:0-6022 GCA_964445775.1 uncultured Terrimonas sp.
GGTCTTCGACACGAACGGCTCGGCGCCGATGAACCGGATCGCCTTCGACACGAAGGATCTTCCTCGTAACGGATAGCCTGTTTTAAAAGACCTTTTGCATCGTATGGGTTGCTGGGAGAAACTACTTTAATACCGGGAATATTCGCATACAGGGCCTCAAAAGCGGTAGAGTGCTGGGCACCTAACTGGCCGGCCGAACCGTTACCACCCCTGAAAACGATGGGGCAGGATATCTGGCCGCCACTCATTGCCAGCATTTTAGAAGCCGTATTCAGTATCTGGTCAAGGGCTAAAACAGCAAAGTTCCAGGTCATGAATTCAACAACAGGACGCAAGCCGTTTTGCGCAGAACCTACACCCACAGCAGTAAAACCCAGCTCAGCAATAGGCGTGTCAATCACACGTTTGGGACCAAATTCGGCCAACATACCCTGGCTTACCTTATAAGCACCGTTGTATTCAGCTACTTCTTCACCCATTAAATACACACGTTCGTCCCTTCTCATTTCTTCACTCATTGCCTCACGCAAAGCTTCTCTAAATGCGATAATTCTACCCATGTTGCTACTTAGTTTAAAAAGTGTGGCAAATGTAAGCGAGATACGGGATAAAACCTAAAACTGGAAAAGGAATTATGAATGATCAATTAGCAAATCAGCTAATTAGCTAATTTGCTAATTAATTTCCTTGTATACCGCTGTGGCGCCCAAAGTGGCCATCATACCAATACCGGTTTCTATGGCATTTTCATCAATATTAAACGTTGGGGTATGTACACCGGCGGTTATCCCCTTTTCCTTATTCATTACACCCAGCCGGTAAAAACAACCGGGTATCTGTTGCGAATAGTAACCAAAATCTTCAGCGCCCATACGTTTCTCCGTTTCTTCTACCAATTGAGCATCACCCATAAAATCAACCGCAATTTTCCTGGCTACTTCATGCAGTCCTTCATTGTTGTACACACAGGGGTAACCCACATCAATCAGCAGGTCAACTTCGCCACCCATACTCTGTACCAGGTGCTGTGTAATTTGCGTAATTAAACCATGCGCTTTAAAACGCCAGGTTTCGTCCATAGCCCTGAAAGTACCTTTCAGCTTTACTTCGTTGGGTATTACATTGGTAGTAGAGCCGCCATTGAAAGCTGTTATAGATAATACACTGGGGTTATGCGGATCGTTATTACGGCTCACCACCTGTTGCAGGGCAATGATCAGGTGTGAAGCAATTAAAATAGGATCGACACATAAATGCGGGGCTGCGGCATGACCACCTTTACCTTTAACGGTAATATATAATTCATCGGCGCTGGCCATAGCTTTACCGGCACGAAAACTCAGCTTACCAATGGGTAAACCGGGATGCACATGTAAACCGAATATGGCCGAAGGGCGTGGATTTTCCAGCACATTTTCTTTAATTAATAAACTGGCGCCGCCCGGATTTTTTTCTTCACCGGGCTGAAAGATCAGTTTCACCGTTCCCTCCCACTCATCTTTTAACTCCTGTAAAATTTTAGCTGCACCCAACAGGCAGGTTGTATGCACATCGTGCCCGCATGCATGCATTACACCGGCATTGACAGATTTATAACTTATTTCATTTTCCTCCAAAATTGGTAAGGCATCCATATCGGCACGTAAGGCCACTACCCTGCTGTCAGGATTTTTTCCTTTAATAATACCAATAACACCGGTGGTAGCTTTTACCTCGAAAGGAATACCCCAGTTGCTTAGTTTTTCCTGCACATACCGGGATGTTTCGTACTCCTCGTAACTTAACTCAGGATGCGCATGCAAATGCTGCCGTACCTGGATAAACTCGTTCTTATATGCCGCTGCCAGTTGTTTTATTTTGCCGATCATACTGCGAAGGTAAAAAAAGATAAGGACCGGATAATGAATAATGACGGGCGAATACAAAAGCGGTTTGAATAGATGACGGATGCAGTTTTTTGCTGCTGACCTTAACATGAATATCTTGTTGTATTTATAAAATGCCCTTATCTTCAGTCCTTTATTTGTCAATTGCAACACTATGGCTTTAAGCAGGATCTGGACAGCATTTATTTTGATAGCAGTGTTGGTAGCTGCTTTTAAGTTTACGTTTGAGCCGGGGCAGGATAAATTGTTCAGCCAGCTGGTGGCGGGACGCAATACCGATACCATGTCGGTACGTACGGTTGACTCCGCTTTATTGCCTGCCACCGTTCACCAGCAATTAGGTGTACAAAAATTAGCCAGCTGGAATAAAGAAAAAGTATATAAAACCGATGGCGGTGAATACCGTGTTTTCAGGCTATTACCGGCCAATGGTGTGTTTGAAACCACCAAGGATGCCGTGATGTTGTGTATTGGCTTAATTGGTGTAATGGCGCTGTTCCTGGGTTTTATGAGCATTGCCGAAAAAGCCGGCGGGATACGTTTTTTATCCCGCATCATCGGCCCCTTCTTTTCCCGCATCTTTCCCGAAGTACCTAAAAATCACCCGGCCATGGGTCATATGGTAATGAACTTTTCGGCCAACCTGATGGGTCTGGATAATGCTGCTACGCCCTTTGGTATTAAAGCCATGGAAAGTCTGCAGGAATTAAACCCCGATAAAACCACGGCCTCCAATGCCCAGGTAATGTTCATGTGTTTACATGCGTCGGGGCTAACCTTAATACCTACAGCCATTATTGCCGACAGGGTATCCTTAAAATCTGCCCATCCTACCGATATATTTATCCCCTGCATGATCGCCACTTTTGTTGCCACACTGGCGGCCATGAGTATTGTGGCCTTTAAACAACGGATCCGTTTATTTCAACCCGTTATATTAGCCTGGATACTGGGTGTATCGGCTGTAATAGCTGCGCTGGTTATGTATATTAAAACATTATCGGTAGAAGGTGTACAGGTTTTTTCCAGCAGTTTAAGCAACGGCATCATCCTGCTGATATTTGTATTGATTGTGCTGGGCGGCATGTATAAAAAAATAAACATTTTTGATGCATTTGTGGAAGGTGCCAAAGGTGGTTTTGAAACGGCCATCCGCATTATGCCCTACCTGGTAGGTTTATTAGTAGCCATTAGTTTATTACGCAATAGCGGTGCTTTTGATTTTGTACTGGATGGTATCAAAGTCATCTTTAGCTGGTTCAACGGCGATACACGTATTGTGGATGCCTTGCCCACTGCCATCATCAAGCCTCTAAGCGGTAGCGGCGCCCGTGCCATGATGATTGATACTTTAAACTCGCATGGTGTTGACTCCTTTGCCGGCAACCTGGCATCTGTTTTCCGCGGCTCTGCCGATACTACGTTTTATATCATTGCCGTTTACTTTGGCGCCGTGGGCATTAAAAACACCAGGTACTCGGTAGGCACAATGTTACTGGCCGACCTGGCAGGTATTATTACATCGGTGATACTGGCGTACTTGTTCTTTGCGTAGCAGTGTTCAGAATTGAGCATTCAGAATTGAGCGTTCAGATTACCTAATTATCTAATTAAGGAGGGGCTATGAGCTGTAGTGCTGTAATCAGCTGCAGTCCCGGCTTTGTGCTGCAAGTCCGCCACAGCCCTGCGCACAAAACTTCAGCGGGCTTTCCGCTTCAATCCGGCAGCCTTTCAGCTAACCAACAACTATCTTAATTCATCATTCATAACTCAGCATTCCAAATTATTGCATATTATTTATTGCAACTATGTTGCAATTTAAAACAAACAACCTACCTTTGCTTCCTCAAACAATAGTGTTATGGAATTTGCAACCGAGTATGATGTTATTATAATAGGCGGTAGTTATGCAGGGCTTTCTGCTGCTATGGCCCTGGGCCGTTCATTAAAAAAAGTGTTGGTTATTGACAGCGGTAAACCCTGCAATGCGCCTACACCCCACTCTCATAACTTTCTTACGCAGGATGGTGCTA
This sequence comes from uncultured Terrimonas sp., assembly GCA_964445775.1. GTDB lineage: Bacteria > Bacteroidota > Bacteroidia > Chitinophagales > Chitinophagaceae > Terrimonas. The sequence goes on from CAYUMH010000189.1 coordinate 3,920, forward strand.
CACCTGCTGCCATTGCCGCTTTAGGCAAACAACAGGTACAACAATACGACACCGTTAAATTTTATGATAACCTGGCAACCGAAGGAAGTATATTGGAGAAAGGCTTTTCCATTACTACTAAAAACGGGGCCATATTCCGGGCCGGCAAACTCATCTTTGCAACAGGTATAAGGGATCTGTTACCCAATATAAAAGGACTGGCAGAAAGCTGGGGCAAATCGGTGATCCATTGTCCATATTGTCACGGGTACGAGTTCCGCAATAAAAAAACCGGTATTATGGCCAACGGGGAAATGGCTTTTCACCTCAGTTCGCTGGTCAATAACCTTAGTAAGGATCTCTTCCTGTTTACCAACGGGCCGGCTGATTTTAAACCGGAACAGCTAGCTAAATTGAAAGAACATCATATCCCGGTTATTGAAACACCAGTTGCAGAACTTATTCAACAGAACGGAAATATTAGCGCCGTCATACTGGCCGATGGCAGTAAACAGGAGCTGGATGCGCTATACGCCAGGGTGCAGTTTGAGCAACACTGCCCTATTGCCCAAAGCCTGGGTTGTGCAGTAAATGAACAAGGTTATATACAGGTAGATAATATGCAAGGAACAACGGTACCTGGTGTTTATGCCTGTGGCGATAACAGTAGTTTCATGCGCTCTGTTGCCAATGCCGTTGCTGCCGGAAATTTTGCCGGGGCAGTTGTAAACAGGGAGCTAACAGAGGCACAGTTTTAACCGGCAATTATTGTTTTGCCGCCATTACCTGTGTTATTGTTTTAATGAATTGCGTTTGCTGATCCACAAAAGGATAATGCGAACAATTGTCAATGGCGTAGAACCTTTTTTCACCAACCAGGTTCTTCATATCACGTATTTGTTTAGGCGAAAAAATACCATCCTGCTTGCCATATACTGCAAACAGGGCAACGCCTTTGTGTTTTATATTCCGCAATTCCGGCTTCGTATTAATATTGACCCGGGGTTCATTTTTATAAAAGGTAATCGGGGCCTGGTCGTTTCGGATATTTTGTTTAGCCAGGCCGCTTTCATATAAACCGTTAACTTTTTTTGATTCCTCCGTTGGATAAGGCATACGGAAATAAGCATAATCAGCGGCTACTTCATAACACTGTTTACGGTAAGCGGCCCCGTTCTTATCGAGTTTTTTTATGGTCGTAATTTTATGCAGTGTCGCCGTATCTTTTTTTACGCCCGCTTTTTTATACACCGTTGCCAGTATATGGTCATAGGTTTCCTGCTGGGCAAATAAAGCACCCAGTAATATTAGTCGTTCTACTCTTTCAGGATATTGTTCCGTATATAAAGTAGCAACAATACCACCAAAGCTATGGCCAATGATGCTTACTTTTTTAAGTCCGTATTGTGCCAGTAAGGCATTCAGGTCGTTAAATGCTTCCCTGAAAGTAAAAGTGGCGGCAGTATCAATAGAACGGCCTTCACCCCGCCGATCGTACACTATTACATAAAAACCTTTATCTGCCAGGGCCTGTGCAGTAGTACCCTCAAACAGCGTAGCATTTCCCCGGGGGCCACCATGTACATACAACAGGGCCGGATCTGTTTTTTTACCGTAGGCTTTGGAATAAATGGTTTGGGCAAAAACAAATTGAAAAGAAAACAAAACAGTTAACAGGAAGAGACACTTAATAGAACGCATGAACATTTTTTACAGATAAGAACGCAAAGCTAAATTCAAAAGACAATACCTTTTTATTTTTTTAAAAATTTAGCTTTTCCTGTATAAAACGTTTTTTGTTAATAATATTCGTATCGGCTTTTTCCATCAGTCTTTTTTTATCGGTAAAGTAAAATTTGTACCTCGCTTTTGCCAGGCTGATCCTGTAATCATCAAAGTCACCTTTTAAATCTACCCCCATTTTAAAGGGTACCGGCGATTTCAACACCGAAATGTGATAATCATAAGTAAAGTCAAGGTTTTGCAGTCCACCCACGGCTAACTGGTACCGGTCAATTTCAATGTGTGCCGGCAGCACTTCCATCCGGCTGTTCTCGATCAGCATTTCTACATCCAGTACTTCTACCGTATTTTTTTCCTTGTTTTTAAACAACAATGTTTTTG
>CAYUMH010000190.1:0-5729 GCA_964445775.1 uncultured Terrimonas sp.
GGATAATATTGCCCGGCACACGGCCATTGATACATTAAAAAGTAAGGGTTGGCAAAACGAAAAAAAGACAGATCAGCTGGATACGGTACAGCTGAGTGCTGATGTAGAAACGGCAAAGACAACAGATGGAGCAGGGATCAAACACCTTATTCATCACCTGAAAGCTGAGTTTAAGGAAATTGTGGAACTGTCTTATACCCAGGGCTATACACAGGAAGAAATATCAACCTTGTTAAGCATACCTTTAGGAACCGTAAAAACAAGAATGCGTGCGGCATTACTACAATTAAGAAAAAATTTTAGTATAGAAAAGTGAATATAAGTGAGTACATACAAAGTGGCATCATTGAAACAGTTGTGATGGGACTTGCGGACAGTAAAGATGTTGCGGAGCTGGAAGAGCTACGCCAGCAATACCCAGAAGTAGACAGCTATGCCCGGGAATGTGAGCTATGGCTGGAGGAAACGGCCATACAGCAAGCGGCAAAGGTTCCGGCAGAAGGCAGGGTACAATTTTTACAAACGCTCAATACACTGTCAGCCGGACAGGATGATTCGGATAGGGGTTTAGCTCAAACACCGGTTATTCCTGTAACAACAACCCAACCAAAAAAAATTGGCTCGTTTAAATGGATGGCAGCTGCAGCAATCATTCTGCTGGTGATCAGTGCTGCTACAAATATTTACTTATACCAGAAATATACAAAAGTTAACCAGGCCTATGCCGATCTGAATAACCTGAATACCGAACTGGCTAAACAAAATAAACAACAGGAAACAAAACTAACTGCTTATAATAAATCAGCCGAAATATTTGCTTCACCTGATTATATTAAAGTATCAATGGCCGGTAAAGAAAATTATACCGCAACTGTATTCTGGAATAAAAAAACAGCGGCGGTTTACCTGGTGGCCAACCACTTGCCTGCAGCCCCCAAAGGTAAACAGTACCAGCTATGGGCCCTTGTGGATGGTAAACCTGTAGATGCCGGTGTATTACAGGATTGCGGTAATATATGTTCTGCTAAAAACATAAATGAAGCACAGGCATTTGCTATAACCCTGGAAAATGAAGGTGGTAGTCCAACCCCTAACCTGGAACAGTTGTATGTGCTGGGTAAAATAACAAGTTAACAACCGTCCTCCCTGTATATAAAAAAGCCGCCCAATAAAAGGGCGGTTTTTTTTTATGTTTTTTTTTACAAATAAATCCGAACCGCAAACCAACCTCGTATATAAATCATATCAGGCCTCAGCAAATTATTATACTTCTCAACATTCATTCACTTTTAAACTTTTTTTATGGATACAAAACTTGAAAAAACAGCCACTGCCATGGCATTACAGGTTCCAGATGCCGAAAGGGTAAATCGCAGGAAATTTTTATCCTATGCCGGTATGGCCGCAGCTACTGCAGCCGCCTTATATGCCTGTAAAAAAGATGATAATAAAATGGAAACTGCTCCGGCAGGTAGTGTGGACCTGGGCAAAGGTGATATAGGCATATTAAACTATGCTTATGCACTGGAACAACTGGAGGCCGCATTTTATACAGCGGTAATCGCATCTCCGTATAGCGGCATAACAATGGCCGAACAGGCATTGCTGACCGATATAAGAGATCATGAAGTAGCACACCGTAATTTTTTTAAAGCAGCCCTGGGCGCAAGTGCCATTACCAATTTAGAAGTAAATTTTTCCGCTGTTAATTTCGGCAGCCGTGATAGTGTGCTGGCAACTGCAAAAGCTTTTGAAGACCTGGGTGTTGCTGCATATAATGGTGCGGGTAAATTAATTGTGGATGGTAATTACCTGTTACTGGCGGGTAAAATTGTTTCGGTAGAAGCGAGACATGCGGCTTTGATAAGAGACCTTATCAGTAATGGCAGTTTTGCCAATAGCACGGCTATTGATGCCGATGGCTTAGATCTTGCCAAACCGCCAAGTGAAGTACTCACCGCTGCCAAACCATTTCTGAAATCGGTTTTATGGGGCGGTAATTTACCCAAACAATAAACCCATTCATTCAATTTAAAATTTACCATTATGAACATGCAACATATTATCAATGAAATTGAAAAAGTTGATCCTGAGATATACGACCGGGTTGATACGCGACGCACTATCATGCAGCGTTTTACCAGTGCAGGTGGCAAAATTGCACTGGCGGCCTTACCGCTTGCCTTGGGCGGCCTGTTTAAAAAATCATATGGCCAGTCTACCGGCAGCGGTATAGTAGGTGTATTAAATTATGCATTAACACTGGAATACCTGGAATCTGAGTTTTATATAAAAGGGGTTGACTCAGGTATTGTTCCGGCTGGCACACCGGCAGAAGGGGCTATTAAAACGATCCGTGATCATGAGGTTGCACACGTAGCATTTTTAAAGAAAGTGATCATGTCAATGGGTGCTACCCCCGTGGCAAAACCGACTTTCGATTTTACTGCCGGCGGTGCTTTCAGCAATGTATTTACCAACTACGATACTTTTTTAGCCGTTGCACAAACTTTTGAAGACACCGGAGTAAGAGCCTATAAAGGCCGGGCTGGTGAGTTGATGAGTAACAATGATGTATTGACGGCTGCCTTACAAATTCATGCAGTAGAAGCAAGGCATGCTGCGCATATACGTTATATGCGTAAAGCCAGGGGAGCCAATGTTAAGCCATGGATAACCGGTAAGGACTCAGGTATAGGTTCGGCCGTGCAGGCCAGTTATGACGGGGAAGAACTTACTACACAGGCCGGTGTGAACATTGCCGGGTTTGTAAGTGTATCGGCCGCCAGCGAAAGTTTTGATGAGCCGTTGACAGCAGCGCAGGTATTGGCTATTGTTGACCCTTTTATAAACTAAAGGCATTCACTCAAAAAATTAATCAACATTTTAAATATAGTAATATGAAAAAGACAATCATTGCAGTAAGCCTATTTGCTTTCGGATTAGTAACGATAGCCCCGGCTATGGCCGCTAATGAGCCGGTTACTGTGAAAACAAATAACCTGGTTGAATGGAAAAAATCGAAAACAGGTACATGGGCCGGTAAAAAAGACAATAAAACCTATTGGTACAAATTGGACAAGGATGCCAAATTATGGTGGAGTGCCGATGGCAAAAAATGGGCAGCGGTAGAAAATGGTATGTGGGCCGATAAAGACGGCAAATGGTTAAAAATTAATAACGGTAAACTGGTTTGGACAACGGACGGTAACAACTGGTCGGAAGTACCCGACTGGAAATGGGAAGGTTCTGACGGGAAGTGGTACAAGTTTGATGATAAATGGACCTTGTGGGTAAATGCATAAAATTTGTTCCATTAGTAGCCGGATAGCGACCATCTAATACGTACTCTATCCATAAGGCCGCCTTATTCATAAGGTGGCCTTATTTTTTATTTAGTCAGCGGCATTACTGCTATTACAGTCTGTTGTGATCCGATAGGGTGAGTATTTAATTAATCTCCACTGGAAATTAATTAAATACTATCACTTGTACGTTCGGTAATTCTATGGAGCATTGTAGACACCTATGCATTAATCCATACAAAAAATTTTCAAATCAATTACTTTACATAATAAAATACAAACGTTTCGTTTCCATTGTAAAACATCTTTAAAACTTACAATAAATTCTCATTTTCGAAAACCTATTTTCCGCATCTCGAAATATAAGCATTATTGCAGCGATTAGTTTCGTTCTCCAAAAAATAAAAATGAAACTATACACTACAATTTTAATACCCCTGATATTTTTCTTTGGTATTATAACCTCAAATGCACAATCCGGTACCGGGAAAATAGCAGGTAAGGTTACTACGAGTGATAATAATAATGCCGTTGGAGTAACGGTAGAACTATTTGGTAAGGATGTAAAAACAATTACTAATGAGTTAGGCGAGTTTAATTTTAATAAACTTATACCCGGAAATTATACGGTCAGAATTTCTCTTGTTGGCCACGAAAACATTCAAGAAAACATAAGTGTATTAGCGGGAAAAACAAATGCAATTGAAGTCAAGCTAAACATTAGCGCACTGGATTTAGGAGAAGTAGTAGTTATAGGCCATAAAAACGATATAGTTGCCAATACAGCCTCAAACTCTTTACGTGTACAAACACCACTTATTGAACTGCCTCAAAATGTGCAGATAGTTACTTCAAAAGTTTTGAACAACCAGCAGGTAATAAGCATGAGTGATGGTTTAATAAGAAATGTTAGTGGAACCACCAGATCAGAGCATTGGGGCGATTTATATGCCAATATCTCTGCCCGTGGTTCTCAAATTCAAGCTTTTAGAAACGGAATGAATGTTGTTGCATCTTATTGGGGGCCATTAACTGAAGATATGAGCTTTGTTGAACGTGTTGAATTTGTAAAAGGCCCGGCCGGGTTTATGTTAGCCAACGGCGACCCCAGTGGCTTGTATAATGTAGTAACTAAAAAACCTACCGGAGAAACAAAAGGAGAAGTGAATTTTACAATGGGTAGTTATGATTTGTACAGGGGCAGTCTGGACGTAGACGGAGCGCTGAGTAGAGATAAAAGACTGTTGTACAGACTTAATGTAGCTGCACAAAATAAGGGTTCTCACCGGGATTATGAGTATAATAACAGGTATGCAATTGCTCCGGTAATTTCATATCAGTTAGATGAAAACACAAAATTAACGCTGGAGTACAATGGGCAATTTGCTAAAATGACAGAAGTAGGGTCTTATTATGTTTTTTCGAGAAAAGGTTATGGCACTTTCCCTGTTAACTTTACCTATACTAATCCTGGATTGCCGCCAACAAAAATTAATGATAATAGTGGTTATTTAACTTTTGAACATCGGTTTAACAGCGATTGGAAGCTTACAGCACAAGGATCATATTTCGGATATAACCAGGTAGGAATGAGTTCCTGGCCATCTTATTTAGCACCTACTGGCGATAGCCTTATAAGAAATGTAGGAATATGGGATGCTAAAAGTAAAATGGCTTTAGGTCAGTTTTTTTTAAACGGTACATTTAATATAGGGCTGGTACGTCATCGGTTGCTAGCAGGTATAGATGCTGCTGATAAAAATTATTATGCAGATTGGGGACAATCGCATGACTTAGATTCTATTGGTGCTATGTTTAACCCTTCTAATCCCAGCTACGGTGTTCCCGTAAAAGGCTATCCTGTATTTGACAGAACGACTCCAATTGAAGAAAGAGCAATAAAAGCAGGCGGTATTCAAAAACAAAAATACTCAAGTATATATATACAGAACGAGATGGCATTTTTTCAAGAAAAACTTCGCTTGACAGTTGCGGGTAGATACACGAATGTGAGTCAAGTGTATGGTGTAAATGTTGCATATTCAAAAGCAAAACATTTTACACCAAGGATAGGTATAAGCTATTCCTTAAATAAATCTTTCTCCGTTTATTCTTTGTATGATCAGGCATTTGTTCCACAGGCAGGAAGAATATGGGGCCAAAATGGCACTGTAAAACCCATTACAGGTAATAACCTGGAAATAGGGTTAAAAAAGAACTGGTTTGATGGCAGGTGGGCTACTACTTTATCTGCCTATCGCATACTAAAAAAGAATGAGCTTGTTGGAGATCCTATACATAGTACGCCAAGTAACAGTTATAGCATGGTATTGGGCGAAAAAGTTGCGAGGGGTGTGGAGTTTGATGCAAGGGGTACAATACTTCCCGGGTTTACCGCAATAGCCAACTATGCATTTACTGAAG
>CAYUMH010000191.1:0-5688 GCA_964445775.1 uncultured Terrimonas sp.
GCCAACCCTTACTCTTTAATGTATCAATAGCCGTGTTCCGGGCAATATTATACATCCAGGTAAATAACCTGCCTTTTTCCGGGTCATATTTCTCTATCTGGCGCCAGATCTTTACAAATACCTCCTGTAATATATCAGAAGCAATATGTTGATCGGGCATTACCTGTTGTATTACACCATATAAGGCTCCTGAATAGCTATCATATAAATAGGTAAACGCCGACTGATCTCTCAGTCTTAACAATTGAGCCAGCTCCTGCTCAGTATATGTTTGATTAGTAGTCAATTGATAGCGATAAATTCTAATACGATAAATATATACGATATATGTACACCAAAAGTTTTACCGGTACTAAATATTTTAAATTAAGTATAACTGTTTATTTATCAATATTATATGTAATATTGTGAAGACGGTTTACGTGGTCAGGCGTTTGCCTGTTAAAGAGCGCAAGAAGTTTTCCAGGTCGGTTTTTTCCTGCGCGGTTAAATGCAGTGGCCGGGCCAGTAAACTATCGCGATTGATAGGATTGGGAATTATTTTATCGGGATCATCATAATAATCAATTACCTCGCGCAGGGTTTTAAACATACCGTTATGCATATAAGGTGCGGTGAGGGCAATATTACGTAAGGGACCTATTTTAAATTTACCCAGGTCTTCCGGTAACCGGGTAATCCCTCCGCGGCCACTATCGTTAAATTGTTTGCCATCAAATAAACCGATATTCCTGAACTCCGCGTTATTAAAATTAGTACCAAAGTGACATTGTACACATTTGGCTTTATTATTAAAAAGGATAAAACCTCTTTTTACCGATGCACTCACCGCTTTTTCATCATCATTTATACGCCAGTTATCAAAAGGAGCATCCGGCGTTTCCAAGCTACGCTGGAATACGGCTAGGGCCAGGGCCAGGTTTTTAGCAGAAGGCGCTGCTTTAAATATTTCCAGGAATAAGCGGTTGTATACTGCGTCATTTTTAAGGCGCTCTATGGCCGAATCTATGGTTAGGCCCATTTCATCCGGGTTCACAATGGGCATCAACGCCTGTTCTTCCAATGTCAATGCCCGGCCATCCCAAAAGAAATGTGGCTGATCGCTTACATTCATGGCACTGGGAGTATTGCGCACCCCTACTCTTCCGAATATACCCGGACTTAAAGCGATACTGTCTGCAAAAGCAAATTCGGGTTTATGACAAGTGGCACAGCTGATGGTTTTATTGGCAGATAAAATAGTATCAAAAAACAATTTCTCACCTAAGCCTGCTGCGGTGTCAGGTAGTTTGCTATCGGCCGAATTACAATAATGTAATATGGTAGTAATGGAAATGAGGAGAGATAGTATGATGAGCGACCATTTCATGAGATTAATTTTTGCCCGCAGATTTTCGGAGATGGTTCCGCAGATTAACGCTGATTTATTCTGCGCTTATCAACGGGTTATTTTCTTTTTGCTTTTTATTTTATTTTTGCCCGCAGATTTTCGGAGATGGTTTCTCAGATTAACGCTGATTTATTCTGCGTAAATCTGCGTTGTATTTACTCTGCGCTTATCAGCGGGCTTGTTTTCGTTTTATTATTTTTATCTGTTATATATGATAGCCTGATAGATAATCGTTCATATAGTTACATTATTTGCGTTATCGGCTACAGGTTTTTTTAGTATATTATAGTACCAAATGCTAACACTATGAATGAAAATGAGCTGTCGTATGCCATACGTGGCTGTATTTTTAACGTGTATAATAACCTGGGGCCGGGTTTATTGGAATCGGCTTACCAGGCAGCGCTTGCTCACGAACTGTATAAAAAAACGCTTCCGTTTTCTGTTCAGGTTGGCCTGCCTATGGAATATGAAACCGTTCGTATGGATATTGGATATAGAATTGACCTGTTAGTGGATAATAAAGTAATTATCGAAATTAAATCGGTAGAAACTTTATTGGATGTTCATCATAAACAGGTGATTACTTATTTAAAATTATCGGGGCTTAAGCTGGGCTTATTGGTAAATTTTAATACTGATAATATTTCACATTCTATATTCAGGAAAGTGAATGGGTTGTGATTTTTTGTTTTCCCGCAGATTTCCGGAGATGCTTCCGCAGATCAACGCTGATTTGTTCTGCGTAAACCTGTGGTGAACTTACGCTGCTGTTATCAGCGGGCTATTTTCTTATCATTTTTCCCTTATCATTTTAATGCCATCCAGATCATGCACCCGTGGCTGACAGGTATCCTGTATTACCTTAAACTGCATTTCGTCGGGTGAAGGAAAACTTACCGTATAAGTGGCATAGTAATCAGGATTGCAGATAGGGTCTACTTCACTAAGCGTACCATTGTTAAATGTATACCTGCCGTTTGAAAATAACTTGCCATCAATAAAGTAATCGTGGCTACCATCTGCCCGATACACGGCCAATACTTTTGACCCGTTTTTGAAACTGGTATTCCATCGACCTACAATGCCTGGATCTGCTGCTTTTTTTTCCTTACAGCCATATGTTGCTGCCAGCAGGATAAAACAAAATAAATGTGATTTCATTGTTTAAGTTTTGAGTTGATTTACAAAATGGATAAGGTTTAATGGTTAATAAAGGCCCTGTATTTGTTCATTATTGTTTTATAGCCGAAGGGCTGCCCGATGGAAGCGGATACCCCGGTGAGGCCCCTGTGCCTGGCTGGTGCCGGAGTAGCAGCGTACAGCGGGTACAAAGCTGATGGTAGTACTACTGCTGACAGCCCCTGGTTTTATATACGTTTAAACAAAAAACGACGGGTGCCTTCCCTGCGGTCGTCGCAACTATCAACGATGGGTACCAGCTTCATGGAATCTTTTGCCCACATTTCAATTTTATAATAGGCTTCCGGATGAGGGTCACAGGAAACATCGTGCAGGAACATGGTGTCGCCCCTTTGTTCGTAATGACCTCCCGCAATAGTTACTTTACCATCTTCAATACCATCATATGTACCATCGGTTTTGAAGTAGGCAATAAAGTCGTGATAGGTTTTATCGTCGTGACTATGATAATAAGCCCATTTACCCAACAGCGACCGGTTGGGTTCCGTTTTATTTTCGGCACAACTATACAGAAGGCAGGTAAGTGCAAGAAGACCAGTTATTTGTTTCATATGATTTTTTTACTGGTTCAAAGCTATGTCGGGATATAAAAAAAGGCGTTTGCTGTTGTTGCAAATACCTTTGATTTTGTTACATATTTATTTGATAATGAAATATTTACTGTTGTTTCCTGCTAACCTGGCTGGGCGGATACCCAAAATGTTTGGAGAAACTGGTAGAGAAGTTAGCGGGGTTGGCATATCCCACACTGTAACAAACTTCGGCTACTGTAGCAATATTGTTTTGCAGCAGTTCATGTGCCCGCTGCATACGGATAGTACGTATCAACTCACCCGGACTTTGATCAATAAGTTGTTTGAGTTTACGGTGCAATTGGGTACGGCTGAGGGCCATATCACCCGCCAATTGATCGGCTCCATAACCAGCATCATCGAGATGGGTCTCGATGGCTTCACGGATCTTACCCAGGAAATGTTGTTCAATGGAAGGAAGCTCCTCTACTCCCGTTAACCATATATTGTCCTTTCCATATTTATCTCTTAATTGCTTACGTGTACGGATCAGGTTGGCGGTAACAGCCAGCAGTTCTTTTTTATCAAAGGGTTTTGGCAGGTAGGCGTCGGCGCCCGTTTCTATACCCTGTATGCGGCTGTCCTGGTCGGTTTTGGCCGTAAGCATGATAATAGGAATATGGCTGGTCCGGTTATCCGTTTTTAAAGCAGCGCATAACTGGTATCCATCTTTTTGAGGCATCATTAAGTCGGTTATAATCAATACAGGTATTTTCTCCAATGCCTGCTCGATACCCTCAGCCCCGTTTTGTGCGGTTATAATGGTATAATGTGTGGCAAAAGACTGTAACATAAATTCCCGCAGATCGGCATTATCCTCTACGAGTAATACAAGTGGTAAGCTGGTGTCAGTGTTTATCGGCGGATCGCTGATCGCTATTTCATTATTTAAAGTAACGGTTGGGGTATGGGGCGAGTCCGGTTCGGCTGGTATCAAAGGCAGTTGTAATACAAACTCACTGCCTTTATTAACCTCACTGGAAACTGTAATATGCCCGCCCGATAGCTCGGCCAGTTCTTTAGTGAGCGCCAAACCAATACCTACCCCTTCGCCGGCACGGGTGTCGGAGGCATCGGCCTGGTAAAAACGATCGAAAATATAAGGCAACTTATGTGCAGGAATACCTATACCATTATCTGATACACGGATGGTAAAAAAATCTTCTGTTTTCTCAAGCGAAATCAGGATAGTACCTTTTTGTTGTGAGAATTTAATGGCGTTGGTTAAAAGGTTTTGTACCATTTTTTCCAGCTTATCTATATCAACCATCACCCATAGTTGTGAGAACTGGTTATTAAACCGGATAGTGATACTCTTTTTATCGGCCAGGGAATCGTACTGCTGTACATACATGCGCAACCATCGTACTATTTCCAATGGCTGTGTTTCTACGGTTAGCTGTCCGCTCTCCAGTTTGCTCAGATCGAGCAATTGGTTAATGAGTTGTAACAGTCTCTCACTGTTTTGCAGGATGAATTGTGCATATCGTTGTGCGGCAGGTTCATCGCTTTGATGTAATAGTTCCTTTGCCGGGTTAATAATCAGGGTAAGCGGTGTTTTAAATTCGTGGGTAAGGTTTACAAAGAAACGGGATTTGGCTTCATCCATTTCACGGAGTTTATCGGCCTGGCGTCTTACTTCTGCCGTACGTTCCATCACTGTTCTTTCCAGCTCTTCAGCCTGCCCGGCGATAAGTTTTGTTTTTTCCTGTTCCTGTAACAGGTTTTCTTCGGCCAGTCTTTTGTTCTCCTTTAACTGTGTTTCAAGGCTACGGTTGGTACGGGCTACATTGATAGCCAGGTATACGGAGAACATAACGGGTAACAATAAACTCACAACGTTCATAGTGGCCATTACCTCCCGGAAAGTAAACCAACCAAATAGATTACTGCCCACAATTACACTGGCAATTAAACAAATACACATGGCAATAGCAATAAGCCAGAGCAGCTTATTACCACGGCGTATGGCCCGGCCAATAACAATGGTACCATCAATAAATACCAGTGTGGTGAAAATATTGATCAATGTAGGAAAGATAGCCTCCCTGGTATTGACAAAATTGGGGTGTCCTTTCAATAACAGAAACACCAGCATGGCTAAAGTGAGTATACTAATGATGAGGAATCTGTTTTTGGGAATACGATTAAAGCTGACGTAATAAAATAATAATGCCCCTGTAAAAGGAATAAAGGTCATCATGTAGATGAAGAGCATATAACTGTTGAATTGCCAGTAGGGATCAGTAGTTGCAATGGTAAGATACCTGGCCAGTCCTGCTATAGCCGTTACCAATACAAACAGACTATAATATAAATTAACTCTTTGCCTGGGGTAAAAAATAAATAACAGGAAATGCAGCAGCACCAGCATGAGCTGGATAGATGTTGCGGTGAGTAAGAGATCAAAAAAACGCTGATCACTTTTGCTTTGACTGTTTAATACATGCATATCACCCAGCCATAGCTGCATACCGGCAAAATCATTGAAAGCAGGCTTTAAATTGGCATAACGGATGGCCA
>CAYUMH010000192.1:0-5474 GCA_964445775.1 uncultured Terrimonas sp.
AACCCGGTACAATACTCACCGTGTACAATAAGGCCAGGGTTTTAATATCGGCATCGTGAAAGCCAAAAAACAAAATACAAACTGCCAGTGCAAAACTCCCGTTACGCAAAAAGTACATCCAGAAAACCGCTTTAAAATTGGTCTGGCTGTAAAAAAATATCTCGCACTGTGAGTAAAAAATAAGTAATAACAGGGCGCCTGCATAAAAGGTCAGTATAGAGGAAAGCCCGGCCGCATCTTTAAACCAGCCTTCCACATACACCCCCAGGAAAAAGAATACGATACAAAGCAGGATAGAAAAAGTAATATTAACACTCAGCGATGCAAATTCCGTAGCCGGTATATCTTTCTCCGGTTTTGTTTTTTTAAAAACAATATAGGCGTTCCTGATCAGCGCAAACCGGGTGGTTTCTACCATAGAAGAAATAATGATAAATAAACCCCACACACCAAACTCACCCTTGGCCAGTAACCTGGCCAGCAACATAAAAGTAAGCAGGCCCAATACAATATTGGTGATCTTTTGCAGTAAAGAAAACTTACCCGTTGCCAGCCAATATGAATATTTCTTTGCCAACTATTTGCCCGATTTATTAAATGAGAAAAGATATTTTATGTTCAGCTTTACCAATAGCTTATGAAACAACACGGGGATAATAATGCCCAATACCAGGCTGGACAGGATCAGCACATATTGGTTTTCTATATGCAAAAATTTTACAAACCCTACCCGCACCATGGCTATTATAAACACGTGAACAATATAGATATATAAAGAGTACTTCCCTATCCAGGCTAAAAACTTTGCCACCTGCAATTCGTACAATATCCGGCTCACCAGGTAATACACCAGGCTGGCTACAAAAATAATAGCCAGGAAGGGTAACAGGTAAATGGTACGCAGCGGCTGGTAATGGTTGTTTATATGGTTTAACCAGAACAATTGCCCCGCAATAAATACCGGCACCGTGATGATAAACAGCAATCCCAGCTTTTTAAGATCCAGGCTCTCCATACGGGCAATACGCTCATACATATATACACCAAATACCAGGAAAACATAGTTGTACATAATATCCGATACCAGGCTGTAATCATATACCAGGTAATGAAAATAGTATAATACAACCGCCAGTATAAAATGTAATAAAGGCTGACGCTTTAATGCATGGTAACATAGAAGGAATAACATAGTAGTATTGAACAAAGCCAGCAGGTACCACATATGGTCCAGCTCTCTCGGCTGGTACAGTATATACTTATAATCTGTCCAGCTGCGCTGCGAGTTGGTGTAGTTGCTTAATACAATCTGGAAGGTAATAAGAATAACAGACCATACAAGATAAGGATATAACAGGTTGGCGGTTTTATTGGCAGCTATACTTCCTAAAGAACGTTTTTGTAAAGTACGTCCCAAAAACACACCTGATAAAATAAAGAACACAGGCATACGTACATTAAGCAAAAACTCCTGTATATAGTACAGGTTATCCGACACCATTATATCCGATCGGCGCAAACCCACCATGGTATGCCGGAAAATAACCAGCAAAATGGCTAATCCCCGGGCATAGTCCACCCAACCTAACCTTGTTCCTTCTATCGCTTTGCCTATATGCTTATTTGTTAAAGCTGTACTGCTCACCTTGGCCGGTTAATTGTTTAAGTTTTCATCATCTACCTTATTCAGTACCGCACCTAAAAACTTATCCTTTATGGTACCAAAAAATTTGATGGACTCTTTATCAGCCTGTTTTAATTCGCTGGTTGCCGAAAAAATCGCCAGCACGCCATCAGCATACTGTACCAGTTCTTTGGTATCGGTATAACCGTTTAATGGAGCACCTTCCATAAAAATGAAATCATATTTTTTCAGGAACTGGGGCAAAAATTTCAGCAGGTGATTTTTTGGTAATATTTCGGAAGGAGTATAATCGCCTCCTTTACAACCAATGATATCTACATTCTCCACACCGGTTGGCGTGATGATCTTTTCTACACTGGCAAAATCCAGCTTTTCATCGGTTACTGAGAATTGTTCCAGCGTAGGTTGCGCATCGTTATAAGCAGTAAGGTCATTGTTACAAAAATTGGTATCAATGATCAGTACTCTTTTTTTACTCAGGCTCAGGCTGAATGCCAATGCCTGGGTCAGGGTGGTTTTACCCTGCTGCGGTTCTGTACTGGTTAATAAAATAATGCGTTTGCCGGTACTCTCTATCTCATACCTTAATTTACGCAACAGTTCCCTGAAGGAGTTTTTCCTGTTAGCCTCATCCGATTCTATCTGCGTGATCTGTTCTTTTAAATTGGTAGCTTTTAAGTTAATATTATTAATGGTACCAACCAGTTTAAGATCGGTCTGGCGCTGGAACTGCGATGGCGTTTGAATGGACTGATCCAGGTAAGCCAGGAATATAAACAATACCGAAGCCAGCACTATACCGCCAAAGAAACAAAGTGCCATTACCATCAAACGTTTTGATGGCTCGGGGTTTAAGGCCGGTTGTCCGTAAATAGTTTGCATAAAATTAGCTACGCCCGAGTCGCTCATATTGGCAGCCAGTGTTTGTTTTTCTTTGGCACTGGTATATTCAAGTGTAGCTACTTCAATTTCTTTATCAAACTGCTCCAGTTTGGAAGTGGCCTTTGGTGTAGCGGATGATATAAAGGAGTTGGCCTCACCCAGTTTCGACCTATAAAAACTGATCTTGGACTGCGCTGCTCTCAGTTTACCTTCGATATCAATTTTATTCTGGGTTAAAATAGATTGCTGTGAAGCCGCATAGTTATTATTGGGAGTGCCGGTAGTAGCGCCGGTTGGTGCCACCGCCTTCATTTTTGTCTGCAGGTCATCCAGCCTTTGTTTTACAGCAGGGTCTGAGGCACCATTCTTTATATACTCATCATACAGGTCGTTGTACTGCTTACGTAAAGCAAAGTATTGCTGGTTATCATTTACGGGTACAGCAGGTGTAGATACATCTGTTTTTAACCCTTGTAACTGCAGGTTTATTTGCTCCAGCTGGTAAGTCAGGTTACTTACTACCGATAGCTGGTCAGCCAGGCCGGCTTCGTTCATACTCATCTGGCTCAGCTTATTAGCTCCTACCAGGTTAGGATCAAGTGTCGATACTACCGAGTCCTGTAAAAACCTGCTCTTCGCTCCTATTTTATCATCCAGCTCCGCTTTTCTCTTTTTCACCATCGAATCCAGTGCAATCATCGATTCAACCGAACGTTCCCGCTTGGTATGATCGTAGTAACGTTGAAATTCTTTGATCAGGTTATTCACCACAAAAGCCGATAACTCCGGGTTTTCCGAACTAAAGAAAATATTTACATAGTCCGTACGCTGGTAACGGGTAACAAATAAACGTTTTTTAATAGATTCCATATCATACTTGTAAGCCTTGATCAGCTCCAGTACAGCCTTTTCCTCTTTTATATTGGAGGCCAGTAACAATAAGGAATCATATTTATTGGCGATTATTTTTTTGGCCTGTTCCATATTCAGGCTTTTCAACTCCGAGCCGTCTTTCGCATCCTTCAGGTCCACTTTGGTAAAAGGATCCTGTGAGGACAGGTCGCGCAGGATGAGTTTATACGATAACAGGTTGATCACTTTAGGGGAAGTGATATTCTCTATCACGTTGCTGAACTTCACATCGATCTGGGACATATTGAAAATGTCTTCCGAAAGTTTGATCTGTTCGCTCACCGTAAAGCCGGTGGACATCTGTGATTGAGATTTATACAATTTTTTATGCCCCATGGTCAGCAGGAATGCAACCAGGAGTCCTAACAAACCGGCACCTGCAATGATCCATTTTTTCCGGTTTAAAATTCTAAAAACATACAAAAGTTCCATAATTACGGGATTAGTCTTCTTTACTTCTTTACATTGCTAACATGCAAAAAGCCCGGTAGTTCTTACCTGAGCTTTTCACACGTATTGATTTTAAATATTTGGGGCTGTCGGCAATTTATCACCGCCCAGCTATGGTCCGTTGCCCACCTCCAATCTTTGTCTCCCTCCGGTCAACAAAGGATTTCCGGTTAAGCAACGCAGCCTTTGTGCTTCAGTAATTCAGATCGACAATAATACAACATACAAACGAATAAAACAATGTCATTAAGTGTTAATAAATTGTCTGACCAGGGAACTGCAGCTAAACGGAGCGTCGCAAGTAAAGCCACATCAGGGATCCGCTGCCGGGTCAGACAAAATACCTTAACTTAATGACATTGTTTGTTATTGTTACTGTTCTATTGTCTTGCCTTCATTATCTTAATCACTTTAGGTACAGCTTTATTGTTTTCATTTGTTATTACCTGTACCAGGTAAACACCTACCGGCAATGTTGCTGGCAATGCTACCCTTTGAACACTTACACCTTTTTGTAACCCGGTTATATCTTTTACAATTACCGGTTTACCAGTCACATCCAGTACACGTATCGATACTTTTTCCTGGTTTTCCAACAGGTTAAGCGATACATTGATGTGGTTTACAAACGGGTTAGGATAAATAGTTACTTCCGTTGCACCCAGTTTATCTGCTGCCTCTATATTCCTGGCTACAGTTGCGTTATTATTCGCAGTTTCAGTCAGGCCATTGTTGCTTTCCAGTTGCTGGCTTACAATGTAATCGTTCATTACACGACCACCACTGTTACCGCCGCTGTTACCATCAACTGTAATGGCAGGAGAATGATAACCCTGGATCACCATAGAACCGATATAACCATATTGAGAACCTGCAGGAACCGACACCGTAATGATCGCTTCACCATTCTCATCAGGTCTTACGTTATCTATCTGTACCGTTTGAGAGATATTATTAGCCGCGTTCAGTGATGCGCTGCTGCCATTAACTGTGTACAAAGTAGTACGGTTACCGGAGCCCTCACGGCTTGCAAAGAATATAAAGGTGTAAGCCAGTGACTGGTTCAGACCAGTAACTTTTAACTGACCTACTTCGCTGATATCTAACCACCAGGTAGACCTGATCACATTATCAGGGTAAACACCGCTGTTATTACCGGTATTCATACCAAACGGATTTTCACCACTGAAGTTATCAGTTACTTCGAAGCTGATACCCGAAGGTGCATTGATATCATTTACCAGGTTACTGTACACATCGTTCAGCTGCGGAACGTTGTTGGTATTATTCCATGGTGCAGGAGCCGGGTTGTCGCGGTTAAAGTTAACCGACACCGTAAACAGGTGCGTTGAAGCCGCTGCAATATTACTGTACGACGAGTAGGTTGTATTTTTTACCGCACGTACTTTATAGTAGTAAGTAGAGTTGGTAGCTAATCCCGAGTTCAGGTAAGTAGAAACATTGGCCCCTACTGTAGCTAACAAGCTATAAGTACCCGCTGCTTCAGTTGAACGGTAGATCTGGAAGCCTGTTTCGTTGTCAGACTTATCCTGCCATTTCAACTCAATAGCCGTTTTTGATTTAC
>CAYUMH010000193.1:0-5236 GCA_964445775.1 uncultured Terrimonas sp.
GCTGCGGCTGGTGTGGGGTATCCGTGCCGAATATTATAAATATGAAAGAATTAAAAATGGTGCGAGTGACCAGGCGACCAACCAGCTTATTGAAAATGGAGAAAAGAGACAATACGTTGATCCTGTAACGGGAAAAGTGGTGCCGCTTTCTGCAGACGCTGAGCATGAAGAAAAAACATGGCGCTACCTGCCTTCGGTCAACGCTACTTTTACTCCATTAAAAAATGTAAACATCAGGGCTGCGTATGCTCAATCAGTTGTAAGGCCCGCATTGATAGAAAACTCAAGTATGGTGCGCTATGACCCGGGCATTGCATCTTACCGTCGCAATGAAGGGGTGTTATCTACCCTGATAGATCATTACGATTTGCGTTTGGAATGGTACCCCAGACCAGGGGAGGTGATTTCAGCGGGCTATTTCTATAAATATTTTGACATGCCGGTAGAAATTTATCGCAACCAACCCGATGCTACCGGAAGGGTATATGTGGTGACGCAAAACTCTGAATGGGCCAAAGTGCATGGCTGGGAATTTGACCTGCGCAAGAGCCTTGGATTTTTAAACCCCAACTGGAAATTTTTGGACAATATCTTCCTGAGTGGCAATGTTACCTTACAAATGTCCGAAGTGCAGGCCAGTACTTATGTAGGCAAGAGTATGGGGTATGATAAGTACGGCAATAGTTACGAATACCGTACAAAACAAGCCCAAAAGGAAAAAAGACCCTTATATGGCCAGGTCCCTGTTCTTTACAATATAGGTCTGCAATACACCGGCGAACGTTTGGGCGCCAACATAGCTTTCAATCATATGGGCTACAAGACCTTTGCGACTGGTATCACTCCGCATATTGTAGAATACGAGCGGCCACGCAGCCAACTGGACGCCCAGTTAAGCTATAAATTCTTAAAAGACAAAAAGCTTGAAATGAGGTTGAATATGAGCAACCTGATGAATAACCCTTATCGATTCTACATCAATAGTACCGAGACCTATAAACTGCTGGACAAATGGAAAGATGCGGCAGGCAGTGGTATTACTGCTATAGAATGGAGCGAAATATACGAATGGAAATTTGGCTTTTCGCAGAAATATGAAGAAGGCTATTATGAGACATCGGCCGATGGCAAAACCCGGATAAGGGTGGGTGATAGAGACACTTTTATTCGCAAAGTTGGTTCCTCATTCAGCTTGTCGGTGGCTTACACTTTCTAATCTTTTTCCGTATAAAAAAATAACAACAATGAATTGGATAAATAAATTAATAATAACAGTGCTGGTCATAAGTGGTGCGCTTATGACAGCCTGTAATAAAGGAAGCGATAATTTTTTGTATAAGGGCAAAATGCTGCCTATCAGTTTTAAAGGTTATAATGGTACTGATAAGACTTTAGAGATAAAAATAGATACGGTTACATCGCCGAATCAGTTGCCCTTTGGCCCTTACAATTTTACGGACGCCTACATGGTGCCGAACGGAACAACGAGTGTGAAGGTAACGGTAAGAGAAATGGATTCCGGTGAGAAAGTGATAGAGAGGGAATTGAAAATATCGGATGGCCCTGCAAGTTTGAACTTTGTCTACATGAACGGGAAAGTGGGAGATATGCCTGATAAAGCCCCCGTAGAGGAAGGAAAGATAAAGATGACTTATTTACTGATGCCCACCACAACAAAATACAGTGAGCCGGTGGACATAGTGTTTGGTAAGTATTATGCAACACCAAAAGTGTTTGAAGAGTTAGCAACGGTAAAAAATGTAAAGCCCTATGAGTTTAGTCCAACTGTAACCCTGCCCACTTTTTCAATAGCACCTACACAATACAATGGGGTGAATACAACGGTATCCTTTCTTGTATATATCTACAAGGCTGGAACCAAGGAATTTTACACTAATGATCAGGGGTACACCTGGCATGCAACGTTATCGACCCTACCCAAGCCGGCGACATCGATAGGCTCATCTAAACTGTATATCATCAGCGAAGCTCCGGTAGGTAGCAGTATGCGTTTCTTTAAAAATTTAGAACAATAAAAAAATACAAATGAAAATCATTGCCCGATTTTTAAAAACCACCTTACTATTTACAGGATTAGCCAGTGGGCTCATTGCCTGTAATAAAGATGATCTTGGTGCTAAAAAAGCCCTTCATGTATTAGTGAATGGCTACAATGGCAGTGCCGATGAACTGGAAGTGTGGATCGATACGGTGAAATACAACAAGGAAGTATCTAACGGAAAGTATTCCATAAAACCAGGCGAGTTAGTGAACTTTAATGTTGTATATAGCTACCGGACGGCACAGCCTAAAGGAGAGTTGATCATTAAAGAGCCGGTAAGCGGCAGGGTACTGTTTAATAAGCCATTACCAGCCAACAGTACTAAGGCGAACTACAATTTTGTTTACATGGACGGTAAACTGCAGGATGTGAATCCACCGGCAGCAGATGCCACTACCAACAAGCTGGGCTTTTATTTACAGTACACGAAAAGTGCGGATTTAGTTGATATTTTCCTGCACAGGGTAGACAACACCACGGGTCAGGAGTACCTGGAGTACATCGCGAAAGGTGTTATGCCCGGAAGTTGGGTATATGTTGATTACCTCGCATCAGAAAGCTTCAAGAGCCAAAGTGTATTAAGGTCCTCAAACCTTTGTTTTACCAGAACCGGTACAACTGATCAATGGGCATTTGATGATAGTGAGGTCATGAGTAAGCTTGATGCATCTTCTCTCGTTCTGCCTGTGGTCCAGGAAAAAGGTCTCGTACAGTCCTACTTTTTTAAGCCTGGCCAATGGCAATTAGAGGTGGCTCGACTGTTTTTTTATCCAGACAGGTCATGATTGGTAAACACACAGGGGCTGGATTGTACAATTGGTTCTGGCTCCTGTGTTGCATTTGTACATTTGTTTTTGTTGTTTTAGTTCATTTTTTGTCTCTTATGCAAAAGCTGAAGCCCTAACCCGATTTTTTGCTTTTTAATTCCTTCAGGACAGGGATATGCAAATTGTAAAATCTGCAAATCTTATGCTAAAATGAAGCTATTAAATGCTAACACCAAATATTAAATTTGAAAGGGCAAAGCTCTAAAGACCTGGTATCAAATTATAAGACAACAAAAAAGAAAGCGATGAAACATCCTATCTTTTTAACAGTAAAGTGGGTTTCAAATATTAATAATATACTTTCAAAGGGAGGTGAACCAAAGGTTGCAATAGATGGCAGTTATGAAGATAAGTATATAAGAAACTTTTCAATAACTGGTTTTATTATACTCTTAAATTCATTTTCAAGCATACCAATCAAATATAAATCCGGCTTAATAGACTATAGGATCGATTTGGAGTTGCCGGATAACTTTTTGTCTTTATCAACACCGCAATTAAAATGTTTTTTAGAAAAGAAGGGATTTGAATTTGAAATGGCAGAAAATAAGTAGCTAAAATCTATATTCCTTGCATTTTCAAAGATGTTACCAAGGGCCTAGTTTTTATTTCTTAGTCAGCTGAAGAAGCCTTAATTGGAAGGACAACAATAGAAATATTCTTCACAACGGAGATATAATGGGAACAATCGAAACCCTGTGATAAAAGAATTTTCCGAAAATATAAGTTACAGGCATCCCAAAATTAAAACTTTAGAAAAAATTTATGTAGAAGCACTTCAGTTGTCATACTTTACCGGACACTCATTTATGGTAATCAGGTTTACTCAAACGAATCCACGGATAACAATCCAAATATTTGTATATTAACATTGATTTAAACTCTAATGATATGCTTAAAATTAGTTTATTCCTAATAGTGGCTTTTAGTTTTGTAGCCTGCAATAATCAGCAAACAAAACACGTCCCCGAACCAGAGCAACCTGTTAATGCTATTGAAAATACTGTTCCACCGGAAGAGCTTTTAAATAAAGAGTGGAAGCTGGTTGAGCTCAATGGTTCAGGTATTGTCTTGGATACTTCGTTTCCAAACTACCCTTATCTCAAATTTACGAACTTAGTCAGCACGGGCGGCAACTTGGGTTGTAATGGATTTGGAGCAAATGTTCATATTAGTGCAGCAGACAGTATTAAGATTTCTGAAATTATTTCTACAGAAATGGCTTGTCCGAACCTTGACATAGAGAATAGGTTTAAGAAAGCCCTTGGGGATGCACGGACTTATCATATCATTAGTGATACGTTTACACTAAAGGATGAAAAAAAAGAAACGATTGCCAGGTTAAAAAACAATAATTAGCTTTAGGAATGAAAAAAAATCTGTTGCCATTCAACTTCTGCGACTATATCAAAATCTAAGCTATAATTTAAAATGGTGAAAGCAGTTCACAACAAATATCGGTGTAGTGTAGACACCCTATTTTCATTACCGATAAAAGTAAACTATTACAGATCAAAAGATATAACAACTGGTCATCGACTGTGAAGATAAGCGGCGAAAAAATGCTTATTATCAAAAACTTTTTGCCTAATAGCGCATCGTATGTTTACACCGCATTTCCCATCTCTATCACATGTTCTTTTATCAACTTCATATCATTCCTTTCCTGTCCTAGTTCTTTGATTTTTTTTGCAGCTTCTTCCGGAGTAATCCGGATATACTTATAGAAATCTTTGGTTCTTTTATGGCCACTTAATTTCATTATTAGTTCAACTGGAGTACCCGCTAAAAATTCATTGGTACAGAATCAGGTCTACTTTTGGTCTACTTTTTAAAATTGTTAAGCTGTTTTAAAGGTAGTAAGGATTCTCAGTGTGTTTTGTTATTACAAACTGAAAGTCAGTCCCTTAAAAGTAAAGTGAGGTAAAAAGCAAAAAGGACCATCATTGCTGATTATCCTTTTTTGCGGACCGGACGGGACTCGAACCGTCCCCACACTGTTGTGGGGATGACGGGCGGCATTCTAACCGATAAAATGGTGTACAATATTTTTAGGATGGTTAATGAGCGCAAATAATCGTTCTCGAGTGGCTTTCTTTAGCACTTTTTCTCTTTTTAACGCTTCTGTTTTTGACAGCAATTCTTCCACATACACCAATGTCCATGGACACAGGTGCCTGGTACTGGTTGTTTCACCGTTGTTGTGGCGTTGCAGTCTTAACAAAGGGTCTTCGGTAAAGCCTTTGTAGAAGCTGCCATCCATTGAACTTTGAATGATATAAACGTAATATGTGAATCGTCCTAAAATAGGTTGACAGATTTTGAATAAGTCCCGGTTGCTTTAAGT
>CAYUMH010000194.1:0-5195 GCA_964445775.1 uncultured Terrimonas sp.
AAGGACTCACAGATAAACAATGAGTCAAATTATCTGATATGGCTCCGGGTGCGGCCATTTCTTATTTTAAAGGACTGCACAAGTATATCGATTTTGCCGGTACACTTGCCGGTAGTTTTACTACAGATGCATTGAACCCTGATAAAGGTAACAGCAGTGATGGTTTCTTATTAGAAGTAGACGCTGCCGCCAACTTTAAAATGGTTTCTGAAAAATACTGGACACAGCCTTATATCATTACAGGTGTGGGTGCCAGTATGTATAAGGGCAGCTATTTCGGCGCCTTCCTGAGCCCGGGTTTAGGCTGGAAAGTGAATTTCTATGACGAAACTCATTTATTCATCACTTCCCAGTACCGTATTCCCGTAACTAAAGAAACATCTAATTACCACTTTTTCAACCAGATCGGTTTTGCACAACGTGTAGGTGAAAAAAAAGCGCCAAAAGTAATTGCTCCACCACCACCGCCACCTGATACTGATAAAGACGGTATTATTGATAGTCTTGATAAATGCCCTACTGTTCCTGGTCTGGCCAAATACAACGGCTGCCCAATTCCTGATACTGATAAAGACGGTATTAATGATGAGGAAGATAAATGTCCTACCGTTCCTGGTTTAGCTAAATACAATGGTTGTCCTGTTCCTGATACGGATAAAGATGGTATCAATGATGAAGAAGACAAATGTCCTACGGTAGCAGGTTTAGCCCGCTACGCAGGTTGTCCTATTCCTGATACGGATAAAGATGGTATCAATGATGAGGAAGATAAATGTCCTACTGTTCCGGGTGTAAGAGAAAATCTTGGCTGCCCGGTGATCAAAGAGGAAGTAGTTAAGAAAATTAACTATGCTGCACAAAATATTTACTTTGCAACAGGTAAATACACTTTATTAGCCAAATCGAACAAAGGCTTAAATGATGTAGCTGAAATCTTAAAAGCTGAACCTGAATTAAAACTGGCTATTGATGGTCATACCGATAATACCGGTAAAGCTGATAAAAACCAGATTTTAAGTGATAACCGTGCTGATGCGGTGAAAAAATACCTGATCAGCAAAGGCGTAAGCGAAGCACAATTAACTGCTGCCGGTCATGGCCAGGACCAACCCGTAGCGGATAATAAAACTGCTGCCGGTCGTCAGAAAAACCGCCGTGTAGAATTAAAACTGAGCTACTATTAATCAATAGTAATAACAGATACTAAAAAGCCCGTCATACTTGTATGGCGGGCTTTTTTATTAAAACAAACAAAACAATAAACAGTTGACAATTGAAAATGGACAATTGACAATGAATGAAACATAGCGTAATAGCTAATCGTCAACAGTTAATTCCTGACTCATAAATTCATAATTCATAATTCATAATTCATAATTCATAATTCATCATTCTCCTTCTCAATTATCAAAATCCTGTTCTTCTTCCTCCTCGTCTTCATCACCCACATTCAGGTTCATCATGCTGCCAAACAGGTCCTTGAACTCAATATTGCTTTCAAATATTTTTTTGCTGATCAGGGAATGGGCGGCAAGGCCGTGTAAAACAAACTCCATCAACAAGCCGGTTTGCGATTCGTTGGCCTGCGCATAATACTTTTTTACCAGCGCATGTAATCCATCCACCTGGTACAATTGAATTAACTTATCCTTATCGGTAGTGCTGAAGCTGATGTTTAACTGGTTGCCCTTATCAAACCAGCCGGTTATCGCTTTATAAGGGTTGTCCTCGGCTCTTGTTTGTTGCGAAGCTTTGCCGGTATTGCGGCGTTTCTTCAGGGCATCCGGATTCGGAAAATATAAAGCGAATTGTGTACGGATCGATCGTTCTACCAGGTTCATCGCTACCTGGTAAGGCCCTTCCTGCTCTCCTTCATACACCAGCTCCACCTTACCGGTGATAGAGGGAATAATACCAGCCAGGTCGGATATCCAAACCTGCGTTTGTTTTTCGTGGTTAATAATTGCCCGGCGTTCAGCTGCACTTACGGCATTCTCAAATGCGGAAATAGTTAAACGGGCGCTTACGCCGCTTTTCTTATCCACCAGTTCGCTGTTACGGGCCTCAAAAGCAACCTGTTCAACCAGGCGTTTTACCAGGTCGCTGATATTCACCAGGCCTTTCTGTTCTTCATTAATATCGGCCTCCTGTTCGGTTATCTCTAAAGCCTGTTCAATACTTTTGGGGTAATGCGTCAATATCTGGCTTTCTATACGGTCTTTTAAAGGTGTAACGATAGACCCACGATTGGTATAGTCCTCGGGGTTGGCCGTAAATACAAACAATATATCAAGCGGTAAACGCAGTTTAAAGCCACGTATCTGTATATCACCCTCTTCCAGTATATTAAATAATGCTACCTGTATCCTCGCCTGCAGGTCGGGCAATTCGTTAATGACAAATATGCCGCGGTTACTCCTGGGAATAATGCCGTAATGGATCACCCGTTCATCAGCAAAACTCAGTTTTAAATTAGCCGCTTTTATCGGGTCAATATCACCGATCAGGTCGGCCACACTTACATCGGGTGTTGCCAGTTTTTCACCATAACGTTGCGAACGGTGTATCCATTCAACAGGTGTATCATCTCCTTTTTCACTGATCAGTTGTGTGGCATAGGCGGAGATAGGGTTTAACGGGTCATCGTTAATATCACTGCCTGGTACTACTGGTACCCATTCATCCAGCAGGTTGATCATCTGCCGGGCCATACGCGTTTTTGCCTGGCCACGTAAACCTAAAAACAAAATATTGTGTTTGCTTAATAAAGAACGTTCTACTTCGGGTATAACCGTGTCTTCATAACCCACAATGCCCGAAAAACTGCTGTCGCCCTCTTTTAGCTTTTGAATAAGGTTTTGTCTTACTTCTTCTTTAATGCTTTTGGGTTGATACCCTGATTGTTTTAACTGTCCTAATGTTGTTATATGCTTCATGCTTTGTATTGGTTCATAAATAGTATATAGTATCCGGTGTTGAATATTCAGTATACGGAACTGATAATGCGGATTCAAGCCTTAAATCTCAATTATGAAATCTAAAATCTGATATCTGATATCTTTTTCAAAACACCGTCTTACTCTTCCCGCTTTCAAAATCTTTAAATATAAAGGCGCCTAACTTATCCAGTGAAGCAAAAAATGCTTTACCATGATTCATGTCTGTAAACTCCTTTACAAACTGCTGCAGGTAAGGATCGGTAGCGATCATAAAAGTAGTGATCGGTATTTTTAATTTTTTACACTGGGCTGCAAGGTTCATACAGCGGTTGATCACTTTGCGGTCTAAGCCAAAACTGTTTTTATAATATCGTTTACCGATCTTTAAACAGGTGGGCTTGCCATCGGTGATCATAAAGATCTGTTTGTTGGGGTTTTTGCGGCGGCGTAAAATATCCATGGCCAGTTCCAGTCCGGCCACCGTATTGGTATGATAAGGGCCTACCTGTAAATAGGGAAGGTCTTTCACTTCAATAGGCCAGGCATCGTTACCAAAAACAACAATATCCAGTGTGTCTTTCGGGTATTTTGTTTTGATCAGTTCGCTTAAAGCCATGGCCACTTTTTTGGCTGGTGTAATGCGGTCCTCACCATATAAGATCATGGAATGGGAAATATCGATCATCAGCACGGTGGAGGTTTGTGCTTTATAATCGGTCTCCCGTATGGCCAGGTCATCTTCCTGCATCCTAAAACTTTCTACGCCGTGGTTTATCTGCGCATTGCGGATGCTTTCGGTAAAATCTATTTGTTCCAGCATATCGCCAAACTGGAACTGCCGGGTATCGGAATTGCTTTCGTCGCCTTGTCCGGGCTTAAAACTTTTATGATCGCCCTGTTTATTCTTCTTCAGCTTACCAAAAACTTCTTCCAGGCTTTGTTTACGGATACCCTGTTCGGTTTTGGGTGTGATTTTTATTTCTCCCCTTTGGTTGTCATCGGTAATATATCCTTTCTCCTTCAGGTCGTCAATAAAATCGCCCATGCCATACTCGTCATCGGTCAATTTATATTGCTTGTCCAGTTCGTTTAACCATTGTAAAGTTTCGCCTACATCACCGCTGGTATAGGTAAGTAGCTGCATAAACAGGTTCAACAGCTGGTCAAACTTTGTTTTGCCTTCGGCATCAGGGCTGTATTTTGAAAAATGAAATCCTCTCATGTTATGCTCTCCTGCACAATATTTTAAAGCAAATTAGCAAAATAAAGTGTGCAATACATAACAATATAAAAGGCGGATTGTTGGGCAAAAAAAATGCCGGTCAATATTGCATAGGGAATATTGACCGGCTAAGCGAAAAGTATGTTGAATACGTGTTGTTTAAAAACGTCTGCGGTTAAAATTGCCACGGTTATTATTGTAGCCGCCACCGCCGCCACTGTTACCACCACCACCGCCTGGTTTATCATCGGCGGCTTTAACAACCATAGGTTTTTTACCTAAAGAGATATTATTTAAGTTTTCAATAGCGTCTTTAGCCTCTACCTCGTTTGGCATTTCTACAAAGCCAAATCCTTTGCTTTTACCGGTATCGCGGTCCATCACCACTTTTGCTGAAGCAATGGTCCCAAACTTTTCAAAAATTTCTTCCAACTCGGCATCGTCTAAATCGTACGGTAAACCTGCAACAAATATTTTCATTATTATTGGTATTTAGGGCAAAAGTAAGGCAAGTTAACATGACATGTATTGATTTGTTTAAAATAAATTAATCCTTTTTTTTAAACGGCAAACAGGGGTAAAAAGCTGGTTTCGGGAGTGGCGGCTCAAAAAATGTTGATTTTTTACTATACTCCAATAAAATATAGGAATAATTTATTGGTAAACCGGGATAAATTGCGGGCATTACCCGGTTTGGCGCTGGCTGACCGACTAAAATAAATTGTATAAATAAAATGAGGATTGCAACGGCATTTTTTACCCTGTTCATCACATTAGGCCTGATGGCCCAGCCTGTAACCAACGAAAAAACGGAGGCCTATAATAAAATAATACAAACCGGCACGCAGGAGAAAAAAACAGCCTTAATGAAGGAATTGTTACTTGAGTTAAAAACGGCAAAAACGGAGGCTGCGTATGCTACTACCGTTAACCTGTTGCAAAGGCTGGGTTTTAAAAACCAGGCGGATTCCCTATTAAAAAAGGCACAAAAAAACTACCCGAAAGGGGAGTTGGCCCGTACGGCTTTTGTAAAT
>CAYUMH010000195.1:0-5131 GCA_964445775.1 uncultured Terrimonas sp.
CAAAGGACCGGCGGGAGGTTTTGTTTGAGGACATGATAAAAAGCAATCAATTTTTAAGTGAATAGATACATGGGTTTTAAAGATAGTGAAGTTTTTACCATACTATAATGAATAAGTGCCTCAATATTCGTGCAAACGGTTGATGGGCTGCCCGATTGCAGTGGAAAGCCCGCTGAAGGGTTGCGGGTGGCATTTGGGGCGGACTTGTAACGGAAAGCGGGAACTGCAGCTGACCGGAGTTATTGTTGCTGACAGCCCCAATTACCAAGAGCCTGCTAAATTGTATACCTGTGATAGTACAATAGTTTTTGTTGCTTACCTTTGTACACTATGTCAACAACAGCGAATAAGGAAGAAAGAAGTTTGAATTTTTTAGAGGAAATTATTGAGGCAGACCTGGCATCGGGTAAGTATAAAACCATTATGACCCGTTTTCCGCCGGAGCCTAATGGTTACCTGCATATGGGCCATGCAACCAGTATTTGCCTGAATTTTGGCTTAACCAAAAAATATGGCGGCAGTACCAACCTGCGTTTTGACGATACCAACCCGGTAACCGAGGATACAGAGTATGTGGAGAGTATAAAAAACGATATTAAATGGCTTGGATTTGAATGGGCCAACGAGTTATATGCATCTGATTATTTTGAGCAGTTGTATAATATGGCCGTTACCTTAATTAAAAAAGGACTGGCCTATGTGGACGACAGCAGCAGCGAAGCCATTGCCGAACAAAAAGGAACCCCAACACAGGCCGGGCGCAGGAATGAATATGCTGAGCGCAGCATTGAAGAGAACCTGCAATTGTTTGCCGATATGCGTGCCGGTAAGTATAAGGACGGTGAGAAGGTATTACGTGCCAAAGTAGATATGGCATCGCCCAATATGTTAATGCGTGATCCATTGTTATACCGTATTAAACATGCACACCATCACCGTACCGGCGATAGCTGGTGTATTTACCCCATGTACGATTTTGCACACGGGCAAAGCGATTCTATTGAAAAAATTACCCATAGCATTTGTACACTGGAGTTTGTTCCGCACCGTGAATTATATGACTGGCTAATTGAGAAGCTGGAAATTTATCCCTCGCACCAGTATGAGTTTGCCAGGCGTAACCTTACTTACACGGTAATGAGTAAACGTAAGTTGTTACAATTGGTAAATGAAAAACATGTGGCCGGCTGGGATGATCCGCGTATGCCTACCATTAGTGGTATGCGCAGGCGTGGTTATACACCGGAAAGTATACGCGAGTTTTGTGACCGTATTGGTATTGCCAAACGTGATAATGTAGTGGACATAAGCCTGCTGGAGTTTTTTGTGCGGGAAGACCTGAATAAAAGAGCGCAACGCCGTATGGTTGTATTTGACCCCGTGAAAGTGATTATTACCAATTATGCCGATGTTGATGGAGAAGAAATGTTAACCAGCGAAAATAATCCCGAAGACCCCAATGGCGGTACCCGGGAAATACCATTCAGCAGCGAAATTTATATTGAGCGGGAAGATTTTATGGAGAACCCGCCCAAGAAGTATTTCAGGCTGGCCCCGGGGCAGATGGTGCGTTTAAAAAGCGCTTATATTATTAAATGCGAAGAAGTAATTAAAGATGAAAACGGTAGGGTGACAGCGTTACATTGTACCTATATACCGGAGAGTAAAAGCGGTAGCGATACATCGGGCATACATGTAAAAGGTACATTGCATTGGGTAAGTGTTAAGCATGCTATTACGGCCGAAATACGTGAGTATGACCGTTTGTTTAAAGTAGAAGACCCTTCATCGGAAGAGGGGGATTTTAAAGACTATATAAACCCCGATTCATTAAAGGTAATACGTGCTGCATATGCTGAGCCGGCTTTAAAAAATGCACATTTTGATGAGCGTTTCCAGTTTGTGCGTAAAGGATATTTTGTATTGGATAAGGATAGCAGTACCAGTGGTATGGTGTTTAATAAAACCGTTGGATTAAAAGATGGATGGAAATCGGGAAAATAAGATTACATGCGCTGTGTATATTATGCTGTTAACATCAATTTGTAAATAACTATTAGTTTATATTAATAAAGGTTATAAGGTATTTAAAAATGTTTCACGTTGTGTGAAACATTTTTTTTGCAACTTTTTGATAGCGACATATATAAATATGGGGTATTAATAAATACGTGAGGGAGATAAAAAAACCACGGAGTGGGGTGTAACTTTGGGTAAAAACACTTTTATGGATGCTAAAATAACGCTGTCTTTTAATAAAGAGGTAGCAGAAAACGCCAAAAAATTTGCCGAAGAAAACAATATCAGTTTATCACGCCTTGTTGAGTTTTTGCTGCAAAAAGCCACTTCATCGGCTGTTCATTCCTTCGATGCTTTTCCTGTAGCCAACTGGGTTAATATGGTTGCCGAAGGCGAGGCCGTTTATATCAGTAAACCCCAACATCGTAAAAGTGCCCGCAAAGAGTTTTATAAATCTAAAAAATAAAACATGCGGATATTTTTAGATGCCAATATATTGGTGGCTATTATTAACAAAGAATATCCGTTGTACGATTATGCTTCCCGTATATTAAGCCTGGTGAATTACCCCGGCTATATGGTATTTACTTCGCCCTTATGCCTGGCCATTAGCTTTTACTTTGCTGAAAAGAAATGTAAACATACGGCTAAAGAAAAGTTACGTATGCTGGCACAAAATATTTCGATAACAGATATTAACGATAATATTATACAAAAGGCATTACTTGATCATGCGGCACATGACTTTGAAGATGGTATGGAATATTATGCCGCTCACCATGCAGGCTGCCACATTATTGTTACAGAGAATGTAAAGGATTTTTATTTTTCTGAACTGGAAGTGGTGAACAGCAGAACTTTTTTTGAAACCTATATGGCTGCCAGGCGCTAACTGATATTACAGGCTTTTACTGTTTATAGTTATTCCTCCTTTTTTGATAAGTTCCTCTATAGTATCATTTTTCCGGTGTAACACATCGTCTCCCGTTGCTATCCCATCCTCAATAACAATAACTTTAAAACCCTTTGCCAAAGCATCCAGTGCGGTTTGTTTTACGCAATACTCTGCCAAAAAACCAGTTAACAGCAGTGTGTTTATTTTATTAGTTACAAGGTATTGCGTAAATGCCGGTGATGAAAAACAACTGTGATCTGTTTTCGTGAAGAAATTCATGGCTTCATCCACAGCCAGGTCAGCATCGAGGGCATGCCCGATAGTACCATGTATACAAATGTTTAAACCGGGAATAAACTGACCGGGCCGGTAATCGGAGCTGACAACTGCGGTATTTTCGGGGCCTATTAATTGAACCAGCTTATTGATACGGTATTTGGTGGCTTCAATTTCACCGATACCCGTATGCCTTTGGGCATAATTACCCTGCGGGCTGGTGAAATCGTTTTGCGGATCAATAACAATTAATAAACGTTTTTCCATTATTTATATTCTCCAAAAACCTCCCGCAATGTATCGGCAATTTCGCCCAGGGTACATTTGTTTTCTACAGCCTCCACAACAGCGGGCATAATGTTTTCGCCACCGGTTGCTTTATCATTTAAGTATTGTAAACATTGGTCAACTTTGGCCGGGTTACGATTGGATTTTAACTGTTGCAGCTTGTTGGATTGTATGGTACGTATAGAGTCGTCAATTTTAAAAACAGGTATAGACTCTTCCTGCCGAACCTGGAATTTGTTTACACCGACAATTATTTTTTCACCGGTTTCTATTTGTTTCTGGTATTCGTAAGCACTCCGGGCAATCTCGTCCTGTATAAACCCTTCTTCAATGGCAGATACGCTGCCACCCATGGCGTCAATTTTTTCGATCAGTTGCCAGGCCGCGTTTTCCACTTCCTGCGTTAATGCTTCTACAAAGTAGGAGCCGGCCAGCGGATCAACCGTATCCGGCGTTCCGCTTTCAAATGCCACAATTTGCTGGGTGCGTAAGGCAATTCTTGCAGCTTCCTCTGTGGGCAGACTTAAAGCTTCGTCGTAACCATTGGTATGTAATGACTGGGTACCGCCCAGTACAGCAGATAAGGTTTGTATGGTTACCCTGGAAATATTGTTAAGCGGCTGCTGAGCTGTTAATGTACTGCCACCGGTCTGCGTATGAAAACGTAACATCATGGCTTTAGGATCGGTAGCTCCCAGCTCTTTCATGATCTGTGCCCACATTTTACGGGCAGCCCTGAATTTGGCTACTTCTTCGAACAGGTTATTATGCGCATTAAAGAAGAAAGAAAGACGTTTGCCAAATACATTTATGTCAAGGCCCTTGGCAATAGCGGCTTTTACATAGGCTTTACCATTACTTAAGGTAAATGCTATTTCCTGTACGGCCGTACTGCCTGCTTCGCGAATATGATAACCACTGATGGAGATGGTATTCCATTTAGGTACTTCGTTGCCGCACCATTCAAATATATCGGTAATGATACGCATAGAAGGTTTAGGCGGGTAGATATAAGTACCTCTTGCCGCATATTCTTTTAAAATATCATTTTGTATGGTGCCGGAGATCTTTTTGAGATCTGCTCCCTGTTGTTTGGCCAGGGCAACATAGAATGATAGTAAGATAAAGCCTGTGGCATTGATGGTCATGGAAGTTGACACCTCTTCCAGTTTTATACCATTAAAGAGGGTCTGCATATCCTCGATACTGTCAATGGCCACGCCTACTTTACCTACTTCTCCCTCAGATAAAGCATGGTCGCTATCGTAACCGATTTGGGTGGGTAAATCGAAAGCAACACTTAAGCCGCTAACACCCTGGCTAAGCAGGTAGTGGTACCGTTTGTTACTTTCTTCGGCTGTTGAAAAGCCGGCGTACTGGCGCATGGTCCATAAACGCCCCCGGTACATATCGGGCTGTACACCCCTGGTAAAAGGAAAACTACCAGGAGCCGCCGCTTCTGTTTTTGGCTGGTCTTTACTATCGTACAGTTCTTTTATCTCTATGCCGCTATCAGTAAATTTTTTTATCATATAAGGCGTTCTTCGTTTTAAAGTATATGGTTACCGGCTTTAGCGGGTGAGGGATGGAAGCGGCATCCTTTTGTGTGGCCGGGCAAAGAGCAGGGCACAAAAGATACAGCGTACAGCCCGA
>CAYUMH010000196.1:0-4877 GCA_964445775.1 uncultured Terrimonas sp.
GCTTATGTTTATATAAAATAATGCCGCCATGATTAAAAATCTACTCCTTATTTTCAGCTGTATTATTCTTGGTGTAAACATAAGCAACGGGCAAAATAACATGGTCTATGTGGCCAGTAAGTACTGCCGTAGCAACCCCTACCTGGGCAACTTCAGTACTTTTTTAAACCACCTGGTTAACGACCCCACCCTTAAAAACAAGGAAGAGACCAAAAAAACGGACAGCACTTTATACTCATTTACCGGTTTTTATACCAAACACCAGCCTTTTGCCTTTAAAGCCACCCAGGTGCAAGTATCACTATGGGAAGAAAGTATGTTGTTAAGTGATACTTTATCACTGCGAGATACGGTAGTAAATTATTTACTCTCCGCTTATTTACCCAATACCGCCGCTAACGAAAAAATAGTAAAAAAAGAAGTAGCTCATATTTATAACCGCAACAAACGTTTTTTTGCACAGTCCAGCCAGCTTGAATTAAAAAACAGGCAGGGCCAGGTAAACGGTGGTGGTTATAATCTGTTCCTGCTAATGCATGGTATTGCGCCAATGTCTATAGCCTGGCAGGTTACTGAGAAGAAAGATGAAATAGGATTGCATCTTTTATTCCGCATCAGTAACAGTACCAATGTATCCGAAACACCGCTTCCCCTGTTCAATAGTTTTTAATCCGGCCGGAAGTATAGTATCTGTTTACCATAATGTATTATTATGATAAAAAAACTATTCCTTACTATCAGCTATATTATTGTGGGTATAATTGTAACCAGGGGGCAAATTGAAAATAGCTTTGTGGTAGTTAATTATAACAATGCAACACAAAATGATATGCGGCATATAGCCGACAAATACTGCCGTTCTAATCCCTACAAAAGTTCCTTTAACGACTTTTTACATCACCTGGTCAATGATCCTACTTTAAAAGATAAGGAGCAAATAAAAAAAACGGACAGCACCCTGTATTCGTTCAGCGCTTTTTACACCCGGCACCAGCCCTTTTCGTTAAAATCCTCAAAGGTACAGGTTAGCCTGTGGGAAGAGAGTGTACTGCTCAACGCCAGTTTATCTGTAAGAGATACACTGGTCAACTATATACTTTCTGCCTATTACCCCAATACGGCTGCCAACCGGAAAAAAAAAAAAAAAATAGTAAAACGTATCTTTAAAAAAGCTAAACCATATTTTTCCGAAGCCACTAAAACCGAAGCAAAGAACAAAAAAAAGGAAGTGATCGGCGGCGGTTACAATATGTTTTTACTGATGCATGGCATTGCTCCCCTGGGCATACTATGGGAAATAGACAATAAAAAAGAAGAAATAGGACTGCACCTGGTATTCCGTATCCGTAACCGGAACAACAGGTCGGAAACACCTGTGCCCTTACGCCCCCGTTTTGGAAAGCCCGCACCAACCACTTAACTGTATAAAAAAAGAATAAGAACAGTTGGTTTTACCTGTTATTTATACCAAGTCTTGGTATCTTTGGCATTCGCCCTGATATGATCACCCAGAATACCATACAACAAATACTTGACCGCCTGGACATTATAGATGTTGTCGGTGATTTTGTAAAGCTGAAAAAACGCGGCACCAACTATATTGGCAACTGTCCCTTTCACAACGAAAAAACACCCTCCTTTACCGTATCTCCAACCAAGGAAATATATAAATGTTTCGGCTGCGGCAAAAGCGGCAATACCATCAGTTTTGTGATGGAACATGAAAAATACAGTTACATTGATGCGTTAAAATGGCTGGCCAAGAAATACAATATTGAAGTTGAGGAAACCTATGTAAGTGATGAGCAGAGACAGCAATACCAGACTGCAGATAGTTTATACATCATTAACCAGTTTGCACAGCAGTTTTTTGCCACTTCCTTATGGGATACCGAAGAAGGCCAGGATATTGCCCTGAGTTATTTTAAAGAAAGGGGGTTCAGGGAAGAGATCATTAAAAAATTCCAGTTAGGCTATTCGCCCGAAAAGTCGGATGCATTTGCCAAAGAAGCAATTGCCAAACAGTACAATACCGACCTGTTACTGAAAAGCGGCCTGGTGGTAAACCGTAACCAGCAATTGCTGGATAACTACCGGGGCCGGGTAATATTCCCCATACACAATACAAGCGGTAAAATAACCGGTTTTGGTGCCCGTATATTAAAAACCAATGACAGGGCACCCAAGTATATCAATACCCCGGAGAACGAAATATACATCAAGAGTAAAATACTATACGGCTCCTACTTTGCCCGTACAGCTATTGATAAAGCCGATGAATGTTTACTGGTAGAAGGTTATACCGATGTGGTATCGCTGCACCAGGCGGGTATTGAAAATGTAGTAGCCTCCGGGGGCACTTCTCTTACTATTGACCAGTTAAGGCTGATACGTAAGTACACCAATAACCTCACCATTATTTATGATGGTGATGGCGCCGGTGTTAAAGCGGCCATGCGCGGGCTGGATATGGCCCTGGAAGAAGGCCTGAATGTAAAGCTGGTACTGATACCGGATAATGAAGACCCGGACAGTTATGTAAATAAAATTGGGGCCGCAGCCTTCCAGGATTTTGTAAAGGCCGAGAAGAAGGATGTGATCCTCTTTCAGCTGGAAGTGGCATTAAAAGATGCGGGCAATGATGCGGCCAAAAAATCGGGGCTGGTAAACCGTATGGCCGAAACCATATCCAAGATCAATAAGGCCGAGGATTTTACCAAACAGCAGGATTATATCCGGCAGGTATCAGAAATATTAAAGATCGATGAAGCCGGCTTAACTGCCCTGGTAAACCAGTTCATCAGGGATAAGTTAGCCGCCATGGAAAAACGGCAGGCAGGTGTAACCGAAGAGGAAAGATCCGAAAATGCCAGGAAGGGCGAAGAAACCGAATTTCATGACGCTACCTATAACCTGTTATTTAAAGATGACCTGCAGGAAAGGGAAATAGCCCGTATTTTACTGGAACACGGTTTAAAATCATTTGATGCTAACCGCCTGGTAGCAGAATATGTTTTTGATGAGATGGTAGAAGACAGTTTAATGGATAATATGGAAGTATTAAACATGATTAAACTGTTTAAAGAAGCCTATGCCCGGGATACCAGTTTGCCGGATAAGAACTTTTTTATCTATAACGAAAACACCGGCATCAGCACACTGGCCGTATCCCTGCTCAATTTCCCTTACGAGGAAAGTGAGCATTGGCGAAAAACAGCTGCCGAATCAACCGGTTACCAGCAATCCTTATTTACACAATCCTATGAGGAATTTATGCGGGTAATGAGTAAGGGTAATGAAGAATCCTTACAACGGTTTTCAAAAATTGATGAAGACAGGACCAGCGAAGCGGTTATCTCAGCTATTAAATACCTGCGTTTACGTAAATTAAAACGCATGTTAAGCGAAAACCAGGCTGATATGGAAAAACCCCATACCGATGAGGAGCTGCTGATATTGACCAGCACACATTCCTATTTAAAAAATGAAGAAGTGGCCCTTACAAAAGAAGTGGGCACCGTGATATACCGTTAAACTGCTCCGCCTATTGTTTCCTTCATATACGGAGCAGCCGGGCAGTTATTTTTTCAGTTGATGTAGTTTTTCCCGCTCAAATAATAATTCCGGTTCGTTGGTGGTGATCATATCAAAACCTTCACTTAATAACCAGTCTATATCAGCAATGGTATTAACTGTCCAGGCATTTAAAACAATACCCAGGCTTTTTGCTTCTTTAATCCAATCCGGATTTTTCTTAAATACGCTGTAATGGTAATCTGCCCCTTCAATACCGGCTTCTTTCAATGCTTTAGGCGATTTTTCGCCGTTCAGGTATTGCGTGGGCGCCTCTTTTTCCAGCTTTTTAATGGTCAGCAAAACATCAAAATCAAAGCTGATATAGGTTATCCATTTTTCTGCTTTTAATTCTTTTACCAGCGCCACCACTTTCTCTGCAGTTACCACGGCCCTCTCCTTACTTACATTAGAAGGTTTGATCTCTAATACCAGGCGGGTATGTTTTTGCTGCATCCCTTTTTCCAGGTATTCTCTTAAGGTTGGCAGCTTTTCACCATTGGGTAAAAGACTGGTCACCAGGTCGGCATAGGTGCTGCGTTCAATATCTTTTCCAAAAAAAGTATGGTCATGGTTAATCACCAGCGAATCGTCGGCCGTACGGTGTACATCAAACTCGGCACCGGCGCAGCCCAGCTTGATGGCATGCTGCAAAGCCGCTATAGAATTTTCGGGCAGGTTGTTTTTCTTAAATGCGCCCCGGTGGGCAATTACTTTATTGTTTGCAAAGGACATGGCTGTACGCTTTGATGATATTTTTTGTGAAGACTGGCAGGCCGAAAGTAATAGTACCACGGAAAGTAGAGATAAAAGTAGTCGCATACCTGGAATTTTGTACAAAAATAAATTGTTTATAAAAGTTATTACACCTTATTTATAAAATGTAATAGTATCATAACAACCGTATTTTCAAAATGTTTTGAAAGTACAAAATTTATAAAGTAGTTTCGTAATATGAAACTGAGTGAAGCAAAACATCAATTTATCAGCAGTTGGGGAGCATATGGATCTAACTGGGGCATTAACCGCACCATGGCACAGATACATGCGTTATTATTGATAAGTCCTACACCTGTGACCCAGGATGATATTATGGAAGAATTGAATGTAAGCCGTGGCAATGTGAATATGAATATCCGTGAACTTATCAACTGGGGCCTGGTGCAAAGAGTAATTGTTCCCGGTGAGCGGAAGGAGTTTTTTTCGGCAGAAAAAGATATCTGGCGTGTGGTTACCCAAATTGTGAAGGAACGGAAGAAACGCGAAATGGAGCCCATGTTAAAACTCATGGATGAACTGGAAGC
>CAYUMH010000197.1:0-4752 GCA_964445775.1 uncultured Terrimonas sp.
ATACTATAGTCTAACGAACCAATAACAGGGCAAGGCTACAGTGTAAAATAAAAAAAGACCGGCATGCCGGTCTTTTCAATATTATGCTTCTGTTTCAGTTTCTTCGTCTTCTTCTTCATCATCAATGGGTTCCAGCTTACGCTCTTTCTCTAATACCAGGTTGTCTTCATCGTCATATAACTCGTAGCTGTATTCTAATTGTAACCTGTCAATGATGTTGTGTAAAATTCTCAGGTTCTCTTTTTCATAGTTGATATAACCTGTCACAATTGGTTTAATATCATCTCCTTCTAAAAATAAGGTCGACCATTCATTTTTCAGGTCATAATTACCACCGCCTGCTCTGCTGGCAGTCCAGGTGTTCATTTCAAAAGCATCTTTCAATGCCGTTTTGCTAATTAAGGAGAATTTAGCAAAAAAATTAGTCTTTTCAGCCATACTGCGCTCTTTTATAGTTAGTTACAATTGATTTCACAAATAGCCACAGGCTATCAATAACGCAAATATACAAGCCTATTGCATTTACAAAGCGGAAAAATGTATTTCATAAAAAAATATGTTTAGTGCGCTCCTTTTCAAATGTATAATGGTTGCGGCATTTTTATTATTATAAATAGCCCTCCGGATGCATTTTATGGTATAATTTCTGCTAAGCTTTTAGCATAAAAGCTTGTACTGAACACTTTTAAAAAAATACTTATGAAAAAGTTATTGTTGTTACTGGCCGTTCCCCTGTTATTATTGAGTGCCTGCAAAAAAGAAAAGGTAATTGATGATAATGACCTGCCCAGGGACGCCAGGGATTTTATAGCCACCCATTTTTCTGGTATTACCATCTCGCAATCGGTAAGGGAATGGGATGATACAAAATGGAAATACGAAGTGTATTTAAGCAATGGCACCAAACTGGAGTTTAACCACAAGGGTGAAATTGAGGAAATATCCGGAAACAGTGCTTTACCCGATTCGGCTCTACCGTCTTTGCTGGTGAGTTATGTACATACCAACTACCCTGACCAATATATCAGGAAATGGGAATTAGAAAGTACTACTCAGGAAGTAACACTATCTAATAATGTAAAGCTGGTATTTGATAAACAAGGCAATTTTTTAAGGATCGATCAGTAATTATTTACTGGTCATATTGTATAGAAACGGGTAACAATGCTTACCCGTTTCTTATTGTATGAAAGTGCTGACAAAATAAACGGCAGCGGTACAGGCTGCTCCTATAAAGGCAAGAGCCAGGCCACCCAATACCGGATTGGCACCCATGGACCGGGCTTTTAAAAAACCAATGATCAGTAGTACCGAATGACCAATGATGGCCGATAAGCGGAATGCAAAGCCGGCATCCTTGCTTATATAAAAGGGTAATACGGTAATAAACGCACCAAAAATATAGGACAGGCTTACCCCAAAACCATATTGCACCGGGTTTTTTACCCTTGCCTTATCGGCGTCACTTGCTTCCGTATCAAGGGCATCGCGCCAGATCTTTTTTTCCTTCAGTTCATCGGCAATCACTTTTTCCTGTAACTCGCTGCTGAAACCCAGGTTGGCATAAAAGGCTTTTGATTTGGTAAAGCCGATGGTTTTAGTGGTATCGCTGATCTTGGCATCGGCATATATCTCATTCTCCAAAGTAGCTTCACCTTTTGCTGCAAAAAAAATAGTAATGCCTACTAAAAAAGTAGCGATCAGTGTTACTGTAATGATCGTACTGCCGGCAGTACTGAAGGCGGTCATGATGGCTAATAAACAAAGTAAAATAATGATGCCATCACTGGCGCCGAGTAAAACGGGAGGAGCTGTATTATTAACTTTTTGCTGCAATAGTAATTTTTTAAGGCTGCAAATTAGGCCAATGTTTGTGAAAACGGGTTAAAAAATAAATAATATGACACTGTTATTATACATCGAGGCAGGCCAGTGATTTTTGTATAATGTTTATTGATTGCTGAATTTCAGCTTCGGTAATAAGCAGGGGTGGTGCAAACCTTATTTTATCACCGTGTGTAGGTTTGGCCAGCAGCCCGTTCTGCATCAGTTCGGTACACAATAACCAGGCTGCATCGGGGTTAGTATGGTCAATTACAATAGCATTTAATAAACCTTTACCGCGTACCTGTTTAATATGTTTTGATTGTAAAGCGGTAAGGCCTTCTCTTAATAATTTGCCCATTTTCTCCGCATTGTCCGCCATCTGCTCATTTTTTAATACCTCCAGTGCCGCAATAGCTGTTACACAGGCTAATGGGTTGCCGCCGTAGGTGGAACCATGTTCTCCGGGTTTAATCGTCAACATGATATCGTTATCGGCCAGTACAGCACTTACAGGTAACATCCCGCCGCTGAGTGCTTTACCCAGTAATAAAATATCGGGGCGCACATTTTCATGATCGCAGGCCAGTAATTTACCGGTACGGCAAAGGCCTGTTTGTATTTCATCGGCAATGAATAAAACATTGGCGGCAGTACATAAGGCTTTTGCGCTGCTTAAATAACCTTCATCGGGAACCAGTACGCCTGCTTCACCCTGGATGGGCTCTACCAAAAAGCCTGCAACGTCTTTATCCTGTAAGGCCAGTTCAAGTGCTGCCAGGTCGTTATAGGGAATATTGATAAAACCGGGTGTAAAAGGACCATAGTTATTTTTTGCACTGGGGTCACTGCTGAAAGAAATAACGGTAGATGTACGTCCGTGAAAATTACCATTGCATACAATTATCTTGGCTTGTCCGCCGGCAATACCTTTTACCTCATAACCCCATTTACGGCAAAGTTTAATGCCGGTTTCCACGGCTTCCACACCGGTATTCATGGGTAATACCTTATCATAACTGAAGTATTCGCAAATGTATTTTTCGTATTCGCCTAAGGCATTATTGTAGAAAGCACGGCTGGTAAGGGTAAGCTGTTGCGCCTGTTGTAAAAATGCCTGTACAATTACCGGGTGGCAATGCCCCTGGTTTACGGCAGAGTAACCGCTCAGGAAGTCGATATACTTTTTATCGTCTACATCCCATAACCAGATGCCGGCTCCCTTTTTTAATACAACGGGTAGGGGGTGGTAATTGTGGGCGCCAAAATCATTTTCTAAATCAATATAATACTGCGGGGAAACACTGGCTGTATGCATAACAACATTGTTTTAAAAGTAAAAGAAATGAACGTGCAGAAGGAAAGGTATGGTGAATGATCATTCACCATGTAAGCGCACTACTCAGTGATTGAGCAGGTCTAAATTGTTACTTAAAAACAATGGTATGGTAGCTATTGAGGTAATAGTACAATAATTAGTATTGCAAAGGTACGATTTTAAATGGTAGCAGTTCCCAGGGCTACGGTTTTTTGAAAATAGCTGGCAGGGAAGTTCAAAACGGGGTTTGCGTCTTTGGGGAAAAGGCCGTATACCGTGCTGCCCGAGCCACTCATGGATGCATATACAGCCCCGGCATCATACAAATCCTTTTTTAAGGTTTCAATTTGCGGGTAGCTGCGGAAAACGGTTGATTCAAAATCATTGTATAGTTCCTTGCGCCAGGTGCTGACGGGTTGTTGAATGATTGCTTTTAAAGATTTTTCGGGTTGCATGGGTATTACATAGGCAAAAGCCCATGCTGTAGATATTTCAATGCCCGGGTTAACAATGACCAGTTTATAATCGGACAGGTCGAGTGTTATGCGCTCCAGTACTTCACCACGGCCTGTTGCATAACAGGGTTCGTTCACAATAAAGAAAGAGGTATCGCTGCCTATCTGGGCGGCATAATCTATTAATTGCTGTTCACTTAATCCCAGGTTATATTTATCGTTTAAACCTTTTAAAGCAAAAGCTCCGTTGGCGCTGCCTGCTCCTAAACCGGCGCCGGGTGGTATCATTTTATGTAAATGAAAATGTACGGGAGGTAAAAGGGGGAAGTCTTTTTTTAATAACTTATAAGCTACTACAATCAGGTTGCCGGTGATGGTGCCGGGTATAGGTATACCGGTAAGGCTCAGGTTTACAGAGCCTCCGCTTCTGCTATCAGAGCCGGTCATTATTTCCAGTACATCATGAACAGGAACCGGGAAAAAGATTGTTTCTATATCGTGGTAAGCATCTGTTCGTTTTCCTGTAATATGTAACCCTAAATTGATTTTACAATTTGAAAATAGAATCACGATTGATATTGGTTTTAGGATAATGTAAATCAGTGATCGTTATACGGTGGATTTTATTTCTTTTTACGGCTATTGATCTCGTCGCGGATCGTAATGGCTTTTATATAGTCTTCGTTCTCTAATACTTCGTTTAAAAGTTGATTTAATTCTTCGAGTGTCAGGTTTTTCAGGTTTTCATCGGTTGCCGGCTCACTGCTTTCTTCAAGGCTTTCCTCTTCGGCTTTCTTGCCTTGTTCAGATCCGGTTTC
Source organism: uncultured Terrimonas sp. (assembly GCA_964445775.1). Taxonomy (GTDB): domain Bacteria; phylum Bacteroidota; class Bacteroidia; order Chitinophagales; family Chitinophagaceae; genus Terrimonas. The sequence goes on from CAYUMH010000197.1 coordinate 4,416, forward strand.
GTCCATTAAGATGCCTGCATTTTCCAGGATGTTCTCGTAGGTATAAATAGGGCATCCGAAACGTACGGCCAGGGCCAGGGCATCCGAGGTACGGGAATCAATTTCAATAGTGTCATTGGCCGATGAGCAAATCAGCTTGGAGAAGAAAATACCTTCCTGCAGATCACAGATAATAATTTCGTGCAGTTCAATATTAAAAGCCTGCAGGAAATTTTTCATCAGGTCGTGGGTCAGGGGGCGGCTGGGCTGCATTTTTTCCAGGGCAACAGCAATAGCCTGTGCTTCAAAAGCACCAATTACGATCGGCAATCTTCTTTATCCGTTTATTTCTCCCAGT
>CAYUMH010000198.1:0-4723 GCA_964445775.1 uncultured Terrimonas sp.
TCGTGACGTAATGCTTCGCCGTCTTCGGTCTGGCTTTCTTCACGGAAGTGGCCGCCGCAGCTTTCGTTCCTGGACAAGGCATCGCGGCACATTAATTCACCCAGTTCAATAAAGTCGGCAACACGGCCTGCTTTATCCAATTCAGGGTTGATCTCGGCCACAGCACCGGGAATACGCACATCGCTCCAGAATTCTTTTTTCAGCGCCTGTATTTCTGTAATAGCTTCCTGTAAGCCTTGTGCGTTACGGGCCATACCGCATTTCTCCCACATGATCTTACCTAAACGTTTATGAAAACTTTCAACAGATTGTTTACCCTTAATGTTCATTAAAGTATCAATCCTGCCTTTCACTTCCGCTTCCGCTTTTTCAAATGCTTCATGCGATACAGGGATGGGTTTGGTCGCAATTTCATCGGCCAGGTAATTACCGATAGTATAAGGGATAACGAAATATCCGTCGGCCAGGCCCTGCATCAGCGCCGATGCACCTAAACGGTTAGCACCGTGATCACTGAAGTTTGCCTCACCTAAAGCATATAAGCCCTGGATATTGGTCATTAATTCATAATCAACCCACAGGCCACCCATGGTGTAGTGTACTGCCGGGTAAATACGCATGGGCACTTCGTATGGATTTTCACCTGTGATCTTTTCGTACATATCAAACAGGTTACCATATTCCTCTTTCACTACCTCTTTGCCTAAACGCTCTAAAGTAGCTTCATCAGGATTTTGAATGCCTAATTTATTGGCTTCGGCACGGCCGTATTTATTTAATAAGTTGAACCGGAAGTCAAGGTAAACCGCTTGTTTGGTTGTACCTACGCCATAACCGGCATCACACCTTTCTTTGGCAGCACGGGAAGCCACGTCACGTGGTACCAGGTTACCAAAGGCCGGGTAACGTCTTTCCAGGTAATAGTCCCTTTCCTCTTCCGGAATATCATTGGCTTTACGCGGATCGTTTTGTTTTTTAGGTACCCAGATACGACCGTCATTACGCAGTGATTCTGACATTAAGGTCAGTTTACTCTGGTGGTCGCCGGTAACAGGGATACAGGTAGGGTGAATTTGTGTAAAGCAGGGGTTGCCGAAGAAAGCGCCTTTTTTATGGGCTTTCCAGGCAGCGGTTACATTGCTACCCATGGCATTGGTGGATAAGTAGAATACGTTACCATAACCACCTGTACATAATAATACCGCATGGCCAAAATGACGCTCCAGCTCTCCGCTAACCAGGTTACGGGCAATAATACCGCGGGCCTTACCTTCTACGGTTACCACTTCCAGCATTTCGTGGCGGTTATACATGGTTACATTGCCCAAACCGATCTGGCGTTCCAAAGCCTGGTAAGCGCCTATTAATAACTGCTGACCGGTTTGACCGGCAGCATAAAAAGTTCTTTTAACCTGGGTACCGCCAAATGAACGGTTATTTAATAAACCGCCATATTCGCGGGCAAAGGGAACGCCCTGGGCCACACACTGGTCAATGATATTGACACTCACTTCGGCCAGGCGATGTACATTGGCTTCGCGTGCACGGTAGTCGCCACCTTTAATGGTATCGTAAAATAAACGGAAAACAGAGTCACCGTCGTTCTGATAGTTTTTAGCGGCATTGATACCACCCTGTGCAGCGATGGAGTGTGCCCGGCGGGGTGAATCCTGGAAGCAAAATGCTTTAACCTTATAGCCCAGCTCGGCCAGGGAAGCAGCGGCAGAAGCGCCTGCCAGACCTGTACCCACCACTATAATTTCTAACTTTCTTTTATTGGCCGGGTTAACCAGTTTGCAATGTCCTTTATAGTCTACCCATTTCTCTTCTAATTTGCCATGTGGAATTTTGGAGTCAAGCATAATCAAAAGTTTCGCTAATTTGTTACAAGTAAAATGTTAATTTATCGCACTATATCAAAGTAAATCAATTAGTTAAATTGACTTAAACCCATCCCATATAAAAGCTGATCGGCATCATGATAAAGGCCAGGGGAACAATGATAGAAAATGCAAGACCGGTTGCATCAAATAACTTAATGTATTTGTGATTGGTTAAACCCAGCGTACGGAACGCACTGGTAAAACCATGCAATAAATGCCATGCCAGGGATATACAACCTAATGTATATAAAATAACTACCAGTAAGTTTCCTTCAAATACCTCACGCATTTTACCAAACAGGTCGTGGTATTCTTTGGCAACCGGCGAAGCGCTGTCGGCAATCTGGCCATTGGTTACATCAATATATACAGGTTCTAAACCGGTAATACGGGAAGGAACCCAGAAGTGAGCGATATGCATGATCAGGAACAACAATAACAGGGTACCTAAAAGGCCCATGCTGCGGCTGTACCATTTGCTGCCTTTATTACCCATAGGCACAGCATAGCCAATTTTGCGTTTAGACCTGTTTTGTACTTCCAGTACCAGGCCCTGCACAATGTGCAGCAAAATGCCCAGGAAAAGGCCTATTTCTAAAATTCTTGGAACAATATTCGCTCCCATAAAATGGGCAGCTTTGTTAAACATAACCCCACCGTCATTTGCCCATATACAGGCATTTAAACCAACGTGCACCACTAAAAAAGCGACAAGCGAGATACCGGTAATACTCATGATCAGTTTCTTACCTACCGAGGAAGTGAACAGTTCAGACCATTTCATCTGTATAAATTTTCTTTTTCTTGGGCAATAACAGCGTATTGGTAAAGGGTGTAGCTTTTGTCAGGTACAATCTTCAAATCAAAAATGCCGTTTAACCTGTTTATCTTAAAAATCAGTATCAGATAGCCACCAATCGTAGCCCGTGGTTAATAGTGGTAGCGTTTAAACACACTACTCTTTTAATCAGCAGGTTAGTTAAAATGGTGGTTTGTGCAAAAGTAACATTGTATGACGAAACAATGACAAAAAATTTGCATTTCAATTACATATTTAACCTGGCTCCCAGCTCATTGTCAATTTTTTTAAACAAATGATAGGGCTTATAGGTACGCCAGTTGTCTATTTCCATTAATTCCACATACCGGTGCAGGTGTTTTTGCCGGAAATCATGTTGTGTCTGGGAGGGCATATTCAGGCATACGATCCAGCCATTTTCTTCGGTCAGCTCTTCAAACAGTTCTTCATAATAGTCCGAAATATCACTGTGAAAGTTCAATACATTTTCGGTAATGAGTATAAACTTATAGATGCCTTCGTACATGAATTTTTCCAGTACATCCCGTTTCAGCACCATGATATCATTCTCCACTGCATCATTCCACTCCCCTATTAACTCAATAATGGCATAGTGCTCATCATAATCGGCCATTAATGTTTTCAGGTAAAGTGTCCTGCTGCCAAAATCGTCCCATTGCGGGTGGATATAATAGTTATAGACCGTTTGGGAGTATTCGAACTCTGAATAGTCACGTCCAAAAAACGGCGATAACCTATCCTCTTCGCTTGTATAAATATGGCGCCAGTTATAGAAGGGTTCTATTTCATGCATATTGAACTATCAACAAAATTATTACTGCAAAGATACGTTATGACGCTTAGCGTACAAGTACAATTATGCCTGCCAAACCGTTAAAAAATGAAGTGGTTTACCTGCAGAAGAATGCCGAATATATTGTTGTAAATAAAGCAGTTTGCCTTATTTTGTACCATCAATGAAAACAACAATTTCCTTATTCTGGTTCAGGCGTGATCTGCGCCTGGAAGATAATGCCGGTTTATACCATGCATTAAAAAGCGGTACGCCTGTAGTACCTGTTTTTATTTTTGACAGCAATATACTGGAGGCGCTGGATGACAGGCAGGATAGCCGGGTTAGTTTTATTTACCAGGCCATCACCAAGTTGCAAAAACAACTGCTTAAAAAAGGCAGCACGCTGGATGTGCGTTATGGAAGGCCGGAAGAAGTATTTACCGCGTTGCTGGAAACCTACCAGGTGGAAGCCGTATATACCAATCACGATTATGAACCTTATGCGCAGGAACGTGATAAAACAATTGCTGCATTATTAGCCTCCCGGGGTATTGTTTTTCATACTTACAAGGACCAGGTAATTTTTGAGAAAAAAGAAGTGGTGAAAGATAATGGTGAGCCTTATACCGTGTTTACGCCCTATTCACGGAAATGGAAAGCTGCCATGACGAATTTTTATAAAAAAGCTTACCCCACCAAACAATACCATCGTCATTTTTTTAAACAGGATGAAATAGCCCTGCCTTCATTGCAGGAAATTGGTTTCTCGGAAACTGATATACCTTTTCCTGGTACGGACTGGGATGAATCGATCATAAAAGAATACTCCAAACAAAGAGATTATCCTGCCATTGCAGGCACTTCCCGTTTAAGTGTACACCTGCGTTTTGGTACTATCAGTATCAGGGAACTGGTAAGGGAAGCGGGCGCTATTAATGAAACGTTTTTAAATGAACTGATCTGGCGTGATTTTTACCAGATGATACTCTGGCATTTTCCGCAGGTGGTGTACAACTCATTTAAGAAGGAATATGATAATATTCAATGGCGCAATCATGAAAAGGAGTTTGAAGCCTGGTGCAATGGCAATACCGGCTACCCTATTGTAGATGCCGGTATGCGGGAGCTGAATACAACCGGTTATATGCATAACCGGGTGCGTATGATCGTAGCTTCTTTTTTAACCAAACTCTTATTGATAGACTGGCGCTGGGGTGAAGCTTATTTTGCAAAAAAACTGTTGGA
>CAYUMH010000199.1:0-4656 GCA_964445775.1 uncultured Terrimonas sp.
AACAGGGCACTCACTAAAAAGAGCGATACTTTTTTCATAAAGTTGTTTTTACACAAAAAAAAAAAAAACATTCCAATATTGAAAAGACTGAACAATAATTTGAAAACCAGTATATTAATAAACGCTATAAACTAAAACAGGTCACTCCTGTTAAGAAAATGACCTATATATAAAATGCAGTACCTGAATATTATATAATCCAATAATGGTTACACCCGCAATGCACCCCTGAAGCCGCGGGCACCATAATAAGATTCCACACCATTGTGGTAAAAAAATACCCGGCCATAGCGCCAGTCGCCAAAAACACCGCCACCCAGTTTTCGTACTGGCGCAGGGGTGAACAACCAACTGGAGGTTTTGGTATCAAACTTTCCCAACTGCTGTAATTCCAGGTACTGTTCCTCGGTTAATATATCAATGCCCATTTCATCGGCCATGCCCAGGGCACTGTGTTTGGGTTTATGTTCTTTCCTGGATTCCAATGCCTCCGGGTCGTAACAAATACTGCGGCGACCTTTGGGACTTTCGGGTGAGCAATCGTAAAAAATATACTCCCCGGTCTTTTTGTCAAAGCCTACCACATCGGGTTCGCCTTCGGTCATTTCCATTTCGTTCAGCGACCATAGTTTATCGGCATGCGCTTCCAGGCGGGCTTTTACTTTTGTCCATTCTATATCTTTATGGCGTTGCATATTTTTTTCGAAACGCTTTTGTAAAATATCCAGCAACTCGGCAACCTGCGAGGCCGGTAACTTCTTTTTAGTGTTTGCCATCTTGTATTATTTTATAGATGTAATATGATTAAGCCGTAACTGGTTTTCTGCCGGCAGGGCGGTAATACCAGGATATAATGGTTAGTATCAGTAACAGTACTGCCGGGAACCATTCACCAATCGCGGTATGGCCCATGGCCAGCTGTGAAATAAAAGCCCCTGACGATACAAAGAAAAAACCGGCATAGGCCCATTCTTTCACCACGGGGAATTTGGGTACCAATACTGCCACCACGCCCAATAATTTCCATATCCCGATGATGGTTAAAAAATAAGCCGGGTAGCCCAAAAGTAAAACAAATTCGGTTTCTTCTTTTAACTGTAATACCTGTACGATGCCGGTGGATGCCATACCCAGCGATAACCATAAGGTGGCAATCCAGTAAATGATCTTGTTACGTTTGCTCATGGTAGTAGTTTTTAGTTTGATTGCATAATTTTTTCTAACAGGTTATGCGCCATATTCAATCCCTGCGCAAAGGGTAACTGTAACATCTGGTCGCGTATGGCAATGCTGCGGTAAACGATCTGGATGCTTAACTTACTGGTAGTATCGCTTAAGGCTTCAAAAGATAAAAACTCCAGCTGTACATCAAAGGGTGCGTTACGCATTTCAAAAGTGCGGACAATCTTTTCATTAGGCAGCAGGGTATGAATAGTACCATGCGCGGCAAATACCACATTACCTTCCTTATCGCTGGTTTCAAACTGCCAGCCGCCATAAGGGTGGTTATCCAGTTTTACCACTTTGGTATTCATCCACTGCGCTACAATATCCGCGTCGGTATAGGCGGTGAATAACAATTCCACAGGCAGGTCAAACTCCCGGATGATCTGCAGGTCATGCCGGCCGTCTTCGGCGTTGATCTTTGTTTTTAATGCCATCGTTATTTATTTTTTAGGCTTATAATTTTTCATAATACTTTCCAGCTTATTAAAGCGGTCATCCCACATTTTGCGGAAGGGTTCAATAAAATCGGCAATAGCTTTCATCTTTTGCGGGTTTAAATGATAATAAATCTCGCGGCCCTCCTGGTGTTGTTGCAACAACTCGCATTCCGTTAATATCTGTAAATGTTTGGATACCGTAGGGCGGGCTGTATCAAAATTGGCGGCAATAGCGCCGGCCGTCATGGCCTGGCTGGTCACCAGTAATAAAATAGCCCGGCGGGTAGGGTCGGCAATGGCCTGGAAAACATCACGTCTTAAATTCATTAGTACAGGTTTTACAATAGCAGCAACAAATATGTAGCTATTTGACTACAAATATATGCGTAGCCATTTAACTACACAAATTTATTTTTCAAAATCTGTATACCAAGGGGAGTATCAAACCGGGAGGAACCTAAAAGAGAGGAGGGGATTGTATTTCCCAAAAATGTTCTTTAAAGACCGGCAGCGATACAGGGAAACTATTTCACAGTACAACACTCCGCTGTATTACTCCGTGAAACCACTTTGTACTACGCTGTGACCTAAACAATTACCGTATCACTGCATTGATCTTTGTCCATAACGCTTCATCAAAACCTGATAAAGCAAAATTAGGATTCTGCGGGTCCGAGGCATCGCCCATGCGGATAATGACCATCTTCCGGTCAGGGATCACATAAATGCGTTGATCCTCTGCCCCCATGGCACTATACATGCCGGCAGGGGCATTGGGCACCAGGGCACCGGGATAAACAGTTTGCCCGCCGGGTAACATAAACTTGTTTTTACCATTCAGCCACCAGAAATATCCATAAGAGGGATTAATACTTTGCGAAGTGCTGATACTTTCGTTAAAAAAGGCTTCGTTGATCACCTGTTCCTTTTGCCAGCTGCCTTTATTTAATGCCAGCAAGCCAAAGCGGGCCATACTGCGGGTATTGCTATGGTAAATGGTAAAGATCAGGCCATTGTTCCAAAAACCATCCATACCAATCTTATTCTTCAGCTTCTCGTTAAAATAGGTTTCAAAACCACGGTTGCTGGCAGCCGCCACTACATCCATCAGTTTCTGGAATACATTGCTGTACGACCATCTTGTACCGGCATCGGCTAGGTAGGTCATATTGGCTTTTGTTACTAGGTTGCTGGCATCGTTCAGGCCCGAGGTCATGGTGAGCAAATGCCGTGGGGTGATCAGGTTTTCCTTGTCAATGGGTTCGCTGGTCCAGCCGGTACCCAGGTATTGCGATACTTTGTTATTGATCTGCAACAAACCTTCCTGTTGTGCAATGCCGGTAGTGGTAGCAACCAGGGTTTTGCCCGCACTGTTCCAGGGCCAGGTAGCCGTGGCATTATGGCCATTAAAATACTCTTCCATGGCTATTTTGCCATTTACCAGTATCATAAAAGATTTGGAATGTTTATCAGCCAAAAAGGTTTTTAAATCGGTAATAGCGGCGGTATTCCAGCCCAGTCCGGCCGGGGATACTGTTGCCCAGGTACTACTGTTTACCGGTGGAAAATACAGGGTATCATTGCCACCCGGTACAGGATCGGGGTTTTGGCGCGAACAACTAAAAAAGGGCAGGAGCAGTAAAAGCAGGCGAACTGTTTTCATGTGTGGTAATTATACAATCATTGACTGGCGGGCTGATAAAAGGTTTAAAGCCGGGGGCTGATCCGCAATAAATATCATTTTACTTTCACGGCGGTATTTATCAGTTCCTGCAAAACCTTGGTATCTACATCTTCCAGTTTATGAATATAAATGCAGCCGGCGCCGGTTTTATGTTTGCCCAACTTTTGTAGGGTGGCCGCCTGCTTTTCCAGGTTAATGGCCAGGTGCAGCGAGAGGTTGGCCTTACGCGGTGAAAAGCCGATGATAAACCAATCCACTTCACGCCCGGTAGCTGCGCTTTTATAGCGTTTATCGCCAAAGCCTATCAGCGAAGTACCCCACATTTTTGCCTTTGCCCCACTGGCTTTCTCCATCATTGTACGTATGGTTTGGCTATCCTTGCGTTGTTGCTCATTGGTTACGGCGGCAATAAAATCATCCACACTTACAGCAGTGGGTTTGGTCTTTATTTGTGCTGGTTTAGCCATACTGTTTTGTTTTATACGGGTAGTTTATGTTACCGGCATGGTTGACTAAAGATATTCATAAAACCTGTTTACCAAAAACCGTAGGCTGCACTATTATTTCTTGTCCTATGCCAAGTGCCTTAGTTCAGTTATGCTGTAACCTTGTACCAGCAAATAAACAAAACAGTATATGAAAGTAAAAGCAATTTATGTAAACCTGCCCATTAAGGATGTGGCCGCCACCCGTGCCTTTTGGACCAAACTGGGCTTTTCGTTTAACGAACAGTTCAGCGATGACAAAGCCATTTGCCTGGTATTAAACGAAGGACTTATTTATGCCATGCTGCTGAGCGAGCCCTTCTTCAGTGGCTTTACCAACCGCCCCATTGCCACCGGCACTACACAGGTGATCAATGCCATTGAGGTAGAAAGCCGCGAAAAAGTAAATGAACTGGTACAACTGGCACTGGATAATGGCGCTACCCGTTACCGCCAGGGCGAGGATCATGGCTGGATGTATTACGACTGTTTTGCCGACCCAAACGGCCACCAGTGGGAAATTATGTATTCGGATGCCAGCCAGATGCCGCAATAAAATAACTGCTCTATTACAACCCATCCCCTATAACCAGGGGATTTTTTATGGCCAGAGTAGGGCGTGCCCCTTTCCCGTGTAACGCAAAACTACGGCTCATGCTTCGCCTTGTTTGCTAACACGGGACTAAAGCGGGTCGGGCTATCCGCTATTACTCCGCCACAAAGCCACCCGCAATTGCTTCAGCGGGGTAGCCGCTGCTATCCCTCACGCAAAAAAAGATTCTATTCTCAAATATTAAGCTATTACTTAAAATTATCCTTATTA
>CAYUMH010000200.1:0-4637 GCA_964445775.1 uncultured Terrimonas sp.
CCCGTTTCAATTTATCTGCCTCTGCTTTTTCGGTAGCCCTTACTACATAGGTGCCGAATTTATTGATGGATTGTGGTGTTAAACCAAGGTGTCCCATTACCGGTATACCGGCACTCACAATTTTTTTAACCGATTCAATGATCTCTTCACCGCCTTCCAGTTTAACTGTATGTGCACCGCTTTCTTTCATGATACGGACTGCCGATGCCAGTGCTATTTCGGAGTTGGATTGATAGTAGCCGAAGGGAATGTCTACCACAATGAGCGAACGCTCACGGGCACGTACCACGCTTTGTGCATGGTAGATCATCTGGTCCAGTGTAATAGGAAGGGTAGTGGTATTACCCGCCATTACATTACTGGCACTGTCGCCCACCAGTATTACATCAATACCTGCATGGTCAAATATCTGTGCAAAGGAAAAGTCATAGGCTGTGATCATCGAGATCTTTTCCCCGGCCGCTTTCATTTTTTGCAATGTATTGGTCGTAACTTTTTTTGCCGGTTGGGCAGCGCCTTGTTGCATAACAGTGTTTGTATTGTAATAGAATGAAACGCAAAAGTAAGTGTTCTGGGTATTATTTTACCTGGTCGTACAAATGTTGTATCAAACCATCGGCCAAACCAATTTTGGGAACAAATATCTCGGTGCTGTCGGCCCAGCGCATCACATTAATATAAATCAATAAGGCGGGCACAATTACATCCGCACGGTCTTCCCGCATTTTAAATAAACGCATTCTTTCCGATAGGGATAGTATACTGAACTCACGGTAGTAGTCCTTTAGCAGCTCAAGCGGCAGTGATTTACCATCTTTTCTTTTTGACATGGAAAAGACCTTGTTGATATTGCCACCCGTACCGATAGCGGTTACCTTATGATAGCCCTTGGTATTTTTTTTGATAAACTCTTTCATATCATCCCACTGTTTATCGGCTACCTGTTGTTTTAACAAACGGATGGTGCCGATGTTGAAGGATTCTTTAAAAACCAGTTTACCATCGGAAAAGAAAGTAAGCTCGGTACTGCCGCCGCCTACATCAATATACAGGTAGGAGTCATCTTTTGACATGTTCTCGGCTACATGGTTCTCGTAGATGAAAGAAGCTTCCTGCTGACCGGTGATGACTTCTATCTTAATGCCGGTTTTGTTATATACTTTGTCGATGATAGCGGTCCCGTTTTTTGCATCCCGCATGGCGGAAGTGGCACAGGCTTTTAAATGGCTGACCCCATATACATCCATTAATAATTTATAGGATTGTATGGTCTTTACAATGTTGTCAACTTTACGGGTGCTGATCTCACCGGTATCAAACACATCAAAACCCAAACGTAAGGGAACCCTTACCAGGGCCAGCTTGTTGAACACCGGTGCGGCAGGATTAAAAGTCTGAACATCTGTTATTAATAACCTTGCGGCGTTACTGCCAATATCAATTGCTGCCAGTATCACTTGTTATATTCGCTTTTTTAATGAGATAATTATAGGTTTCTACCTGCGAACGCCATTTGCGTTTGCCGGCAGTAACATATTCATTGTTTAAATCATTGTTCAAGCGCCTTGCTTTTACATTATCCTTTAACTGGATATGTAAAATATCTGTCAGTTCTTTCTTTAAGGAAGCGTTGTGCACGGGGCAGCAAGCTTCAATACGATGATCGAGATTCCGGCGCATCCAATCGGCCGAAGATAAATAAACTTTTTGTTTACCCTTATTATGAAATACAAATACCCTGGCATGTTCTAAATATTCATCAACTATACTGATGGCCTCTACCGGGTATTTAAACTTATTATTTTCGGTGACAAAGCAAAAAATGCCCCTCACGATCAGCTGTATTTTTACACCTGCACGGGCTGCATCATGCAGTTTGGCGATCATTTTTTCATCGGACAGGGAATTCATTTTCAGTAAAATGCCGGCCGGCTTGTTTTTCTGCGCCTGTTTTATTTCTTCATCGATCAGCTGTACCATCTGTTGCCGCATAAAACCGGGGCTGGGCACCACTGTCTTACACAACTTTAATACACCTGCATTTTGTTTGGGGGCCAGCAGGTAACTGAATATGCGGTTGGCATCGGTCATGATCTTTGCATTGGATGTCAGCAGGCAATGATCGCCATAGATCTTGGCGGTTTTTTCATTCATATTACCGGTGCTCACAAAACCATAATGTTTCAGTTTACCGTTTATTTTTTTGCTGATGACACATAATTTGGCATGTACTTTCAGCTTGGGGATCTCGATCAAAACTTTTACACCTACTTCTTCCAGCCTGTCTTTCCATTCCAGGTTGGCTTCCTCATCAAAACGGGCCCTTAGTTCCAGCATTACAATGACCTCTTTACCATTACGGGCGGCATTGATAAGGGCATTCACAATTTTTGATTGCGAAGCCAGGCGGTAACAGGTGATCTTGATAGTGGCTACATCAGGGTCAAAGGCCGCTTCCCGGATCAGGTCGATAATAGGAGCAAATGAGTGATAGGGAAAATGTAAGAGCACATCCCTTTTTTGTATCACTTCCGTAACCCGGTTTTCAACAAACAGGGGATGATCAAAAGGTTTATTGCGTTTGTTTTTAACTGCAAAAACCTGTGGCGGAAAATCCATAAAATGCCTGAAATTATGGATACGTCCGCCGGGTATGAGGTTGTCCTTGCGGCTCAGGTTCAGCCGGCGGATCAGGTATTCCAATAAGCCGGTATCCATCTCCCGGTCATATACAAAACGTACGGGTTTACCCAGGCGCCTGTTCTTTAATCCTTTTTTTAGTTTTTGAATAATATTGGTTGATACATCATTGTCTATATCAATTTCCGCATCGCGGGTCATTTTAAAAATAAAGGCCTGGTACTCGTTAAAACCAAAATACTGAAACATGTCCGGCAGGTTAAAACGTATGGCATCTTCCATCAACATGATATGTTGTTCGCCTTCGGGAGAGGGCAACAGGATGAAACGGCCCAATACTTTACTGGGTATTTCTATCAGGGCATATTTTTTCTGTAGCTCATCTTCTTTTTTACGCATGACCACCGCCAGGTAGATAGATTTATCCCGCAGTGCAGGGAACTCTTTGATGTTTTCAATCATCAGTGGGATAACGTTAGGACTTATCTCCTCATCATAATAATCCCGTATAAAAGCCTGCTGGCTGGCGTTTAATTCGTTCTCCTGTTTCAGGAACACTTTCTGCCGGTGCATATCTTTTTGTATCTCCAGCCAGATGCGGTTAAAATCTTCCTGTTGCTGTAATACGGTCAGCTGTATCTGGTCTAATATGGCCTGCGGGTTCTGTTCCAGGTGCATATTGGCCTTGGCGCCTACTGCCAGCATCCGGTTAAGGGTAGCTACACGCACACGGAAAAACTCATCCAGGTTATTGGAGAATATACCGAGGAAACGGATCCTTTCAATAAGGGGAACTGTTTTATCTCCGGCTTCCTGTAATACACGGGCGTTGAAGGATAGCCAACTGATATCGCGGGCAATGATTTTAGGCTTGTGGTGCGTCATATTTTTAAGCTATATACAAAAATAACCAACGGATTTGGTTGCCTATGTTAAGTTTTTGATACTCTTCCTGTTAGAGTTAAGAACCAGGGTGTACAAGTTACTGAAATAATTAACAATGGACAAGTGATAATGGACAACAGGCAATTAGCAAATAAAACTCCTATCACCTGTTAAACAGATACAGTTTACTAATTACTTTACTTTCTGACTCCCGGTGTTCTTGATTTACCAACTTCCTGTCTTTCTTTCTCCCAACATTACAGGACAGTTACAGCCGGCTTTTTAATATATTGCGTTCCTTGTTAAAATTTTAGCCATCATGAAATTATTTCGTGTCCTGCTTGCTATTGCCTTTCTGTTAACGGTTAACAGTTTCTGTGTAGCGCAACCATCAAAAAGTTTACATACATTATGGTATAACCAACCTGCCGGTAACTGGAATGAAGCATTGCCCATTGGTAATGGCCGTTTGGGTGCCATGGTATTTGGCGGGCCCGCCAGGGAACAATTACAGCTGAATGAAGAGACCATCTGGGCCGGCCAGCCGCATAATAATGTAATAGACAGTCACCGGTATCATATCAGCGAGATAAGAAAAATGCTGTTCAATAAACAGTATGCAGAGGCACAGGCCTATTCCCGGGCAAATATTGTTGCCAAACAGAATGGTATGAGTTACCAGCCGGCTGGCAATGTATGGATCGAATTTCCGGGTCATGAACATGTTACTAATTATTACCGTGACCTGGATATTGCTAATGCAACTACTAAAGTAAAATATACCGTAAACGGTGTTGAGTACACCCGCACCACCATTGCTGCCCTGGGTAACCAGGTAATTGCGGTACAATTAAAAGCCAGTAAAGCCGGGACTTTACAATTTAATATAGAGCTGAACTCACCTCATGAAGATAGCCGTACTGTTGTAAAAAATGGTGTGCTGACACTTACCGGGAAACCGGGTAAACAGGAAAATCTTACAGCTGCTATACAATATGAGACCCAGGTAAAAGTAGTAACCAGTGGTAAAAGCCGGTATACAGATTCGGCCATTTATATTACCAATGCCACTGAAGCAACCGTGTATATTACCGTTGCCACGAATTTTAAAA
>CAYUMH010000201.1:0-4611 GCA_964445775.1 uncultured Terrimonas sp.
GCCCGGTTGTACTTGCCGGAAGTACAAGAAATGCCTGCAACCGGCCGCTAGGCCCCCATGGTTCAGCCACGCTATCTTTTATTCTTATTTTATGTGTAATTTTGCAGTATGGATACTGTAGTTAATATACCGATCAGCCTGACCCCATCGGCTGTGACAGAAATACATAAATTAATGACCGCGGAGGGTTTTGACACCACCCAGCGCCTGCGTGTAGGCGTAAAAGGCGGCGGTTGTTCAGGTATGAGTTATATTTTAGGTTTTGACCATACCAAAGAAAACGATAACGAATTTGAGGTTGGCGGCATTCCCTGTGTCATGAATAAATCACACGAGCTTTATTTAGAGGGCATTCAAATTGACTGGCTGAACGGTTTAGAAAACCGTGGTTTTGTTTTTTCTAATCCAAATGCCAGCAGTACCTGTGGTTGCGGCACTTCTTTCGCAGTATAACAGTACATGGCAACTACCATTCATTACGCAACCTGTCCCGTATGTGGTTCAGGCGAGTTACAAGAGATTTTACAGGTAAAGGATTTTACGGTGAGCCAGGAATTATTTCCCGTGGTGGCCTGTAAAAACTGTACTTTATTATTTACACAGGATGTACCTGATGCAAAAAGTATCGGCCCTTATTACCGTTCCGAGGACTATATATCACATACCAATACTTCCAAAGGATTGGTGAATAAATTGTACCAGACAGTTCGTGGTATTACCATGAAAACAAAACGGAAACTGATAGAAAAGCAAAGCGGCCTGAAAAAGGGCAGCCTGCTGGATATGGGTTGCGGCACCGGTACCTTTATTCACTCCATGCAGCAAAACGGCTGGCAGGTGACCGGTATGGAGCCCGATGAAACTGCCCGGGCAGCAGGCAAACAGGCGTATGGCTTGATCATTGATTCGCCGGACCAGTTTTATAACCTGCCTGCTGAAAGTTTTGATGTGATCACATTGTGGCATGTACTGGAACATGTACATGATCTGCACCAGTATATTGCGCAGCTTAAAAAGATACTAAAGCCTAATGGCCGTATTTTTATAGCGGTACCTAATTACCAGGCCGGCGAACAGCAAGTTTATAAAGCTTACTGGGCGGCTTATGATGTACCCCGCCATTTGTATCATTTCTCACCTCAATCTATAAGGGTATTAATGCAGCAGCACCAGTTAACGGTTGATGCGTATAAACCCATGTGGTTTGACAGCTATTATATTGCTTTGCTGAGCAGCCGGTATAAAAACGGGAAATCTAACTGGGCAGGCGCTTTCTGGCATGCCAGCATGTCCAACCTGAAAGCATTGGGTAATGCCCAGCAATGCAGTTCCGTTATTTATGTAATAAAAAAATAAGTGGTTTAGTGGCTAAACTCTATTTCGTATAAAGAAGGCCACCACTTACCTGTTATATAGGTTTTCTTTGTGTCTGCATCATAAGCAATGCCGTTAGGAACATCTGCTTTGGGAGCGTCTTTGCGTACATTATTCCAGATATCCTGCAAATTCATCTGGCCTACAATACTGCCGTTGGAAGGATCGATTTTATAGATATAAGGAGCCTGCCATTGGTTGGCATATACATAACCGTTGATATACTCCAGTTCATTCAGGTTAAACGATAACTCACCGTTGAAACGTACAGATTGCGTACGCAGGAGTTCAAAGGTGGAAGGTTCATAGAAATACAGGTTGCTAGTGCCGTCACTCACGATCAGGTCCTTGCCATTGGTAGTAATGCCCCAGCCTTCCGTGCCGATAGGGAATTCTTTTACTTTTTTAAAATCGGGCAGGGTGTATACAAAAACTACTTTCTCCTGCCAGGTAAGCTGGTACACGGTATCATTCAGTATTGCAATACCTTCTCCAAAATATTTATCCGGTATACTGATGCTTTTTAATGCTTTGCCGGTGTTGAGGTCTACTTCCATTAGTTTAGATTCACCTTTATTGCCAGTGCCCTCATACAATTTGCTTTTATAAATAACCAGGCCCTGTGTAAAGGAACTGGCATCGTGGGGGTATTGTTTGGCAATGGAATAACTAAGGGCTTGTACGGGAGAGGCACTGTTATCGGGTGTTTGCGGGTCGTTGCCGTTGGATTTGCCACCATCGTTACAGGCTGCTAAAAAGAATAAAGCGGTAAAAAGTAAAACGGTATACCTGGTCATGAAATGATACTTTTAATAATATATGTATTGCGAATTTTAAAGTGTGAAACTAAGCAAAGAAAATAATTTTTAGCTTATCGTAGTTTTACTATAGGATAAAATTAACTACTTATTGTAAAAACCTCTATATTTGACCTAGTTAATACCGCTGCTGATTTACTGACGCAGCCAAATCTCCTAATCTCCTGAGAAAGCTATCCGTTTCCCTCAACACCATTTAGTTAAGTAATAGATTTTGTTCATGACCTGTAACAGGGTTTATTGTCCTGTAAGGGTTTTTGAAATGAACATACCTGTGACCATGGTATGTATGTTTTATAATGATGATCGCTGATCTTCTTTTATAAATCGGTTATTAATATAATATATCTCCAATCTCTTCTTGAATCCGTTCCCAAATCCAGTTGAATAGAACCGCTTGTTTTTATAACGCTATATCAACTACTTATGCGGATTATTTTATTACTGTTCGTGCTTATTACAGGTGGCGTGGCCCGTGCACAGCTGGCCTGCAGTACACAGGACTATAACCGGCCGGGACGTATTGTTACTCCGGTTGTATCATCAGGTGGTGCAGCAAACGATATTATTGTTAATGGTGGCTCCGGTGCCGGTGGCGCGTCAAGATATATGGGTGATGGAAAAGGTGTGATCACCATTCCGGTGGTATTTCATATACTCTATAATAATGCTGACCAGAACCTGGATGAGTCCCTGATACGGCAACAACTGGCTGTTTTAAATACCGCTTTCCGGAAAAGAAATGCGGACACTACTAATATTCCACAGGCATTTAAAAGCCTGGCAGCTGATTGTGAAATTGAGTTTAAGCTTGCGGTGGCCGATCCTTTAAGACGTCCTACCAATGGTATTGTACGAAAATATACTTCCATTAAAAAATGGCTGGATGATGATAAGATGAAGTCTGCTGCACAGGGTGGAACTGATGGCTGGGATGCTACACAGTATCTGAATATTTGGGTGTGTAACCTGGCTTTGTCCAGCGGTTACTCCAGCTTTCCGGGTGATGCGGCGGCTAAAGACGGTATTGTACTCCGAACAGGCTTAGTGGGGCCGTCAAAAGTACTGGTACATGAAGCGGGACACTGGCTGGGTTTAAAACATTTGTGGGGTGATACTTATTGCGGCGATGACCAGGTGGATGATACGCCTAAGCAAAGCACTTTTACTCCGGGTTGTCCCACAGGCATCCGTCCATCCTGCGGCGGCGGCGCACCGGGTGATATGTATATGAATTATATGGATTTTACTTCCGATGCCTGTTTGCTGATGTTTACCCAGGGACAAAAAGTAAAAATGTGGAGTAATTTTGTACCCAGCGGTAAAAGAGCGGGTATCATTGACAGTAAAGGATTAACCCCATCGGCCAATGATGAAATTCCACTGCCTGGGGGAGAGAATCCCCAGAAACCGGAGGAGCCGGTGGCAGCTTTGAAGCTTTATCCCAACCCTGCCATTAATAAGTTAACGGTAGATATGGGTGCCGATGATCGCTGGATAGGAAAAACAATCAGTATTTATAATACAAAAGGTGAACTGGTGTTGCGTAATATAATTACCGGTAAACAGCAGGCCATAGATATTACCAAACTATTGCCCGGCTTGTATTTTGTGGCCGGTAAACAGGAGAGTGGTGAACAGATACGGGTAAAGTTTATTAAGAACTGATAGTTCCGAATGGCTAAATAAGTATTAAAAACCAAGTCGCCTTTGTTCGCAAAGCGTTTTTACAAATCAAATTCCCATACGGTCTGGTACACACCGTTTTTTTCTACATATTCCAGGAACCGGCTGTAAAAAGTATCGGCACCAATGGTGGCGCTGTCACCAATAACAAAAAGTTTTTCTTTGGCGCGGGTGATGGCCACATTCATGCGGCGGTAATCTTTTAAAAAGCCAATAATGCCATCATCGTTACTACGTACCAGGGAGAGAATGATGTTTTGTTTTTCCTGCCCCTGGAAACTATCGATAGTACTGATCTTTATCGTAGCAGGTAATTGTTCTTTGGCAGCCATGGTTTGCCCCGAGTAAGGAGAAATGAAAGCGGTTTGTGCCGGCTCCAGCTGGTGGGTTTCAATAAGGTGCTGTACAATTTTTAGTTCACCACTGTTTTGTAAGCTCACGCCATCGGGGCCTTGCTCTTCGTTATACCCGACACCTGCCGTATCAATAAAATAAATATGATGATCCAGGTTGGCCAGGTGAGCAGCCGATAATAATTGGTTATTGTAAAAATAATCGCTGCTGAAGCCTGCTATAGCCTGGCGCATGCGGTATTGTGTATTGAGTAAATGAACCTGTGACAAACGGGCAACAGCTGTTTCCAGTATGGATTGATTAAGTCCTTTGATGGCGGCTTCGTTACTTAACACTGTGGGTGGCAACTGCCAGTGGTCGCCGGCCAGTACAAGGGTAG
>CAYUMH010000202.1:0-4488 GCA_964445775.1 uncultured Terrimonas sp.
TGGTGACGAATACCCTGATAGGCCTGGGCATTGATGTGGTGGACCTCGGTTTATCTACCACACCTACTGTAGAAGTGGCTGTAAAAGCTGAAGGCGCTATTGGTGGTATTATCATTACTGCCAGTCATAATCCTAAAGAATGGAATGCCCTAAAGTTATTAAACAGCGAAGGTGAGTTTATCTCGGCTGACTGGGGTAAAAAAGTACTGGAGCTGGCAGAGACCGCAGATTTTAATTATGCATCGGTTGATAAGTTAGGGACCGTAACTGCCGACGATACTTATTTACAAAAACATATTGACGCAATTTTAGCTTACCCCTTGGTGAATAGGGAAGCCATTGCCGCCAAGAACTTTAAAGTGGTGGTAGATGCTGTTAACTCAACTGGTGCCACCTATGTTCCGGCTTTGTTGAAGGCCCTGGGTGTAGAGCAGGTAATTGTATTGAATGAGGAGGTGAACGGGAAATTTGCACACAATCCGGAGCCATTACCGCAGCACCTGACACAACTGACCAATGAAGTAATCAAGCAAAAAGCTGACCTGGGCATTGCTGTTGACCCTGATGTGGATCGCCTGGCATTGGTTTGTGAGGATGGCAGTATGTTTGGCGAAGAATATACCCTGGTGGCAGTGGCTGATTATGTATTGCAGCATAAAAAAGGCAATACGGTGAGCAATATGAGCAGCACCAAGGCCCTGAAAGAAATTACCCTGAAACATGGCGGCGAATATTTTCCTTCATCAGTAGGGGAGGTGAATGTGGTGGAGAAGATGAAAGCCCATAATGCTGTTATCGGCGGGGAAGGCAATGGTGGTATTATTGTTCCCGATTTTCATTACGGACGTGATGCCCTGATCGGGATCGCTTTATTCTTAAGCCACCTGGCTGGCCATAAAAACGGGGTAAAATCACTGCGTTCCAATTACCCGGATTATTTTATTTCCAAAAATAAAATTGAACTGGAAAAATCAATTGATGTAGTTACCCTGTTTAAAAAGATAGAAGACAAGTACAAGAAAAACCCGATCAATACAGAGGATGGTATTAAAATAGAATTTGATAACGATTGGGTACACCTGCGTACCTCCAATACGGAGCCGATCATCCGTATTTATGCCGAGAGCGATTTTGAAAGCAAGGCCAATAATATTGCTACCAAATTAATGCAGGATATTAAAGAATTTATCGCCTGATCTGATGATCAGAGTAGTACATAAAAGAATAAGGAGGTAATCATTACCTCCTTATTCTTTTATATCCACTTTATGGGGATCTTTATAAATGATCTTCACCATCGCATTCTTTTTTTCATCAGAGGAGAGATTCAGTTTATGCCGTTCCTCCCCGGCCGTTATCACCATTAAGGCGGTGTTAGGCGGAATGCTGCCCAGGTTTTCACCCACCATCACGACCTCGTGTACCTTGTTTTGTTGGGTTACATATACTTCGGTAGTAACAGCTTTTAAGGACAACATCTGGCGGCTGATCACCGGTATTTTATTTACATATACTGATATGGTATCGCCATCAATATGGCCATTATCATAAAAGGCGATTTTCACAATACCTGTATCCACATATATCTCTTTTACCAGCTCTATCAGTTTATTATCAATTTTTGGCGGTGGCGGTTCAAAGGAGGATTTCTGGAACCGGGTCAACACAATACTGCCCGGAGGACAATCGGTATTCTTGTCGAGGGTTTTACCCGTCCACGAGCCCCGCAATTGTTCTTCCTTGCCATCGGTATGGTAGGTAAGGGTAAATTTTTTAATACAGGGGGTACAATCAGCCGGTATGCGGAAGGTGGCCACGCTTAATTCGTTCAATAATAAAACCTTGGAGGTAGAGTCGAAACTGCCTTCAAATACCTCCTTTACAAAATTGGTAGTATCGGAAAAGTGATAGGAATTGCCGCTGATCCTGGAGCCGGTCAGGGTAATTTGCAGCTCAATATTGTACACGGGAAAACAGCCGCCTGGCTCCATTACCAGTTTCCCTTTCCAGATGCCATTGATATTCTGCCCGAATACCATCGGGGCAGCACATAACAATAAAAGGAAAAAAGCCGTTCTTTTCATGAAAAATGAAAATAAGCAAATAGCTATTACAAACTGCTATAAATTACAGCAACGGTTATAAAATTATAATAAATGTAACAAAGCCGCTTTGGGAAGTTTAAAGTTTTGTGTTTACTGTTTTGGACACTGTTATGGCTTTAAGTATTAAGGTTGGGACTTTAACCAGTTGATTAATGAACAGAACGATGCAGTGTGCGACGCAACAGATGATTCATCAGGGAACTGCGGTTGGGTACATAATATAAATTATGTTTCATAAAACATGTTAAATTGCCGGTTCCGGCTTTTAGCTTTAAGCGTTCAGCCTTAAAGCTTATTATGGTTTTTCGTACCGCAGCCGCACCATCGCATTCTTTTGTTCATTGGAAGTGATCTGAACTTTATAGGTCTTATCACCGGCGTCTACCACCATCAGAGAAGTATTGGGGGGTATCCGGCCCAGGTTTTCCGCTACCATCACTATCTCGTATTCGTCACCATCATTATCAAGTGTCAGGTTAAGGGTAATAGGTACGGTGGATAAACGTTTCTTCGCCAGCATCAGCTTATTATCTACGTAAACGGAAATGGTATCATCATCAATTTCCCCGTTATCATATAATTTGATGGTTACCTGGTTGCTGTTTACCACCAGCGATTTCATCAGTTCGTTGCTCCTGGTTTTTAAGATGGCCGGTTTAGGTACCGGCAGGTTATTGGTATTGGCAACGGGCGGTACCGGTTTCAGCTCCGTTTTTGTCTCAGGCACATTCGCCGGCGTATTTACTTTAGCGGTGGCTTTTTCAGCAGGCTTTTGTACAGGCTGTGTTTTTTGTACTGCCGGTTTATTAACAGGCGGAGGCGTTTGCTTATTATTTTTTACCGTGGTATTGGTGTTTGTATTGGGCGTTTTAGGTTTTACGGTAGCTGTTGCTGGTTTATTGGTATTGGGCGCATTGGGCTTGGGCCTGGCAACACTGGGCGTATTGCGTAAAAAAGGTTCTACGTAAAAACTGGATTCTGCCACCCGTCTTAAAAAAACCTTACCGCCTCCGCTCTGACCCCATTCATAGGGGTTGGGCATGCCTTTTACTTCGGACCTGCCTAAATAAGTGCCTTCCAGGAACTCTTCCTTACCCGATTTGGAATACTGCAGGTCATAATTCATAATGGCCGCACCATCACCGGTGGAACTTTTAATTTCCACTGTTTTTATTTCGTAAACCCGTAATTTCTTTTTGGCTTTGTCGTAAGTACCGGTCATGGTGGCTTTACCATAAAACCGTACGTCCAGGTAGGAGTAGGAAACGCCCTGAACCGCGTTGGAGGCATTCCGTTTCACCTGTATTTCCAGGCGGTACTGGTCGCCGTCATCGGTAATAAAGTACCCGCGCCAGATCCCGTCAATATTTTGAGCGTTTGAAAAGGTGGTGAAACCAAGCAAAAACTGGCTTGTTAGCAATATTGATAACAAAAAAAACCTCATAACAACCCAAAACTAATGAATTTGTAACGATTGAATCATTGCACTCCGGAAAGACTTTGTTAATTTTGCCAACTTTTACTACTTTCTTATAATTGGACAATCAGGCAATTATCGGCGGGTAAGGGAGTCAATTTTAATATCAGAAGATTACTGTTAGGTAATAAAGACGATTCAATTAACAACAAATGAATATTACGTTTCCGGATGGTGCAATCAGATCTTATGCCGAAGGGAGTTCGGCATTAGACATTGCCAAGTCTATCTCAGAAGGGCTGGCCAGGAAAGTACTGGCAGCAAAAGTTAATGGTGAGGTTTGGGATGCAACCAGGCCTATAACGGGCGATGCTGCTTTAAACTTACTGACGTGGGACGATAAGGAAGGTAAAACAACATTCTGGCACTCTTCGGCGCACGTAATGGCCGAGGCTATCGAATCATTATACCCGGGCGCTAAATTCTGGGTAGGTCCGCCTACCGAAAACCCTCCCGGATTTTATTATGATATTGACCTGGGCGACCGCAAAATAACTGAGGAAGACCTGGCCACACTGGAGAAAAAAATGAACGAACTGGTAAAGCAGAACAATGCTTTTGTTCGTAAAGAAATATCCAAAAATGAGGCGGTAGGTTATTTCGCTGAAAAAGGGGATGAGTACAAACTGGACCTGTTACAAAACCTGGAAGACGGCGGTATTACCTTTTACAGCCAGGGCCAGTTCACCGACCTGTGCCGTGGACCACATATTCCGCATACCGGTTTTATAAAAGCCATTAAGCTCACCAATGTGGCGGGTGCTTACTGGAAAGGTGATGAGAAAAACAAACAGCTAACCCGTGTATATGGTGTTACTTTCCCAAACCAGAAAGAGCTGGATGAATACCTGCATATGCTGGAGGAAGCGAAAAAACGCGACCACCGCAAACTGGGTAAGGAATTAA
>CAYUMH010000203.1:0-4292 GCA_964445775.1 uncultured Terrimonas sp.
CAACCGGGCATTAAAAAAGCCTGCAAAAGCAGGCTTTACAATTATCTTCAGCGGTCGATTACATCGCCGGTAATTCCTTTTTATGTTTTAAAGAAGCCAGGCCCGGGTTAATTTCAATAGCCTTGTCGCATAAACGCTGCCCCTTTTGTTTATCGCCCTGTTTCTGGTAACACATACCAATCATGTATAAGGCAGAAGCATTTTGTTTATCATACTCCAGCATCTTATCCCAGTACTCCATCGCTTCTGCGTATTTACCTTTATCATAATAAGCTTCAGCCAGCATGTTCAACAGGTTCTGGTCAGAAGGACGGCGCTCCAGAGCTTCCTTTAAAATGCCCACCCCCTCGTTCAGCTTACCGGTATTCAGGTAGGCAATAGCCAGGTTCTCCATATAGGTATTATCCTTTCTTACGCCCCGCTCACCTGCCAGCAGCAAATACGTCAACGAGTTTTTATCATCGTTCATGGCATAATACACCAGTCCCAGTTCATATACCCAATGTGCTTTGGTAGCATCCAGCTCAATGGCCTGTTTAAAATAGGGAATGGCATTTTTATAATTCATCATGTCGGTATACGCACGGGCAATCAGGTAAGGAGCTTCCGCATTCCTGGGTTCCTCTTTTATAGCCTGGTTAAAATATTTGATAGACTCCCCAAAATTTCCTTTTTTATGGTAGATCTGGCCCACCATAAAAGCAATGGGCTCATCCGGTGCTACCTTTTTCAGGGCATTGGCATATTGCAGGGCTTCATCAAATTGCTTTAAATTAAATGCCAGCTGGAAAGCTTGCTTGTGGTGGCCCACATCAGCCTTACCGGCTTTGATCAGTTTGGCATGCATATCTTTCGATTTTGCATACTTACGCAATTCATAATAAGTTGTTGCTAATTCAGTAATCACTTCCGTGTGGGTAGAATCGTATTCATAGGCCTTTTCAAACTGTTTTAACGATTCCAGTTTACGGCCTTTGCTTTTTTCAATACGCCCCTGTTCCAGGTAGTGTATCGTGCTATCCTCCTGGAGGCTGTTTCCGGCTTTTGCCGTTGCGGACATTACAAAGAGTAAACCGCATAAACAGAGGAAATAAAATAGTTTAGAGATCATGGGTTTTCCCGATTATGGATTATGAATATGGAATTTATATAAAATTACACCAATATACCGGATTTTAAGAGCAATAACCACTCCAAAACCGCACTATTTCAGGATTATTGCAGAAAGTGCAGGTAGATTTACGATTAATTTGTACTTTTTTTGTTCACGATCAAGAACCTCGCTCTTTACATCGGGGTTATACACGGTACCGGTACCCCAGTATTTTGTACTGTCCGAATTAAAGATCTCTTTGGTATACTTTTTACCCGTTACCAATATCTCCCAGTCATACCGCACAACCGGGGTCATATTCAATATCACCAATACATCCTCGTTTGCTTTTAATCCCCTGCGTTTAAATACCATTACCGATTCTTCGCGGTGATCCAGGTCTACCCATTCAAAACCTGCCTTATCAAACTGTTGCTGGTAAAAGGCAGGATGCTGGGTTAACAATCCGTTCAGGTCCTTCACACAATCCTGTAATAACCGGTGTGCATCATATTGCAACAGCGGCCAGTCCAGCTCCCCTTTATAATTCCATTCGGTAGTTTGTCCAAACTCATTACCCATGAACAATAACTTGGCGCCGGGATGAGCCCACATATAAGTGTATAAAAGCCGCAGGTTGGCAAACTTCTGCCACTCATCGCCCGGTAGTTTATACAACATCGGACTTTTACCGTGCACCACTTCATCATGGCTCAGGGGCAGCATAAAATTTTCATCATAATAATACATCATGCTAAAGCAAAACTTATCCTGCAGGTCTTTACGTGATATGGGGTCGGCTTTAAAAAAATCAAGGGTATCGTGCATCCAGCCCATCATCCATTTCATACCAAATCCCAGTCCTCCTTCCCAGGTTGGCGTGGACACGCCGGGCCAGTCGGTTGATTCTTCCGCGATGGTTTGTACATCGGGAAAATCGCGGAAAACCGTTTCATTAAGATCCTTGATAAAGGCAATGGCTTCCAGGTTACCGTTACCACCCATTTCATTGGGTTCCCACTCCCCTTCCTTCCTCGAATAATCCAGTTTTAAAATAGAACTCACCGCATCTACCCTGATACCATCTACATGATATTTATCCAACCAGAACATGGCACTGCTGATGAGAAATGATTTTACCTCGCCGCGTTTATAATTAAAAATATAACTGTTCCAGTCCGGGTGAAAGCCTTTCCGCATATCGGCATACTCATAGGTATGCATGCCGTCAAACATATACAGTCCGTGTGCATCATTCGGAAAATGTGAAGGCACCCAATCGAGTATTACGCCTATATCCTGCTGGTGAAAAGCATCTATCAAACGCATCAGTCCCTGCGGATCACCAAAACGGGAAGTAGCGGCAAAATAACCTGTACATTGATAACCCCAGCTACCATCAAAAGGATATTCCATCACAGGCATAAACTCCACATGGCTAAAGCCCATGCCTTTTACATAAGGCACCAAACGTTCCGCTATCTGGTCATAAGTGTTATAACTTTCCTCATCACCGGGTACAGGCCGCTGCCAGCTGGCTAAGTGTACTTCATATACACTCCAGGGCGCATCCAGCGCATTGTTTTTTTTACGCTTGCGCATCCAGCTCTTATCATTCCACTGGTAAGACAGGTCCCAGGTAATGGCAGCCGATTTAGGACGCAACTCACAGTAATTGGCAAAAGGATCTGTTTTTTCTGTAATAATACCGTTGGCACCGGTAATACGATATTTATAAATTTCACCAAAATTCAAACGAGGTATAAAACCTTCCCATATACCACTTTTATCCCATCTTGCCGTTAACGCATGTTCCTCTTCCTGCCATGCATTAAAATTACCGATCACATTCACCATTGCAGCATTGGGTGCCCATACACAAAAATACATACCCCATTCCCCGTTCACCTGTACATGATGTGATCCGAATTTTTCATACAACCTGTAATTGGTTCCGTGCTGGAAATTCTGGATATCTTCCGCATTTAACAAAGAATAGGACCATACCGGTTTACTGGTATCAATAAAGTTTTCCTCTTCAAATTTTTTCTTCATAAATGTTATGGAAATAGTGAAACGATGCATCACATATTACAACTTTTTATCCAAGTATTAAACAATAATTAACATTATATATACATGAACGGTAACCCTCCCTGCGTTTTGTGAGTCATATTTGCGAAATGGAAATTGTGCGCCGGGAAAACTAGCAAACCAACATAGCCACCGTAAACAAATAATGACACAAACAACTGCCCCACGCCTGCTGCTTTTACTGCTGCTGGCATTCATCTGTTCTAACAGTTTTGGACAAACCATTAAAGGTATTATTAAAGACACAGCCGATAATAAACTGTTAAACAACGCTGTTATCAGCGTACTAAACGAGAAAGACTCAACCCTGGCCGGCTTTACCCGTTCGTCCAAAACAGGTGAGTTCACTACACCAAAGTTATCTGCCGGTAATTATATTTACCTTATCAGCTATCCCAGGTATGCCGATTACGCAGAGAAAGTTTCCTTAAAAGAAGGCGAAACCCTTGACCTGGGTAATATAGCCCTCACCTTAACCAGCACCTTACTGGATGAAGTGGTGGTGCGTTCCGGCTCGGCCATCAGGATCAAAGGCGATACTACTGAATTTATTGCCGATAGTTTTAAAGTACGCGAAGGCGCTACGGTGGAAGAGCTATTCAGGGCCTTACCGGGTTTCCAGGTAAACAGTAAAGGAGAAATTACCGTACAGGGTAAAAAAGCACAGAAAGTATTGGTTGACGGGGAAGAGTTTTTTGGAGACGACCCCACTATTGCCACACAAAACATCGGCGCTAAAGCTGTTGATAAGGTCCAGATCTATGAAGCAAAATCGGAACAGGACCAGTTAAAAGGTATCAGTAACGGCGATGTGGGTAAAACCATTGATATCAAGTTAAAAGCCAGTGCTAAAAAAGGTTATTTCGGAAAGGCAGAAGCCGGAAGCAACTTTGATAACCTGCACGATGGCAAACTGATGTTCAATAACTTTAAAGGCAGTCGTAAGGTATCGGTTTATGGTACTAAAAGTAATACCAATACCGGTAGTATCGGCTGGGAAGAACGTAATAAACTGGGTATTGAGAACGATTATGAATATGATGAACTGACCGGTTATTATTACAGTTTTGGCAGCAGCGATGAATTCAGTGAATGGGGATTAAGA
>CAYUMH010000204.1:0-4211 GCA_964445775.1 uncultured Terrimonas sp.
CGATTTATTTTAATTTAACGTCCACCACCTGCGGGTAATGGTCCGAATAATTCACATCCGGCATACAAAACTGTTCCACAGCAAGCCGCTTATCGGTAAACACATAATCAACCCTTAAAGTAGGTGCCACAAACCGGAAACTGCGCCCCAGTCCGCTCCCCTTCTCCAGGAAAGCATCATTCAGTTTATTTCTTACTTTGAAATAGGAATATGAGGTGGGCAGATCGCCCAGGTTGCCGCATAATATCACCGGGAAAGGGCTTTTTGCCACTTCATTATTCAGTATATCCACCTGCTGCCCACGTAGTGCGTAAGCGTTTTTTAATCTCGAAGCATTATTCCTGGTATTATCCCATTTACCAGCCTGGTCATTCCGGGCAATAATACTTTGTTTTCCCAGCCGGAACGATTCCAGGTGAAAGGAATATACCCTGATCGTTTTATCATTAACCTGCACATCGGCCCAAAGCACACCTTCGGAGTGTACGCCCTTATCAAAATCAATGGTATCGGTTGCCACAATGGGGTATTTGGACAGGATGGCCATGCCGTATTTATATTTCCCGTTCACCACACTTGAGCTGGCAAAAAAACGCTGGTAGGGGTAGTCTCTTTTCTCCAGTTCTTTCAAATTACTTTCAAAATAAGTATAATCATAAGGTTCAAAAAACTCCTGTAAACACAACACATCGGCTTCCTGCATCTGCACCACATCCATCATGTTTAAACGGTTGGTAATGCCGCCTCTTGCTTTTTTATTTTGTTCATCCCAGCGAAATACATTCCAGTTCAATACCCGTATGCTACCCTCTTCTTTCACCATATTAAAATCGCCTGCAAAAAAACGCATACCCACCATGGCTAAAAACTGTTGTGTGCCCAATAAAAACAGCAGGCTTAAAACAAGTGCCGCCTTTCTTTTTGTAAAAAACCAGTAAACCAGTAACAGAAGGTATAAAATAAACAGACCCGGAAAAGCCAGCCCGGCCAAGGCAATGGGTAAAAAAGTGGTGGGCGCTACAAAAGGCACTAGGCAGGCCAGCAAATACAACACCACTACTCCAATAGTAATAACCAGCATGGTTATCTTCAGCCATTTAAACCTGTCTTTTTTATTCATACTTATTATTTGGGCGTATCCCTGTGTAGCATACAGTTTTACTTCGTACCTCAGTTTTACAATAATTACACAGGGCCGGGCTATTCGCTGCTACTCCGGCACAGTCCTACGCACAAAGGTTTCACCGGGGTATACGCTGCTATCCCTTACGCATACTTACAAATATTGTTTCTTTAATACTTCCATTCAGCCATTTCAACAACTGCTCATACTGTATCATAGCATTACTTCAGCTGAACGGAGCGTCGCAACCGGGCTGCATCAGGGCGTTGCAGCCGGTAAAAAAATGGCTTTATAACATGGGGTTTATTACATCAATACCGGATAAGATAAGTTCAAACTTATAAAACATTTACTAAACAAAAAAAGGCCGGTATAACCCGGCCTCTTAAATTCTTTATAAATTAACTTATCGCATTAAATACATCTTACCATAGCCTTTATTAAAATACTTATCGGTATTATCACCGGACGCTTTGTATTTATCAAGTGATTTGCCCTGGTGATTGGTTATAACACGGTATAAATACACGCCGTTGGCCAGTTTAGCGCCATACTGGTCGGTACCATCCCATTTAAACTGGGTAATATTATTACCAATATGTAAAGGTCCCAGTTCATCTTTTGTTATCTCACGTACTACTTTACCGGTAATGGTCAGTATTTGTATGCGTATATTCTGCGGCACTTCACTACCGGTTAAGGTAAACACAAAGGCGGTGGAAGTAGTAAACGGATTGGGATAGTTAAGCATGTTAGAGATCATCGGTTTATTGATTACCTGGAATGCCACCCTGTACTCCATATTACCCGCTACATTATCACTTCTATCCTTGCCTGCTACCATTAACTCATATTCACCATCCTGCAATAACCACGGCTTAAAGGTAATGGTGGCCGAATTATTATCATTCGGGGCCACGCCTGCTCCGGTGAAGGTCAGGGTATCGGAATCAAACTCAAAGGTTTTAATCGTTCCATCGGGGTAACGCAATTTAACCGACACAATATCCTGCTGATCCAGTACCATCCACTTGGCATCATCCTTTAATTTAATCAGGATACTCGGTTTGGCCGACACTATATCGCGGTTTAAAATATGCACCCCATCAAAAGTTACATCCATAACCGGGTTCAGGCTATCGGGCCTTACATAAAATTCCGAAAAGGCAAAGTTGTTGAACAACGAGGTTTCCGGCTGGTCAAAATCAGGGTTAAAGTTCACATATAACCTGTTTAACCCCGAAATACTTTGCGTAGGTATATCCACATTCAGTTTTAATAACGCTCCTGATTTCAGATCTTCCTGCTTAGCGACCGGTATGATATGTTCCACATTATTTTTGTCGGTAACCGTTATCTTCACTTTTAAACTATCACTAAACCCAACCGCAGAAATATTTTTAAACCCTAAGCCCAATTTCAAAGGTTCACCAATGTCCACTGTATCTTTTTTGGAGAAATATAAATTAGGGGCAACCGCACCTTCCGGAACAGGATCATAGGTCAAACGCCAGTAGTTCAACTGGTATGGTGTAGCATATACAGAATCCCGGTTTGTCATTCTCAGTTTCATATAAGGATACTGCGCCGCATTAACAGAGGACACATCAAAATCCTGTTGTGTAACATTCAGGTTACTGAACAAGGTTGTTTCAACGCCGGCATTATTGATACCAATAACATTCACCGTAGGTCTGTCACCATTTGCCTGGTTATCGAGGCTGCGCCCATTCCAGTACAACCGTTTCCAACCTTTGGCAGGACCAAATTTGGGTGAGGTAATATAACCCAGGGTATCTTTAGTTTCCAGGTCAATACGTAATGTAATAGGATCAGGAGGATCTGCTAACCCGCCACTCATCACCATCTGCGGTGTAAACTCAGGCCTGTTTTTACGATAAATAAATATAAACACCCTTGCTCTGTAAAATGAATCCAGGGTAGTAAAGCCCTGGGCTTTCAGCTTATCATACAAAGTATTCCCCACCCCTGTTATGCTGGCATCTGCCTGCCAGTTGGACACATACGCACCCGGCGTTTCGCTGGCAGGTGATGAGTTCCTGACAATAACATAGCTGCCATCCGGAATCACATCCATGAACTGGGCAGCGCCCACTCGCTTAGACTGCGTATTTAAATTATACTGAAAATTCCAGTTCCTGTCGGAGGCACAAACATTATCGCTGCCGTATTGTCCAGGCACACTGCCCGCAGTTGCATCATTATTGAGCCATGGAACCAATGAAATTGAATCCAATACATTAAAAATAATCCCGGGTTGACCACATGGGCTCCGGATAAAGGGATTATCATCAATAGCCACGGAAAACCCTGCAGCCTGCGTATAACTGTACCCCAGGATACCACTATGAACAGTAATATTCCTGTGAACAAAATTGTAGTTAGTATTCCTGGTTGCTGAGTCTAACTTTAATCGGTCATAATTACTTTTAAAATGCTGGTATACATGAGACTGGTTAAACCCGATATCACTGGAGGGCATATAAATAAAGGAACTTACATTCCATTTCCACTGACCATCCTCCGGTTGAGGCGATACCCGCCAATAGTAAACCCTGCCATCTACCAGACTTAAAGGCATATCTGTATCAAAGACGCCACCGCTGGAGGATATGTTTCTGGTAGCTTTCAACGTTGAATTAAACAGTTCTGTCGTATCAATCTCTACCACATACTGTCTTAACTCTGCAAAGGGGTTGGCGGTGGATATCGTTAATTTTATCTCCGGTTTATTTACAATTGAAAAAGCCTCAGGATAGATCGGTCTTGCTTCGTCTTCATAAATAAAGACTTCTTTGGTGATGGTGTTATTCGATTCATACAGCTCATCAATTTCATTATCTGCATCTAAAGTAATAGCTATTTTATTTATCCCCTTATCCCTTGTAGGAACAATAGGCACTTGTAAGGTCATTGAATCCTTAAACGTAGTGAACAATACTCTTTTTCTTTGTACAACTTCCGTGGTTAAATCCGGATAAGTTCTTTTCACTTCTATGGTGATACTATCTTTCACCGCTTTACCTATATTAACATAGGCAAGGTCCACCGTAAAATTGGTTTCGGC
>CAYUMH010000205.1:0-4156 GCA_964445775.1 uncultured Terrimonas sp.
CTCGAACCGGCGACCCTCAGAACCACAATCTGATGCTCTAACCAACTGAGCTACAACCACCATTTTTGCCAGTACAAAACAGCTATTTTGTAAAAGCGACTGCAAAAGTAATAAAATTTGATTTACACTAACATGAAAAACAGGTATTTTTTTAAAATTTAATCAAAACGCAGGCAAATCTGTTAGTATAAAGATTGGCACATTTTCGGCTGTTAACATATTTTATGACCCGGCTCCATTGATAGTGCTTCAACACCATTCATCAAAAAGCAAAGTTAAAAGGTTGATAATGCACGAAAATGTTCGTTTTTATGTTATTTTTGGATTATGCGTTCTGCAATAAAATATTTAACAGATATGAAGAGACTTCCCATAGTGATACTACTGGTTATAGCAGGTTGTTTTCTGGCCTTTAAAACCATTAATGCCGGCGGCCCTAAAACGCCTCCCGGTAAATACGAGGAAATATTAAGAATGGTGGGAGAGATGCTGAAACAAGGACATTTTAGCCCTAAAAATATTGATGACAGTCTTTCACTAAAGATTTTTGACGGTTATGTAAAAATGCTGGACCCTGATAAGACCTTCTTTTTACAACGTGACCTGGACTCTTTAAAAAAGATATATGGCACTAAACTGGATGATGAGATCAACGGAGCCCCCGTTGTATTCTTTAAAGAAGCCGGTAAAGTATTTAAAGCAAGGGTATCTGAATCTTCGGCAGTAGCAGTAGGTTTTTTAAAAAAGCCGTTTAACTATAAAGTGGACGAAGAAGTTGAGCTGGACTCCAAGAACTACGATTTTACCAATACCGCGGCCGACCGTAATGAAAGATGGCGCAAAAAAGTAAAACTGATGGCCCTGGAGCAATACTCCGACCTGTTAACGGTACGTGATCGTAATAAAGGCACCGACAGTTTTGTGGTTAAAGCCGATTCAACTTTAGAAAGAGAAGCACGCCAGAAAGCCAATAAAACCCTGGACAGGATATTTGAGCGTTACAGTCATAAGTTTACCGATGATGACCTGTTTAGCCTGTATGTAAACTCTATCACCGCGCTGATGGATACACATACCGAATTTATGCCTCCGGAGGATAAAAGATATTTTGACGAAGAGATGAGCGGTACCTTCTATGGTATTGGTGCATTGTTACAATATGATGAGGGTAGTATTAAAATTGCCAGTGTGGTTGCGGGTGGCCCTGCTGCCAAATCAGGCCAGATAGAAGCCGGAGATTATATTGTAAAAGTTACTGAGACCGGCAGTCATGAAACGGTTGAACTGGTTGGTTACCTGGTAAGTGATGCGGTAAAAGTGATCCGTGGTAAAGAAGGCAGTTCTGTAACCCTGACCATTAAAAAAACGGATGGCAGGTTAAAGGATGTGACTTTAAAACGTGAAAAAATTGATAACGATATTGAGACTTTTGCCCGTAGTGTAGTGGTGAATGAAGGTGGCTTGAAAATCGGTTATATCTACCTGCCTTCTTTCTATGCCAACTTTGACGATGCCAATGGCCGTCGCTGTTACCTGGACGTAGCCAGGGAATTGCAAAAATTAAAAGAACAAAATATTGACGGGGTGGTAATGGACCTGCGTAACAATGGTGGTGGTTCATTATACGACGTAGTGCAGATGGCCGGTTTGTTTATTGGTGAAGGCCCTGTAGTACAGGTAAAAGACCGCATTAACAAACCCAATGTATTAAGTGATAAAGACAAATCGGTTTTATACAACGGTCCTTTAGCCGTAATGGTAAATGAGTTCAGTGCATCGGCATCAGAGATATTTGCAGCCGCTATACAGGATTATGGCCGTGGGGTGGTAATAGGGAGTACCTCTACTTATGGTAAAGGAACCGTGCAGCGTAATATAGGGATTGATAAAAATGGTTTCTCTAATACCAATGCGGAGCTGGGTACCATTAAATTAACCCTGCAGAAATTCTACCGTATTAACGGCGGCTCTACCCAGTTAAATGGTGTTAACTCCGATATTGTATTACCTGACCAGTACGAGTTTTTGAAAGTAAGAGAGAAAGATGCTGATAACGCATTGGAGTGGGATGAAATACCTAAATCGCCTTACAAAACATGGGATGCCGGCTATAACTTAAACGATGTAAAAAGTTTAAGTAATGCCCGTTTACAAAACGATACCGTGTTTAGTAAAATACACGACTATGCAAAATGGTTATATGAGAACAACAATAAAACAGTTTCCTTAAAACTGGATAATTACAAAAAAACGCAGAAAGAGATAACCGATGTAGTAGCCAAAACAAGGAACCTCCTTAAATTAAAGGAAGAGCTGAATATTGCTTCTCTTGATAATGAAAAAGACAAGTATGCCGAAGACAAGGCCAAACTGGAGCGTTATAACCTGTGGCTGGCAGCCTTACGCCAGGATATTTACCTGAACCAGGCTGTTAAAGTGATCAATGATGTGGTGAACCTGCAAAATATTGCCAAAGGCAAAGGGCAGGCAAAACCTGAAGAAGCGCCTAAAAAAGCATTTTAATCAAACAAATAATACGTTTAAAAGGTCCGGTAATTGCCGGACCTTTTTTTATTGTCATACCGGATACAACAACTCTTATTATTGGTTACCCGCTTTTAGACAAAATGACTATTTTTATTGGATAGTTATATGTTTCAGGTATTGCTTTAAACTTTTTATTATG
Organism: uncultured Terrimonas sp.; assembly: GCA_964445775.1. GTDB lineage: Bacteria > Bacteroidota > Bacteroidia > Chitinophagales > Chitinophagaceae > Terrimonas. The sequence goes on from CAYUMH010000205.1 coordinate 2,687, forward strand.
CGTCAATTATCGGCCCTGCTCATTTGCTCAGTCTTATTTTATGTTATGGGTTGTTCGCCCAAGACCAACAAAAACAGTCAAACCAAGGGTGAGTGGGTTTCGCTTTTCAATGGCAAAGATGTGAATGACTGGATAGTAAAGATCCACCATCATGAAACCGGAGATAATTATGGCAATACTTTCAGGGTGGAAGATGGCATACTAAAAGTACGCTACGATCAGTATGATGGCTTTAAGGAACGTTATGGTCACCTGTACTATAAAACACCTTTTTCCAAGTACCATTTAAAAATGGAGTACCGTTTTGCCGATGGCTGGATGAAGGATGCACCATCCTACACGGTTTTAAACAGCGGGGTAATGTATCATTCCCAGGACCCACGCACCATGCCTAAGGAACAGGACTGGCCTATATCGGTTGAAATGCAGTTCCTGGCCGGCTTACCCGATGGCAAACCCAGGCCCACCGGTAATATGTGTTCGCCAGGTACGGATATTGTTTACCAGGGAAGTATTTACAGCGGTCATTGCTTGAACTCCACTTCTAAAACTTACCAGCCAAACGAATGGGTAAAAGCGGAACTGATTGTACAGGGCAATGATTTGATCACGCATATCATCAATGGCGATACCGTATTACAATATTCAAAGCCCTCTATTGGTGGTGGGGTGGCCAACCGTTATGACCCCAAACAGAAAGTAGATGGTACGCCCTTGAAAAGCGGCTTTATTGCTTTGCAAAGCGAAGGACAGCCGATTGATTTCAGGAATATTGTGTTGAAGGAATTGGATTGAGAGGGAATGATGAATTATGAGTTATGAATGATGAGTTATGAGTTATGAATGATAAATAGTATTTGTTTGGGGCTATGCGAAGCTTGCAGCTTCGCATCAATATTCTATCGCCTTTGGCGATAAGAAGCCCGTACAGTTTAAGATTTAATGATCATTACAGTTCTCCGGTAGTCCAATAGCAAATCGTAGGTTGAAGTGAGTGCTCCTGCTATATAACCGATAATCATCGCCAAAGGCGATAAAATAAATATGCGAAGCTGTAAGCTTCGCATAGCAAAATCAACTATGCTATTACTGTTTGTTGATTTAAAAACAGGATCAGGATAAAATGAATAAGTTGTTTTTACCTTGTGTCGGGATACTCATAGTCATTCTTATGTATAGGTTATTACCATATGACGGTGAATTTGCATTACTCATTTTTATTGCCTTGCTATGGAGTATTATCGCCGGTATAATATTGGGAATAATTGTTGATAATATAAGTTTAAAGCGAAGAAAATATATTGCTTTTGCACTTTCTGTTATCATTTTAATATTGCTGAATTACTGGGCATTCCTTTTAAATAAACAATTGGTACTGCCAATAAAGTGCCAGGTAAATCGCCAAAGGCGATAAAATAAACATGCGAAGCTGCAAGCTTCGCATAGCTTGCGACAATTAGTCAAAATGCA
>CAYUMH010000206.1:0-4040 GCA_964445775.1 uncultured Terrimonas sp.
TATCACCCAAAAAAACACAAGCTGTTACCGAGCCGGTAACGGTTATAGCAGAAGTATTTGCCGAGATACGGGGAACGGTTAAAAGCAGTACCGGTGAACCTTTATCGGGAGCTTCTGTTCAGTTAAAAGGAACGACCACCGGTACGGCTACTGATGATGCCGGCCGCTTTTCATTAACTATCCCCGGTAACCAGGGTGTACTTGTTTTTTCTTTTGTAGGTTTTGTAAGCCAGGAAATAAATACCAACGGTAAAACGGAGATAAATGTAGTGCTTACGCCTGAAAGTAAGGAAGCGGATGATATAGTAGTAGTGGGTTATGGTTCGGTACGTAAAAAAGACCTCACCGGCGCTGTGTCTACTGTTACGGCAGACCAGGTAACCCAGGTAAAAGGTATTTCCAATGTAGCGCAGGCCTTACAGGGACAGGCCGCCGGTGTGCAGGTAAACCAGGCATCGGGCCAGCCGGGACAGGCCATGATTATTAAAATACGTGGTACCAATTCAATGGCTGCCAGTAATAACCCTTTGTATGTAGTAGATGGATTGCCTCTGGATGCATTAAGTGCCCAGTTAAACCCCGTGGATATTGAAAGTATACAAATTCTCAAAGATGCTTCTTCCATAGCCATCTACGGATCAAGAGGAGCTAACGGGGTGATCATGATCACCACTATAAAAGGCCGTCTTTCCGGTAACGGTAAGGCACAGATAAGTTATAATGGATATGCGGGGGTACAAACGCTAAGAAAGAAAATTGATGTATTGTCGGCTGCAGATTATGCCCGCCTGCAAAATGAAGTAATTACCAATGATAATGCTTCAGGAGTAAATCCAACTCCCAAGCCCCTACCCTGGACCAATGCACAAATAGATTCCTTACAAGGTAAGGGAAACGACTGGCAGGACCTGGTATACCGCCCGGCTTTTATGCAGGATCATAACCTGTCCATATCGGGTGGTAATGAAAAAACAAAATATTATACTTCCTTTGGTTTCTTTGACCAGGAAGGTATTATCCGTAATTCAAAATTTCAGCGTTTGTCATTCCGTACTAACCTGAGCAACAAGTTAACGGAAAAAATAACCCTCAATACCAACCTGTCCATTCAAAACTCTTTGTACAGGGAGGCCGTATCCAATGCAGATGGGGGCGGCGGTATTGCATTTACCACCATGGTAATGCCACCCACTCAAAATGTATATAATGCTGATGGAAGTTATACCCGTTTTACAGGTGTACAATGGGGCGAAACCAATCCTGTCGGTATTTCCAACGAGGTATTAAATAAAAATGCCAACCTGCGCCTGATAGGCAATACAGCCCTGAATTATAATATTACGGGCGCCTTAAAATTAATGCTGAGCGCCGGAGTAGATGCCGGGTATACTAAAGGCGATTATTTTGCTCCACGTACCATCACTATTGGTAACCGGCAGGAAACGGTCGGCGGAGTTGGTGTACCGTTACCAGGTGTAGCTTCCAAAAGTTATTCCAACTCCTCCAGTTTTGTTACAGAGAATACCCTGTCCTATGTTAAAACATTTAATAACAAACATACAGTTGATGCGGTAGCGGGTATCACTTATCAAAAAACCCGGAGCGAAAATTTAGGGGGAAGTGCTAATGGTTTTGTAACGGATGCGTTGGAAAATAATAACTTGGGCACTACAACGGCCACTATAAGGAACGGCGCCAGCTCGGGGTATTCTGACTTTGCATTGTTATCATATCTTGGCAGGGTTAATTACACATTTGACGGAAAATACCTGCTTACCATAACAGGCCGTTATGACGGCTCTTCCAAATTTGGTGAAGCTAATAAGTATGCTTTCTTCCCTTCGGGCGCTTTGGCCTGGAATGTTGATAAGGAAAAGTTTATGGAAAGTATAAATGCCATCTCCTCTCTTAAACTAAGAACAAGTTACGGCCTCGCAGGCACACAGGCTATTAACCCTTACCAGACATTATCTACTATGTCCAACAGAACCGTTAACCTTGGCGGTAGTGCTTTTACAGGTTATTTCTTAGGTTCCTTACCCAATATTTCCTTAAAGTGGGAAACCACCCGCCAGTTTGACCTGGGTATTGATATAGGGATATTTAAAGACAGGATCATGCTGAGTGCCGACTACTACCATAAGCGTACGGAAGACCTGTTGTTACCTGTTGTTCTTCCGCCTACTATTGGTTTTGGTTCTGCCATCAGTAATGCAGGCGCCTTACAAAATACCGGCGTTGAGTTCCAGCTTAGTACCACGAATATTTCACAGAATAATTTTACCTGGAATTCTGTATTAACGATCAGTCATAATAAAAATAAGGTGTTGAATCTTGGTGTTAACCCTTTAACCGGTGAAAAAGTTACTTACCTGGAATATGGCGCCGGTGGCAACTGGTTCCCTATGATCGTTGGGCGGGGCATGTCGGAGTTATATGGAAATCGTGTGGTTGGCGTTTATGGATCTAAACAGGAGGCGATTGCCAATGGTGAGCCGGCAAAAAATGCGGGCGATTATAAATTTGAAAATCGTGGTAGCAGCGGGCATGCAGTGGATGCTACGGACAGGGTAACCCTTACCCATCTGCAACCTAAATTTACATTTGGGTTTAATAATAACCTTACCTATAAAAACTTTGACCTGTCAATATTGATCGTAGGGTCATATGGCAATGATATTGTAAACGAGTTCAGGAAATATAACCTCAGTCTTACCGATCGTTGGGTGCCTACTTATGAGGCTTATAATAACCGCTGGCAGCAGGCCGGGGACAATAAATTTGATAAACCCGGTACCAATAGCGGAAGTGCTATCAGGGACTACGCCAATAGCCTGTGGGTGGAAGATGGCTCCTATTTGCGTGTAAGAGATATTACCCTTGGGTATAATTTCCCGCAGCAAACTTTAAAAAGGCTGAAGATTCCTGCGATCAGGGTTTTTGTAAGTGCGCAAAACTATATCACCATTACCAAATACTCGGGTTATGATCCCGAGGCAGCCTGGTCGAGCGCTTCGGTGAACGGTTGGGACCGTGGTGTGTACCCTTCTTTTAAATCCCTTGCCGGTGGCCTGAAAGTTACTTTTTAAAAACATTATTAAAGACAAAAGATTATAGATATGAAACGCTATTGTTTACCAGTTATTTTTTTACTATCCCTCTTGTTTGCCGGGTGTAAAAAAATGTTAGAAGAAAAACCCCGTAATCTAGTGCGCCCCGATGGCTATTTTACCAATGCTGCCAATTTTGAGTCGGCTGTTATCGGTATCTACGGTTCTTTTCCCGGCATGTTTGGTGGTAACCAGTTAATGATGAGCGAAATGTTCAGCGATATTTATGCCGCCCCATCTGCCGCATTTGAGCAGGCATTACCTACTTACCAGAATAATATGAGCGAAGCATTTTATAATGTACGCCAGGCCTGGACCACCTGTTATAGCATTATTAAAGATGCCAATTTTGTACTGGCTTATCTGCCTGCTACTACATTATTAACGGATATTAAAAAAGCGCAGTTAACTGCTGAATGCCGTTTGTTAAGAGCGTATGCTTATTTCCGCCTGGTACAGTTGTATGGTGATGTGCCGTTACGTAAAGATGTTGCCGGTAGTTATGATGATACACAAATACCACGTACTCCGCAACAGGAAGTATATAATTTTATACTGGACGACCTGTTATACGCGGAAACAAATCTTCCTGATGCTGCTGCGCAGGTCGGGCGTGTTTATAAACAAGTGGCAACAGCATTACTGGCTAAAGTGTACCTTACTATGGCCGGTCACCCCTTAAATAAAACGGAACATTACCAGGACGCCTTAACCAGGTCCCTGCAGGTTATTAATTCCGCTAAATTTACATTGGTAGATGATTATGCACAGGTTTTTAGAAAAGCCACCTATACTACTGAAAGTATATGGGAACAGACTTATGCGCCGGGCACAGGTAACGGTTTACATACTTTAAGTCTTACCCAAAAAGGTTTTGTACCTATTCTATTACCGGCCGATTGGTTTGTGAATAGCTTTGGAACCGGTGAC
>CAYUMH010000207.1:0-4024 GCA_964445775.1 uncultured Terrimonas sp.
GGTACAAGAAATTAGAAGTATAAGTATGATTGTTTTTTTCATGAATTTCGTTTTTAATAAGATTAGAATGAACAGGGGCTTGAATTTGTTTCAGTATAATCAATACTCCAGCTACCGTCACTCCATTCATAATGATACGTACATTGGTAATTTGAACCTACCTGAACGGAATTAGTATAAACCTTAATACCGGTTCTACATACATTATTGATACATTTTTTATTCGCGCCTGTACAATTTGATGTGCTACAAGTAACAGGCAAAGGACAAGACGTAAGGTTTGTTCCCGTAACCACCCAACGTACCTGGTTATAGGTTGATGAACAGGGGTTCATATCTTTTTGTTCTCTTTCCTGTTCGCCAGTGTTTTGATTACTGCCATTTTTCTTACATCGAATCGCTGTTGAAGTATTCTGCCAATCGGCCGGTGAAGCACAACTCCCATTTACACCATCCGATACCCAGCGATACGTATTATAAGTTGGACTATTAGGATTATTATCCTTCTCCTGGTGTTCCTGTACGTTTGAAGTATAGCTATTGTTTGCCGGGCATGGCTGGCAACGGGTCAAACCTGTAGCTATCCATTGTGGGGTTGTATTTAAGGCGATACCACAATCCTCAACCTGTCCGGTATAATTATAACATATACGTTTTAGTATTTTACCTTCATCATCCTTTACCAGATGCAGCCGGTTAAAACTATCGTACTCATAAAATATAGTTTTGCCATTGGGGGCCGTTTCGCTGGTCAATCCTATTAGCGGTAGGTAAGTATAAAGATGTACCAGTGTATTCGGTATTGATCTTAAACCTGACAGATGATTTCTGACCGTCCCATCATCACTTCCCCCGACGGCATTATCCAGTAAATCTTGATTTATGTAACCGTTTACAACATCATAGGTGGAGTTAATAATTCGTGCAACAGGGTATGAAGAATTATAGCCCCATATGTATACCTCTGTTATATCATCTGTTTTTTGTTGTTCAATCAAATTACTCCAACGATCATATTGGGTTAAATGAAGGTCTGTTTTATAATTAGCGTCCCTTTGAAGCGTTCCAGATGAACTTACATGTAATGGTTCAAAATCATTAAGTCCTCTCATCGGAAGTCTGGAAACAGAATCAATATTTAACCGTGTCGGGTTATAATGATAAAGCAGGCCACCAACAGTTTTAACACTATTTCCGGGAACAGACTTGACCTGGCTGATCTCTTCAATTGGTACTGCAATAGCATTGTTACGAATTAGATTATTAACCCATTTTGATTCATTATTAACAATCAATATGGTATCAATATCTAATGCGTATGTCTTTCGTTCAATATAAAGCCGGTCAGATTGTGAAGTACCGGTAATGATTGAGGTGGGATATGGATAACCTGTATTGTCATACTTGTATTCCTTAACGATTGTAACGGAATCACCCATAGTATTAAACTGGGTAGAAGATTCTTTTGTAAGACGTGATTCTCCGGTAAAAAGATAATAAGAATTTACCCCAAACAGTGTTTCATAATCATAGCCATTGGTTTCCCCTCTGAAAGTTTGCGCAATATCCTGCAAAGAATATTTTATGTTCATGACTTCTGTTGCATAATTTCTTTTATTAATAAAATACTCGTTCTTTGAATTTGAAATTTCTTTACTAGTACCATTGTCATTTTTATTAATCTTCACTTTTTTAAGCAAGCCGCTTTCCCAACTTTTAAATACCGCTGGTGGGAAGGGAAAGCTGGATTTATTACTACCGTGAATAATATTACTATAATAAAATTGTTTTGTTCCCTGAACGCCCAAACTATCCACAAGTTCCGTCACATTATCATAGACAGCTACTTCCCCATTAAAAATAGCCAATGATGTCGTGCTTCCTGAAACCTGACATACAAAGGGTTTTAAAACGGTATTATTTCCTCCACCTCCTACAGGTCTAGCTTTGTTGATAGTATATGTATAACTTGGAACAAATCCATTAACACCACTTGAATAAAGATTATTATCAAACCGGCGATAGGAGTAAAATTTTTTAATGGCAGGAGTTAAGTCTGTTTTATCAGTAAAAAATTTTATGGATTTAACCCTGTTACCTCCGACAACTACATTATAAACTGAATCTACGATCTTATCATACTCCCATTGAACTTTGAAATAATAATCATTGCCGGTGCCAGTATTCTGAAATATCATTATATCATACTCACCGGGGTCCACATTGTTAAGCCCATTTTTTAACGGAGTACCGTTAATGGGAGAATTGCCATTAAAAGAAATTGAAACAGTACTAGAATTAGTGAAATAAATGTATTCGGAACCGGTAACAGAGGGACCTTGCCAAAAAGCTTTGATATTTTTTGCCCCGGTTGGAATGGAAACTCTTTTAGTTAAAACCTCTCCCTTCATTGCTATCGCTCTAACCGAATTTACTTTTGTCACAAGCCCTGTGTCATGCCTTAAACAATCATTTGACTCATATTCAAACACTGTTTTTCCTCCGGTAGGATTAAGAATTTCCTTAAGCATTCCTAATTGACTAAAGCCTGGATATGCGTTTCTGTCAGCACCAATATTAAAGTCATTAATGGGGTCATCTGGTAATAAAGTAGTGTTGCTCCTGCCATTAAAATAACCCCAATGGTCCTGTGCCATAGAGAGCCGATTAGGGAAACCACCTTCTTCGTTGTTATAGTTAAATTGATGAGCTGCTCCGTTTTCAATAACACGTTTAAGCTTTAAGCGTGAATCGTCTGGATCAGTAGTGGTGGTATCTCCAAAGTAGCCATATTCTAAATCAAAATGTTTTATCAGCTTACTTTTAAAAAAAACCTGAACAGTCGTTAATGCTGAGGAAGAGTTGTCCTCCCGCACTACATCTTTTCTTGCATTACTGTCATAGATGAACTCAATTCGGTGGCCTTTGGTCGTGTTAATGGTTTTTATTCTTTTCGCATGAACTAAAGACTCTGCCCTTGAGCTTGAACCATCCGGAACAGGAATATCGAAACTATTGGCTGTTTTGGCATATCTTGTTTGTGAGTAGTTATTTATAATGATCGTCGATGTGTTTTCATAAGTATAAAAGACGGTATCATTCTTATTGGTTATTATTTTTGACAGGTTGTAGCTATATGTATAATTATCAGTATAACCTGTACTCGCCCAGCTAAAAGCCGGATGTGAAGGCGAATTTCCCCCTTCCGGAATACTAAGTGTTTTTTCAACTTCAGAGAACACGAATCTGTTACCATTATCATCCCGTATAATTATAGCACTTGCATGATGCTCATTAATGTTTTGCTGGTAACTTAACTTATACATATTTTGAGGACTAAAAACATAGTCCCCGGACTGATTAAAATAAAATTTACCAGAATTTCCCGGAATAGAATAAGTAAAAAGATCGGCTTCTGTATCTACCTCATTTTTTGATGCCCGAATCGCAAAAGAATATTCTGCAGTCTGATTCGCAACTATTCCATTGTCAATAAAGTGGTTTTCCATGTTTGCATTATTCACAACTTTTTCGTTTGTGTGAAGCCATCCATAGTCCCTGGTAAAATCATTCATCCCATTTTTTATTTGATTTATTACCCCTCCGGAAGATAAACTCCACCCCAATCCTACATAACTGGCCTGTTCTTCGACCTTAATTCCGCCAGCGTGATAATTTATTGAAATGGGAATGCTTAAATCTTTTAAATCGATTGTATAAAATGGTACACTTATAGAAGGAATACCTGTATTCAATGAAACAGGCACATCGCTAAACTTTCCCAAGGAGGCAGCCTCCGGAGAATGAACAGAAAACCTATATATCCGTTCGTTCTGGGCTATTGATACTTTTGGCAATAGAAAGAGTATGCACAATAGTACCTTCAATAAAAATAGTGATTTCATTTGTTGCTTGTTTTATAATCCATACCCCACCCTGAACAATACAGGTTGTGTCCTCGGTACCTGCTGGTAACTCAGAAAATCCCATAATAACTTCACGGAGGTCTTTTTGAATATTTTTG
>CAYUMH010000208.1:0-3911 GCA_964445775.1 uncultured Terrimonas sp.
CTTCCATCTGTATCCACCTGTTTAAGGCGATAGTGATTCTTTCCTCCTGCAACAGCAGCATGCGTATAATCATAATTTAACCGGCCTGAACTATTACCATTCAGCGCTTTAGTTTGTACAAAATCAATACTACGCCAATTCGATCCATTAATGCTATGTTCAATTTCAAAGCCTTTATTATTTTGTTCAGATACCGTAGCCCAGTTAAGCAGGGCTTTTCCGGCCTTGTTTTCCGCGGTAAAATGTAAGAATGTTACAGGTAGTATGGTAGCCATATTTACCGTTGAAGAAACATACAGGAAACTCCCCATTGCGGTTACATTATGAAACTCTACATAATGCACACCATCTTCAATACCGGATTGTGCTACTGCCAGCGGACGGGCTTTACCGGCTGTAAATACGCCATCACTATATATATCAATGATCGCTTCATCGGCTTCACCATTATAATAGAACCAGCCTGAAGTAATAGCTCCCGGAACAACAGTTCCACCTAATTCATCCAGGTTATAATACACCCTTACTTTACCGGAAGAGAGTGTTGTTCCGTTATTATCGATAACTGTACTGATACGGGGCATAAGGTTGGTATTACGCACCCCATCATTATACGAAGTGCCTTCCGGAGTAATAACAATATCAAAATTATCCAGTTCGCTGTTTGTATAACCTGATGTACCCAATAGCTTTTTACTGATATCGCTTGTCTGGCGGTAGTAAGCCCACTCTCCTACGCTGCAACCGTCGTTATAAACATCTGTTGTTTCAACATTACCCGGTAAAAACACTTCACCGTTATTAACGGGCATAGCTTTACCAAATGTGAAATAACTGGCGCCATTTGCAAATACATGCGACACCTCATAATCAGTACCATTCACCGTTAATGGTTTTACAGAAACATTGGTTGTAAAGCCGGCATCATCTGCAAATACAATTACGTAACCGGCACAGGCATCACTGGCCGCAAACGTGGTAGTACCAACAGAAGCCTGCGGGAAGCGTATCATCAGCTGGTTTGACACATTGTTGGTGTTCTGCACTTTCCAGATACGGTTCATCCTTCTGCCGTTAGACGGGCTGCCTGCGTAAGTAAAGGCAGTATAAGTACCAACAGTATTGGTCATTGCCTGTGTGTTACCATTATCACCCCACAAGAGGAACTGCTCATCTGCCAGTTCATTTTCATTGGCGATATTGGTTGCCGCAATTTCGCCCAAAGCAATAATAACCTGGCCATTGGTATTGGTATGCTGGCTACGTGACTGTTTTTGATGTAAGGCCGAAATAAAGTCATTTCCTATACCGGCTACATTATTATAATAAGCAGCATTGGCAGTTGCATCCCATATCACCGCATTCCTGGAAGTGGTATAATTATTACTATTATGTAAGGTTATACCATATTTAACGGCCAGGTAAGATTCTACTTTATTCCTTTCGGCTGCTGTAATGGTACCATTACCATAAATAACCAGTTCGCCTATATCGCCTGTAAAGCCCCAGTCATCACCACCGGGAGGATTAACGCCTCCGTTTGATCCAAAAATATGTCCACCGGTGGTCAAGCCCCTGGCACTATAGGAAGAAGATGTACCGGTTGCTGCTCCATTTAATCCTTTATTCATCGAAGTATTGGAGAAATTATGGTACATAATACTCGGGTTACCTGTAGCAAAGTTGATATTCCCCGGATTAGCAATAACCAATCCTCCCCCTGCATTATCCCGGTACCCGATATCACCGTTGGCATATAAGCCCGGCTGATCCCAGTTACCACCACCAAATGTGGTATTATTCATACCTATATTAAAATATCGTGTACCTCCCATACCCTGGCGGGTCATAGTGAAAATATTAAAATCAGTAGCAGTCAGCGTTCTCTCAGTTATATTTCCTAACATCTGTTGAATGGCTGTGAAATTCAAGCCCGGGTTAAAGTTAAAATAAGTGGCATCCCCTGCTTTGAACTTAGGCAATGGCGCACCGTTAATTTCTTCTGACACAACACCGGAGGTAAAATCCGTCCATGATGTTACATCAGTACCCTCTCCACCCGACATGGCAAATTTGTCCGCCCTGTACCAGTGACTGATATTAGTGGTAACCCCGCCCGGCGCCTGCACATAAGCGGCGAATGTAAAATACTGTCCATCATTAATGGTCACATCAGCATATGCATACTGCACACCGTTTATCTCCTGTGTACCACTCATTTCAGTGATCACATCCGAAAGATCAAAAACATTGTCCGTACTTTGGATCAGTTTCAGGTAAGCAAGCCCTTTAGGCCAGGCCACCCTTACAGTACCAACAGTATTAACATTTGAAGCTTTCCAAATAGCAGCAAAACGCTGGTAAGGCAACCCTCCTATAGTACCAAAGGCAACGGAGGGTGACTTAGCCAGGTTATTGTCGCCCCAGATTAAAAATTGTTCATTGGTTAATGTGCTTGTATTGGTAACGTTGGTATTACTAAGACCTGTGGTAGCAATAAGCACCTGCCTGCCGGGGTTTACACTCCATGATTGTTTTTGATACAACCCACCCTGGTCGTCGCGGCCGATACCCGCTATATTATGATGATATCCTGCATTATTCGCCGCATGCCACACAACGGCACTGCCCGAATTAATGTAATGCTGTGGTGTGCTCTGATCCAGTGTAATACCATATTTAATAGCCAGGTAACTGTGTATACGCGCCAGGTTAGCATTATTCATATCGCCTCCTGCGGGCTCATGGTATAATATCACTTCGGCAATATCTCCGTTGGGATTATCAGCGGTCGTACCGTCTGCTCCAATATAAGCTCCTGTGGTCGGAAGAACATAATTACCACCGGTTCTTGGATAAGGCGAAGTATATATTTTTTCTAAACCGTTATAAAAACCCCGTTGATTGGCCGGCGCCCCTGTTTTGGGCAGGATGGCAGAGTAAATACCAAAACGGTTTGCCGAACCCGGACCCGCTGCAGCAGCCCCAAAGCCATTCCCGATAGACGGCATAGGATATACCAACCCACTCTGCGGGAACAGGAAAAAGCCGTCATCATTTCCACTAATAGCAAACAGGCTGTTATAACTGGAAGCGGTTCCATTCAATCTTGCCACGGCAATATAATGTACCGAACCTGCTGTATTCAGGTAGGCAGTCGTATTATTTCTTAAATAGTTATTGGTTCCGTCAAATGAAAGTGTAGGATTAAAATTCCAGGTTTTTGTATAAGTAGTTTGATCATTATACGGAATATAACCTGCTGCACTACTCATCGTCAGTTTTACATCATTGGCAGTAGAGTTATTCCATGCAGTCACCTTTTTACTCGCATCCGTTTCAACACCATTATCTGCACGATACCATAATGACAGGTCCTGGCCCACCCCACCCGGACCGGCAACATAACCGCTAAAGGAAAAATAAGAACCATTTGCAATAGTCACATCGGCATAATTATAAACTTTACCGTTCACTGTTATAGTCCCGGTCATAGGCGTATGTGTATCCGAAGTATTTATAATATCGTCTGTGCTCTGGATTAAATGCAAATTCACTATACCACTCGGCCAGGCTACGCGGATAGTTCCTACAGTAGCGGTATTCTGAGCCTTCCATACAGCCGCAAACCTTAGGTTAACAGGGTTACCACCAATAATGGTACTATGAGCTACCCCTAACGATTTTGCCAGCCCGTTATCACCCCAAAGCAGGGACTGCCCTGAAGTTAACGAAACTGCATTAGCTGCATTACTATTCGCCAGGCCGGTAGTACCGATCAATACCTGCTGACCGTCATTGATACTGTTAGATTGTTTCTGTAGCAACGCACTGCCTTCATCATTAGCCAAGCCGGCAATATTATTATTGTAGCCCGTGTTAGCAGTCCGGTTCCATAATATCGTAGTGCC
>CAYUMH010000209.1:0-3886 GCA_964445775.1 uncultured Terrimonas sp.
ATCTTTTGTAACCGAACAGTGGCGCATTAAAAAACAATTTATGCTTACTGCGGATGAGGAGATCAATGCACTGGAAAAAACATTGTTACAACCAATATCCGATGCACAATCCGGAACTATTGCCGTCATTAATACCACTTCCGGCAAAAGAAGCGGACCGGTGTTGTTGCCGGCCGGCATCAAAGCCGGATCGGTGAAAGACGCAAGCGGCAAACTGCACCCGGTTCAGCAATTGCATAACGGGCAACAGGTATTTATTGCCGCCGATATACCGGCTTTCAGCAAAGTATTATATGAATTAACTGATGAAACCGTAAAGGTCGCTTCTTTGTTTGCAATAAAAAACAATAGTCTTTCCAATGGCATAATAACAGTTACATGGGATAGTATTTACGGAAGTATTACTGCCCTGCAAGCCGGTAATGCGCTGAATTATGCCGGTAGTTTTAAACAACAGGGGTTAAATGGATACTGGTATGTACCCGGCCGCAATCCCGCAGATGCCCTGTCCAACGAAAAAGTAAAGATCAATATTGAAGAGTCCGGCCCGGTTGTTACCAGTATTAAAATAAGTTCGGCAGCGCCCGGACTGCACCAACTGGAAAGAAAGATCTCACTGTATGCCGGTAGCGATATGGTAATGATTGAAAATGTAATTGACAAAAAAGCGGTGCGTGAAAAAGAGGCGGTGCATTTCAGCTTCCCATTCCATGAATCTTTTCAACATACTTTGCTGGATGCGGGTTACGGCACTATCCGCTACATAGCCGACCAGTTACCGGGTTCTAATATGGATTACCTGTATGGCAGACGATGGCTGGATGCGTCCTCAGCAGATCATGGTGTTCAATTATTATGGCAGCAAACAGCGCTCACAGAACCCGGAGATATGATCGATGAACGTCTTAGCATCAATCAATCACATAAACCCTGGAGAACAGAAGGCCCTGTTACCGCCAATTGGTTCAGTTATGTAATGAACAATTACTGGCATACAAACTATAAAGCCGACCAGCCGGGTATCAGCCACTACAACTATGCCCTGCGACCACATACCATGGTAAATAATGCCGAAATGGAAAAAGCCGCAACGGAGTTTACACAACCATTGCTGGGTATTCAGGTAAAAAAAGAAATGATCAAACCGGGAACACTGTTTGAACTGAGTAACAAAAGGCTAACTGTTACCAGCATTACACCCCAGGCAAACGGGAGTTTATTGATCCGGTTGTTCAACCCTGAACCAACAACCCTATCCACTCAATTTCTATGGCAGGCATTAAAGCCGGTGAAACTAACCAATACCGTTACCGGCTCCAGCCTGGCACCTGGACAAACCATCAGTCTGCCTGGTATGGCCGTAACCAGTTTTGAGTTAATACTGTAATATTATATGGTGTTCTAAAATTAGTTGGCAGATTTTAAAATAGTCCCGGTTGCCTTTGGTGATCGGGATTTTTGTACATATACAATTTGGATATTTTAACAGGTATATATCAGCTAATAATCGCCTGCTAGTACAGGTATCATATCACCAAAGTTACTGTATAAAAAAGCAACAGGGGTAATGAATTACGTAAAGCGGGTTATTGAAAAGATGATGAGTCATTATTTATTGGTAAAGTGAAAATAATTAAAATCCGCATAGCCATTCACACCACCTTTGGTTGTGCTATAATTAAATAAGGCAAAGCGGTTAGCTGTCCAATAAAGCCCAAGCCCCATCTCCAGGTCGTTACCAATTTTGAAATAATCTTTTCCGTTCAGGCTATAGTAAAACTTAGCTGTAAAATTTTTATCTGTTACCCTTGCACGTATCCACACTTTGTTTCCTTTAAATGCTGTTATTCTTTCAATAACTTTTTTGTCCTTATCGTTATACATCACCACATTGCGAGTTCCGGCAAGCTGTTCAATTCCAACATAAGCGTATGGAAACTGAAAAATACCCATACCGGCAATATTACCGTCCTTTAACCCGGTCAAATCTATTTCCACAGTTCCTTCAGATGAGGGTCCCTGCACACGTTGTGTAAGCGTGTTCCTGGCTGTCTTAAGCGAATCGGCATAACCTGCCTTTAAACGCATATAGCCTTTTCGTTCTTTTAATGACCATTTTGTATTATCCGGGTTGTGATTCCATTGCCATTGCAATCCTAGTTTCTCGCTGCCAAACTCATCACAGGTTAGAGGCGCATTTACCGGATATGTTTTACCTACATTGGGCTTAGGATAAGTAATTACATCTTTGTTGTCCGAACCAAGCATGGGCCAACCATCTATCCAGCTAACCGGAAGCAAATGCGGAACACGTCCGATACCTCCCCTGTCCTGCATAATAATAAACCACCAATCTTTATTTTTCAACTGCACCATACCTCCCTGGTGTAATCCGTTACCAGGATAAGCATTGTCGTCATTAATAATTATTTGAGATTCATAAGGACCATAGATATTTTTCGACCGCAGGCATACCTGCCTGCCCCGGGTTCCACCGGTTGTACCCAATAAATAGTACATACCATTAATCTTGTATAAATGCGACCCTTCTAAATATGGATAATCCTTATTTTCATAGATTTTTTTTGCTTTCACTTTTACCGACTTTACATCGCTGTTTAATTCCGTTATGTAAAGGGTATGCTGACCATGTGCTACATACACCCTGCCATCATCATCAAAAAACAAACCCGGATCATATAAAAATTCAGGAAAAATAGTTCTCGACCAGGGGCCTGTAATATCATCTGCAATACATATAGAAAATTCACCCGTTTTTCTCCCCCAACCTTTCGGTGTACAAAATCCCACATAAAACTTACCATTATAATGTCGTATAGTTGATGCCCAGGAACCGTTCAGGTATAACGTACCTTCTTTCATATCAAAACGTGTATCCTCATCATATCGTTCCACTGCGTAGCCAACCATTTCCCAGTTTACCAAATCTCTGGACCTTGCTATCGGACATCCCGGAACATAATGCATGCTGGTGGATATGAAATAAAAATAATCACCTACCCGGATAATATCCGGATCTGGCCAATCACCCCACATTAACGGATTGGTAAAAGTTCCGTTGCGGTTATCAGGTTGCCATACATTATGTTGAGCGTTGGTATGGATAAAAGAAAAAAAAGCAACACAAAAAAGTGTTACCTGGGTAAAGGTGTTTTTCATTTTATGTATCATTAACGTTTCAATAAAAACTAATTTAATCCCGGAATATGTTCCCGTCATTATTCAGCGTTAAGCACTGAGCACTCAGTATTCAGCATTCAGCTTTATGCTTTTAGCGTCTATTTTTATAAATTACCCTTTTTCAGTTCGCTTACTGCAAAATCAACCGCACGGGCCGTTAATGCCATATAGGTTAAAGAGGGGTTTACACAGGAGGCCGATGTCATACAGGCCCCATCGGTTACAAATACATTTTTGGCGTCCCATACCTGGTTATTGCCATTTAACACCGATGTTTTAGGATCACGGCCCATACGTGCCGTACCCATTTCGTGTATACTCATACCAAACTCGTAGCCTTCATCGGAGGTTTTTACATTTTTAACACCGGCTGCTTCCAATATCTCTTTGGCATCATTCACCATATCAATACGCATCTTCTTTTCGTTCTCTTTAACCTCCACATTCATATCCAGTACCGGCAGGCCCCATTTGTCTTTTACCTGCTTGCTGAGTTTGATGGTGTTATCATGGTAAGGTAATACTTCACCAAAGGCAGTTAACCCCATCGTCCATGCCCCCATTTCAGTCAGTGATTCTTTTAACGCTGCACCAATGGTCATTTCCGCTACTTCAGCCCCACGGCCACGGCCCGCACCACCCTGGTAACCAAAGCCACGCAGGTAATCACGTTTATCATTGTAAA
>CAYUMH010000210.1:0-3872 GCA_964445775.1 uncultured Terrimonas sp.
GCCGCTTTTACACCGGGTAATACGCACCATACGGCACTCATACCGGGGTCATCCATTTTATATACAATGTCCGGCATAAATACTGCGTAACCATTGCTGGTGTACATACCGGGATTCCAGCCGCCACCGGGAAAATCGGGGCTGCTGTAAGCATGTAATGATTGGGACATTTTTTCGTAGTAGTATACTACTGTTGGATATTTTTTCCCTTTTTCATAACCGGCAGGCAGGAACAATGCTCCCTGTAAACTATCGCCTTTATCCGATACATAATTTACCAGTTGCACACCGGCACTCCAGGTATATTTATTTTTATCCGGTGCATTAGCGGTTGCTTTGTCAGCAATGGTCAGCTGCTCGTTGCTGGTATAAAACTCGGTGGGCTCATTAAATTTTTCTTTGGCATACATGTACACGCCGCTATTTTTTGCTTTTGAAAGCGAGTGTATCCGTGCATCATCCCATACCAGTTGTTTAATACCCGGTTGCAGACCGTTTTTACCACCCTCTAACCGGCCAATGCCCGATTTTTTATTCCACTCACCATATAAGCTGATATAAACGGGTTTTGTCAGGTCAATTCCTTTTTCCTCGGGGTCAAGTGTATACCGGCCTGCATACCTTGTTTTGGTAAGGGCGCCGTTTTTAGTCAGGTTAACAGCAGCTGTTTTATTGTTCAGTGATACCTGCCAGATATCCCAGAGATCCCTGATCAATATGGTTTTACTATCGCTGCTCCAGCCAATTACCGGGGTCAGTGGTTTTTCTACATTATGATCATCTTCGGTATTGACAAAAGATGTGGGCACTGCCACTGTTATATTGGTGCTGGTTTTGGTTGCCAGGTCGTATAAATAATAATGCCCGTCTTTACCATACACAAACCTGGTTCCATCGGGTGAGGGTTGGGGCCTGGAAGTAAAGGAAGGCATATAAAACTTTTTCTCTACTAAGGTTTTGCTGCCGTCTTTCAGGTTTACCACGTACAGGTCGCTATAGTTCTGACCATCCAGGTTAATATCCAGTTCATAATCCCTGTCATCCAGTACCACGGCATATTGCTGTTTGGGGAAAACAGTAAGGGAACGGGAGCTGCTATCATTCAGTTGTTTAAACTTGCCGGTGGTAACATCATAAACGGCGCTATAGGTAAAGTTCTTATCGCTCATCTCCATTACCTGCTGGCGGCTTTGTAAACGTTTATCCTGCCAATGCCAGATGATCATATCGGGTTTGGTGGCATTGTTTTTTGCTACAGCCGGGGCGGCCTTGGGCTTGGCCGTATCTAATTTAGCCAGTGCATTCTTCAGGTCACTGATCGATTTAATGGCTGTATCCTTTCTCAGGTTTTCCAGTTTCTCGGCTTCGGTAAGTTTGGGTGCCGTTGCCGCAGTTTTCTTTGCCGAATCTGCAGCAGGTTTGTCTTCTTTTTTGGTTAACTCCAAAGGTGCTATACCAAAGAAAAGCCTGGACAGGTCCTCGCTCCAGTAAGGCCTCCTGTTTTTACTGATGGTTTGACCCGCAGGAAAGTTTAATGAATCTTTGGCAGGATCATAACTATTGAGTGTTGGCGATTTACCGATATTTTTTACACCTACTACTACGCCTTTCTCTGTTTTATACTTTTCGTCGCTGGTCAGTTTAAGCAGGGCAAAAGCTGTACCTTCCTCATTCCAGCCCAGTGATTTATACACGGCTTTATCATTATCCAGTACGGTGGTTTGTTGATTGGCCATGTCTTTCAAATACAGGCCATTGCCCGATTTATTGGTTGCATCAACGGTATAAGCTAAATAATTACCTTCTTTATTAAAGGCAAACTCACCGGTATTACCCATATTCTGGATTTTACCGGTTGCCAGTTCAACGATCAGCAGATCGGTACCGGCTGCATCATCAGGCTTGGGCATGCCACTGCGTTCTTTAACAATGGATACGGCCAGGTGGCTGGCTTTTTTATTATTAAAGGAAAAGCTGCCGGCTCTTTCAATGGTGGTTTGTTTGCCCGTTGCCAGGTCAACCAGTATTAATTTATCAAATAACTGCTTGCCGGGTGTTTTGGCAGCAGCCTGTATCTCGCTGTATTTGGAGGCTTCCTTATAAGCGATCCATTTACCATCCTCCGAAAAGGAGTAATTAACAAAGGAAGCACCACCTGTGGGGTATTTACGGATGGTGGTATCGTTTACTTTTTTAACAATCAGCTCGCCATCTCCTTCGCGGGTGGTAATGGGATACGCTACCCATTTTCCGTCGTTAGACAGGCTAACACTAAAGGTACTGATGGAACGCCAGGAAGAAATATCCTTCCAGTTCATTGGTACCGGCGCTTTGGCCGGGCTTGTTTTTTCCTGGGCATAAGTGCCATATGCACTTAACAGGAATACCACAGGGAGTATTTTTTTTATCATCATGCTGGTTTGGTTTGGAGTGTTAATATTGGTCGTGTATATATTGTATATGAATTGAGCCCTTGTTTTTGCAGGCCACCAAAAATAATGTACAATTGCCTAATCTGCTTCATATTTGCAAAACAAAAGCAATAATCTGTCCTTATGCAAACGACCAATCCCGTTATATACTTTGAAATACCGGTTACCGACCTGTCCCGTGCCGAAAAATTTTATACCGCCGTATTCGGCTTTAGTTTTGATAAAGAAATGATGGACGGTTATGATATGGCGTTTTTCCCTTTTAATGATACCATGAGCGGTATTACCGGAGCACTGGCCAAAGGTGATGTGTACCGGCCATCGAAGGAAGGAGTTGTGCTTTACTTCAGAACACCGGATATGGAAGCCAGTTTACAGAAAGTGCTGGAACAAGGCGGCCATATTTTATATCCTGCAACCTTAAACGAAAAATATGGATTTATCGTGGCCGAGTTCGAGGACAGTGAAGGCAACCGGATTGCTTTGCAGCAGATAATAACAGCGTAAGAATTTCTTTGTTACCGGCTGTAGTAACGCTGATCAGCTGATCTTGCGACAGCTTGCCCTCACAGTATTGTGGTGGGCTCCGTTCATCGTTCGGTTCTTTGTGCCGCTGTGAGGAAAGGGTTACCTGTGAAGTTGTATATGGTTGTTAAGGGGAAATACAAAACGATTGTTGATCCTGCATTTAGTGTTAACTATCAACATTCCGATGCCAGGAACAGGGGTATGATAAAATCTATTGTCACACCCGGATAAATAAACATGCGACCCCGCTGGGGTCGTGTGTAGATGGTATCATTCTCTTTCTATAAAGCTGCTATCCCGCTGGGATAGTATGATCGTTTTTCGTGGCATAACTTTGATGATAATGAATGAAGATGACTCCACGATACCAGGGGTATTCAGCTCATAGCTATTTTCCAAAAATGGTTTTCGACTCCGGAGGGGCTATATGAATGATATGATTCTCTTTTTATAAAGCTGTTATCCCACTGGGATAATATGATCGTTTTTTGTGGCATCACTTTGATGATAATGAATGAAGATGACTCCACGATACCAGGGGTATTCGGCTCATGGCTATTGTCTTCACAAAGATTTTCTTACCTCCCGAATTATATAATAGGCTCCGTTCATTATTTGCTGTTTGTGGGGATGAGCAGGAGATACCACAGAGTTGCACAGCGGTTTTCACAGAGTTGCACAGTGCGGCGCTTAATTTTGCAGTTGGTTTAACCTGGGCATATAGTTTTAATTGTACCAACAGGAAAGGTGTTAGCTGATGCCGGGCATGAAAGATTATAACTATTGTCTTCACAAATATTTTCTTACCTCCCGAATTATATAATAGACTCCGTTTGTTGTTTACTGTTTGTGGGGATAAGGAGGAGATACCACGGAGTTACACAGCGGTTTTCACAAAGTTGCACAGTGTGG
>CAYUMH010000211.1:0-3752 GCA_964445775.1 uncultured Terrimonas sp.
ATCATGTGGCAAGGTAATGCCATATTTTATTGCAGTGTACGTTCTCACCCGTTGTTTTTCGGCTTCAGTAAGATCTCTTTCATAAGCAATAACTTCACCGATCAATCCATTTCTGACTTCCGGCTGCGATCCTAATATACTTCCGTCAGCATGCTTCGAATAAACTGCTGCAAAAGTTTGCGTATTCGCCCCGGTAGTACCATTCTGAGCATACTTAATGCCTGCAGTGCCTACTGTAAATGACACGTCATTCAGGTACAATTTATTTGCCGCTACAGCGGGTAAGGCCGGACTGGCATCCGAGTAAGGATAATTTACAACGTTCGCGCCCAATCTGGTAAATACCGGAGTGTTCGCATTGATCAGGCTCGCTGTCGTGGTGGTCGCACCAAAACCAATAATATCGGCATACCCTCCAACACCTCTGTCAAGATTTACGGTAAAAACAGAGCTGTTGGTGCCATTAGCCGAATATGGCTTACCTGCAGGAACAGCCATAAAACGGGCATCAGCGCCTGTGGTTCCAAAGTCAACAACGGGATTAAAATTATACATAGTTGTAGCAGTAAATGGTTGCCTGCTACTATTTGTTTGCGTGTAATGATTATTGAACCCGGAAAAATCTGACCATGATGAAGGGCTAAAGCCTTCATTCGACTTCAACCATACACGCAAATCAGCAGTAATACCTCCGGGACCGGCCAATTTGGCCGCAAATGTAAAATATTGTCCGTTAGCCAACACTACATCAGCATAGTTATATACAATACCGTTCACCGTAACTTCTCCCGTCATGGCAGTAGTTGCATCACCTGCATTGAATATGGCACTGGCACTTTGAATAATACTAAGATTAGACAAGCCTTTTGCCCAGGCAACCCTTACCGTACCCACACCATTGTTTTGTACTTTCCAAACAGAAGCAAACCGGTGTGAAAGCCCGGTAAAACCGGTAAGAACAACAGTTGGTGCTTTTGCCAGACCATTATCGCCCCAAACCAGGTATTGATTATCTGCCAGCGTTCCTCCATTGGCTGCATTTGTATTTGCCAAAGCGCCCACACCAATCAGCACCTGTTGTCCGGCATTGGTGCTCCAGGATTGTTTCTGGTATAAAGCGCCATTATCATCACGGGCAATACCGGCAATATTAGCATGATATCCATTGTTAGCAACGGCATTCCATACGGTACCGCCTGCGGAGTTTTTATAATCACGTATACCATGCGCATAAGTAGTACCATATTTAACAGCAAAATAAGTTTCCAGCTGGTCCATCTGGGCAGCTGTTAACCTGTCTTCAAATACTACAACCTCGTTAAGTTGTCCACCAAAAGAACCATAGTTATTATCGGCACCTATCCTCAGGTCCCGGGCACCGGTACTGAGGTTCGCATTATTGAGTTGCGCACCGGCATAATCTGTTCTTGTACCGTTCAGTGAAACCGTTGCACCGGCATAACCGGCTGAACTTCCACCACCATTCTGCCAGCCTGCGCCTGTACTAAAATAAGTCTGCGCCTGCATCACATCGGCACTTACACCCTGGTAGCCGGGCCCGCCGGTAAAAAACAGCATTTTATTATCACTAAAAAAATGCAGACCGGGATAATCCATTGAAGGATGAAATCCCAGGAAGCCACTTCGTTTTAACTGGTTCATATAACCGGCAGCGTACAATGTACCGTTCGTTCTGTCAATGACATTTACACCGGCACCGGCAGTAAATTGCATCCAGTCGTTACTGCCATCGAAAGTAACAGTAGGATTAAAGTTAGCCAACACAGAAGCGTTGGAAAACACCGGCCTTGCACCAGCACTTGCCTGTAATAAAGGAAAACTTCCAATAACACTATTCCATTGCTGAATAGTACTGTTATTGGCTGCCGGAGTAGTACCGGCATCGGAAAAGACCGTACCGGCTGCATCAGCTTTATACCATGCGGCCGGCGCTACTCCACCAGGAGATTGACTAAAAACACTGGATACATTTAAGAGGCCAACAAAAATCCATAATACGTAGATTTTGAAGTTCATAACGGTTAGTTTTAGGGTTTATGCACTTTAGTACTAAACAGTATAAAGTATAGGGACAACGAATATTAATTAAAAGTCAGCAATAGTGTTGGTGTTTCAGAAGTAAGCATATTCCAAAAAAGGTATTATAAAACGTAATATTACAGGCATTTATATTTCAGGAAAAACAATATAGTAGTACTCGATTATTTTTTCCGAACAAGTACTACAAATACGTTTCTATTTTTTAAAATTTTAATTATAAACACTTAGCATTTTTCTAAAATATACTTAACAACCCTGCTGGTACTATTCCCCGCAATTGAACTTTTTGTAATCATTATTATTGCAGCCACTATATATGGCCGGTATCTGATCAATATGGCCTGAACGTATAAACAACGCGTAATGCATGATCATCGGGCCGTAAAATCCCCTTGTAAAAATCATACCACCCGTCCGTCGGGCCACCCTGCCCCTGGTTAGTATGGATCATAAACCTATTGTCCCGGTAACAATACCCATCCACTACTACGGAATGACCAAAGTCTTTGAGATTGGCAAAATGCAGGAAAACAGGCCGCTTTCTATTGATTTCATTGTAAATTATTTTTTCCAGTTTACCGAGTGTATACGGCAATAGTTTATGCCAGGCTATGTAACGGTTCACCTTCATCTTATAGTGCTGTTCCAGCAAACCTGCAGGAGCCAGTTTATGCATATACCGGTCCGTTCCAAAATCCTTTTGAACAACCAGGGCCGCATAATAATTATACCTGGCCAGTTGATCAATGGTTTGCAGTGAAGTAGTGGTATCAATGACCGGTGTAAATAAACTAAAGTCAAATTGAGCGCTGTCCAGGATTTCGTTTATCCGGTAATTCTGCCGGGATGTATAAATTACCTGACCATAAGGTTTTACCCGGTGGTAATATGCAATCTGCGCTAAAGCGGTACTCCAGCACCCGGTCCGCATACTGTCTGGTGTATATTTTTCAAAACCTCCCATTTGCATCCAGTGTGTTGTTGTTAAGCTATTATCCATACACCTGGATTTATCCGGAAAAAAGGGAAAGGAAGTGGAGACAAAGAGATAAACCAATGACACAACCCCTGTAACGAGGGAAAAGATTTTGATTGTTTTCATTTTCATTTTTCTTCAAAAAAATGAAGGAAAACCACTTTTTTATTCTCAAAACATGTTTTGAGTGTAAATAAACAGGCTATTCCGGCTGCCGTGCCTGCTTTAAATATTCTTTTGGAGAAATGCCCGTGGCATTTTTAAATATAGGGCCGCTCGGGTTCCGCCTCGATCGCCTCGACCGTATCCAGAGCCTCGCGATTGCGGAACGTGACCGTATCGCCGTTCATTTCCACGGCATAGTCGGGCAGATGATCGTGCGCGACGAGATCGCGCAGCATCGAGCGGAACACGCGCAAATGGCTACTCGCGCCGGTCTTTTTCTGTAGCGTTTCGACCGAGATCGACCATTTTTCCTGCGCGCCGCAATGCTTGCGCGCCAGCTCGTAGATACGCCGTTCGAGCGGCTTGCGGAGGCGGAAATAGTCGCGATGGAGCGTCAGGACGCTGCGCCCCTCAACCATCTTGAACAGCCAGTCGGATAGCGTGACCTTGATTTCCGACATTTGGCCGGAGCGGGTTTGCCGCACGATCCGCCATTCATTGATGAGGCCGAAACCTTCGGTGATTTCCTCGCCATCGGCCTTGATATTCG
>CAYUMH010000212.1:0-3491 GCA_964445775.1 uncultured Terrimonas sp.
TGCGGCTTCATCTACAAAGTGAAAACCGTTTTGCCCGGTTTGCTGCATGATCTCCTCCATACGGTCGCATAATAAGGAGGCGGCAATGGGCTCATATACTTTGATATAATCCAGCGAGATATCGCAGAAAGTACATTTACCCCAGTAACAACCATGGGCCATGGTCAGTTTATTCCAGCGTCCATCGCTCCACAGGCGGTGCATGGGATTTACCACTTCAATGGCCGAGATATATTTATCCAGTAAAAGATCGCTGTAATCAGGTGTACCTACCTGCCCCTGTTTATAATCGCTGCAGGAAGGGTTGTTAAAATATGTAACGGTACCGTCTACCAATGTAAAGGTCCGTTTCAATTCATGTAATGCTTTATTTCCCTGTATATAAGCGATCAGGTTTTCAAAAGGCGCTTCGCCATCATCCAGGGTTATAAAATCGAGGAATTCAAAAACACGGGCATCACTTAAAGAGCGTAATTCGGTATTGGCAAAGCCGCCACCCATCACTACTTTGGATTGCGGGAAATGGTCTTTTATATACTTACCGCAACGTAAGGCGGCGTATAAATTACCGGGAAATGGAACGGAAATCGCTACCAGCGCCGGTTCTAGCTTGTTCATCTTTTCAGTCAACAAACCAATCAGTAAGTTATCAATAAAAGTGGGTACACTTTGCAGGGTTTGGTACAGCTCGTCAAAACTATTGGCAGAGCGGGCCAGTCTTTCGGCATAACGGCTGAAGCCAAAATGGTCATCCACGCATTCTTTTACCAGGTCGGACAGGTCTTCCAGGTACATGGTGGCCAGGTGTTTGGCCATATCCTGTGTGCCCATACTGCCGAATGCCCAGTTAAGGTCGTCCAGTTGTTGGAAACGGGAAGCTTCTGGTAAAAAATCCCGTTTACAAATCAGGTGGGCCAGGGTTGGATTTTTGCCTTGCAGGAACAATATCACATCGTCAATAGTGGATATATAGTCATCTTGTAAGGCAATGATCCGGGCTGCGTTATCGGAAGTTGTATTGTTTTGCTGCCGGATATAGGCAAAAACATCCATCAAACCCGTTTTGGAAAATAAAGCCAGGGTGACTTCTATACCCAGGTCGGCCTGGAATGAGGCAATGTTCTTGGTATTCAAAAATCCTTTTAAATAAGCCGTGGCCGGGTACGGGGTATTTAATTGGGTAAAGGGAGGCGTAAATAAAAAAACGGTTGCGCTCAAAAAATGTGAATTTAAGGGGCAAAGTTAGGAATTAGATGGTATATGGATTTTAGTATGTAGTATATAGATTTTAGTATATAGAATATCGATATTAGTATTTAGATGCAGATAAGGTTTGGGATCAGGCTTTGGCCAATGCTATAATTGGGACAGGTTGATACGATAAGTATAAAAATCAGTTTCGGGTTCCTGTTTTACAAAGCCTATTTGTTCGTACAGGTTTTGTGCGGTAAAATTGTCCACTGCAGTAGACAATTCTACAAAAACTGCCTCCTGTTGCGTGGCAAACTGCATAGCCGTTTTAATTAAAGCTTCACCTATACCCTGCTTGCGGTAATCAGCTTTTACATACAGGTCATTTAATATCCAGTTTTTAACTGCCCTGGCCGAGGAGTATTTAGGGTATAGTTGTGTAAAACCTACGGGCTTTGTTTTATCCAGTGCTACAAATATGATGGATTCGCGGTTATCCAGCCTGGCCTGGATAAATTTCTTTGCCAGTGCCAGGTCAGATTCTTTTTTGTAAAACACCCGGTATTGATCAAAGAGTTCAATCACCAGGTCACTTTGCGACCGGTCAATTTGAATAATATTGAATTCCATGATTAAGAGAGGATAGCCGCCGCCTTGTTTTTAATCACTTCTTCTATCTTGCCTTTGAAGAAAGAGAGCATAAAGGGCAGATCGCCCTGTATCGTTACATCTTTTTCATTCACCTGTATGGTGCCGTCCAGTGAAAAACCTTTGGCACTAAAACTGAATTTGGCATTATTCCCATCCCATTCTTCTGAGAGATCATCAATAAGATGCTTTTGCTCCTCCTGTACCTGTGCCAGTAAGTTTTTTACCCGGCTCAATGCTTCTTCCTGTGGTAACTGGTGTGGTACGCTGATATCTAACTGGCTCATCTGTTGCTATTTTTTGTAAAATTAGTATAATCTGTTATGGTGTGCTATAATTTACTGTCAAGGTCCAGCCCGTTTTGCTTTGCTGTTTCTATGGCCAGTTCATAACCTGCATCGGCATGGCGGATAACGCCCATACCCGGATCATTACGTAATACGCGGCCCAGGCGTGCTGCAGCTTCCGGCGTACCGTCGGCAACAATCACCATGCCTGCATGTATACTGTAGCCCATGCCTACGCCACCACCATGGTGTAAACTTACCCAACTGGCGCCACCGGCTGTATTTACCAGGGCATTGAGTAATGGCCAGTCGGCCACGGCATCACTGCCGTCCAGCATGGCTTCGGTTTCGCGGTTGGGACTGGCTACGCTGCCCGTATCCAAATGATCACGGCCAATGACAATAGGCGCTTTTACTTTACCGGTTTTTACCAGTTCATTAAACGCTAATCCTGCTTTCTCCCTTTCTCCCTGGCCCAGCCAGCAGATACGGGCCGGCAGTCCCTGGAAAGCAATTTTTTCACGGGCCATATTCATCCACCGCATCAACCCTTTATTTTCCGGGAACATATTCATGATCAGTTCATCAGTTACGGCAATATCAGCCGGATCGCCGCTTAAGGCTGCCCAGCGGAAAGGCCCTTTACCTTCACAGAACAAAGGACGGATATAAGCCGGTACAAAACCAGGGAAATCAAAACAGCGATTCAGTGGAAAAACCGCTTCTGTCGCCCCTACTTCCGAACTTCCTGTCTTTCTGACTTCCTGACTTTCCTCAAACTCCTTCGCTCTCGCCCTGATATTATTCCCATAATCAAATGTGATAGCGCCTTTATCCATTAGTTGTAACATGAGTTGTACATGCAGGTACATACTCTGGTAACTAAGCTTCATATACGCATCGGGGTCATTGTTGCGTAAGGCATTGGCTTCTTCATTATTCAGCGTATGCGGTACATAACCGATCAGGGGATCGTGTGCACTGGTCTGGTCGGTCAATGTATCGGGTATAATGTTTTTATCCAGCAAACGTTGTAGCAGCGCTACTGCATTACACAATACACCAATGCTTTTAGGAGTGCCGGACTGTTTGTATTGTAGAGCGGCTTCAATAGCGGCATCAATATCTGTATGTTTTTCGTCCAGGTATTTTGTCTCCAGTCTTTTGTCAATCCGCCACTCCTCTACTTCTGCTACCAGTGCCACACCCTCGTTCATGGTGATGGCCAGTGGCTGGGCGCCGCCCATACCGCCTAATCCCGCAGTAACATTTAATGTGCCTTTTAAAGAGCCTCCGAAGTGTTTATCGGCTGCGGCTGCATAAGTTTCGTAAGTACCCTGTACAATGCCCTGGCTGCCGATATAG
>CAYUMH010000213.1:0-3480 GCA_964445775.1 uncultured Terrimonas sp.
GGTTAGTAGACGTAGTGTTGTCATAGGTAACACGGGAGTTAGACCTGTTTAATACCGGATTATCCCATGTTGTTGTTGCTGAATACAAATGATTATTGGCCGTATTCATATTATTGGCTCTTGATAACAATTGCGCCAACATAACCTGTTCGGTATTAGTAGCTGTTGAAGTAATACCGTAGTTTATTTTTAATGAAAGACCTTTAATATAGGGCACTTCATAATTTAAAGAAAATACAGCATTATAGTTAAATGTTTTATTGGTGGTTTTTGACCCGTTATTCAATAAAGCATAATAATTATAGTTACTCAATGAATTGTTGCCTGATACATTGCCCAGCTTATTGGGGCCCATTGAGGGAGAAATATACTGATCAACACCATTGATATTGTATATCCAGGGGATATACTTTGGCATATGTAATAAAATATTATAATCATTCTGCTCCCCGCCTATTGCATACGATCCGTCACTGATATTTACTTTCGTAAACGATTTCTCAATATTGGTACTACTGGCAGCAATAGTTGCTCCCAAACGCATACCGTTTACAACTCTTACATCAGTACCGGCCCTGTAAGTCCATCTCGTAAAATCCTGTGAACCCAGGTTGGCGCCTTGTGTATAATAAGAAGCACCGGTAAAATAAGTAGCCCTGTCAGACCCACCGCTTACATCTAAAGAATGTTGCATAGCACCGGCAGCTCTCCAGTCATTGGCCAGCCAGTCGTAGTTTAAAGAGTCCATCCTTGTCAGTTCGGCCTGAGAATATAATTGTGTTTGCGGGTTCCAGCCCATAGCCGTACCAAAACGATTGGCAAATTCACCATATTGACGGGCGTTCATCACTTTACCATGACTTACTGCATCATTCGTTTGAAACTTACCGCTATATGTTAAACGTGGTGCCCCAGCCTTACCTCTTTTTGTTTTTACTACAATGGCACCCTGAGAGGCACGTGATCCGTAAATAGCTGCACTCGCGTCGCGTAAAACAGTAATACTCTCTACTTCTGATATGTCCAGCATATTAAACCTGTCCAAAGATGGTAAACCGGTTTGCGGATCCACCTGTATAACATCATCAATCACTACCAGCGGAATAGTACCGCCGCCATCTTTACCCCAGTTAAACTGTTGTCTTATACTTAACGTAGCTAATGAACCCGGACGGGTACTACCGCCGCTAACATTCAAACCAGGTATCTGCCCCCTTAAAGCTTCAGCAAGGCTGGCTACCGGCAAGTCCTGTATTTTTTTCAGGTCGGCACTTACTACCGAGCCTGTAACATCCTTTGCACGTTGCGTACCATAGCCAATCACAATCACATCATCCATTTTATCAGCCGTTGAAACCAGCTTTACATCCAATGTGGCAGCAGTACCTGCCTTTATTTCATAAATACGGAAACCTACATAAGAGAAAGTAATCACAGATTCTGCTGAAGGAACTTCAAGTGTAAACTCACCCTTGTCGTTGGTAAGCGTGCCGGCGGTAAAATTCTTCACCTTTACACTTACCCCTTCCAGCGGGAGTGCTGTAGCCTCGTCCACTACTTTACCTGTAACTGTTCTGGTAGTCTGCGCAACCGCAGTAAACGTTACAAATAAAAACAGCAGCAAAGAAGCAACTTTAAGCAATCTTAATTGATTCATATAGCATTGTTTTGTTTTGGTAATTAAAGAGCAATCTTATAGTTAAAAGACATTGTTATTTAGTATTGTTGTTTTGTTCGCGGGCTTTGATCCTCTTCTGCCACTCTTCTCCTTCCTTTTTCATATCATAACCGGCTGCCGACAGGTAGTTATTGATCTTCCCTTTGTATTTTCCGAATACCGCGTGTTTTTTATCCGAGGTCTCCGCATCCATTGCCAGTTCACGTGCTTCCACCAGCCAGGCATAAATCTGTTTCTTTTGTTCCGGGGTTAATTGCAGTAACATTTCCTGGTAAGCCGCATAGGTTTTGGGCAATACACTGTAGGTCATACCATCCTTTACTTTCTCCACCTGGTCGGGAGTAAGCTGCTTATTTAATTGAGCAATAAATGCAGCATGTAGCTGCTTTACTTTCACAGTTTTTTTATCCTCAATCTTTTTTAAAGGCTCTTCCTGTTGTGCCTTCTCCGTGTAAGTTGCCTTAACCGTGGCTATTGCTTTTTGCGTTTCGTCCTGCAGGGTATTTAAGGCAAAATATTGATTAGCAACTGTACCTGTTACCTCTTTAAACTTTCCCGAATCATTAATGCCTAATGTATTAACAATCTTTGTAGCTCTTTCGGTAATTGTTTTTTGGTAAGCGGCTTCCTGCTCCGGGGTATTTTGTGCTATAGCACTAAAAGCAGTAATGGCCAGTATTGTAACTGTTGCGGCCAGCCTGGAGAAATACGAATTACGTACAACAGACTTTGTAGTATGGACAAGCATAAAACGTTTCATTTAGCTAAGAAAACTTTATCGTTAGATCAACATATAAAGGGTTAAAAACAGCCCTATACATTTATGCTAAAGGTAGACGTACCTTTTGGCGGGGAAAATGCAAAGTTTGGTTATAAAGATGGAATATTTTACTATTTGATAATATTTGTTTACTCCGGGAACGTTTGCGGATATAAAGCCCTTTTGATGGTGCATATTGCCCTTATTACCAATAATCAGATTTTTTATGTTACCGGCTGCAGAACACCCGGCATCGTCCCTTGCGTCGCACACTTCAACTGCAGTACAGGTAGCAGCTGTTTTGTTTTTTTATCACTAAAATGGCTTTCATCTATGGAGTATACGTCTCCCGGCCTGTTTCATCTTCTTCTTTTGCAATATTTTACACCGCATGGTTATCAGCATCAAGGTTTTAAAAACAAAGGAGGTCTTCAATTAAAAACTGAAGACCTCCTTTATATGCATCGATCCATTTATGGTTTTGTACGCAGGGTTATCGTAGCTGCCGGTAAACCGGGACTGCTCACCAAAACGGTAATATTTCCCTTTTTTGCATTATTCCGGATAATGCCCAGCCCCAGCCCTTTCCAGCATTGGCGGGCAGGGCTTTTAAAAGATACCGTATCGGCCTGGTAACCATTATCGGTTGCCGTTAAATAACCGGCGCCGCTTACCTTCCAGTTAAGTGCATTACTGGCATCGGGTACCAGGTTACCCTCCTTATCTACAATTCTTGCGGTAATAAAAGAAAGGTCTTTACCATCTGCGTTAATGGTAGTTCTGTCAGCTATTAATTCAATCCGTGCAGCCTTACCTGCTGTATGTATCTCTTTTTCTAATACTGTTTTACCATTTTTACGGGTTACCGCCTTAATAGTTCCCGCTTCAAATGGCACCCGCCACTGTACATGTAAGGCATCCCCTTCCTTTTTCTTTACACCCAACGATCTGCCGTTCAACCACAGCTCCACTTCATCGGCCTGGTTATAATAAGCCCAAACATCTACCATCTGGCCAGGCTTCCAGTTCCAATGCGGAAATA
>CAYUMH010000214.1:0-3208 GCA_964445775.1 uncultured Terrimonas sp.
TAGTATATAGTATTTAGATAGTAGTATATAGTATTTAGATATTGATATGCAGTATTTAGATTTAGATACTAGTATGCAGACCATATACACTTGCTTGTCTGCATACTAAATACTTCATACTCTATACTTCATAATACACGCTACTCTCCTTTCTTTTCCCGCAGGTATTTTTTCCTGATCACATCCTGCACATTGATATTGTAAATCTTACTTTCCAGCCAGGATATTACATCCAGGTAGGCAAAAGCACGGGTCTCTAAGGGATTACCCTCGTATTTCTTCAGCCGGTTCAGTAACTTTTCAAACTCGGGTTTAATGGAATGGGCCCCTACTTTAAAGGAGCGACGTAAGAAGGCGAACATCTCCTCCTCCACCTTACTCAAACTTTCCATCTTGGCCATGTACCGGTATACCGATTTACTCAGGTATTCAAGCAGATCAAAATTACCCAACTCGTAGTGCGCAATCAGGTTCAACAAACGGGCATAGCTCTGCAGGTCGGTACGCAGGTCGTCTTTCTGGTTAATGATGCGGTTTAAATAATCAATTGCCTTTTCATTATTACCACTGCCAAAATACAGGCAGGCAATTTTATAATAAAACACCATTACGCGGTGCCGGTCAAGGTACAGGCCATACTCCACCAGCATTTCCTCTAAAAACGGCACCAGTTTGGTACCCTTTTCAAAAGTACCTTCCAGGAAATGCAGATTGATCCTTGCGGTATACAGGTACACATAGGTAAGTATGCGGTTATTTTCATTATCCTCTACCAGCTTAGCCTGGGCAAAAGTTTTAAACACTTTTATACATTCCAGCAGCTTATCATGGTTCAGCAGGTCAAAATGGGCACTCATTAAATTGTGCATGCCCTTGATATAATTGGCCGTTTCAACGGCCAGCATTTCGGGGTGCAGTTCAAACAGGTCAACCCAGCGCTGGCAGTATTTATAGTACAATAAAAAATCGTGCTTGATAAAAGAGTACCAGGCAAAACACTGGTAATAATACAGCCTTTCATAAAAGCCCTTGCTTAAAGCAGCTTCCCTGGGCATGCTGGTCTCAAAAAAAAGCCGCACACTCTTCAGGTCGTTCTCATTACGGGCATGGCCATGTTGAATATACCAGCTGTATAACTGTAAGGACAGGTTGGATAACCTGCTTACCAGGGTTAAACGTTCATTGATGATCTCCGATTCGTTGGACAGTTCATCTGCCCTGCCCTGCATGCTGCGGGTAATATATAAAGCCTCTATCTTCTTTTCAAAAAACAAAGCCTGTTGCACATAGGTATATTGCTGGTACTGGGTGGCCAGGTCCTTTAATTTATCCAGGGCTTTCAGGGCCTGTAAATACAAACCTTTATTATACAGAATGCGGGCATAATCCATCTGCTCATGCAAACGCAGGTCAATATTATCCTCATCGCGGATAATGCGTAAACTGGACAGTATCTGTTTATATAAAGCCGCCTTTAAATTAGAGAGCTGCTGTTTGCTGATGGACTTGTTTTTTTGCAGGATGGCCTTCTCATCATAATCGGCCGATTTATCCAATGCGTCGAATAACTGGGTGGTTTTCAGCGTATCACTGGCCGTATTACGGGTTACATACAGCTTAAAATTGCGCTTTTCACTCTTGGTAAGCGACTTAATCAGCTGGAATAGTGTATCTGTTGACCTGTTGGGCATTGTAATTGAAAAACTTTAAAATTCTTTACAGTACTGCGTTTCAGCCAAAATCACCCCCTTTCAGGTGCGTAATTCTACCTCAACTTTGTTTTCCCTGCGCTTTGTGTTATAGGTAATTTAGTAAGCTAATATACGGCTTGCATCAACCTAAAAGTTTAAAAGAGCTTGCAAATTATGCCGATAGTTTTGTAAAACAATTTAAAAACTAATCATGAGCGACGGAAAAATTCACATTTTTGATACCACACTGAGAGATGGCGAACAGGTACCCGGTTGTAAACTGAACACCGAAGAAAAGGTAAAACTGGCAGTTGAACTGGAACATCTTGGTGTTGATATCCTGGAAGCAGGTTTTCCTGTTTCTTCACCCGGCGATTTTGAATCAGTAAATCAAATTGCAAAAACATTAAAACGTACAACCGTTTGTGGTTTAACCCGTGCAGTAGAAAATGATATCCGGGTTGCGGCCGAAGCCCTGAAGCCAGCCGTATTACCACGTATCCATACCGGTATTGGCTCATCCGATAACCATATCAAATACAAATTCAACACTACCCGCGAAAATATTATTGAACGTGCGGTTGCAGCTACCAAACTGGCCCGCAATTTTGTGCCCGATGTTGAGTTTTATGCCGAAGATGCCGGCCGTGCCGATCTGACCTTCCTGGCACAATTAATTGAAGCGGTAATTGCTGCGGGTGCAACAGTAGTAAATATTCCGGATACAACCGGCTTTTGTTTACCCCAACAATATGCCGAAAAAATCAGCTACCTTGTTAATAATGTAAAAAACATTGACAAGGCCATTATCTCCTGTCATTGTCATAACGACCTTGGTTTAGCCACTGCCAACTCCATTGCCGGTGCTATTGCGGGCGCCCGCCAGATAGAATGTACCATTAACGGTATCGGCGAACGTGCCGGTAATACTTCACTGGAAGAAGTAGTGATGACCATTCAAAAACACCCGGAACTGAACCTTTACACCGGTGTGAACGCGAAAGAACTTACCCGCATCAGCCGCCTGGTTTCTGAAACCATGCGTATGATGGTACAGCCCAATAAAGCCATTGTTGGCGATAATGCTTTTTCCCATTCATCGGGTATTCACCAGGATGGATTTTTGAAAGAAGCTACTACCTACGAGATCATCGCCCCCGAAGAAGTGGGTGCCGATACCTCTAAAATTGTATTAACCGCCCGTAGCGGTCGCAGCGCCCTGGCTTTCCGTTTTAAAAAACTGGGTTACGATTTTACCCGCGATGAAGTAGATGCGTTGTACCAGCAGTTTTTATTGGTAGCCGATGCCAAAAAGGAAGTAGCAGATGAGGATCTGAAATTATTGGCAGAAGCCGTAGCGAGTGTAGCATAATTAGGTTACCGGCTGTAGTTCCCTGATTGAGCTGATGTTGCGACGCTCCGTTCATCGTTCCCTGCGCTAATCAGCAAAGAGAAGTCGGAAGTCAGAAAGACGGGAAGACAGTGCATCCAATGCCATGGTTCGTGTCTCACGAACC
>CAYUMH010000215.1:0-3151 GCA_964445775.1 uncultured Terrimonas sp.
CAAACGAATGACAACTTTCCTTTCTTTGTATTGGTTTATTTCAGGTAAGACTACGAAGAACGAGGCTTTAAGAGGGAATGCTGCTGTTGCAGCAATAGATATTACTGCTATGATAGGGGAAGGAATTCTTAATATGAGAGCTAATACGGAATATAAAGAAGCAATTGATCAAATTAAATATGCAAATATGGTACTTAATGATATAAAAATTGCTGAAGGAAATAATTGGCTAACTAAAGACGATATCTCTAATATAAACGGGTTCGCAAGTTATTTGCTAATGGGTACCCTTCCTCTTTCCAATAAATTAGTGCCGACTACGTATGATGAAAAAAGTAAAACTTGGAATTACGAATATGAGGTTGATAAACAAAGATTAACTAGATTTGAATCTCTAAAATTGAAAATCAATAATCAGAAAGCTAATGGTAATAAGTCTAAAGATACTAGCCCATCAATTAAGAATAGTAGTATAGATTATAAAAATGTACCTAAATAAATAGAGAAGTAAAAAGATGTTCTTCCTTTTTTGAATTGTTGAATTTCTTAACTATAAATATAATTTAGAGCTCTAATGAAAAAAGTATTCAGCGGGACAATTGTGTTTTTAGTTATTGTTTTTTCTTTTACATGTAGAAATAAAGAATTAAGTAGTGGCCAATTAATGGATGCAGCATGGAGCTTATTTAAAGAAGGGAATTTTAAAAAAGCTATATATGTTGTTAATGAAAGCATTTTGATTGATTCATCAAATGAGTACGCATATTTATTAAAAGGAATATCGTGGAAAATGTTGAATGATAAAAGAGCCGCAATAGACGCTTATCGAAAGGCTTTAAAAGTGAATCCTAAATCACCTTTGGCAAATTTCTCCATTGGAATTGATTTTTGGGTAAACGGAAGTCTTGATTCCTCATTGGTGTATTACGAAAATGCTTTAAATGGTAAGTTGAAGCCTAGTATAAATATGTATTTTGATTTAACAAAAAATAAATTTACGCGTATGGAAGATTGGCTTGTTCCTTCTACTTATGAAATACGTCATTTTAGAGGATTAGCCTCCTATGATATGGGTTTGGACGCAAATGCATTAATTGATTTTGAGTATTCTTTAGATGGAAAATATGATATTGGGGAGTCTTGTTATTATCTTGGGAAAATTTACCTGGAAAGAGGGAGAATGGATAAAGCATGTTATTATTTTACACAAGCTATCTCTGTTAAACACGATATTCCGGATGAAATAAAAACAAAAATTAAAAATTGTTTAGAATGATATTATCTGTCGCGAGTCTTCCGCAGGGAGACTCGCGACAAACATTCCTGCCCTGATTATATCAGGGTTAAGTTTACCTTTTATCATTAGTAAGCGTTTTTTTGATTGGTTATAAAATTTTAATAATCTATTATCCCCAGTTGTCCGAAGTGTTGGTGACAAGCAATAAACTAAAAAAGTAATGTTATGCTATGTTAAAACAAAGCATCGGCTTTGCAAAAGCCAACCTTCAACTATTATTCGTAAGAATAACCGGTAGCCAGGATTAGCTAAAAAATGTAAATTTCTGACACATCAGAGAAATCGACCAGGATTATTTATATACTAGTGCTAAAGAGTATTAATTGGGTAAGAAACCAGGTTTATTAGATGTAATTTTATGATTTAGTTTTGTAGTGCCCAGCTTTTGGTATGGCTACACTTTTACTAACTTTTCCAGTTTTTTCATCATTTCATCTTTTTCTTTTAACATTCGTTCGTATAGCGCAATTTTTTCTTCATGCAGTTGCACGATTTTATCAATTGGGCTAACATTAATTGTGGGAGTATGACCTGTATTTAAGAATGAGCCTTCATTAAAAGTGTTAGATATAATGTTAATAGCCTGTTCCTCATCAAAGTTCTGAAAGGCTTCCACCGGTATTTTTAGTACAGCGGATATCTGTTGTAAAAGGGCCGATTCAACTGTTTCCTTTTGCTCCAAAAGCGATATTTTTCTTTGTGTCCAGTCGTCGCCCAACTCGGCCGCTAATGCTTCCTGTTTAATGCCCAGCATCTCTCTAAAACGTTTAACATTCCGGCCTTCGTGTATTTTGGTGGTATTTGTCATACGCAAATCTAATATTTAAATAAAAAAATCAGCATTTGAAGGTAGGTAAAATTTATTTATCCTTTTACCAACTGTCGCGAGTCTTCCGTAGGGAGACTCGCGACGAACATTCCTGCCCTGATTATATCAGGGTTAAGTTTCCTTTTATCAGTAATAAGAAGTTTTTCGATTTGCTATAAAATTTTGTAATAATCTATTACTCCTATTAAATAATTCTCATATTAAAATTTGATTGAATGAATAGTAGGGGTGTTAAAGGCGAATAGCGGGCCGGAGGTAAAAGCGAGCCCGCCACAGTATTGTGGGGGCAGGCTGTGCAAGTAAAGCTGATAGTAGCACTACAGCCGGTATAACAAAACTTTATCATTACTACTTGTATAAAAGTTTTCTATCTTTGCCGTACATGCGGTCAATTCTCGCTATATGGACCTTTTACCTGATGGTGCTGGCCCTGCTGCCTTGCAGCGATGCCAAAAACCAGTGTTATGATGATGCGGCAGCGGTGATAACCACCCAAACCCACGATCATGACAAGGACAGCGATGATGGCTGCAGCCCCTCCTGTTATTGTAACTGCTGTAGTGCCAGCATTACTTCCTTTGATTTTAAAATGCCCGAACTGAAACAACCTAAATTACAGTTTGCGGCCCAGACCATCACTTTAAAGGATTGTTCCTTTATTTCCCGCTATGATGGTAATATCTGGAACCCACCCAAATTCACCGTTTAATTTTTACTGTACAATTGCATGTGATGGCCAATGGTGGTCATG
Source organism: uncultured Terrimonas sp. (assembly GCA_964445775.1). Taxonomy (GTDB): domain Bacteria; phylum Bacteroidota; class Bacteroidia; order Chitinophagales; family Chitinophagaceae; genus Terrimonas. The sequence continues at coordinate 2,878 of CAYUMH010000215.1, forward strand.
ATCGGCTATGCAGATCATTCCGGTAGCCAGCACTCATTGGCATATGCTTTTGTAGCACCAACTACACAGCAGTGCCCGGTATTACTCATGCCGGTTACTCCATGCGTTTATGGCCGTTGCTAACCGCATGGTGGTTACCCCGTAGCCACCACTCAGGCTATTTATAAAAATTAAACGATAATCCGTGTTAGATAAAATTATATTATTCAGCATCCGGCATAAGCTGGTAGTGGGGGTAATGACCCTGCTGCTGGTGGTCTGGGGCATCTGGAGC
>CAYUMH010000216.1:0-673 GCA_964445775.1 uncultured Terrimonas sp.
GAATTTCTGGGCGCCGCGGAAACTACCGTCACCGCCTATAATTACCAGGCCTTCAATACCTCTTTTCTTTAAATTCTCAAATGCTCTTTTGCGTCCTTCGGGTTCAAAAAACTCCTTACAACGGGCTGTTTTTAAAATAGTACCGCCACGCTGTATAATATTGGCTACCGACCTGGAATCCATGCTGAAAATATCGTCCTCATACATACCCTGGTAACCACGCATAATGCCATATACTTCTAAACCATGGTATAAGCCGGTTCTCACCACCGCCCTGATAGCGGCATTCATGCCCGGCGAATCGCCTCCAGATGTTAATACGCCAATTTTTTTGATGGTGGCACCCAGCTTATTTGTCATATAATAAAATTAATGTATGTATAGCTTGTTTTGTTTTTACTAACTTTTGGAAGTCCCAAATGTAAGATTTTGTAAGGACTATGTGTGCCTGTTACACTAACATTATGTGAACAAAATAAAAAACACACTAATGAGTGTTAGTGTGTTTGCTTGCCACTATTTTGGGGCAACCTGTTTTTTAAGGTGTTATCAAAAACCTTGGTATAAAATAATTATCCTGTTTTATTAAAACGCTTTCTTCTCTCTTGGTTTTCCTTCAACAATGAAACCCGAAAAACTAATGGGATCTTTATGGGTTTGGGTTACATGTAAT
>CAYUMH010000216.1:683-3010 GCA_964445775.1 uncultured Terrimonas sp.
CGTGGCCATTATCGAAAACTTCCAGGTTTAACGCGGTAATACCGCTGGCATCTTTGGGTTCAATGGTGATCTTCCAGCCACCTTTTTTTGATTTGGCACTGCTTTTATATTTGAAATCAGTTGAGGTAAATTTAATGCCGCCATCCAGCGGGTTTATGGGGGCCTGGAAGGCACGGCCAAAATAGGGCAGGAAGGCAATAACGGTATCGGGTGTTACCACCAGGTCAAACTCGCTGGTAAGCATGCGGCTTTGGCCACGCATGGGCAATGCCTGGTCTGCCTTGAAAATATAATTCTTCTCGTCAACGATCCTGGTATTTTTCGCCTTATCATCTTCCTGGGCCTGTAAAAAAGAGGTGCTCAGCGTCAATACGGTAAACAGGCATATGAGTTGTATCCATAACTTTTTCATGATCTGTAATTTTGCTATGGTATAAAATCCATAAAGTATGCCAGGCTATGTTATTATGATGATTGAACCGTTTTTATAACATTGTTTATTGTTAAAAATGGAATGTGGTGGGTATTTACCAGCTGTAGTTCCCTGGTTGATCGTCCCTTGCGTCGCACACTTCAGCTGTAACAATACGTATGAACTTTATGTATCATCCTGCTGGTCTAAGATGAATTGCCTGCTTTTATTTTTGACTGGGGGCAGTTCTTGTTTCAATACTGTGTCGCCCCACAATTTTATTTTTTTTACTGTTAGTTAACGTAAAAACAACTCTTTCACTTTTATCAAGCACTTTAACTACATACTTACTATTACCAAGGGTTTCAATAGTGGCATTTTTTGATACAGTCACTGTTAAATTTTCGGGTTTAATATTGTCAGCAGTAATGGTTACAGGGTTATCTATTTCCGTGTATAAAGTATTGGGAGTTTGGGTTGTTACGGCGTAACCATCTTCAGACAAAACAAAGGTTACGGGTTGTTTCCGGTATGCTTTTACATTGGTACCGCCCTGCAGTTTGGCGGGGTCCCAGCTTCCGCTTTTTTTCAGTATCCTTAAAACCTCCTGTTCCATGCCATATCCCCATTTGGTTAAGGCTTTAAAATCTGAAGCATTGCCTGAAGTGTCCACTATAAACTCTACAACTACCATATACCTTCCGGAAGGAGCGCCATTGTCAACAGGAACATTCGGATCGAGATTGGCCCGCAAAAAGTTTTCCCATCCTTTGAGGCCGCCGGGAAACCTGGCTTCTTTTTCCAGTTTAAATAATGTGTCTTTATGCTCTGTACTATTCGCCCCTGGTTGCTGTGCTCGAATAAGGGTTGCCTGTAAAAATAATAAGCCAAGAAAAAACAAACGCGTAAACATGTTAATAGTTATTTGGTGGTAAAACTAAAACTACAATTTCAAAAAATTATCCAATATTCTTTCTCCAATAACTGCACTTTTCTCTGTATGAAACTGCACACCGAAAAAGTTATTGTTACGGATAGCGGCCGCATATTCATGTACATAGTTACCGGTTGCAATGGTATACGCACTATGTTCCGCATAGTAACTGTGCACATTATAAATATAGCTTTGCTCCGGGATGCCGGTAAACAAGGGCTCCTGTAAGTTGGAAATAGTATTCCAGCCTACCTGCGGCACTTTTTCGGTAACACTGCTGAATTTTTTTACCTGTATGGGAACCAGTCCCAGGCAGGTAGTATCATTTTCTTCCGAAAAATTACAGAGCAGCTGCATGCCCAGGCAAATACCCAGTACGGGTTGCTGCAGGCCGGGTATAACTTTATCCAGGTTACGCTCCCGCAGGTAACGCATGGCCGTGCTGGCTTCGCCCACGCCGGGAAAAATAACTTTATCCGCCGCCTGTATAATTGCCGGGTCATCACTGATAACAGGATCAATGCCTAAACGCTGCAATGCAAAACTAACGGATTGGGTATTGCCGGCATTGTATTGTATAATCACCACTTTCATTATAATAATCCTTTTGTACTGGGTAATTGCATATTGGTGCTGTCGCGTTTAACGGCAGCTTTAATGGTCTTGGCCAGGGCTTTAAAAATAGCTTCTATTTTATGGTGTTCATTATCACCCTCTGCTTTAATGTTCAGGTTCAGTTTTGCCGCATCGCTGAAGGATTTAAAAAAGTGGTAGAACATTTCAGTAGGCATATCGCCGATCTTTTCTCTTTTAAAAGCCGCATCCCATACAATCCAGCTGCGGCCGCCAAAATCAATGGCCACCTGTGCCAGGCAATCGTCCATAGGTAATACAAAAGCATAACGGGCTATACCCATTTTATTCCCCAGGGCTTTGGCAATGGCCTCTCCTAAAGCAATGCCGGTATCTTCAATGGTATGG
>CAYUMH010000217.1:0-2985 GCA_964445775.1 uncultured Terrimonas sp.
AGACGTACCCAGGAACTGGTATTTGGCAGAGTTCTCATAAATATTACCGCCAATAACAAAGGTAAATAAAGCGCTTAACTCAAAGTTTTTATAAGCCAGTGCGGTATTAAAACCACCGATATAATCGGGTAATACAGAGCCGGCAAATACACGGTGATTCAGCGAGAAGGTTTTAGTTTGTTTGCCGGTATTGTCTAACCAGATAGGCAAGCCGTCAACCGGGTCAACACCATGATAACGTACCAGGTAGTTAACACCCAATGGTAAACCTGCTACAATACGGGTATCGTTGGTGCCGCCACTTACTGCATCTGGACCAAGTTCATATTTCAATACCTCATTGTAGTTACGGGCTATATTACCGCCAACTGACCATCTAATATCTTTACGATCGATCACTTTAATGTTAGCACTGAACTCAATACCCTCATTTAAGATCTCAGTGTTGTTCAGGTTACGCCAGATATTACCCACACCTGTTGCAGAAGGAGAGATACCTGGTGCCAATAAAATATTGGTAGAGTTTTTCCTGTAATAGGCCAGCTCACCTGTAACACGTCCTTTAAACAAACCAAATTCCACTGCCGCATCCAGGTTACGCATATTTTCCCATTTCAGATCAGGGTTACCCAGGCTGTTTAAGTATAAGGTTTGTGCCCCGTTATAGTTGGTACCACCTCTCTGGAAGTTATCGTAATATACACCGGATGGTATATTGGCATTACCTACTAAACCATAACTGGCCCTGATTTTTACCAGGTCTATCCAGTTAACATCCTGCAGGAATTTTTCTTCCGAAACTGTCCAGGCTGCTGAAGCAGAAGGGAAGAAACCATATTTATTATTGGTACCGAATTTAGACGATCCGTCCAAACGGCCGGTAAACTGGAAGAAGTATTTATCGGAGATATTATAATTTAAGCGACCAAAGAAACTGGTAAAAGTCCAGGCATCTCTTTGTCTTTCCGCAATAGCATCATTATCCAGCTGTCTTTTACGCAGGTTGCGATAACCCTGACGGGAGTTTACATCGGTCCAGTAAGGTTTACCCGACCATTGGAAGAAATCGTAACCGCTATAGTCTTTTAAAGAAACAGATTGGTTATCCTGGCCTACCAGTAAGTTGAACTTATGGTTATCGCCCATATTCCATAAATAGTTGGCAGTAATGGAAGTGTTCCAGTTGGTACCCCAGTAAGGTGAACGGCGGATAACGCCTGAATCAGCCACCGGTTTTTGTGTCCAGATATGGGTTTCAAACTGGTCATCAAAAGCATTCCTGTACTCTAAATTACCAGAAGCTTTTAAGAATAAATTTTTGATAGGCTGTACTTCAACTGATAAACCACCCAGGAAACGATTGTCCACTTCACGGCGTTTGGTTTGTTCCAGTCTTCTTATAGGGTTTGTTGTATTTACATTATAATCACCGTCTTCATCATATACTGAATAAATGGGCAAAGCTCCTGACATGGCATCACCAATACCACCATCCCAGGCAGCAGGTACACGTTTATTGATGCCCCTGTTGAAGCCGGTGGTCAAAGCTATTTTCACCGCTTTTACCGGGGAATAGTCCATATTTAACCTGGCTGCCATACGGGTATATGAGTTAGCTTTTATATACCCCTCATTATCGCTGTAAGAAATATTGGCAAAGGTTTTTAGTTTTTTTGTACCGGCGTTTAAGGATAAGTTATGTTCGTTGATGATACCTGTTTGTGTTAACAGGTCCCACCAATCGGTATTATTGGCATTGGCCTGCGCATAGGTAAGGCTACCCGGTAAAGGGGCCTGTCCGGTATTGCCGCTGTTATGCCAGGCTTCCTGCCTTAACTGTAACCATTCCTGACCATTTACAAAATCGGGTTTTATAGCAGCGCTGGAGAAACCAATTTTATTGGAGTAGTTAAAGGAAGGTTTACCTGTTTTACCACGTTTGGTGGTTACCAGTATTACACCATTGGCGCCCCGGCTACCGTAAATACCCGTAGCACCGGCATCTTTTAAAATTTCTACCGATTCAATATCGGCAGGATTAATAGAAGCAAGCGGGTTCTGGTTCATACCACCGCTGTTGCTGCGTAAAAAAGGATCGGCTACAATGGGCACTCCGTCAATTACATATAAAGGATCGCCACTGGCAGATATAGAACCGATACCGCGGATACGGATCACCGAGCCCGAGCCGGCTAAACCGTTACCCTGCATGATCTGTACACCCGGAGCTTTACCCTGTAAAGCCGCTTCGAAACTGGGAACCGGTATCGCATTCATTTTTTCGCCGCTTACTTTGGCAATGGCACCGGTTACTTCTTTTTTACGTTGTGTACCATAACCTACCACCACCACATCATCCAGGTCGGTAGTGCCCGATACCAGGGAAATATCTATGGTAGTTTTTCCGGTAATATCCACTTCACGGGTAACAAAGCCCACCGATGAAATAACCAGGGTTGTGGCGTTGCCCGATATGGTTATACTGAAAGCACCGTCAACACCGGTTTGGGTAATACGTGCGGTACCTTTTACGGCCACGTTGGCACCGGCTACAGGGCTGCCATCGCGGGTATCCAATACCTTACCCGTAATAACCTTATCCTGCGCTAACGCAAACAACGATATAAATAACAGGGAAAATGTTACGGCTGCACGAAGCCATTTTGTGCACAACATAAGCAATCGTTAAGAGTTAAGCAATTCGTTTTAAAATACTATAATGTGTATTTAATACACAATGTTAAAACAAATTTATTGATACCGCAAAAATATTTTTTATATGTTCCGAAGCCGCCCGGAACAGGCCAAAACGGACCGGCTGAGCGCTGCCAGTAATTATGCGGTAAGTTTTCTATTTAGTATATACGATTGCCAAAGGGCTGCCGGATTGCAGGGAAAAGCCCGGAATAACCAGGTGTATAACAACTGGCTGTGAAGTGAGTAAGGAGAACCGGGAAGAAGTTTAGACGGACTAAAGGGCTTGTA
>CAYUMH010000218.1:0-2593 GCA_964445775.1 uncultured Terrimonas sp.
AAAAGCGGCCATTAAAACCGGAGTAATTGATGAGGACAGGATGGGCTTACAGGGCCATAGCTGGGGCGGTTACCAAACTGCCTTCCTGGTTACCCAAACCAATATGTTTAAAGCTGCAGCTCCCGGCGCCGCACTCACCAATATGATCAGTATGTATGACCTTATTTACTGGAACAGTGGTGGTGGTAATATGTCCATCTTCGAAGCTTCACAGGGACGTTTTAAAGGAGGTCCATGGGAGAACTGGGATTCCTACCAGCGCAACTCCCCTATTTACCATGTAAAAAAAGTAAATACACCTATTTTATTATTACATAATGATAAAGATGGTGCGGTAGATTTTACCCAGGGTATTGAGTTTTATAATGCCTTACGCCGTTTAAAAAAACCGGTAGTGATGATCACTTATAAAGGTGAAAACCACGGCATCAATAAACTGGAGAACAGGAAGGATTATGCCGTAAGGATGATGGAATTTTTTGACCATCATTTAAAAGGCAAGCCGGCGCCTGACTGGTTAAAAGATGGTATTGATAAATTAAAACTGGACGAACACCTGGAAAAAAGGGCGTTCTGATAGTATGCATAAATAATAAAAATGGGTTCAGCAAGCTGAACCCATTTTTATTATAGCGTTACCTGTTTACTGTTGAGCATCCAGGTTCAGCTCCATCTGTATATTGCAACGTTTGTAAGGAGTTGACTTACCTGCTACTTTCTGAAAGCCCATTTTATAATACAGGTTAATAGCGGGTTTTAACACGGTATTACTCTCCAGGTATAGTGTAGATGCTCCCAGTTTTTTTGCTTCGCTGATGATGGCCTGGCCCAATAACCAGCCGATACTTTTACCCTGTGCTTTTGGAGAGACTGCCATCTTTGCCATTTCATAATAACCGGGAGTATCCATCTTTATAAGTGCGCATACACCAAGCGGTTCTCCATCGTATAATGCTACCAATATACTGCCGCCTTTGTTAATGATATATCCTTCCGGGTTATCAAGCGCCTTATAATCGGCCTTCTCCATTTCAAAATAAGCCGATATCCATTCTTCGTTCAGGGCTTTAAAAGCCGCCTGGTATTTTGGTGCATAGGGAACAATCTGCACGGCTTTGCTTTCCCGTAATTTCTTTTGTTCCTGCACCCTTTTTACCAGGGATTTTTGATCCAGCAAAAACTCCCATTCCGCAATGGCTTCCCAAAGGTTGTGACTGGCTTCGCGGATAATTCCTTCCACCGCTACAGTAATATCGCCATATTGCAGTTGTATTTTTTCCGCCAGGGTCAATCCTTTTTCGGTTAATCCCACCACATTGCGGCGCTTATCGCCTGATTGCAGGTTTTGTTTCACCAGGCCATCTTTGATCATTTCCTTAATGATCCTGGTAACCGAAGGCTGTGAATGCCCGATCGCTTCTGCTATTTCTGTGATGGTCTTTTCACCCTCTTCGGATAATATAAAAAACACCGGGAAACATTTGGGTGAAAACGTAACACCATATAATTCATACACTTTTGCAGCATCCTCTGTCATTCTTGCGGTTAACATCCTTAGCCTGCTCCCAATGGCCATTTTACCTGTTTTCTCAAAAAAATTCATACTTATATAATTAATTACATAACTGGTTATGCAAATATACTCACTGCATCTTACCCCGGAAAATATTTTTAAAAAAAAGTTTGTTCATTTTTTTGTGAACTAAAAAAACTAATTATCTTTGCACCGTCAAACAAAAATTGATACCCAAACAAAACATGTCAAATAAAATACCATTAAGTAAAGTCCAGGTAGAGCTTATTGAAGAGCTGGTACATGTACATGTAATGATGGGATTGCAGCCGGCCTGGGGAAAGATCCTGGCCTTGTTAACGGTATCGAATGAAACAGAGCTGACCTTTGAACAGATCATGGAAACGCTGGATATCAGCAAAAGCGGGGTTAGCCAGGCTTTGAAACAACTGGAGCTAACAAAGCGGATTGCCTATAAAACCAGGATGAACGATCGTAAACGTTATTTCCACCTTCGTATTGAAGACTGGAGAGAGCAGGTAGCGGAGACCTTCAGTATTTTAGGAAAGAGTGTGGCCATTAATAATAAGATATTGAAAATACGTCCGGCTTCCACAAAAGCATTTAACAAAGACCTGGCAGAGATGAACAATTTTATATCCTCCCTGCATAAGATGACCATACCAGCGTTAAAAACCACACCAGGAAAAAAATAATTTTTTTGCATTAATAGTTCACTAAATACTAAACAAACTAATAAAAACAGTATTAAATGAAATAAAATAATAATATATCAGCCTGATTACCAGCCAGCTGATGCTGACAAACTATTAAAAACATTTACAACATACAATTAACATTTAAAATTTACATTATGAAACAATTATTCGTTGCAGCCTTAACACTGATCACCTTTACAACTGTTAACCAGGCCCAGGCCCAAAAAGGACTATCCCTTTCTGTTAAAGGCAATCCTCAACTGAGCTGGATGCACAATGAAGACGACAATGATGATAACTCACTTGACATGAAACCCATGCCCAGCGCTTCCTTTGGTGTAGGTATCGGTTATGGCTTTAC
>CAYUMH010000219.1:0-2424 GCA_964445775.1 uncultured Terrimonas sp.
GATACGCATAGCCGTTATCATGCCATGGAAGGACACCATAGCGGTAACCCCATTCGGTATGCCGAAGAGGATGGCTACCTGCAGCGTTACTGTGTAGTGGGAATGCAGGAAAAGCAATTGCCGCAAAATGTATGGAACGATATGGTGAACAATCCCTTTATGGATTGTGTGACTTTTGAGGATATTTTTATCAATGAAAAAAGGAGCTTTATACAGGCCGTGGATCATGCTACCGAGTTTACCGCCGATACATTAACGGGTATTGATATTGACCTTGATTCCATACAAACCAATGCGGGTAATACCGGTATTTATGCCAACCATGCCCGCCGTTTTGTTGCATACAGCGCAATGGTCAGTCAACCGGCCTATTTGTTTATCTGCGGTACCATTCCGCAGCAACAAGGCACTTTGGATACTTCGGGTCCGGCTTCACTGGCCGCCTACCTGGTAGCCGATTTTGTACAGGCCCGCAACGAAATAAAACCTGAGAACAAATAACAGGCGTCAAGCTTTTAAACCTTTCGAAATTCTTTTCTAAAAAGTAATTATGTTTGCCATGATGGTGCCGGCGTATTAAAATTAACCCGGTATCATCATGTTTACAATGAGTACCAGCTATATAGAGGACAAGGTTTTTGAAAAGATCAATTACACGGTTACGCCGTTGCCCAGGGCAGAATACGATAACTGCACGTTTAAAAACTGCGATTTTACCCAGTCCAATTTATCACAGATTGCCTTTACTGAATGTGTATTTGATACCTGTAATATCAGCCTTGCTTTACTGGGACAAACGGCTTTTAAAGCTATAAAATTTAAGAACTGCAAAATGCTGGGTTTACATTTTGAGCATTGCAGCGACTTTTTATTTGAAGTGGGTTTTGAAAAATGCCAGTTGAACATGTCGGTATTTTACCAGCGGAAAATGCAGAAGACCATCTTTGATCAGTGTACGCTGACCGAAGTTGATTTTACGGAAACCAATTTAAGCCAGGCGGTGTTTACCAATTGCGATCTGACGGGGGCTATGTTTGACCGTACCAACCTGGAAAAAGCGGACCTGGCTACTGCGTTTGGATATACCCTTGACCCGGAGAAAAACAAAATTAAAAAGGCAAAATTTTCTGTACAGGGGGCTATGGGCCTGCTGGCCAAATATGATATAAGGGTGGTGTAAAAATGATGCTACGTAATAAAAAAATTACATCAAACGGGTATTTATTCACAACACGTTGATAACAAACAAAAAAAAAGTTTATTTAAAGTTTTTGCAATTATCAAATTCCCTTACCTTTGCCTTCCCAAAAACGACGGTACTGTCCGTAAGAAGGGAAAAAACTAAAGTTCTTTTAATTCTTTATACACCGAAACTAGCTCAGTTGGTAGAGCATCCCGGTTAACCGCCGGGGAGGTCGCTTGTTCGATTTTTCTACTGATTGCTGTTAAATAGGTTAACCGCCGAAATAGCTCAGTTGGTAGAGCAACTGATTTGTAATCAGTAGGTCGCTGGTTCGACTCCAGTTTTCGGCTCAAAAGTATGGTTAGTAAAATAGCTATCTTTTTGATTGGGTAGGTGGCCGAGTGGTTAAAGGCGACAGACTGTAAATCTGTTCTCTTCGGAGTACGGAGGTTCGAATCCTTCCCTGCCCACAATCAATCAGCTAATTAGCAGATCTGTTAATTAGCTGATTTTATAAAGTTCTTTCTACAAATTGAAATGTTAGTACAATGGTTAATAGCCTGTATTATCATGGAGATGTAAGCGGGAGTAGCTCATTTGGTAGAGCGGTAGCCTTCCAAGCTTCAGGTGGCCGGTTCGAGCCCGGTCTCCCGCTCTGGTAAATGACCACAAACAGTGATTGATGCTGAAAGATGTACATCAGTATGGCAACGGTCAGTGATCCAAGTAAAAAGCCGTTGTAGCTCAGTGGTAGAGCACTTCCTTGGTAAGGAAGAGGTCGTGAGTTCGATTCTCACTAACGGCTCTACTCTTGTTAAGGGATGGGTACCAACTGCTGAAGAGCGAACAGAACCCTGAACGGAGCGTCGCAAGTAAAGCTGATAGTAGTAATGCTGGCGGCTAAAACATAAATTTTTTATTTAGTTAAAACACAACTCAAAAACCGATAAAATGGCAAAAGAGACCTTTAAGAGGGAAAAACCTCACGTAAACATTGGTACCATTGGTCACGTTGACCACGGTAAAACCACTTTGACTGCTGCTATCACAGAGATCCTTGCGAAAAAAGGATTGGCGCAGGCAAAAAAATATGATGATATTGATGGAGCTCCTGAAGAAAAAGAGAGAGGTATTACTATTAATACTGCTCACGTAGAGTATGAAACTGCAAATCGTCACTATGCGCACGTTGACTGTCCTGGTCACGCTGACTATGTGAAAAACATGATCACTGGTGCTGC
>CAYUMH010000220.1:0-2320 GCA_964445775.1 uncultured Terrimonas sp.
GCTATTTTATTCCTCCGGTTGGCTTGTACACCCTCCAGGTGTACGGCATCATAATTAGGTGATACGCCTGCAGGAGGGATGGTTTTTACCAGGCTACCGGCCTGGTCGTAGTAGTACAGGGTATAGTGATATTCCTTAGGTATATAGGTTACGGTGAAGAGTTCCTGTTTTTTAGCGGCCAGGCATTTGTTACGGTAGGCGGATTCAAAATCGGCTAACAGGCGCTCATAACGGGCTTTATAAATTTTCTCCGCTATATGGTGGGCCTTATCATAGGTTTGCTGGCAGGGTTTTTCCTCTGCAAACATACCAGTCGTATCTGACAACGGTGTGCTTTTACCACAGATAACCGTTTGTGTGCCTCCGGCTTGCAGGTTACATTCAGACGTTTCAATAGCCTGCATATAATCGGCCCAGCTAAAGCTAAACCCGGTCCGGTAGTTAATAAAGCGGGCCATGTTTTGATAATAGGCTAACTGTACCTCATCCAGGTTGGCTACTCCAGTATACGGTGCGCTGTTGTAAGGAGCAGAAAAAGCAGTTTTAAACTCTTCTATTTTTGCTTTAATATCCGTACAGGTCAGGCAGCGTTTTACTGTTGTGTAGCCACACTTCATGAAATCAGGAAGAACAGATGGTGATGCCAGCGCTACCACTTTTAAATACACCGTATCACAGTTATATCCCGTAATACAGTTGTACTCACATTCAGGAACACGGATAGGTGTGCAATCACCCAAGGTATAGTTCCATTCATAGCCGGGCGGGCAGTTATTGGGGCCTACACACATGGCCCATACATCACTGTATTCTAAATCGGGGGCACACACAGGTTCCGGCCCAACACATAAACCTGTAACCGGATCATAGGTGTCCGGGAAAATACACATCCAGGGTTCTTCATCTCCTATATAATCGCAGGTCATTGTCCATTCATTCCACCGGTATTGAGGCGGACAATCCAACTGCATAGAAGATACAATCGGCTTGGCAACCACCTCCCCGTTTTCAATACTCAACATTCTACCCTGTGGTTCATCGGGTGGTGTCGGTGCCTCTGTACATGGATCATAAGTAATATTACAGGGCAGAAAATAGATAGTCCCAATTGGCTCACAGGTTGTATAAGCGGGTACCGATAGTTCACTACAACGGTTTAGCCCATCAAATAAAGCCTGGGTTAAGGTTTCGCCATAGGCCGATTGTAAGTATTCATTCAATGATGTCAGGTTACCGGGATTTTTGCCTGCCGTTACCGCTTCCGCTTTCACCTGGGCAAAACGCTCACAGTTACAACTGTCTACCGTTGTAACCACAGATGGCGTCAATGGTCTGCCCGTGCCATAGGCTTTAGGAAACTCAATAACATAAGGATTACAAAGTTCCGTCCTGCTGATACCATAGGTGGTTAATACCGCATTAATTACCTCCTCAAAACTCTGTGGCTGACCATCTATAGGGTAACCGGGTGCAACATTCGACGATCCCATAGCATTAGCTTCATCACTACCCTTTGTACAAACAGTTACCATCCCCGTGGTGATACTTTCCAAAATGGCATTTACACTGGGGTGATTGGCAATAGCAGGACACTGTAATAAAGCAACCTTCCATTGTTTAATATATGATTCGCATTTGCTTCTGTATGCATGGGTTTCTCCTTCAGGCGTATTCCAGTCAGGAGGAAGATTGGGTGTACCACCCGGCGTATTAGGCGCAGGCCAAAAATTAAAGTCGGCAGGGGTTTCCGAGTGCATAGCCGATTGTTGTACCCGCTGGTTAACATCCCTTGGGAAATGCAACATAAAACCTGCTGTTCTCAAATCGTATTCATCAGTGCCCGGCAATGGCTTCTGCGTAGCAATAAAATTATCGATCAGCCCTGTTCTCGCCTGCAGGTATAAGCCTTTAAACCGGTTCCATACTGAATCCTGCAATGCGGCATCAAGCGTATAAGGCGGTATTTTGGGAATAGTGGTCGGGTTATTACAAAGCGCAGCAGTCCTGTTAACAGGGCAAACAGCCGAATAGTAAGCGTATTGCCATAGGGTTAACCCTTCCTTATACTGATCGGTTAACATACCGGTCATGGAAGACCTGTGACCCGAAGTGGCAGTGGTTGCTATACCAAAAAAAGGATCTCCTGTTTGAATGTCTGAGCTACTTTTAAAAATATAACCCGCTGTTACTGCATCCGGGTAGTTTTTTACTGCATTAAAGTTGTTTACCCAGTTATAACTTTCCTGTAAAGGAGCCGATTCGGCAAATAACAAGCGCTGATACTCCGGGTGATAAGGTAGTAAGGCTTCTGCCCATTTAG
>CAYUMH010000221.1:0-346 GCA_964445775.1 uncultured Terrimonas sp.
TCATACCGTTTTCAATCTGCTTTTGCAGTTTTGTTGTTCCGGCAAGCTTGGTAAAAAAGGGGATAAAGAATTTCGATTTATCTTCGGTAGCCTTATAAGCTTTAATAAGCCACTTTAATTCCAGTTGTTTTACTTTGGGCGAGGCAGACAGGTCTTCACCATAACATACTTTGCCATTATATTGCGGATCTTTTGCGCCTTCATTAGAACCAGGAGTAAAGCTGAAACCGAATGTATCTTTTGGAAGGTAAGGCGATCCATAAATCTGAAATTGTTTATTCGTACCGCGACCCATGCTAACATTTGTCCCTTCAAAGAGGCAAAGGCTGGCATAGAGATTTATTGA
>CAYUMH010000221.1:356-2221 GCA_964445775.1 uncultured Terrimonas sp.
CTGATCGTTTGGCAGGTTGGGCGACGGTTTAGCAGGAAGGCTGTAAAACATATCGCGGCTGTAATTTGTGCACGGTATTACTGTCAGCTTACATTGAATACCATTTTTCAGCCATTTTTCACCATTTATCATTTTAGAATATTCCCCAATCGTCATTCCGTGAAGTGCCGGAATCGTGTGCATGCCCACAAAACTTGAATTTTCTTTCTCCAGTATTGGGCCGTCAACAATACTTCCGTTCGGATTGGGTCTGTCCAGTACGATAACAGGGATATTGTTTTCGGCACAGGCTTCCATTATATAATGTAGTGATGATATATAGGTGTAAAAACGAGCGCCCACATCCTGAAGGTCGAATACCATTATATCTATGCCTTGTAATTGTTCCGGTTTCGGTTTTTTATTGTTGCCGTATAACGAAACAATTGGCAGTCCGGTTTTGGTGTCTTTACCATCCTTTATAAGTTCGCCTGCATCGGCAGTACCGCGAAAGCCATGTTCAGGAGCGTAGATATTAATAATATTCACTTTTTTTGAAACCAGGAAATCTACTATGTGGATTGTTTTGTCTCCATCTTTTATAGTTCCTGTCTGATTCGTTACTATGCCTGTTTTTTTATTGGCCAAAAGAGGCAGGTACTTTTCAGAATTATCGGCACCTGTTTTTATAAAGGCATCCGGCACTGGCGTTTCGGATTTTGCCATTTGACTTTCAACTTTTGGTTTTTCTGCAGAAACTGAATTTCCGCAAGCCGCCATCAGTATAAATGAGAATAAAAATGTATTTTTGAACAACGAATAAGATACCATAAGTCAGTTGAATTTAGAATATTTCATAGCCCGCAGGCTGGTTACTGCAAAGAACCATAAAAGTAGTATATCTGCCCCAATAATAAAAATAGCCATTGTAGCCATAGCAGTAGGTATTATTATGATGATAATAGCTATTGCCACGGGTGTAGGGCTCCAGGATAAAATACGGGAAAAGGTTTCGGCTTTTAACGGGCATATCATAATTTCTAATTTTGATGACAATCAGTCGGAAGTAAGTGTAGAGCCGCTTTCTATACATCAGAACTTTTATCCGCAGTTTAAATCGGTACAGGGAATAGACCATATTCAGGCAGTAGCTTCCAAAGCGGGGATAATCCGTACGGAAGATGCCTTTGAAGGGATTGTATTTAAAGGAGTAGGTAAAGAATACAAATGGGATATTCTGGAAGAGTATATCACAGACGGACGCAAACCTGACCTGAAGCACACTCTTAATAATGAAGTGCTGCTTTCGCAATACCTGGCAAACAGGCTAAACCTTAAAGTAGGGGATAAGTTTAATACCTTTTTTATGAAAGAAGGAGGTAACGGTATGCCAAACTTAAGAGTGTTTCAATTGGTGGGTATTTATAATTCCGGATTCCAGGAATTTGATGCTACCTATTTAATAGGTGATATCCGCCATGTGCAACGCATCAATAAATGGAAAGACGGACAGGTTGGCTCTTTTGAAGTTTTTATTGATGATTTTTCCCAGATACAGCAAAAGGGGCTCGAAATATATGATGCCATACCTTCAACATTAAATTGTACTACCATTCAGGAAAAGTATTTCAATATTTTTGAGTGGTTAAAATTGTTTGACACCAATATTCTTGTCATTATTATAATAATGGTAATCGTTTCTACCATTAATATGGTCGTTGCATTGTTGGTGCTAATTTTGGAACGTACCCAAATGGTGGGTATGCTTAAGGCATTAGGGGCGCCAAACTGGAGTGTGAGAAAAATATTTTTGTACAATGCGGCCTACTTAATTGCAAAAGGCCTTCTTTGGGGTAATATAATAGGTATAGGTTTACTGCTTATCC
>CAYUMH010000222.1:0-2138 GCA_964445775.1 uncultured Terrimonas sp.
CAGCGGTGAAATAATATTTTTATAAGCCAGGTTGCTGTTGCGCGGTGCCCCAACAGTATTGTTGTGGGTCGCACACTTGTACTGCATATCGCTGATCAGCAGAAGAAAGACAGGAAGACGGGAAGTCAGAACCTCCGGAACTGAGAAAGACAACAAGAGGATAACTGATCTTAATACCATTAACAAATAACCATTAACCTTTAACCTTTAACGCATCACCTATGAACCATGAACAATTAACGATGAACTAAAATAAAATATGAGCAATCATTTGAGCAGGAGAAAAGCTATTCAACAACTATCGGCAGGAGCGCTGGCCGTAGGCCTGGCCCCGGTAGCGCAGGCTATGAGTAATCCGACAAATATGGAAATGTCAAACGCGTTAAAAGGTAATATCAATCATTCTGTTTGTTACTGGACCCTCAGTTCCATGTCCCTGGAGGAGTTATGTATGCAATTAAAAAAATGGGGTGTTAAAGCGGTTGACCTCTTAACCCCATCTGAATTTGCCACCGCCAAAAAACATGGTATTGAATGCTCCATGTGTTATACTGCCGGTAAAATAAGTTTAACCGAAGGATGGAACAACCCGGCCAACCACGAATGGCTGATAAAAGATTTTACCGAAGCCATACCCGTAGTGGCCGCGGCAGGCTATAAAAACCTGATCTGTTTCAGCGGTAACCGTAGTGGTATGGACGATGTAACCGGCTTGAAAAACTGTGTAACCGGCTTAAAGAACATCATGCCCCTGGCAGAAAAACATGGCGTCATCATCCAGATGGAACTGTTCAACAGCCGTGTAGATCATAAAGATTATATGTGCGATAAGAGTGAATGGGGTATAGCATTGTGTAAAGAACTGGGCTCTGATAATTTTAAACTGCTGTATGATATTTATCATATGCAGATCAACGAAGGCGATATTATACGTAGTATTAAAAATAACCACCAGTACTTTGGTCACTACCACACTGCCGGTGTACCCGGCCGTAACGAGATAGATGAAACGCAGGAATTGTATTACCCGGCTATCATGCGTGCCATTGCAGCTACCGGTTATAAGGGTTATGTTGCCCAGGAGTTTATTTCCAAAGGCAAGGACAATGCGGCTAAGCTGGATGCTGTGCACAAGGCGATTAAAATATGTGATGTGTGAGGATTAATTTGGTAATTAGATGATTTGGAAATTTGGTAATGGTATTCTTCACAGGATGTCATTTAAATAATGCTTGAAATGGCCGGAGGCCGGATGCGAATAAGCTTTTAGCTTTAAGCCTTCAGCTTTCAGCCTCAATAAAATATGCTTGAATAGTTTTAAACAATAATTTCAAAAAACTCTCTTCAAAGGGAGCTTTTAAAAACGATCCACATGGCAGATAATCAGTATGATGCAATTGTAATTGGCTCAGGTATCAGCGGTGGCTGGGCCGCCAAAGAGCTTTGTGAAAAAGGCCTGAAGGTAATTATGCTTGAACGCGGCAGGAACATAGAACATAAAAAGGACTATGTAAATGCCAACAAAGAGAACTGGGAGTTTGAGCACCGTAATAACCGTACGCAGGAAATGATCAAAGATCACCCGGTATTAAAGCGTGACTACCCTTTAAGTGAAGAAGTGTATGGTATGTGGGCAAACGATAAGGACTGTCCCTATACCGAAACCAAACCCTTCTCCTGGTTCAGGGGTTACCATGTAGGTGGCCGCTCCTTATTATGGGGTCGCCAGAGTTACCGTTTTAATAAATGGGATTTTGAAGCCAATGCCAAAGAAGGTATTGCTATCGACTGGCCTATCCGCTATGATGATATTGCTCCCTGGTATAGTTATGCCGAAAGATTTGCAGGTATACAAGGTAGTAAAGAAGGCCTGGAAGTATTGCCTGACGGCGATTTTATGCCGGCCATGGAAATGAATATTGTAGAGAAAGATCTTGCGGCAAGAATTAAAAAGCACTACAACAATACCCGTCATATGTTTATTGGCCGCAGCGCCAATCTTACCCAGCCGCATCATGACCGTGTAAACTGCCAGTACCGTAACCGCTGCTGGCGTGGTTGTCCGTTCGGCGCTTATTTCAGCACCCAATCGGCTACTTTACCGGCGGCAATGGCCACGGGTAATTTAACCCTGCGTC
>CAYUMH010000223.1:0-2068 GCA_964445775.1 uncultured Terrimonas sp.
AAAGACAGTAACCTGGGTTGTGTAGTATATGAAGATAAATTACCGGTAGAAGAAGCCATGAAAACGGCCGCTTTTAAATTTGAAATAGACCCTACTGCCTGTGCCCTTAGCGGTGGTGAGGATTATGAACTGCTGTTTACCCTGTCGCAGGCGGATTATGATAAGATTGTACTGAATGAGCAGATCAGCGTGATAGGTTATATGACCGAGCCGGATCAGGGTAGTCATATTATTACCAAAGGCGGTGGCAAACATGCTATTACCGCACAGGGTTGGAACCCGTTAAAATAATAGGTATCTTTCGCCGTAAACGCCACCGGTGCTTAACACAAACACAAAAATAGCTGTACTCCTGGGTGCCTTATGGGCATTAACGGGTTGTGCTGTTAATAAAGCCTCTTATAGTCCGCAAAAAAAATACTCGCCAGCGCAGTTACAAAAGGATTATGCGGTGTACCGCGAAACCCTGGAGGAAGCGCATCCCAGCTTATATTGGTATACGCCTAAAGACAGCATGGATTATTATTTTGACGAAGGCCGTCAGCAAATTAATGATTCCTTAACCGAGGCGGATTTCAGGAAGATACTGATGTATGTAACTGCCAAGATCAACTGCGGTCACACTACTGTAAGGCCCTCTAAAAAGTACAGCCAGTATACAGATACCCTGAAAGCAGAAAGAACTTTTCCGCTGGCAGTAAAAATATGGGGCGACAGTATGGTGGTGGCCGAGAACCTGCACCGCAATGATTCGGTATTGAAACGCGGCACCATTATTACGGCACTGGATGGGAAAAGTGTAAAACAACTTACCGATACGCTGTTCAACTATATTTCCACTGATGGTTATAATACCACCCATAAAGCCCAGATATTAAGCGGCCGTGGCACTTTTGGCAGCCTGTACACCATGTTATACGGTTTTGCCCCTTATTACCAGGTACAGTATATTGACAGCTTAGGTAGTAGTAAGGAATATATGTTACCCTTGTTTTACCCTCGTAAAGACTCTACTTTACGCAGGCCCCCAACCCGCGACAGCAGTACAAGAAGGGCGACACCAGCACCCAAACCTGCACCTGATAAAACCGTACGCCTAAACCGCATGCGGGTATTAAAGATAGATACCCTGAGTAAAACAGCTGTGATGGAGGTAAACACATTCAGCAAAGGACATGGTTTAAAGAAGTTTTTTAAAAGATCATTTAAAACATTGCATAAAGAAGGCATTAATAATTTAATTATTGATGTAAGGACCAATGGAGGTGGTAATGTAAATAATTCCACTACCCTCACCCGTTATATTGCCGATAAGCCTTTTATAATAGCCGATTCGCTGTACGCCATTACCCGTAAAAACAAGTATGGCCGGTTTATTGAAAATTATTTTCCCAATAAGATTTTCATGTTGTTTTATGCCCGCAGGAAAGGCGATAAATACCATTTCCGGTATTTTGAAAAACATAAGAACAAGCCCATTAAAAAACATCATTTCGACGGCCAGGTATATGTGCTTACCGGCGGCTATTCTTTCTCCGCCACTACCTTATTTGCCGGCACGGTAAAACCACAGGATAACGTTACTATTATTGGCGAAGAAACGGGCGGCGGAGCCTATGGCAATACTGCCTGGCTGATACCTGATGTTACCCTGCCCAATACCAGGGTACGTTTCCGTTTACCCCGCTTCCGCCTGGTAATTGACAAAAATATTCCGCATGACGGCCATGGCGTACAACCCGAAGTGTATGTTGGCCCAACCTCCAAAGCCATTAAACGCGGCAGCGATTATAAGCTTGAAGCGGCGCTAAGGTTGATACATCAGCGGGAGAAGAAGTAGGGGGTCGTTCATAGTTAATAGTTCATGGATCATAGAAAAGTTCAAGGGTTCAATGTTCCAGGAGTTCAAAAGTTAAGGTGTGCCGGTTATCGGGTTTATCACAATTATAGAACTCCGTCACCTCGACCAGCGGGAGAGGTCTCACCCGAGCATAGTATGATCTTACAGGCCGGAGAAGCCTCCTAAGGTCGACATGACGTAACATATTCATGGTTCGTGAGACACGAA
>CAYUMH010000224.1:0-2054 GCA_964445775.1 uncultured Terrimonas sp.
GTATCCATATTGATACAGTTGATCTGGGCCAGTGCCAGTTTACCCGATTTCAGCCAGCCTTTTGCAGCCCCTTTAATTAACGGATAGGTATTGTTGTGGCCTCCTCCCAGCACAATGGGTATTTTTCCGGCAGCCGTAATTTGTTTAATTACTTCCTCCACCTCCTCGTTCACCGTTTGTACCGCATGGCGGTAAGCGGCTAGTTTTTCCTCGGTTCCTTTGGCATTAATATCAATAAGGTATTGTATATCACCAAAGTCAAAATGTCCCAGTATCAGCACATCGCTGCCATCAAAAAAATCATTGCTTTGCAGGTTAACAAAATACTGCAGGAACGAAACCCACCAGGTATCGGCAAAAGCCGTACTATGGTTAGCCCTGATACCTATGCTCTCCGGTATACCTATAACAACGTATTTGGCATTAACGGCGGTTAATGTCTCTCCAAGTACAGTTGTATGATCGGGCAATGCCTGTACCCGCTCTCCTACCCTTGTTTCAAATTTTTTTACCAGTGTTAACGATAATACATCCTGTTTGCTGTACAATTTTAAATGCTGCATGGGTAGTTTTTTATAATGTTAGTGGACGATTGTTTTTACCGTAATATTTACAGACCAATTTTTTCACTCACAACCTGTAAAATTTCCTGTTCGGCCTGTATGGCTTGCTGTTCAATGGCCTTGCCCTGTGTCAATACTTCCTGTACAAAAGTTTTGTCATCGTACCCGGCAGCATTAATGCGTACATTCATAAAAGCGCCTAATACGGCGCTACGGGCACAAAGCGCTCCCACACCGGCATCGGATACCGAATTGGGGTTACCTGTATCTGCCATGGCTTTTATCAGCTCCATGGAACCATACGCTACCTGCATTACTTTTAAGGGTACTTCAATAGCGTATTTTGTAGCGTCCTGTATAGCAGCAGTACGGGCCTTTTTTTCTTCCTCCGTTGCCTTGGGTAAGCCAAAGGCATTCATAATTTTATTAAAGGCGGCTGTATCCTCATCTACCAGTTTTAATAATTGTGCTTTGGCAGTTTCTCCCTTTTCGGCCCAGTCACTAAATTCCTCCCAGCGTTCATCCCAGCCCTTTTTATGCGACGAAAGGTTTGCCACCATGGTAGCCAGCGCCGCACCCAAAGCGCCCATATAAGCAGCAATGGAGCCGCCTCCCGGGGCCGGGCTTTCACTCGCCGTTTCATCGGCAAAACCGGCAACGGTCATATTGATCAGCCTGCTGTCTTCCGGCCTGGCCAGTATGTATTCAATAATTCTTTCTTCGGGCTTAAAGGGCGTCAGTTCATCCAGTCCCAACGATTTTACAGCAATTTTTATCAGCTCCTTTTCACTTACCCCAACGGAGCGTTGTTGTTTTTGTAAAAAGTATTTACCGGCATCCAGTAATGCTTTTAACGGTACCAGGCCCACCAGTTCACTACCGGTAACCCGTATGCCACGGGCATCGGCCTTTCTGCAGGTTTCATCAAAAGCTATATGAATGGGGGTAATATTAAGATTAGTGAGGTTAATGGATATCTGGGCAATACCATACTCCTCAATATACCAGCCAATGGCTTTTACCGATTTTAAACTACCCGGTATGTTTACAGGTTTACCGGCTTCATCTGTTACCACTTTACCATTTTCTCTTTTTACCCGGCCTGCTTCACGTATATCAAATGCAATGGCATTGGCACGCCGTGTAGAGGTAGTATTAAGGTTTACATTATAAGCTACTAAAAAATCGCGGGCGCCAATAACTGTACCGCCGCGTTTGGCATCAAATTCAGCAGGACCAAAATCGGGCGCCCATTCGGGTTGTTTTATTTTTTTGAAAAAGCCTTCATATTCGCCGGCCCGGATTACTGATAAGTTTTTACGGGCCGGATCGGCCTGGGCCGCCTCATATAAATAAACCGGAAGATTTAATTCCTCACCTACTTTTTTGGCCAGTTGCTGTGCATAACGGGCCGTTTCCTCCATGGTAATATTGGCTATGGGAATTAAAGGACAAACATCAGTAGCGCCCATACGCGGGTGTTCGCCGCTG
>CAYUMH010000225.1:0-1828 GCA_964445775.1 uncultured Terrimonas sp.
AGTGAAGCGATCCTGTTCGGCTTTTTCAGCTGTTTAAACCCCGGTGATGAAGTAATTATCCCTGAGCCTTTTTATGCCAACTATAATGGCTTTGCCTGCACGGCCGGTGTAAATGTGGTTCCTATTACCTCTTATATTGAAACTGGTTTTGCCCTGCCTCCTATTGATGCTTTTGAAAAAGTGATCACACCCAAAACAAAAGCCATTGTAGTATGTAACCCCAATAACCCTACCGGTTATTTGTACAGCCGTGAAGAGATGGAGGCTTTGAAAAATATTTGTTTAAAACATAACTTATACCTGTTCAGCGACGAAGCTTACCGTGAGTTTTGCTACGATGGCGAGTATATCAGTGCCATGCAGCTGGAAGGCCTGGAAGAGCATGTGGTATTGATGGATACCATCAGCAAACGTTACAGTGCCTGTGGCGCCCGTATTGGTGCTTTGGTGACCAAGAACAAGGCTGTATATGATACGGCCATGAAATTTGCGCAGGCCCGTTTAAGTCCTCCCGGACTGGCCCAGATATTGGGTGAAGCCGCTGTTGACTTACCGGAAAGTTATTTTGATGCACCCAAGGCTGAATACCTGCACCGCAGGGATACGCTGATCAAGCGCCTGAATGCCATGCCCGGTGTATTTTGCCCCACACCCGGCGGTGCGTTTTATGCGATAGCCCGTTTACCGATTGATGATGCGGATAAATTTTGCCAATGGTTGCTGGAAAGTTTTAGTCATAATAACCAGACCGTGATGCTGGCCCCGGCTACCGGCTTTTACGGTACGCCTGGTTTAGGTAAAAACGAAGTACGCCTGGCTTATGTATTAAATGCGGATGCTATCAATGCCGCCATGGATTGCCTGGAAGAAGCGTTGAAGCAATACCCCGGTATTGTTAAATAATAAACATACAGGATAAACGAAAACGGCTGGTAGTAATACCAGCCGTTTTTATTTGAGCTATGCGAAACTTGTAGTCTGGCTATGCGAAACTTATAGTTTCGCATGACTATTCCATCGCTTTTAGCGATAATGCTGATAAGCGAACAGAACCCCGAAGTATGCGACGCAACGAAGATGAGCCTTGTTACTGTTGCTGATAAACAAAAACGCTCTATACCATACTGTACAGAGCGTTTAACTATTTTATAAATATTACCTGGTTACTTATCCGATGCCAGAGCAGCAGCAGCATACTGTCCGTTCAGGCGGGCAATATTGGTAATAGAAATTTCTTTAGGACAAACCGCTTCACAGGCGCCGGTATTGGTACAGGAGCCGAATCCTTCTTTATCCATTTGTGCTACCATGTTCAGTACACGGTTTTTCTTTTCCGGTGCACCCTGTGGTAATAAGGATAAGTGTGAAACTTTTGCGGATACAAATAATAATGCCGAAGAGTTTTTACAGGCGGCTACGCAGGCACCACAACCGATACAGGCCGCAGCAGCAAATGCTTTATCTGCATTTTCTTTTTCAATGGGAATAGCATTACCATCTACCGATACACCGGTATTAACCGATACATAACCACCGGCTGCAATGATGCGGTCAAAAGCACTGCGATCCACCATCAGGTCTTTAATTACCGGGAAAGCATTGGCGCGCCATGGTTCTACAGTGATAGTATCGCCGTTTTTAAAGGCACGCATATGCAACTGGCAGGTAGTAGTACCATGCCATGGACCATGCGGACGGCCATCGATATACATAGAGCACATGCCGCAAATACCTTCGCTACCGTCATGGTCAAACGCAATGGTCTCTTTACCCTCGAGTATCAGTTTTTCGTTTAACACATCAAACATCTCCAGGAAAGACATTTCCG
>CAYUMH010000226.1:0-1751 GCA_964445775.1 uncultured Terrimonas sp.
AAACAGGAGAAAACAGTATGCAGTAATCTTTGTTTGCCAAATAAGGCATGGGGCTTTGCTTTTACCCAGTTCTTCATTTCCACAAAAGCCATTACCAGGTATCCTATAATATTTACAACCGGCGTCCAGCTGATAAAAGCAAAAAAGCCATAGTAATTCCCTAAATGTTCATTCCTGCGTTGAATGGTATTACCAATAAAATAAGCGCTTACCAATATTGGTAAAGCAATACAGGCTGCTTCGAAAAAAATAAACCAGTTGGTATTAAAAAAATAGGAAAAGCTCATTTTAATGAAAGTGAAGGCCAGTGTCATGGCCGAGAACACAAACACACTATATCCCACAAAAAAAGCAGGTAAAAACTGTTTGCGGTCCATATTTATTTCCGCAGGCAGGCGTAAGAAATGTAACTTGTTTTTTACCCGGAACAACAGGTGTAAAAAAGCCAGTAGAAAAACGATGTCCTTAATGGTGTATAATATGGTGAGCACCAAATAGTACAATACTTCCTGCCAGTCACCGCTTACATCCATACGTTCCAGTATACCCAGGTTGGCATTTTCCACCGTAACAATGGTCACTATACCAATTAAAAAGGTATATAACCAGGCTTTGCGCCCCTTAATACCCTCAGCCTTACCATACAATAAAGGGATGAGGATAAAATAACCCATCATAAAAAACCGGTCAGTCCAGGTTTTTATGGTATCTGTATTCTTATCTATTGCATAACTCAGGTAATAGTCCAGCGATATTTTTATATCGCTTTTCAGCAACAGGTCCGTAAAAACAAATACAGCAATGATCATAAACGGCAGCCACTTTTTACGGGCCAGGAAATAAGCGCCCCAGATGCCGGTGGTGAGTACAAAAAAGTTACTGTTAATAAATACACGGGACTCTCCCAGCTCTGCCGATACAAAGGAGATAAAGAAAAGTACCAGGCGCAATAAAAAGCAAAAAATGATCAGCCATTTAATATTCGCCACCAATGGCTGCTGTTGGTCAGTAAAAAATAGTTTTCGGGTCATAAGATCAGCGGGTATTTACCAAATGTGTTTACGGTATAAACATAAGGTAAAAATGTTAGCGAACAAGATTAATTTCCACCACGGCACTGCCATTGAAATCGGCAATCGGTGGTTTTGTTTTTTCCAGCGATACACGCACTTCCAAAACCTGTAGGTATTGCGTTAGTATTAATTGAGCGATCTGCTGCACCACCGTTTCCAGCAGGTCAACAGGCCGGGCCATTACCTCCTGTACAAGGCCGTATAATGCGCCATAGTCAATGGTATCTTCCAGTGATACAATCCTGGGGTTAGGGGTGGTATATTTTGCTGACAGGTTAATGATAAAATCATTGCCTTCTACCCTTTCCTGCGGGTACAATCCATGATAAGCCCTGAAATGAACGTTTTGTAACGATATGGTAAATACAGGTTGAGCCGCCATGTTAAACAATTGAAAGGAATAGAATGATAGTAAGGCATAAAAATAAAAAACTTTCGATAAAGTAGCAGCGCTACCCTATCGAAAGTTCCGGGCGAAGTAAGTAAACGGGTTACTTCATATAGCCCAATATCTTCAGCATGCTCTGGGCGGTTTGCTGTTTGGCATATACCCAGTCTACCAGCTTACCGTTTTTATCCTGCTCCACAATAATATGTTGTGGCGAAGGGATCAGGCAGTGTTTTATACCACCATAACCGCTGATCTGGTCCTGGTAGGCGCCGGTATGGAAAAAGCCT
>CAYUMH010000227.1:0-1695 GCA_964445775.1 uncultured Terrimonas sp.
CAGGTTAATCCTTTCTTCAGTTGACATATCTTCCCTGCCTCTTTTTTCAATTTGCCATAAGCCTGTGATACCGGCAGGCGCCATAAATCTTTCAACAGAGTTATTATCGGTTAAAGTAGCTGCTTCATATAAAGGTAAAGGCCTGTTACCTACTAATGACATATCACCTTTCAGCACATTGATCAGCTGTGGTAATTCGTCAATACTGGTATTTCTTAAAAACTTACCCATCCTGGTGATACGCGGGTCATTGGCAATTTTTAAGAACTTGGCTCCGCCTGCTTCCTCTTTGTACTGGTTAAGGTGGCCTAACTGGTCAATTTTTGTATCAGCGCCAACTTCCATGGTACGGAATTTATAAAATTCAAACACTTTATAACCCTTACCGGCTCTTTTTGATTTATAAATAACCGGACCGCGGGATTCCAGTTTAATCACCAGCGCTATAATTAAGAAAAAGGGTAATAATAATACCAGCAGTACCGATGCCACAATGATATCCACTGCACGTTTTACAGATAAAAAGGCATTGAACGTGTATCCTTTGGTAGCGTAGGCCGACTTAACACGAGCCGTAAACACTTTTTCGTTCCCTTTTACTTTTCTCAGGAAATTTACTTTGGCAACCAGGTCAACATCAGGATTGCAAATATCTACCACATCATCAACAAGACCGCTGGCAGCAATGTCTGCACTTTGTACTTTGGTTAATTGCTGCAGGCAGTAAATAACGATCGTTTTACGGTATGCTTTACGCTTTTTTAAAGCAGCTGCAAAAAAGCTTAATTCCGATTTGTTGTAGGGAACTTTAATTAAAATAACATCCGGTATGGCCACTTTTGTATTGGTGCCAATAAAGTTATGTGCCTGTTTCAGGCTATTTACATAATAAGTAGAAGCGAAATCAGGAGTCTCGGTCTCATCGTCTTTACCAATGATAAGACAAGACATTTTCTTTTCAACCGACATGTTGCCGGACATGTCTTTTACAACATGCCAGTTATTCTCGGAAGTTTTGGTTAGAGGGTATAAAGCTAGGTCCATAAAAGTAAGAATTAAATTAACTGTTAAAAACAGCAACAGATGGTTTAGATGTTATACTGTCAATATAAACGGCCACCTCCTGCGGGTTAAATGGTTTTGGAAAAACAGTTTTAAGGAATGCAGATTTTAATTTAACGTCTTTACTTTCGGATAAAAGAATTATATGTATGTCTTTTGAAGAAAAACTCGTTTCTAAGTGTTGTAAAAAAGATCCTACTTCTTCATCATTATTGTTATCAATAATAACAATGCTGTCGGTCTGGCTCCTTTTCAGTTCAGCACTGGCCTGGTAAACTGTTTCTACTCCCAGCACAGCATATTTTTTAGATAACACCGTCTGAAAAATAAAATTCATGGCCTTATTGCCGCTTACGCTTATGATATTCCAACTCATAGTTAAATTGATTAAAACACTTCACTGAATTATTCAAGTGTGTAATCATGGAATTGGATAAGCAGTAGCAAGCAAATGCTTACAAACACTTATTGTTGTTCACTGGATTGTGGAAGAGAGGTTTCGTAGAAAGTTAGATAAGGATGGGTTTTCAGAGGTATATATCCGGAAGGCAAGATTTTTCCGGAGATTTCATGTAATTCGAGACCGAAAATAGAACTTTATTTTAATTATGCAAAAAAAAAGCCGATTTATTT
>CAYUMH010000228.1:0-1689 GCA_964445775.1 uncultured Terrimonas sp.
TATGTTTTCAATGTTGAATTTGATATTGAAACCAAAATAATTGCTGATCTGGACAATCTTAAAGTCGCGGACAAAATAAAGTCTATAATCAATCAATTGCCACCCCGACAAAAGGAAATACTTTATTTACGGTTTTATGAAAATTTCACATTAACAGAAATTGCCCAACTGATGGATATCAGTTCTCAGTCGGTTTATAATTTACTTCAAAAGGCGTACAAAAATTTTAGAGCAGAGTGGTTACCATTGGTTGTGATGTTGTTCAAAATTTTAAGTGTCTGATTAACAGTTATTTTCCTGATAATCCAAAATATTTTCATTTTATAGGGTAGATTTTCAAGAAAAACGTCTTATGCTGTTATAAACCAATTATAAATAATGAATAGTTACCAGGATTACGAGGTCGAAGACTTTGTTTGCGACGACTCTTTTATCGAGTGGGTATTAAATCCACAAAAAGAAAATTCTGATTTCTGGGATAACTGGCAGCGCGAAAATCCTGACAAAGTAACACGCTTGCAAAATGCGCGGGCTATTTTAATGGCTATCCGGATTAAAGATAATGACAAGCATCTTACCCAACACGACATATCAAACATGGTTAGTTACGTTAACCAGCACAGCACCGAAACGCAGGTAGCAAAGGAAGTAGAGATGCGCGGCCGTTCTTATACCTGGTTAAAAATTGCTGCAAGTGTTGTTGTTCTGTTTACTTTGGCAATCGGTTATAAATATCTTACAAACAACGTCAATAAAGGGGCAGTCAATCAACCTTCAATACCACCAACGGTTGAAACCAATTTAACCAGAATAAAAAACCAGTCGAAAGAAAGTTTAGTCGTTAAACTCTCAGATGGTAGTGTGGTGATTTTAAGTCCTAATTCAAATCTGGCATATCCTAAAAGTTTTTCAGGTTCAACAAGAGAAGTAACCTTAGAGGGCAAAGGTTTTTTTGAGGTTAAAAAAAATCCTGACATGCCATTTTTTGTGCATACACAATACCTCACTACAAAAGTTTTAGGCACAAGTTTTATTGTGAATGCATCTTTAAATCAAATAAGCAGTGTTGTAGTAATTACCGGTAAAGTAATGGTTAACCGAACCGATGATCCTAAGGAAAACAACTGGATAACGTTAACCCCTAATAAGCAAGCTGCTTATGTACCTTCAACAGAAAAGCTTAAAACAGATACTGTGGTTAATCATCCTGTTCTATCTACAGACATGGCGCACAGCGCGTTTGTTTTTAAGGAAACGCCTTTTTTAGACATTATTCAAAAAGTGGAAGACGCTTATCACATAACGATTGATTACAATAAGGAGAAATACGGAAACACTTCGGTAACAGGAGACATCAGCAGACTGTCTCTTGACGAAAAGATAAAGTTTATATGTAAGGCGGTAAATAGCAACTATCAAATTGAAGCCGGCCGGATAAGAATATACTAATTACACAACCAATAATAGCTATAATCAATTTAACCTAAATTTCATGATATGATTAGAAAAATTACTTAACAACAAAAAACGGCGGTATAAATACTGCCGTTTTAAAAAATCCCACCATAATGGCTTCTCACACACATTAAATCACCGCAAAGGTGTTACGGGATTTTTTTTGATATGATCAATAAAACTTATTAACCATAAACCAAAAGTATGAAATTAAAACCTCTGCTAATAACTTTT
>CAYUMH010000229.1:0-1627 GCA_964445775.1 uncultured Terrimonas sp.
GAACAAGCCTTACGAAAGGTTATTGACTTTACCAGGCTGTTGAGTATAGCAGTTTTGATCATACATTTTTATTTATGCTGTTATTCAGCATTTCAGGCCGCTGGCCTGACCAGGCCGGTAGTGAACCAGGTTTTACTACCAATTTCAAAAATGCTGGTATTTAAACAGGTGCTTTACGCTAAATTACTGGCACTCATTTTATTGATGGTCTCACTGTTGGGCAGCAAGGGTAAAAAAGATGAAAAGATCCGGCCAAAGACGATTTTGACCTATTGCTTTATTGGTGCGGTGCTTTATTTTATGAGTAGCATGTTCCTTAATTGGAAGTATCCCGTCTATACCGTTGCCCTGCTTTATATCGTTGTAACCACTATAGGCTACATTTTACTGTTATCGGGTGTTAGTCTTTTTTTCAGGATGTTAAAGTTGAATTTAAGTAATGATATTTTCAACCGCGAAAACGAATCTTTCCCGCAGGAAGAAAGGTTATTGGAAAATGAATATTCAATCAATTTACCTGCTGTCTACCGCCTTAAAGGGAAGTTGCGCAAGAGCTTTATAAACATAATTAACCCTTTTAGAGGAACATTGATCGGTGGTAGTCCGGGCGCGGGTAAATCTTACTTTGTGATACGCCACATCATCACCCAGCATATACAGAAAGGGTTTACCATGTTGGTTTATGATTTTAAGTATGATGACCTGTCGAAGATCGTGTATAACGCACTTTTAAAGTACGCTCATCGCTACAAAGTTAAACCTACTCAATACGTCATTAACCTGGAACAGATCATGCACCGGGCCAACCCGTTAGAACCGCATACGATGATGGACATTACAGATGCCATAGATTCCAGCCGTACTATTATGCTGGGCCTGAACCGGGAATGGATAAGAAAGCAAGGCGATTTCTTTGTCGAATCTCCCATAAACTTTATAACGGCCATTATGTGGTTTCTAAAGAAATATCAGGATGGCCGCTATTGCACCTTGCCGCATGTAATTGAACTGGCGCAGGTGGATTACAAGGAGCTGTTTGAGGTCTTATTACAGGAACCGGAAATTGAAGTTTTGATCAATCCATTTGTATCGGCCTGGCAAAACGAAGCATATGAGCAGTTAGAGGGACAGGTCGCCAGTGCAAAGATTAGCCTGGCACGATTATCATCACCTCAACTATACTACGTTTTGAGCGGTAATGATTTTTCACTGGATATCAATAATCCTGAGGAGCCGAAGATTGTTTGCTTGGCGAATAACCCGCAGAAGTCACAGGTTTATGGCGCGGTGCTATCCCTTTACATTAACCGGATAAATAAGCTGGTTAACCGTAAGCATCAGCAAAAGTGCAGTATGATCTTTGATGAGTTTCCTACCATTTATTTTAACGGGATTGATAACCTGATCGCCACGGCGAGGTCCAACAAAGTGGCGGTTACCCTTGCCGTTCAGGATTATAGCCAGCTTAAAAAAGATTATGGCCGTGAGCAGGCGGAGGTCATCCTCAATATTGTGGGCAATATTGTTTTTGGGCAGGTGACAGGAGATACCGCAAAACAACTATCCGAACGATTCGGCAAGATCAACCAGGAAAAGGAAAGCGTTTCTATAAATAGTCAGGATACTT